>CAZVHI010000046.1:0-26067 GCA_964627205.1 uncultured bacterium
TCCATGCCGTCCATCATGTTGCTCGTGTTCATGAAGCCCATGAACCAGAAGAGCGTGATGGGCAGCGAGAGCAGTCCGAAGGACAGCGACCAGCCGCCGAGCTGCAGGACGTCCAGACGGAAGCCCGCCGACCAGAGCAGGAGAGCCGCGAGGGCCTGGATCACGAGACGCTTCTTCGCCGAGATGCCCCGCACGTCGTCGATGACTCCCGTGAGGAAGATCCCTGCGAAGGCTGTACCGACGGCGAGGCCGCTCAGGATTCCCATGCCGGGCGCGCCCTGGAGCATCCAGACGATGTAAAGGAGGAACAGGGGCAGGAAGATGCCCGGCCCGCCGGACAGGGGAACGGGCCGCGTGTGGATCTTGCGTGAATTGGGGTGATCGAGAAGCCCCAGGGCCACTGCAAAGGCCCGGCAGACCTCCTGGGAGATCCATCCCACCACCATGGCACCCGGTACCAGCACGTACCACGGCATTTCCAGCCAGCCGGCGATGAGGGACATCTTGGGGGGTCCTCCCAGACTTCGTATCACATCCCTATTGAGCGACAGCATCCTTGTCAAGAGATGGCATTTTGTCAACCGGGATGATTGATTGAGTCCCATGTATTTCAGAGAGCTCACAGACGGTCCGTTGCGAGACGCAATTCATGGGCCGGAATGTAGCGAGATTGGTGCGTGAGGATGACCTTCATTGTGACTGTTTAACTGATGCCATGGCAATGGGTTGAAGAGCTCGCGAGGGTCGACCCTCGGGGCCTCTAGATCGGTATTATTACAGGCATGTGTTAAAGGCCCGGGAAACAGACCAAAAAGGACAGGATTCTACCAGTTGGTCCACCGTGCCCGGAGCGCTTTTCGTCGCTGTTCTCATGCGATTTCTGCTCCACGGCCGCATGCTCTGAGAAGATAAAAAATCCCGGGCCCGAGGGCCCGGGATGGGTCACCTCCGGCGGAGTATTTACTTGAGCAAGGTCATTTTCGCGAGCTGGCTGTGGCTGCCGCCGAGGTTCAGCATCGCGAAGTAGACGCCGCTTGGCAAATCGCCGCCCGCGTCGTCCTTGCCGTCGAAGACGAGCTGGTGCTCGCCGCCCTCGTAGACCTCGCCGCGGAGCAGGTGCCGCACGACGCGGCCGCTGGGCGTCGCGACGGATAGCTCGACCTGCGAGGCGGCCGCCAGCTCGAAACGGATCGTGGTCTTGGGGTTGAACGGATTCGGGTAATTCGGGTGCAGCTTCATGTCGAAGCCGGGGATTTCGTCCACGCCCGTCGTTGCCGTGTCCAGGTCGTAGCTGATCGTGCGGTTGTTGCCGGTCGTATCACCGTTCGGCAGCGTCACGCCGATCTCGTCGATCGCGCTGTAGGGCGTGGCGATCACCAGTTCGCCGTCGTTGTTGGCGTCCAGCGCGACCTCGTAAAAGTCGACCGTGTCATCGAGCTTCCACACGATCACCTGTGGGTGGAAGGCGATGCCACTCTCTCCGTCGACGATCACCTTCGGCGAGCCCTCGAGTCCCGACAGGGCGTAGTGCCGGCCGTAGCGGCAGGCGAGGTGGCTCACCGTGGTGTTGATCGGGCTCGCGGGAAGGCCCGACGTGTTCGCCACCGTCGCGCAGGCGAAGAAGATGTCGGAATCCGCGTAGCCGTAGCCGTCCCAGGTGCGCCAGCCGGTGAGATAGTTCCAGCGCGTCCAGAGTCCCCAGGTCTCCTCGAGGCTGCTGCCGTAGTCCTGGAGAATGGTGTCGAAGGTGCCAGTCATGGGACCGGGCGGGTTGTTGGCGCGGTGGTTCCAGATGTCGGGCAGGATCTGCACGCCGAAAATTCCGGCCATGTAGAGCTGCCAGATCGCGTCCTCGTAGCCGCCCATCGTGAGGTAGTCCAGGGGTTGCTCGGGGCTGCGGAGCGGGCTGCCGCTGCTGTTGATGTACCACTTGTAGTCGTTGGTCTGGGGATAGACGACTTCCTCCAACGAGGTGGCGTCCAGCTCGATCCACTCGGTGCCTTCCCACCAGTTGCTGCCCGCGTACTGGCTGGCGTGCTTGAACTCGTGGGCGCAGGTCACCTTGGCGGCGCCCTTCTGGTCTCCGTCGGGATCGTCGTTGGCCGGGAAGCTCAGGAAGTTGCGGTGCAGCGTGATGCGCGTGCGCCCGCTGCCCAGGGGCGTCGTGTAGCCATAGTAGCCCATGTTCTCGAAGGAGATGTAGTAGTCGGTGCCGGGGATGATGACCGGCGGGACGAAGCCCAGCTCGTCGATCTCCCGCTGCCAGGAGTAGTCCAGGTAACCCGCGCACCACTCCACGAAGTCGGGCACGCCGCTGCTGTCGTCATCCGCCAAGGGCACCGCGTTGGGGCCGCTGGTGAGGTAGTTCAGGCGGAAGATGCCGCTGGGCGAGATGTAGAGGACGCGGTCGCCGATGGGCGGCGGAGCGTGGATGTAGCCCTGCAGCGTTTCCTTCACCGCGTCGCTCAGCAGATCGCTGGCGAGGATCGACGCGATTATCGGCGTGGCGCAGCGGCCCGGGACGTCGTCCTCGACGAGGAAGCGCGCGTCCACCTTCTCCGGATCGAAGATGTGGTAGATCTTGTTCAGCGCCGCCTCGTCCGGCGTGATGAGCCCCTCGGTCTCGGCGGCCTCGATGTTCTGGATCGTGTAGGGCACGGTCGCGCGGCACTCGGCTTCGTGGGCGGGCGCGGACCCCGCGAGCAGGAGCAGCAAGCCGATCGCCGCGGTCGAACGCAGGATCAGAGAACGCATGGGTTTCCCCCTTCGTTGGGTGGAGACGCAGCCTGGGCAGGGAACGGCTCGCGGAAGAGCGCGGGGCCGTTCCCGAATCTCGATCCTCAACTATAGCATTATAGCACGGGGGTTTCTGGGGCGGCAACGCGGGGCTCCGCAGCCTCCAGCAATACAAGCGCTTAGCTGTGACTATCCTCGCGACCGCGCCTTGAATCGGCCCGCGTAGCGGCGGTGCTGACGGTAGAGGCGGCGCAGCAGATCCTCGGAGCGGCCGGGGCGGGGTCCCCGCAGGGCCAGGGCCTCCAGAAGCTCAAGCATCTGCTCGGCGTCCCGACGGTCCACCCACTCCGCGGCAGCGCCCTTCGCACCCATGTTGTGGTAGTTGGCCAGCGCGATCGCGAGGGCGCCGGCCCGCCAGCCTGCGAGCTGGAATAGCGTGGCCTCGCAGGCGCCGCCCGGCATGAGGGCCCGCTGCCAGCGAAAGTCCCCATCTCTCTCGGCCAGGCGTTCGGCTGTCTCGCTCAGCCAGCGAGTCAGCTCATCGTCGTAGACGCTGATCCGGTCGCCCACCCGCACCACGGGCCCGCCCCCGATCTCGAAGGAGGGCAGCTCCCTGCTCGTCTCCATGACCACGAGCGGTACCCGGCGTGGCAGCATCCTGCCCCGGGCCAGTTCCATCGCGCCGACGAAGCCGACCTCCTCGGCCACCGTGAAGACGCCGTAGACGTGGGCCTTGCGCCGCGCAGCCGCCAGTCCGTCCAGGAGCGCGAGGATGATGGCGACGCTGAGCACGTTGTCGAGGGCCTTGGAGCGGATCTTTCCCCCGGCCAGGGAGAGCGGTACGAGGTCAAAGTGCCCCCAGTCGCCCGGCGCGACCGGGGCCTCGCAGCGCACGCGGAGGGTCGTGTGCTCCTTGCGACGGTCGGCAGCCATGCGCACTGAACGGACTTCCGCCCGCACGGCCCCCTCGGCGCCGTGGATCAGGATGCGGCTACCACGCAGGGTGGGCTCCTCCACGCCGCCGAGCAGGCGCAGGCGGGCCTGACGCCCGCGGCAGTCGAGGACCTCGAAGCCCGGGTGATCCATGTGGCAGGTGAAGGCGACCGGGCTCGTCGCCGCCCCGGGACGGCGGTACTCCAGCAGCAGGTTTCCCGCGCGGTCGCGCCGACAGGCGAGTCCACGCTCGCGAGCGAAGCGCTGCACTCGTTCGGACACGCGCTCCTCGTGGAAGGGCGCCGTGGGCAGGGGCAGGATCTCCCTCAGCCAGTGCTCGAGCCCCTTGCCCTTTCCGTTCATGAGGTTCCCTTTCGAGAAAACGAAATAATTCCAGAAATCGGTGAAGCAGTTTGTCTCTTGTAGATCAGCGACTTATATTCCAAACAGGGGTTGAGAACCCCCGCAGACCCCAGGAAGGGGATCGAGAATCTCCAAAATCTGGAGAGTCTTCCCGCCCTCTTCCAGCCCGAGAGTCGAAGATGCCGACCCCAGAGCGCATCCGAAGGCAGTTCGCCCGGGAACTGAGCTCCCGAAAGTCGGGACTCGATCCCCTCCGGGCCGCGCTCCTTCTGGCCCAGGCCGAGAATCCGGAGCTGTCGCCCGAGCGGGCCGAGATCATCCTCCAGGGCTGGGCGGAGTCCTTCCGAGCGCGTCTGGATGCGAACGAGGAACCGTATCAGAAGATTCTCGCCTTTAACAGACTCTTCTTCCAGGAGCTGGGTTTCACGCAGGCGCCGAACGGCTCTCCCGGTATCGAGTACATCGACCCGCACAGGGTCCTGGCCGGCCGGAGCGGCTGGCCCGTGACCCTGGCCCTCCTCTTCGGAGATCTCGCCACTCGCCTGCGCCTGCCCCTGAGGTTGATGAGCTTCCCGGGGCACCTGCTCTTCGCGAGCCCCTGGCTCGGTCAGGGCAACTTCGTCGACCCCGCCGACGGCAAGCTCCTCTGCCTCGACGAGGCCCGTCACCGCATCGATCTCCACTTCAGCGGGCAGCGGGTGCTCCTCAAGCCCGAACAGCTGCTTCCCCTCTCCGACCGGCGGCTCCTCGAGCGCTACATGGTGGCGCTGCAGGGGGTCTACCTGGCCGAAGGCCAGCACACCGAGGCCCTGCGGGTGGCCGACTGGCGTCTCGTCCTCTCCCCACGCTCCCGGAAGGCCCGCCGCTCGCGCGGCCTGATCCTCTACGATCTGAATCGCTTCGAGGAGGCCCACCGCGACCTCCGCCCCCTGCTACTCCGTAGCGCTGCGGGCCGCGTCGATCCCCGCCTCGGAATCCGCGCCAGGGTCTGCGCCCTCCTGGCCTCGCTCGAGAAGTCGGTGCGCAGCCGCTGAATCCCGCCCGCCAGGGCTTGCTTCAGGATCCCCGTTCGCCTATCATGTTCGCGGCCCGCCAGACGGGCCTGCGACGATTCACCTTCATCCTTTAAATCGATCCCGTGAGGTCGAAAAGGGGAGGGCCCCGATGAAAAGACTGGCGAAGATGCAGCCCTGAGCCGCGAGGCCGGGGATTTTTTTTGCCCGTCCCGCCCTCCCGACCTCTCTCCGGAGTGGAGGTCCGATGGAAGTCCAGAATCAGACGAGGTTCCGCCAGAAGGCGGTGCTGATGAACCCCGAACAGATGGGCAGAGCCTACCGGCGCATGACCCACGAGATCCTCGAGCGCAACGAGTCAGCGCGCGATCTCGTCATCATGGGGATCATGCGGCGGGGCGTGCCCCTGGCCGAGCGCATCGCCGCCTACATCGAGAAGATCGAGGGCAGCGCCGTCGAGGTGGGCAGCCTCGACATCACCTTTTACCGCGACGACCTGCGCACGATCGGCCCCCAGCCGCGCGTGGGGGAGACGCACATCCCCAGCGACATCGGCGACCGGCACGTGATCCTCGTGGACGACGTGCTGCAGACCGGCCGCACGGTTCGCTCGGCCATGGAAGAGCTGATGGACTATGGCCGGCCGGCCTCGATCCAGCTCGCCGTCATGGTCGACCGCGGTCACCGCGAGCTGCCCATTCGCCCGGACTACGTGGGCAAGAACGTGCCCACCAGCCATCGCGAGGTGGTCAAGGTGCGCCTCGCGGAGATCGACGATGAGGACACGGTCCTGCTGGGGGAGGTGGAAGGATGAACTTCACACGCAAGGACCTGCTGGACCTGGAGAGCCTGAGCGCCGAGGAGCTGCTGCTCTTCCTGGACACCGCCGAGCGCTTCCGCGAGGTCAGCGAGCGCGAGGTGAAGAAGGTGCCCACCCTGCGCGGCTACACGGTCGTCAACCTGTTCTTCGAGAGCAGCACGCGCACGCGGATCAGCTTCGAGCTGGCCGAGAAGAGACTGAGCGCCGACATCGTCAACTTCTCCGCCTCCACGAGCAGCGTGACCAAGGGCGAGACGCTGCGCGACACGGCCGAGAACCTGCTGGCCATGAAGATCGACATGCTCGTGATGCGCCACGGCGCCAGCGGCGCGCCGCATTTCCTGGCGGAGCGCATCCCGGCCAGCGTCATCAACGCCGGCGACGGCACGCACGAGCATCCGACGCAGGGCCTCCTGGACATGCTCACCATGCGCCAGCACCTGGGCGAGCTGAAGGGGCGCAAGGTCGTCATCGTCGGCGATGTGCTGCACAGCCGCGTCGCGCGCAGCAACGTCCACGGCCTGAACAAGCTGGGCGCGGAGGTGGTCCTCTGCGGCCCGCCCACGCTGCTGCCCATGGACGTGGAGAGCCTCGGCGTGAAGGTCGAGCTCGACCTCGCGCGCGCCATGGAGGGCGCGGACGCCGTGAACATCCTGCGCATCCAGCGCGAGCGCCAGGAGGGCGGACTCCTGCCGAGCCTGCGCTCCTACGCGCGCGACTGGCAAGTGAACGCCCGGCACCTGCAGCGCATGGCGCCCGGCGGCATCGTGATGCATCCGGGACCCATGAACCGCGGCATCGAGATCTCGCAGGACGTGGCCGACGGGCCGCGCGCGGTCATTCTCGAGCAGGTCACCAACGGCGTCGCGGTGCGCATGGCGGTGCTCTACCTGCTCAGCGAGGCCCGCCGCCGCCAAGATGACACCGTGGGCCAAACAGAAGACGGCGCCAGCGCCGCCGACAACCTGGTCGCGAAAGCGGACGCCTGAGGAGGAGCCATGAAAGACTGGATCGAGACCTGCGCCGAGGGCTGCTACTGGATCACGAACGCCCGCATCGTCGACCCCGCCACCGAGCGCGTCTACGATGGCGCGCTGCGGGTGGAAGGTGCCCACATCGCCGAGCTGCGCGAGGGCGAAGCCCCGGCGGGGAGCAAGGAACCGGTCCTGGACGCCGGCGGCCTCTGCCTGGCGCCGGGGCTGGTCGACATGCACGTCCACCTGCGCGAGCCGGGCTTCGAGCACAAGGAGACCGTGGCCAGCGGCGCCCGTGCGGCGGCGCGCGGCGGCGTCACCACGATGGCCTGCATGCCGAACACCTCGCCCGTCTGCGACAACGGTCCCGTGGTCCGGCTCATCCGCGAGCAGGCGGCGCGCGCGGGGTTCTGCCGCGTGCTGCCGGTGGGGGCGATCACCCAGGGCGCGAAGAGCGAGCAGCTGGCGGACCTCGGAGAGATGCTCGCCGCCGGTGCGATCGCCTTCTCGGACGACGGCCTGCCCGTGCGCAGCGCCGGCCTGATGCGACATGCCCTGGAGCACTCCATTGGCCACAACGCGCTCTTGATCAGCCACGCCGAGGAGCTATCCCTCGCCGCCGGCGGCGTCATGCACGAGGGCGCGGTGTCCACGCGGCTCGGTCTGAAGGGCATCCCCCGCGAGTCGGAGGACATCGCCGTCGACCGGGACGTGCGGCTGGCGGCCATGACCGGCGCGCGCCTGCACATCGCCCACGTCTCCAGCCGGAACGCGGTCGAGATCATACGTCGCGCCAAAGCGGACGGCGTGCGCGTAAGCGCGGAGACGGCGCCCCACTACCTCCTCCTGGACGACGGCGCCCTGAGCGGTTATGACTCCCACAAGAAGATGAACCCGCCCCTGCGCGAGAAGAGCGACCAGGAGGCGCTGGTCCGCGGGCTCCTTGACGGCACGATCGACTGCATCGCCACCGACCACGCACCGCACACCGAGATCGACAAGGAAGTGGAGCTGGCTTACGCTCCCTTTGGCGTCGTGGGGCTGGAGACGTCCCTGGCGGCGGTGATCACGCGGCTCGTCGACACGGGACTGATGGAGCTGCCCCGGGCCCTGGGCCTGATGACGCGGAAACCCGCCGAGCTGCTCGGCATCGAGGCGGGGCGCCTGGAACCCGGCCTGCCGGCGGACCTGGTCCTGTTCGACCCCGAGGAGCGCTGGACCGTGCGCGGCGAGGAGCTGGTCTCGAAGTCGAAGAACACCCCCTTCGAGGGGATGGACTTCGCCGGCCGCGTGCGGGCCACCTTCCTGGGCGGCCAGGTCGTGTACGGCCGCGCGCGGAGCGAAGACGCGCCGGACGAATCCTGGGTGGATACTTTCAACCCCCGGCCCTGGCTCGAGGCGGGGGCGCTTGCCTGACGCGGGGAGGATCGAGTGCGCCGACTGATTTGGGCGCTCATGGGATTGACGCTGCTGGCGGGACTCTCCGGCTGCGCGCATTTCAACACCTGGTCCAACGCGAAGATGTTCTTCCGCGAGGCGGAGGAGACAGCGCTGGACCCGCAGGGCAACGTCACCGCCACGGCGCGCAAGAAGTACGACGAGTCCATCAGCAAGTGCCAGAAGCTCATTGAGCTCTACCCGAACAGCGACCTCGTCGACGACGCCCTCTTCCTCATGAGCCGTGCCTACTTCAACAAGAGCGAGTTCAGCCGTAGCCTGAGGCGCTTGGACGAGCTGGACGATCGCTTCCCCGAGCACGAGCACCAGGAGAAGGTACTCTACATGCGGGGGGTCTGCCATCTCGAGAACGGGGACGAGAGCCGCGCCATCGCCGTGCTGCAGCGCCTCGAGGAGCGCTTCCCCCAGAGCGAACACCTCGCCGAGGGGATCTTTCGTAGCGGGGAGGCCGAGTTCCGCCTCGGCAGCTGGCAGCCGGCCATCGACGCCTACTCGCGCCTGCTCGAGCGCTTCGAGAACAGCGACTGGAACGACACCGCCCGCCTGAACATCGCCAAGGCCCACTGGGAGCTGCGGCGTGACAGCCTTGCGGTGGAGACACTGAGGGAGCTGGAGGCCAAGGGCACGGATCGCCGCGCGGTCTTCGACGGGCAGATGCTCCAGGCGGAGATCCTGCTCGAGACGAAGCGCTACGAGGAGTGCCGGACTCTGCTGGAGGAGCTGGTCGAGGTGGCGGAGAACTTCCAGTCCCGGCCACAGGCGCTCTTGCTCCAGGCGAAGAACACGGAGGCCGAAGGCGAGCTAGAGACCGCGGTCACACTGCTGGAGAACACGGCCAAGGAGTTCCCCCGCAGCATCTATGCCGCGGAGGCCTGGTACCGCATCGGGTTGATCCGCCAGGTCAAGGAGGGCGACCTCGAGCTGGCCCTCGAGGCCTACTCCCAGGTGGAGACGGAGATGGGCCGCTCCCTCTTCACCGATCTCGCGCGGACGAAGAAGCGTGCGCTCCAGGACTACTTCGCGATGCAGGAGGGCTTCGGCGAGGAGGCGCCCGACTCCTCCGCGGCGGAGATGCAGTTCCGCCTGGCCGAGAACCAGTGGCTCCGCCTCGAGGACCCGCGCTCGGCCGTGCTGGAGTACCAGAAGATCCTCGAGCAGTTTCCGGGCAGCCCGCTGGCGCCGTCCGCGGCCTACGCCATCGGCTACATCCAGCGCTACAGCTTGGCCGACACGAGCGCCGCACTTGCCGCCGTGTCCCTCCTGCGCGATCGCTATCCCGACAGCGAGGCCGCGGCCTTCGTGCTGAACTGGGAGTCTGAGCTGGGGGTGGTCCCGTGACGCGGGCGCTAGAGGCCGCCTGGAGCGAGGGCCGCGTCGCCGGCTGCGAGCCGGACGGCGACCTCTACCACTTGCTCACGGCCGAGCTGGAAGGTGCTCCCCCGGCCCTCCCCGGTCAGTTCTACCTGCTGGCGCCGGGCCGCCGCGAGGACGCGCCGGCCGATCCCCTCCTTCTTCGTCCCATGAGCGCCCTGGGCACGGAACCCGGCCACATGCGCTGCCTCTTCAAGGTCTGCGGGCGAGGGACGCGCGCCCTGGCGGAGCTTGCGGCGAGGGCCCCGCTCCGGGTCCTGGGACCGCTCGGCAGGCCCTTCACCATCGCCGCGGAGCCCGCGCCGCTGCTGGTGGGCGGTGGTGTGGGCATCCCTCCGCTGCACTTCCTCTCGCGCACGCTAAGCGCGGCGGGCATCGGCCATCGAGTCGTCTTCGGCTTCGGCGCCGCGGGGGAAGTTCCCGCAGGTCTCCTGGCCGAGCTCGACGCGCCCGTGGAGATCTGCACCCTGGACGGCAGCGCGGGCTTTCACGGCAATCCCCTGGAGCTGCTGGCCACCGAGCCCGGACGTCCGCCCGCCCGCGTGCAGGCCTGCGGCCCGCCGGGGCTGCTGGATGCGCTAAAGAACACCTGTGGGAACAATGAAGACCTGCTCGAGCTGTCCCTGGAGGAGCGCATGGCCTGCGGCGTGGGGGTCTGCCGGGGCTGCGTGCTGCCGGTGAGGGACGACGACGGGGGCTGGCACTACGCGACCGTCTGCCGCGAGGGCCCCGTCTTCGCAGCGGAAAGTCTCTGTGATGGTGAGCGGGGCGAACGGGAGGAAGCCCGTGCCTGACCTCTCCCTGCGCATAGGCGGGCTCGAGCTTGCCAACCCCCTGCTGGCGGCGTCGGGCTGCTTCGGCTACGGCCTCGACTACGACCCTATTCTGCCCCCGGAGCTGTTCGGAGCGATCGTCACCAAGACCGTCACGCCGCAGCCGCGCGCGGGCAATCCCGTGCCGCGCCTGGCGGAGACGCCGGCGGGCATGCTCAACTCGATCGGCCTGGAGAACGTCGGGCTCGAGGGCTTCCTCGCAGACAAGCTGCCCGAGCTGTCGGCGCGGGGCGTGAGGCCGGTGGTGTCGATCTCGGCGGGGAGCGCGGACGAGTTCGCAGACCTGGCCCGCGCGCTGGACGGCAGCGCCGCCCTCGCACTCGAGCTCAACCTGAGCTGCCCAAACCTCACCGAGGGCGGGGCCAACTTCGCCACCGACCCGCAGGCTGTCGCCGCGATCACGCGCGCGGCGACCGGCGCCTTCGCCTCCGGCCCCGTTTGGGTGAAGCTCACGCCCAACGTCACGGATATCGGCGAGATCGCCGCCGCCGCCGAGGCGGCCGGCGCGGACGCCGTCTGCGCCATCAACACGCTCGTGGGGATGGACATCGACCTGGAGACCGGGCGCAGCCCATTCGCCCGCGTCACGGCAGGGCTCTCCGGGCCGGCGATCTTCCCCGTGGCCCTCGCCGCGGTGTGGCGTATCGCCCGGCGGGTGACGATCCCCGTCGTCGGCATCGGCGGCGCCGCATCGACGGCCGACGTGCTCAAGTTCCTGGCCGCCGGGGCGGCGGCCGTGCAGATCGGCACGGCGCTGTTCAGCGATCCCGGCCTGCCGCCCCGCATCCTGCGGGAGCTGGAAGACCACCTGGAGCGGCGGGGCTGCCGAGACCTCGGCGAGCTTCGCACCCTCTGGGCCGAGAACGAGGTTAAGACGTGACCGGAAACTCCGAGAAGCGGGCCGCCCGGCGGCTCTTCGTGGCGCTGGATTTCCCCGCCGCCGGGGAGGCCCTCGTGATGGCCCGGCGCCTGGCGCCGCTGGGCGTCGGCTTCAAGATCGGGTTGGAGCTCTTCACCGCCGAGGGTCCGGTCCTGCTCGCGGAGTTCGCGCGGCACTTCCTCGGATCCGCCGTCTTCCTCGACCTCAAGTTCCACGACATCCCGGCGACTGTAGCCGGCGCCGTGCGGTCGACCGCTTGCCTGGGGGCCGATCTGATCAACCTGCACCTGTCGGGTGGCGAGGAGATGGTCCGCGCGGCGGTCGCGGCGCGCGACGAATTCCTCTCGGGGGGAGCGAAGAGGGGCAGGCCGCGTCTGGTCGAGAACCAGCTCGTGGACCTCGGGGTCGTCGGCGAGGCCGAATCCAGCGAGGAACCTCAGGATCTCGTCGCCGGCGCCGAGCTGGAGCAAGAGGACTACGAGGAGCGGAAGCCGGCGCTGGTCCGGGCGCCGCTGCTGCTGGGGGTCACCGTGCTCACGAGCATGGACGGCGATGACCTGCGCGCGGTCTGGGGCGACGGCGTCGCCGCCGATCCCTCCGCCCACGCCCTTCGCCTGGCCGAGCGGGCCCGCGACTGGGGCCTGGACGGCGTGGTGGCTTCCGCGCGGGAGTCGGCGGCGATTCGCGCCGCCTGTGGGCCCGAGTTCCTGATCGTCACGCCGGGCATCCGGCCCGCCGGCGCCGCGAGCGGCGACCAGAAGCGCGTCCTGACGCCCGCCGAGGCCCTGAGTGCCGGCTCCAGCCATCTGGTGGTGGGCCGCCCGGTGACCCGCGCGGAGGACCCGGGCGCCGCCTGCGCAGCCATCCTCGCCGAGATGGCCGAGGTGCTGCGGTGAACGGAGACAATCCCGCGTGGCGATACCCGACAACCCCTCGCCAATATCAAGGCGAAAACCTTTACTTCGACGAGGGAAGAGAAGAATGAGGCCTGAGGATCTGCTCGAGACGATGCGCGCGACCGGCGCGCTCCTGGAGGGGCACTTCATCCTGACCAGCGGCCGCCACAGCGACCGCTACTTCCAGTGCGCGCGACTGCTGGCGCATCCCGTCCACGCCGGGGAGGCGGGCGCCGCCCTGGCGGCCCTCCTGCCAGCGGGGCTCGATCTGGTCGTCAGCCCCGCGCTGGGGGGTGTCGTCATCGGCCACGAGGTCGCGCGCGCCCTCGGCTTGCCCTTCCACTTCAGCGAGCGCGAGGAAGGACGCATGGTCCTGCGCCGGGGCTTTGCCATAGACGCCGGCGCGCGGGTCGCGGTCGTGGAGGACGTGGTCACCAGCGGCGGCAGCCTCCTGGAGGTGGCCGAACTGGTGCGCGCGTCCGGGGCGGAGCTCGTGGCCGCCGCGGCGATCGTCGACCGTAGCGGCGGGGCGCGGCCCGACTTCGGCGCCCCCTTCCACAGTCTGCTCGAGGTCGAGGTGAAGAGCTGGGAGCCCGCGGAATGTCCCCTCTGTGCGGCGGGCGAGCAGGCCGTCAAGCCCGGCAGCCGCCACCTGTCCGGGAAGGGGAGCGCGTGAGAGGCGCGCGGAGCGAGCGCGCAAGAGGCGCGCAGGGCGCGCGCGGGGGGAGCCGGCCGTGGACTGGCTAGCGCTGCTGGTCGGCCTGGGGCTGCTGCTGGGCGGCGGCGAGATCCTCGTGCGCGGGGCGACCGCGCTGGCCCGCAGCCTCGGCATCTCGCCCCTGGTGATCGGCCTGACGGTGGTTGCCTTCGGCACCAGCGCCCCGGAGCTGGCCGTCAACATCACGGCCACGCTCAGGGGACAGGGCAGCATCAGCTTCGGTAACATCGTCGGCTCGAACATCGCCAACATCGGCCTGGTCCTCGGCATCGCCGCGCTCGTCCGTCCCCTGAAGGTGCAGCCGTCGGTGGTCACGCGCGAGATTCCGATCATGCTGGGCGCCACCCTGCTCGCCGTCCTGCTCGCCAGCGATCAGCTCCTCGGCGGCGCGGCCGGGCTCGTCAGCCGGCTCGACGGGCTCGTCCTCCTCGCCGGCTTCGCCGTCTTCCTCTACCTCACCGTGCGCAGCGCGCTGCGCGACCGCACGGACTCCTTCCTGGACGTCGCCACGGAAGAAGGCAAGCGCCTCGGCCCGGAGCGCGTGGCGCAGTCGGTCGCCCTGACACTCGGCGGCCTGGTGGGCGTGGTCCTGGGCGGCCAGTGGACGGTCACCGGGGCGGTGGGCATCGCCACGGCGCTGGGGGTGAGCGAGACTATCATCGGCCTGACGATCGTCGCCATCGGCACCAGCCTGCCGGAGCTGGCCGCCTCCCTGATCGCCGTGCGCCACGGCCAGGCCGACCTCGCCGTGGGCAACGTCGTCGGCTCGAACGTGTTCAACCTGCTCCTGGTCCTGGGACCGACCGCGATGATCAGGCCCATCCCCGTGCCAGCCGGCGGGCAGGGAGATCTCCTGGTTCTCGTCGCGGTCTCCCTGGTCCTGTTGCCCGTGACCCTGACCGGGCAGCGGATCATCCGCCTCGAGGGCGCGGCTCTACTCGTCGGCTACTGGGCCTACATGCTCTGGCGGACCTTCGGCTAGGACCGGCAAAAGCGGCTCACCCGGAGTTCCCGCCTCGCGGGCCCGGCGCCCCGCAGCCCCACGGAACTCCATGGGCCAAGGAACGTTGACGGCCCTCACCCCCTGGCATTAGGATTGCGTCTCCCATAGCCCGAGGTAGCCAATGAAAGTCCTGATAACCGGAATCACGGGATTCGCCGGCAGCCACCTGGCGGATCATCTCCTGGCGGAGCAGAGCGAGGTGGAGGTCCTGGGGACCTACCGCTGGCGCAGCCCCATGGAAAACGTCGCGCACCTGAAAGACCACGTGAGCCTAGTGGAATGCGACATCCGCGACGCCAGCGCAACGACACAGGTCATTGAGGAGCTTCGACCCGACGTCATCTTCCATCTCGCGGCCCAGAGCTTCGTGCCCTCCAGCTGGCGGGCGCCGCAGGAGAGCCTCGGCACCAACATCCTGGGGCAGCTGAACCTCTTCGAGGCCGTGCGGCGGGCGGGGCTGGACTGCCGCATCCAGGTCGCGGGCTCCAGCGAGGAGTACGGCCTGGTGCGCGCCGACGAGCTGCCGATCACCGAGGAGCAGCCCCTGCGGCCGCTCTCGCCCTACGCGGTGAGCAAGGTCGCCCAGGACGTACTGGCCTTCCAGTACTTCCACAGCTACGGAATGCCGATCATCCGCACGCGCGGCTTCAATCACACGGGGCCGCGGCGGCCGTCGGTGTTCGTCTGCAGCGATTTCGCCCGTCAGATCGTGGAGATCGACCTGGGGCTGCGCCCCGCACGGATCCGCGTGGGCAACCTGGAAGCGCGCCGCGACTTCACCGACGTGCGCGACATGGTGCGGGGCTACTGGCTGGCGCTCGCAAGCGGCGAGCCGGGCGAGGTCTACAACCTCTGTGCGGGCCGGAGCTGGTCGATCCAGGAGGTGCTCGACCAGCTCATCGAGATTGCCGGCGTCGAGGTCGAGGTGGAGTCCGATCCCGAACGCCTACGTCCCTCGGACGTTCCCCTGCTCGAGGGGGACGCCAGCCGCCTGCGCAAGGCCACCGGCTGGGAGCCGCGCATCCCATTCCGTCAGACTCTCTCCGACCTCCTGGATTACTGGCGGCTCCGTCTGCGTGACAAGGGAACGGTCGGTTCGTGAGAGTCCTCGTCACGGGCATCACGGGCTTCGTGGGGCGCTGGCTCGCGCCGCGCCTCCTGGCGGACGGCCACGAGCTGGCCGGCCTCGCAATCGGCGAGGAGGGCCACAGCGAGTTGCCCGAGGCCGTGGCCCTGCACGACATGGATCTCTCCGGCGGCCGCGATCTCGCATCGCTGCTGCAGGGCTTCCGGCCGGAAGCCGTCGTGCATCTGGCCGCTCAGAGCGCGCCATCGATCTCCCTCGGGGATCCTGCCGCCACCTTCCGGGCCAACGTCACGGGCACCCTGAACCTGCTCGAGGTGCTGCGCCGGGCGGCGCCGGCCGCACGTCTCCTCTTCGTTAGCTCGAGCGAGGTATACGGCCTTGCCGGCGCCGAGCCCCTGGGCGAATCCGCGCCGATACGTCCGGTCAACCCCTACGGCGCAAGCAAGGCTGCCGGCGAGATCCTCGTCGGGCAGTATGCGCGTGCGTGGAAAATTCCCGCCATGGTCGTGCGCAGCTTTCCCCACGCTGGCCCCGGCCAGCGCCCCCTCTTCGCCTTGCCTGCCTTCGCTCGGCAGATCGCCCGCATCGAGGCGGGGCGGCAGGAGCCCGTGCTGCGGGTTGGCAACCTCGAAGCGCAACGCGACTACACGGACGTCGAGGACGTGGCGGACGCCTACGCCCGACTCCTCGAGCGCGGCGAGCCCGGCGAAACCTACAACCTCTGCTCGGGCGAGGTGCGCAGCATCCGCGACAGCCTCGATATGCTACTCTCCCTCACCGAGGACGAGATCGAAGTCGTCACGGACACCGAGCTGCTCCGGCCTCTCGACCTGCACGTCCTGCGGGGCGACAACGAGAAAATACGCAACGCCACCGGCTGGTCCCCGAAGATCCCCTTCTCCGTCACGATCGAGCGTGTTCTGGCGGACTGGCGGCGGCGAACATCCGAGGAGGAAGCCTCGTGACACGCATTCTCATGATCGGAACGGGGTACGTGGGGCTCGTGTCCGGTGCCTGCCTGGCCGACTTCGGAAACCGTGTGATCTGCTACGACATCGACGTCGACAAGATCGACATGCTGAACCGGGGTGAGATTCCCTTCTACGAGCCCGGATTGGGGGAACTGGTCGATCGCAACCGCGACGCCGGCCGCCTGAGCTTCAGCCTGGATCTCGACGCCGCAGTCAGCGAGTCGCAGGTGATCTTCATCGCAGTCGGAACACCGGAGATGGAAGATGGCAGCGCGGATCTCCGGGCGATCTTCGCGGTGGCGAAGGAGATCGGCCAGCGCCTGAGCGACTACCGCGTGATCGTGCAGAAGAGCACGGTGCCCGTGGGCACGTCGCGGCAGGTGGGGAAGCTCATCGCGGAGGCGGCGGCCGAGGCGGGGCACGAGGACGTGGAGTTCGACATGGTCTCCAGCCCGGAGTTCCTGCGCGAGGGGTCGGCCATCGGCGACTTCCTGCGGCCGGATCGGGTGATCATCGGTGCGGATGGCGACAAGGCGCGCCGCATCATGCATGAAGTGTTCCGTCCCCTCTACATCAACGAGACGCCGATCCTCTCCACCCAGATCGAGAGCGCGGAGATGATCAAGTACGCGGCCAATGCGTTCCTGGCCACCAAGATCTCCTTCATCAACGAGATCGCCGAGCTCTGCGAGACCGTGGGCGCGGACGTGCAGGTCGTCGCCCGCGGGATGGGGCTCGACAAGCGCATCGGCCCCAAGTTCCTGCATGCCGGCGCCGGCTTCGGCGGCTCCTGCTTCCCGAAGGACACCAAGGCGCTGGTCAGGATCGGTGTGGAGAACGATCGCGATATGGGGGTCGTCGCTGCCGCTATCGAAGCCAACGAACGCCAGCCCCTGCGGGCGGTGGAGAAGCTGAAGGAACTCGCCGGCGGGAGCCTCGTGGGGATGAAGGTGGCCGTGTTGGGGCTCAGCTTCAAGCCCAATACGGACGACGTCCGCGAGTCGGCCGCCATCAAGATCATCGAACGGCTGCGGGCCGAGGGGGCTCGGGAGAGGGCCTTCGATCCCGTGGCCAGCGAGAACGCGCGCAAGGTGCTGGAGGACCTCGATCTGGCCGAGGGCACCTACGAATGTCTGGATGGGGCCGACGCCATGATCCTCGTCACGGAGTGGAACGAGTTCCGTGTGCTGGACCTGCACCGCGTGGCGGGACTGCTGAATCGTCCCCTGGTCGTGGACTGTCGCAACATCTTCAACCACGGGCTCATGAGGGAGGCGGGTCTCCAGTACGACTCCTTCGGCCAGCTCGATTCGGAGGTCACGTGAAGATCATTGGTGTCGTCGGCGCTCGTCCCAACTTCATGAAGATGGCGCCCATCATGCGAGCGCTGGCGGACTCGCCCTTCGAGGCGCGGCTCTGCCACACCGGCCAGCACTACGACGACAACATGTCGAAGGTCTTCTTCGAAGACCTCGAGCTGCCGCGTCCCGACATCTATCTCGGCGTGGGCAGCGGCTCCCACGCCGCGCAGACCTCCCGGATCATGGCCGAGTTCGAGCAGGTCGTCCTGGACGAGAAGCCCGGGCTCGTGATGGTCGTCGGCGACGTCAACAGCACCCTCGCCTGCAGCGTGGTCTGCTCGAAGCTCGGGATCCCCATCGCCCATGTCGAGGCCGGCCTGCGCAGCTTCGACCGGGAGATGCCCGAAGAGATCAACCGGATGGTCACGGACATCCTCTCCGACCTGCTGTTTACGACCAGCGCGGAGGCGGAGCCGAACCTGCTACGCGAGGGCGTGGACCCGGACAAGGTCCACTTCGTGGGCAACGTTATGATCGACTCCCTGCAGTTCTACCTGCCGCGCAGCGACGGGTCGGCCGCCCTCGCGGAACTGGGCCTCGAACCCCGCGGCTATGCCCTGGTCACCCTGCATCGCCCCAGCAACGTGGACGACCCCGCGATCTTCCGGGGCATCCTCGAGGCGCTGGGGGAGGCGGGCTCCCGCATGCCGGTGGTCTGGCCCGTGCACCCCCGCACGCGGAAGATGATCACGGAGTTCGGCATCGACACCGAGGGTCTCGGCCTGCGACTGGTCGAACCCCTCGGCTACCTGGACTTCATGTGCCTGATGAAGGACGCCCGCCTGGTCATGACCGACAGCGGTGGCATCCAGGAGGAGACCACGGTGCTGGGCATCCCCTGCCTGACCCTGCGGGAGAACACCGAGCGGCCGATCACGATCGAGCTGGGAACGAATCACCTCGTCGGCACCGACCCGGCACGCATCCGCGCGACGATCATCGAATCCCTCGAAGGCGATCCCGGCAAGCACGAGATCCCGCCGCTCTGGGACGGCCATGCGGCCGAGAGGATCGTCGACGTGTTGAGGTCTTGGTCAGGTCTCTAATCGACACTGTAAGGATGTACTGAGAGGCGGACCGGGCTCCTCGCGAGGCCCCCTGTTAACGCTTTGCCTTGACCCGTCATGGCCCGCGCCCTACCATCGAATCCCATGGAGAAGCTTCGTATAGGCATTCGGAAGAGCCGGGTTTCTCAGCTTGCGACGGAGCGGCTCGAGCAGCAGCTCAGGAGCGCGCAGCCGGGCCTTTCGATCGAGGTGTGTCCCTACGAAGCGGCCGTACACTTCTCGCTCGAGGATCCCGAGGTCTACATCAAGGAGCTGGAGCAGGCGCTCATGGCCGGCGAGGTGGACGTGGTCGTCCATCTGCTCAAGGAGATCCCGGTGAGCCTTCCCGAGGAGATCCGCCTCATCGGTGTGAGCGAACGGATCACTCCCTTCGACGCCTTCGTCTCCGCGGAGCACTTCCTGCTGGACGAGTTGCCCGAGGGCGGCCGTGTGGGGATCAGCCACACGCGCCAGAAGGCGCAGCTCCTGCTCTACCGCTTCGACCTGGAGCCCGTGGAGATCCACGGCTCCGTGGACAGCCGGCTGCAGCAGATGCACAGCCTCGATCTCGACGGCCTCCTGATCAGCGCGGAGAGCCTGGAACGCGTCGGGCTGCAGGATCACGCGAACGAGATCATCACGGAGGAGATCGTTCTTCCCTCCCCCGGGCAGGGCTGCCTGGGCTTCCTGGGTCGCAGAGGCGAGGACGAGCTAGACGGCCTCCTGCGCTCGGTCCAGGACCAAACCAGCCGCCTCGAGACCGTGGCCGAACGCTCCTTCCTGGGACGCCTGGGCGGCAATCCCGAGATGGCCGTCGGTGCGCACGCCGCCTGCGACTCCCACAGCCTGATCATCGAAGGCATCCTGGCCTCCGAGGACGGCAGCAGTTACATCCGCGACGCCATCCAGGGTCCTCCGGAGATGGCCGAGATCCTGGGCGCCAAGCTGGCGGAGCTGCTCCTCGTCCTTGGCGACGAGGAGCTGTGCAAGCTCGTCGTCGACGCCTCCTGAAGCTCTCCCTTCCCCCTTGGCTCCCTCCGCCCGCGGTGATAGACTGCGCGCCCGGAGTACATCCCTCGACGGAGGAAAGGCATGCTCGATCGAAAGTTCATCCGGGCGAATCCCGACCGCGTACAGCAGGCCGTGGCGGACAAGAGGGAGTCCGCCGACGTGGACGCCTTCCTGGCGCTGGACGCGGAGCACCTTGCCCTATTGCACGAGGTCGAGGAACTGAAGGCAGAGCGCAACCGGGCCAGCGAGAGCATCAACCGGATGAAGCAGGCCGGGGAAGATGCTGGCGCGGCGATCGCCGAGACGCGGGAGCTGTCGGCCAAGATCAAGGCCCTGGACGCCCGGCGCGCAGAGCTGGAGGACGCGATCCGCAGCGAGCAGTTGCGCATCCCCAACCTGCCCCATGAATCTGTGCCCGTGGGCGGCGAGGAGGATGCCGTCTTCGTGCGCGACTGGGGCGAGGTGGTAGAAGACCCCGGTTTCGAGATCAAGCCCCACTGGGAGATCGGCGCGGAGCTGGACCTGCTCGATCTGGAGCGCGGCGCCCGCGTGGCCGGCAGCGGCTTCCCGCTCCTGACCGGTGACGGCGCCCGCCTCCAGCGGGCGCTGGTCAACTTCATGCTCGACCTCCACCGGGACGCCGGCTACACGGAGCTCGCGCCACCGCTTCTGGTCAACAGCGCGGCCGCCACGGGCACCGGCCAGCTGCCCAAGACCGCGGACCAGATGTACCACGCCGAGATCGACGACCTCTGGCTGATCCCCACGTCGGAGGTGCCCGTCACCAACATCTACGCCGGCGAGATCCTCGACGGCGAGAAGCTGCCGCTCTACTACACCGCCTACACGCCCTGCTTCCGCCGGGAGGCCGGCGCCCACGGCAAGGACACGCGCGGCCTGCTCCGCGTCCACCAATTCGACAAGGTCGAGATGGTCAAGTTCGTGCGGCCGGAGACCAGCTACGATGAGCTGGAGGATCTCCTCTGCGAGGCCGAGAAGGTGCTCCGGGCACTGGAGGTCCCTTACCGCGTAATGACCCTGGCCACGGGCGACCTCTCCTTCGCCGCCGCCAAGTGCTACGACCTCGAGATCTGGTCGGGCGGAGTGAAACGCTGGCTCGAGATCTCGAGCTGCAGCAACTTCGAGGACTTCCAGGCGCGCCGAGCGGGCATCCGCTTCCGGCCGGCCAAGGGCGAGAAGCCAGCCTACGTCCACACGCTCAACGGTAGCGGTGTCGCCCTGGCCCGCCTGCTGGCCGCCCTGCTGGAGAACGGCCAGACTCCCACGGGGAAGGTGCGTCTGCCCGAGGCGCTACGGCCTTACCTCGGGGGCATGGAGCACCTGCAGCGATAGGAGGTGTGCGCTGCCGAGCCGATTCTTGCTGTCTAGTGAGCGCATCCGCTTCCTGTTGCGCCTCTACTTCTTCCTCGCCAGCCTGATCGTCCTGCTGGTGGCGGTGCTCTACGTCCGTCACCTCAACGAGCGTGCGCGCAGCGAGTCGAACTTCAGTACACGCGTCATCAGCGAGATGCTCGCGCTGTCCCTCCAGTCCGAGGATATTTACCGCACGGGCAAGCACCTCAAGGGTCTGCTCGACGAGATCTCCACCGAGGCCCCATTTCCTCTCATCATCGTGGACACGGCCGGCCGCCCGCTCTTCTGGAAGGTTCACGGTATCGAGTTCGAGAGGGAATACACGATCGACAACTTCGAGCAGCTCATGTCGCTCGACATGAGCGACCCGGGGGACCCCGGCCTCGTCCGGATCATCGCGATGGCCCGCGAGCTGCGGGCGCAGGGCCAGGCCGTCGTCTTCTACTATCCGGGCACGCCGCTGACCATCCAGGGCTACGTCTGCTACGGACACAGCGATCTGGCCGAAAGGCTGGGGAGCGCGATCATCATCCATCTCGTGATGCTGATCATCTTCTTCATGGTGGGGGTCCTGGGTTTCTTCCTGATGAAGCGCTTCGAGCAGGAGTCGATCTGGGTGGGACTGGCGCGTGAGACCGCCCATCAGATGGGCACGCCCCTGACCAGCCTCCTGGGCTGGATCCAGCTCAGCGAATCGCGGCTCGACCCGGCGGAGCGCACCTGGGAGGACGAGGAGACCGCCGATTCCTTCCGCAGTGCCTTCCAGGAGATGAGCAGTGACATCGAGCGGCTCCAGAAGGTCTCGGCCCGTTTCAACAACATCGGCGGCTCACCGAACCGCAAGCGGGCCGACCTGCGTCCCGTCGTGGAGCGGACAGTGCGCTATTTCCGCCGCCGCCTGCCACATCACAAGGTGATGGTGGAGATTCGCGAGCAATACGACGAAGTGCCGATGGTGAAGTTCCACGACGAACTCATCGAGTGGGTGATCGAGAACCTGATCAAGAACAGCCTGGACTCGATTGACAAGGAGCAGGGAGTCATATCAATCTCCCTGAGCTATAATGGAACGGAGCGCACGGTCGACCTGCACGTGCGCGACAACGGCCGGGGAATGTCCCCCTCCCAGCGGCGCAAGATCTTTCACCCCGGTTACTCCTCGAAGTCTGCGGGCTGGGGCCTCGGCCTGACCCTCAGCCGCCGCGTGGTGGAGGAGTACCACGACGGGCGCCTGCTCCTGCTCGACAGCCACGAGGGACACGGTTCCTGTTTCGTGATCCGGTTCCCGGTTTGACGGCATCCGGCTGGGAACGATCGAAAGGACGGCTTTGAGCCCCATCGACCGGCAACGCGTGCTCTGGGCGGACGACCAGATCGACCTGCTCAAACCCCACCTCCTCTTCCTGGAGGAGAAGGGCTACGCCGTCACGGGCGTGCCCAACGGCGACGACGCCATCGCCTTACTGGAGAAGGAGCCCTACGACGTCCTCCTGCTCGACGAGATGATGCCGGGCAAGAACGGCCTGGAGACGCTGATCGAGGTGAGGAAGATCCGGCAGGACATCCCCGTGATCATGATCACGAAGAGCGAGGAGGAGAGCCTGATGAACAAGGCCCTGGGCTACTCGGTCCAGGACTTCCTCGTCAAGCCGGTCAACCCCGTCCAGATCTTCTCGGCCATCAAGCGTCTCTTCGAGGGCAAGCAGATCCAGGAGAGCCAGCTCACCCAGGACTACATCGGCGAGTACAGCCAGATCAGCGGCGAGAACATGGAGCGCGCGTCCTGGCAGCGCTGGATGGAGGTGAACCGCTTCCTTGCGGATTGGGACCTCCGCCTCGACCGTTTCGAGGGCACGGGCCTCGAGCAGACCCACCAAGACCTGCACCGCGATCTCAACATGACCTTCAGCCGCTACATCGAGGAGCGCTACCCCCGCTGGCTGGCGGAGGTAGGATCCGACCGCCCCCGTCTGAGCCACGAGGTCTTCGGCCACTACGTGCAGCCCTACGTGGAGAGCGGGCGGCAGGTCTTCTTCATCGTGATCGACTGCATGCGACTGGACCAGTGGATGGTGGTGGAGGACCTCATCAAGGACTTCTACCAGATCCGCCGCGAAGAGTACTTCGCTATCCTGCCGACCGCCACCCCCTACGCGCGCAACGCGATCTTCGCTGGGCTCCTGCCCGAGGAGATCGCCCGCCATTACCCGCAGTACTGGGTCGAGAATCCCAAGGAGGAGTTCAGCCTCAACCGCTTCGAGAAGGAGCTGATGACCGAACAGCTGAAGCGGGCGGGGCTCGGCGACCGCGTCCACAAGTACGCCAAGATCTCCAACATCTCCGAGGCGAACGAGCTCTACCGGCAGATCGGCAGCTTCCAGAGCATTCCCGTGGTGGCGCTGGTCTTCAACTTCCTGGACATCCTCGCGCACGGCCGCAGTCAGTCCGAGATCCTGCAGGAGATCGCCCCCGACGAGGCCGCCTTCCGCAGCCTCATGGGCTCCTGGTTCCGCCATTCGGCGCTCTTCGACATCCTCAAGGTGCTCGCCCGTCAGGGAGCGGCGGTGATCGTCACCAGCGACCATGGCTCGGTGCTCTGCAAGCGCTCGAGCCTGGTGCACGGCAACCGGGAGACTTCCACCGGCGTCCGCTATAAGTACGGCGACAATCTGGGCTGCGACGTCAAGCAGGCCATCAAGGTCACCAAGCCTGTGGATTACAGCCTGCCGGCGGCCAGCCGCACGAGGAACTACATCGTCGCCAAGGAGAACTTCTACTTCGTCTATCCCACCAACTTCCACGAGTACGAGCAGCGCTACCTGGGCAGCTTCCAGCACGGCGGCGCGTCCCTGGAGGAGATGATCGTCCCTTGCGCGATCCTCGATCCCCGCAGCTGAACGCCGCCCGCGGCTTCGGGAGCTGAGTCGGCATGCGCGACTCTGCTTCCCCGCCGCTGATCCTGCAGTCGCGGAGCACCGATGACACGGAGCGCATCGCCGCCGCCCTGGGCGGCGTGGCGGAGGCCGGAGACTGCCTGGCCCTCTCCGGACCGCTCGGGGCGGGCAAGACGTTTTTCGTCGCCGCCTTCTGCGAGGCGCTCGGCGTTCCGCGCGAGCAGGTGGACAGCCCCAGCTTCGTCCTCCTCAACGAGTACGCCGGCCGCCTGCCCGTCTACCACTTCGACGCCTATCGCCTCGACGGCGGCGAGGAGGAGCTCGCCGAGGCGGGCTTCTTCGATGAACGCCTCGTGGGCGGAGTCTGTCTCGTGGAATGGGCGGAACGCCTCGAGCCTTTCCTGCCCGCCGGCGTCCTGCGCATCGCCATCGCGATCACGGGCGAGAGCGCGCGGTGCATCGAGATCGCCGAGCCGCCCGAGCGCGTGCGCGGCGCCCTGCGGGCGCCATGAGCCCCTCGCGCCGCGCCGATGGCGCCTCGAGCCCCGCAAGCTGCGCTGACAACGCCCGGGGCCCCTTGCGCCGCTGGGTCGAGAGCCGCCGCCTGCACCTGCTCGTTCTGCTGGCGCTCTGCCTCGTCACCTTCCTCGGGCGCCAGCAGGACCGCGGCCTGCCCAGCTTCGACGACGCCTACTATGCCGTGAAGTCGCGCGAGATGCTCACGGCCGGGAACCGCTGGGTGGTCCACTACAACGGCGAGCCGTCCTGGGACAACCCGCCCTTCCACTTCTGGCTCACGGCCGGCTCCTATCGCCTTTTCGGCATCAGTGACTTCACGAGCGTTCTGGCTACGGGCTTGATGGCGACAGCGTCGGTGCTGCTCTGCTATGTCCTCGCGCTCGCGCTCTTCGGCAGCGCCAGCCTCGCTCTGCTCGCGGCGCTCATCCTGCTCCTGCCGGGCTTCTTCCTCGACTATGCCCGGCGCGGCATGATGGACCCCACCGTCGTCTTCCTCACGCTCGCGGCCCTCCATGCGCTTTGGCGCGCGGACCGCCGGCCGCTCTGGTACCCGCTCGCCGGCCTGGCCGCCGGCTGCGCGATCCTGACCAAGAGCGTGATTGGCGCCTTCCCCTTGGTCATCGCCGCGGGCTATCTGCTGCTGACGCGCCGTCCGCGCCGTCTCGTCCACCCCTGGGCGCTCACGGGTTTGCTCGTCGCGCTCGGGCTGGCCGGCATCTGGCTCGCGGAGAACTACCGCGCCGGCGGCCGCGCGTTTATCGACGCCCACTTCGGTTGGCTTTTGATGGAGCGCGCCATGATCGACCCGGGCGACCGCTCGCCCTGGTTCTTCCTGGGCTACCTGAAGCTCCTCGCGCAGAACTACTGGCCCTGGCTGCCCTTTACCCTCTGGGGCGCCTGGCGCATGGCGGGGGAGTACCGCCGCGAGCGCAGCGGCCGCGTGGCCCTGCTGCTCTTCTGGCCGCTGGTGATCATCGGCGTGATGAGCCTCACCCGGAACCAGTTCCTGCGCTACATCCTCGCGGTCTTCCCCGCGCTCGCGATCCTCGCCGCCTACGCCCTGCACGGCCTCGCGCGCCGCTACCGCAAGCTGCCACATCTGCTCGCCGCACTGCTCGCCGTCGCGGCCCTGGTCGCGATTTTGATCAATGCTACGGCGATCGTGCCCGCGGGGAGCACGGGGCTCGTGCGTCACAGCGTGGACGTCAAGGCGCTGGCCCCCCTCGTGCGCGAGCACACGCCCGCAGGCACCGAGCTGCTGAACTACCGCCTGCCCCGCTGGGACCCGCGCAACGCCATGCTCTTCTACTCGGAGCGCTTCCTCGGCGAGCCGATCAGCGAACCCGATAGCCTGCTCGTCCGCCTGGAGCGCGAGCCAGCGCTCAAGCTGCTCACCTCTCCTAGGGGCTTCGAACAGCTCGAGACCGCCGCGCCGGGCCGCCTCGTCGTCCTCGGTCGCTCGGGCGGGCTGGTCTACGTCGCGAGACGGAGTGCTGGTCCGCAAACTGATTGGAATGCTGATATCTAGGATTGCCCCATTGGCAGACAAGACAACTGGATCTATAGAGCATTACGACTTTTCATTTATCCAAGAACATGTAAATAGGGGGCCACAGAGGGCGTGTAACTTCTCTTCTGTAAATTCAGGTGAGGCGGCCTGATCAACGGCGGCCTCGACAGTTGAAACGGCGGGCCATGTCCGCTCTTCTTGTTGGTGAGTCAAACCATCAACATGAAGGAGCCTACGACATGACTGTTTCCTGCCAGCAACGTCCGGACACGATGAAGCTCTAATCTAATGGACAC
>CAZVHI010000047.1:0-25974 GCA_964627205.1 uncultured bacterium
TTACGAGACGGCGGGCCTGCCGGGCACCCTGCACAACGGGGCGACGCAGCGGAGCCTCGTCAACCAGGTCTTCTACTCGGATCCGGACAACCCCTTCCTCGCCACGGCCTACGACTACCCCGTCTATCGCGATCGCAATTCCGCGAGCTACATCGTGAAGTTCGACCTGACGAGCAGGCGCTGGGAGGGTCACCTGGTCAAGACGGGCTTCCTGGCCCAGTACAACGACATGAACAACGCCGACGTCGCCTTCCCCGGCCAGACGCGTGTCATCGTGGACGACCAGACAGGGCGCGTGCTGGGCACGGGCCAGGGTCTCAGCGCGAACGCCTTCCACAACTACGCGCCGCTGACGGCCTTCTATGCCCAGGACCGCTGGGAGTACCACGGCATGGTGGTGAACGGCGGGATCCGCTACGACCTGTTCAGCCCGGGCAACGGAGTCGAGATCCTGCTCCGCGCGGACGGCGTGGACCCGAACATCGATCGCTACAAGCAGGCCCTGAGCCCGCGGCTCGGCCTGGCCTTCCCGATCACGGACCGCGACGTGTTCCACTTCCACTACGGCCGTTTCATCCAGGCGCCCGCCAACAACTTCCTGTTCCAGACCCAGGATCCCAACGCGGGGCAGGGAATTTTGGGTAATCCTGATCTCAACCCCGCCACGACGATCTCCTACCAGGCGGGCATCCGGCACCAGTTCTCCGAACACGTGGCGGGCGACTTCGCGCTCTTCTACAAGGATATCTTCAACCTGATCACCACGACCTCGGCCCAGGACACGATCAGTGGCACGCAGTTCTTCCGCTTCATCAACCGGGCCTACGCCTCCGCCCGCGGGATCGAGCTGACCCTCCGCCGCCAGTTCGCAGACAACTACGGCGGACAGATCGCCTACACCTACAGCTTCGCAGACGGCGTGGCCTCCGACGCCACCTTCGGCGCGACGAGCGCGGCGGGCCTGACGCACCTGCCCACCAAGGAGCTGCCCTTGAACTGGGATCTGCGCCACTCGCTCTCGCTCGCGCTGCGCATCGCCGACCCGGGCAGCTGGGGCGGGTCGATCACCTACTCCTTCGGCTCGGGCTTCCCCTACACGCCGGCCTTCCGCTATGTGCGGCGCCAGGACCCCGACCTGGAGAATTCCCAGCGCCACCCGGCAACCCACAGCCTCACGCTCCTGGCCGAGAAGTACTTCAACATCTGGGGGCAGGATCTGACCCTCTTCTTCGACGGCCGCAATCTCCTCAACCAGGACCAGATCGCCACGGCCACGCCGCAGATCTTCCCCGGCTTGCGATACGCCGACTACGCCTACCAGTACTACCTGACCGAGACGGGCAACTACGGCGGCGCCTACCTGGCGGACATGGACGGGGACGGCGAGGACGAGTACCACCCTGTCGACGACCCGCGGGTCTACGCCCCCCACCGGGTCTTCCGCATCGGTTTCGGCTTCGAGTTCTAGGGATCCGGTCCGCGCGAATTCCGCAAGATGATCGTGGACCCAGCCTCCGCCGCGCACTAGTCTTGCGCATCGCAAATCCGCAAGCAGAGGCCGGCATGCCGTCGTCATCCCTGAAACCCACCCTACTCCTACTGCTCGCCGCGGCCATCTGGGGCTTCGCCTTCGTCGCCCAGCGCGCGGGCATGGCCCACGTCGGACCCTTCACCTTCAACGCCGTGCGCTTCGCCCTGGGAACGCTCTCGCTATTACCCCTGCTCGCGCTCGAGAGGCGGCGCTGGGCGGACCCCGCGGGCGCGGGAAGCGCGCGGGAGGATGCGCGTGTGGATGCTGGCCCGGACGCACGCGGACTCGTCACCGGCGGCGCGCTGGCGGGTCTCGTCCTCTTCGCCGGCGCATCCCTGCAGCAGGTGGGCATCGTCCACACGACGGCGGGCAAGGCCGGCTTCATCACCGGCCTCTACGTGGTCCTCGTGCCGCTCCTGGGGCTGCTCTGGCGCCAGCGCACGGGCGCCGGCACCTGGGCGGGCGCGCTGCTCGCTACCATCGGCCTCTACCTGCTCAGTGTCACGGGAACCTTCCGCATGGGGCGGGGCGACCTGCTCGTGCTCGTCAGCGCCTTCTTCTGGGCGGGGCACGTGCTGCTCATCGGCAGACTCACCCGGCGCCTGCCCGCCATATCCCTCGCGGCGGGACAGTTCACGGTCTGCGCCCTCCTCAGCCTCGCCACCGCACTGTTGCTGGAACACATCGACCCGGACGCGATCCTGCGCGCCGCGATCCCCATCCTCTACGGCGGCCTGGCCTCGGTGGGCGTGGCCTACACGCTGCAGGTACTCGCGCAGCGCCGTGCTCCGGCCGGTCACGCGGCCCTCGTCCTCAGCCTGGAAGCCGTCTTCGCCGTGCTGGGCGGCATGCTGCTCCTCGGTGAGACGCTTTCGGCGCGTGGCCTGGTCGGCTGCGCGCTCATGCTCGCCGGCATGCTCGTCTCGCAGTTAGCAGCGATGGCGCGGGGCAAGGCGTTCAGCCCAGGCGCTTCTGGATCCCGATCCCAGCCACGATGAGGGCGAGCCCCGCGACCGACGACGGGTAGATCGCCTCGCCGACGACCCAGTGCAGCAGCACCAGCGAAAGGAAGGGGGCAAGGTAGATGAGGTTCGCCACCTGAGCCGTGGTCCGCGAGAGTCGCAGGGCCCCCATCCAGATCGCGAAGGTCAGGCCCATCTCGAAGAGTCCCACATAGATGCCTCCCAGCAGACCAGGCACAGACGGTGCGACCACCTGCCCGGTCGCCAGGCAGAAGATCAGGATGTAGGCGCTGCCGAAGAGAAAGCCCATCAGCAGCGCCAGGACTTCGTCGCGGCCGTCGCGCAGGTTCAGGATCCAGTACAGCGCCCAAAGGACGGAGCTGCCAAGGGCAAGCGACACTCCCAGCGGATGTGTGAAACGGAAGGCCAGCAGGTCCCCCCGCGTGGCGATCACGTAAACACCGGCGAAGCCGACGAGCAGGGCAAGGAGGCTCGCGGGCCGAAGCCTCTGTCCCAGCAGCGGGACCGAAAGCAGGGCCATCACGATCGCCCAGGTGAAGTTGAGCGGCTGGGCCTCCTGGCCTGGCAGCAGGGAGTAGGCCTTGAAAAGGATGAGGTAGTAGACGAAGGGATTCAGCAAACCCATGCCCGCTGAGCGGAGCCAGTCGCGACGCGTGGCGCGCCGCAACAGCCCCAGCTTGCCCTGGGCGGCGAGGATGATCAGCAGCGCTGTCGCGGAGGCGAGCGAGGCCGTGAGCAGCAGTTGGGCGGGGCTCTGGGTCCGCAGCGCGATTTTGAACGCCGTCGCCACCGTCGACCAGAGAAGCACGGCGACGGCGGCGTAGAGGTAGGCGCGGCTCTGTCTTTCCAAGCGTTCCTCCCGGGTGGATCGCCCCAGTTATACTCCTCGTCGCTGCCGATCCAAGCGCAAACTACCCCATCGCGCTCCGGGGCTCCGCCCGGCACGGCGAGCGCCCCGACGCCGGGGCGGAGAATATGTTAGAATCAAGCGGACCATGGAAGCGGGAGGTGTACGATGAAGCGAGTTCTGCTGCTCTGCGCGCTCTGCGCGATTGCGCTGCTCCAGGCCGGCGACGCGCGCGCGGTCTTCACCGAGGTCACCGAGGTGGCCTTCGGCGTACCGCCAGCGGACATCCCCGGCTGGGCCTGCGCCCACTGGCCGGACTACAACAACGACGGCTGGCCGGACCTGCACATCGACCGCGACATCCTCTACGCCAACAATGGCGACGGCACCTTCACACAGGTCACGGGCAGCGGCCTCGACGTGGAGCACGGCGGCTCCTACCGGGCCACCTGGGCGGACGCCGACAACGACGGCGACCTCGACTGCGCCCAGGCGAGCTACAGCAACACGTCGCCGGAGACCGTCCACAAGGGCTACTACTACGAAAACACCGGCGCGCCGGACTTCACCTTCACGCGCCACGTCTACTACGAACAGCCTCTGAACACCCGCTGCGGCAACCCGCTCTTCGTGGACGGCGACAGCGACGGCTTCTACGAGATCTACCAGGCCACCTTCGGCAACTGGGCCCCGGATTACGGCCGCACGCACGACCGCTACTTCGAGGCCGACGGCGGCGAGCTCTGGACCGACGTCACGGCCACGGTCATCCCCGAACTGATGACGGTTCCCTACGAGCGGCACAGCCGCAGCGTGGTCGCCTGCGACTGGGGAAACACGGGCAACATCGACATCTTCGTGCCCGTCTACGGCGTGGACTGGGCCGATCCCTCCTGGGAGAACATGCTCTGGCGCAACTACGACGGCGCCTACTTCGCGGACTACGCCACCGAGGCCGGCGTGGCCATCGAGCCCCACGGCCAGTATGGTGTGGGCCTCGCCAGCGGCGCCTCCTGGGGCGACTACGACAACGACGGCGACTTCGACCTCGCCGTGGCCAACATCCACGGCTGGACCGCCCTCTACCGCAACGGCGGCTGGGGCAGCTTCACGAACGTCACCGAGGAGGCCGGCCTCTACACGGCCTCCAACCAGGAGTGGCACAACACGGCCTGGATCGACCTCGACAACGACGGCGACCTCGACCTGATCGCCACGGCCTGGTACGACCGCGTCGCCTTCCTCTACGAGAACGAGGGCCCCGAGAACCTCGGCCACTTCCACATCGCCACCAACGACTTCGGCTTCAATCCCATCGGCGAGTTCAAGGGCATCGACGGTGGCGTCGGCGCGGCCGACTACGACCGCGACGGGGACCTGGACGTCTTCTTCGAGGGCGGCAACGGCGCCTACGACGGCAAGCACCTCTTCCGCAACGACCTCGACCCGGAGAGCGCCGAGCACCACTGGCTCGTGCTCCAGCTCCAGGGCAACGGCACGAGCTGCGCGCTCACGGCCGCCGGCGCGCAGGTCCGCATCTTCCACGCGGGCGGCAGCACGGGCCTGCGCCAGGTGGAGACCACCTCCGCGGACATGTGCATGCACATGCACCCGGTCCACTTCGGCCTGGACGAGCAGGCCAGCGTGATCTCGATCGAGGTGAAGTGGCCCGACCGCTCGCTCGAGTACTGGTTCTGGGAGGACATCGGCGAGGCCGTCGACCAGTGGCTCACCCTCGTCCAGGGCGAGGGCACGCCGGCCACGGCCGTCGACCTCGGCGGGACGATCGGCGGCGCGCTGGCCATCGACGGCATCTTCCCCAATCCGGCCGCCCGACGCGCGACCTGCGTATTGAGCTCGCGTCGCGAGGGCCGGGCCGAGCTCGCGCTCTACGATGTAGCAGGACGCAGGCTGCGCGACCTGGCGACCCGCCTCGACGCGGGGGGCGCGGCGCGCGTCGACCTCGACGTGGCGGACCTGCCCGCTGGTCTCTACCTCCTGCGCGGCCGCCAGGGAGGCGAGACCGCCACGGCGAAGCTCTTCGTGCTGCGTTGAGGGCCGGCGCCGCCCAAGGCCCGCCATCCTAGTTCTACCCATCTCCCGGCGGATCCGATAGACTCCCGCGGAAGCGCCGCCGCTCTGCGGCTTCGCCCGGGAGAACGTCATGCGGGTCGCCCTCTTCATCCCCTGCTACATCGAGCACCTGCGGCCCGCAGTGGGCCTGGCCTGCACCCGCCTTCTCGATCACCTTGGCCTGGACTGGGACTACCCGGAAAAGCAGAGCTGCTGCGGCCAGCCGGCCTACAACGCCGGCCACCCGCGCGAGAGCTTGCCCGCGGCTCGGCACTTCCTGCGTGTCTTCAAGGACGCCGAGGCACTGCTCGCGCCCACGGCGAGCTGCGTCGCCATGGTCCGTCGCTATCCGGATCTACCCGGCCTGGGCGGATTAGAACGCGCGGAGCTGCGAGAGCTGGCTGGGCGCTGCTTCGAGCTCTGCGACTTCCTCGTGAACCAGCTCGGACGGATCGACGTCGGCGCGCGCTTCGAAGCCCGCGCGGCCTTCCAGGACTGCTGCCACGCCCAGCGGGAGCTGGGCCTGCGCGAGGAGCCGCGACGCCTGCTCGCCGCCGTGGCAGGGCTCGATCTGGTCGACCAACCCGGGCTCGACTGCTGCGGCTTCGGCGGCGTCTACTCGATCAAGCTGCCCGAGCTCTCCATGGTCCAGGCCGATACGCGCCTGGACGCGCTGCGAGAAGCCGACACGGACACGCTCATCGCGACGGACGTCAGCTGCCTGCTGCATCTCGAGGGCCGCGCGCGGCATCGCGGCCTGCCCTTCCGGGGCCTGCACCTGGCCGAGGTCCTCGCCTCCTCCGCGGGAGCGCAGGCCGCACCCGGGGCATCCCTCGCCGGCACCACGGAGGGCCGGGCGTGAGCGCGCTGCGCGAGTTCCGTCGCCGTGCGGCAGCCGCCCTGGGCGACGCCGAGCAGCATACAAACCTGCGCAGTGCCACGGCCGTCACGCTGGCGAAGCGCGAGCGCCTCGAGCGCGAGATCGAGGGCTACGCGGGCTGGCGGCGCCGCGTAGCGGAGATCCGCCGCGAGGGTTGGGAACGTCGCGAGGAGCTGCTCACCCGAGCCACCGAGCGCCTGGAGTCCGCCGGGGCGCGCGTGCATCGCGCGAAGGACGCGAGGGAGGCGCGGCGCCTGGTGCTTGGCATCGCACGAGATGCAGGGGCGCGGCGGGTGGTCAAGGGCAAGTCGATGCTCGGCGAGGAGATCGGGCTCGGCGAGGAGCTCGTCGCCGGTGGTCTCGAGGTCTGGGAGACAGACCTGGGCGAGTTCATCGTGCAGCTCGCCGGCGAGGCGCCGAGCCATATCACGGCCCCCGCACTACACAAGAACCGCGAGCAGATCGGACGCCTCTTCGCCGCGAAGCTGGGCGTGGCGTACACGGACGTTCCCGAGGAGCTGACCGCCATCGCCAGGCGTTTCTTGCGGGAGAAGTTTCTCGCCGCGGATTTGGGCGTCAGCGGCGCCAACTTCGTCGTGGCGGAGACGGGCACCCTCATCCTCGTCGAGAACGAGGGCAACATCGGCCTCTGTACGACCCTCCCCCGCGTGCACGTGGCACTGACAGGCATCGAGAAGATGCTGCCGCGGCTCGCGGACGTCGACCCCCTGCTGCGTCTCCTTCCCCCCAATTGCACGGGCCAGCGGGCCGCAAGCTACGTGTCGCTGCTCAGCGGGCCCGCGCCGCCGGGCGACGGCCCCGAGGAGCTGCACGTCGTCTTCGTCGACAACGGACGCAGCGCGCTGGCCGCGAGCGCTCAGCGCGAGATCCTGGCCTGCATCCGCTGCGGCAGCTGCCTGAACGTCTGCCCAATCTTCCGGCACGTCGGCGGACACGCCTATGGCTCGGTCTACCCTGGCCCCATGGGCATCCTGCTCAGCCCCCAGCTCACGCGAGAATCGAACAGCCTCGCCGACGTCTGCTCCCTCTGCGGGGCCTGCGGGGAGATCTGTCCGGCGGAAATCCCCCTGCCCGAGCTCATCCTCGGCGCGCGGACGGAGAGGGAACGGAGCGCGTCCGTGTCGAGCCGCCTCCTCTGGCGCGGCTTCGGACAGGTAGCGGGACGCACCCGACTGATGCGCATCGCGGGTGCCGCGCTGCGCCTGGCCCTGCGCCTGCTGCCGACCTTCGTCGCGGAGCGGCTGACGCGCGCCTGGAGCGACACGCGCGTCCTGCCCGCGCCCCCGCAGCGCTCCTTCCGCGGTGAGCTGAGACGCCGCCATCCCGGGAGGGTCACGTGAACGCCGAACAGGCCATGCTCTTGAAAGAACGCTTCGCCGAGAGCGACACGGAATGGCGCCGTCTCGCGCGCGCTGACGAGCTGGACGCCTTCCTCGCGGAGGCGCGCGTCCCGCGCGATGCGGGCGGGGAAGCATCGCCGATCCACCTGGACGAGGAGGGGCTCGGTTTCACCCTCGCCGACGCCATCCTGGCCGAGACGGGAAGCGTCGTACTCACGGGACGCTTTCCCGGCTCGCGGCGCACAGCCTTCCTCGCGGAGACGCACTACGCGCTCGTCGCCGAGGAGGAGGTCCATCCCACTCTGGGCGACTTCCTCACGCGCCGCGGACCCGGCGGATCGGCGGAGCTCGCGGAGCCGGCCCGGCGGCGCGTCACGCTGATCCGCGGCCCGAGCCGCACGGCCGACATCGAGAAAGTCCTCGTCCTGGGCGCCCACGGCCCCCGCAGCCTGGTCGTCGCCACGGCTCCGGCCGCGCTCCTGGACGCTCGCTTCGCGGAAGCGCCCCTCGCTGGCGCGCCACCCCCAGGAGACGAGTCGTGAAGGCACCGCAGAAGCTCGGCAAGCGCGCGCGGCGCGGCTGGTACCTCTACGACTGGGCGAACTCCGCCTTCGCCACGGTCATCCTCGCCGCCCTGCTACCCGTCTACTTCGCCGACGCCGTCGTGCCCGAGGGCGGCGTGACTGCGCTTGGGCTGGAGTGGAGCGCCACGAGTCTCTGGGGATACGTCTCGGGGTTCTCGGCCCTGCTCGTTTTCCTGCTGGCGCCCTTTCTGGGCGCGGTGGCCGACGTCTGCCGGAAGCGGCGGCGCTGGCTTCTCGGCTTCTTCCTGCCGGGGGCACTCTGCACCGTCCTGCTCGTCCTCGTCGGCCCCGGCGACGTGAGGCTCGCCCTGCTGCTCTACTTCGCCGCAGCCTCCGCCTTCGTCGCCGCGAACATCTTCTACGACGCATTCCTGCCCCAGCTCGGCGAGCCCGCGGAGCTCGACCGCATCAGCGCCCGTGGATACGCCTGGGGTTACCTGGGTGGCGGGCTGATCTTCCTGGCCGACCTGCTGCTGGTGCAGGGACACGCCGGGCTCGGGATCAGCAAGGAGTGGGCGGTGCGCATCGCCTTGGCCTCGGCAGGCGTCTGGTGGGGCGGCTTCGGCCTCGCCGCGTGGCGTCTCCTCGAGGAACCGCCCGGGGAGCAGACTCCGCTGCGCGGCCGCGCCCTGCGGAGCGAGGCGAAGCGGCGCATCGAGCAAACACTGCGCATGGCGCTGCGCCATCGCGAACTCGCGCTCTTCCTGGTGGCCTTCTTCTTCTACAACGACGGCATCCAGACCGTCGTCAAGATGGCCTCCATCTACGGCAAGGACGAACTGGGATTCTCCACGGGCACGCTGCTCGGCACGCTGCTCATGGTGCAGCTCGTCGGCATAGCCGGCGCGTTGCTCTTCGGGCGTCTCGCCGGCAGGGTGGGCACGCGCCCGGCGCTCATGGCGAGCCTCGTCGTGTGGCTGGGAGTCGTGACCTGGGGCTGGGCGATGCACGAGCCCTGGGAGTTCTGGCTCCTCGGCGCCGCGGTGGGCCTCTGCCTGGGGGGCACGCAGGCTCTCAGCCGCAGCTATTTCACCCGCTTCATCCCGCCGGGCCGCAGCGCCGAGTTCTATGGCTTCTACTCGGTCTTCGCCAAGTTCAGCGCTATCGGCGGGCCCATCCTCTTCGCGCTGATCCGCCAGGTCACGGGCACGGCCCGGCTCTCGATCCTCGCGCTGGGTGCCTTCTTCCTGTTGGGTTTCGCGCTGCTGGCCATGATGCGGGGGAACCCGGAACAGCCGGTTTCCTGACGACCCGCCGATCCCCCGCGGCGGCCGTCCGCGCCGTCCTTGACAGCAATTTGGCCCGCCCCTACCTTGGCCTTGCTGTCGCAGCTCCCCGGCAGGCCGGGATCCTCCCTCCCTCCACGAAACCTGCGGGACCGCCATGAAACGGCGCATCTACATGGACAACATGGCAACGACGCCCCTGGACCCACGGGTGCTCACGGCCATGACCCCCTACCTGACCGATCGCTACGGCAACGCGGCCAGCGCCGAGCACAGCTTCGGCTGGGAGGCCGAGGAGGCCGCGGCCGCGGCAGCCGAGCAGGTCGCGGGATTGATCGGTGCGAGCCCAAGGGAGATCGTCTGGACGAGCGGCGCCACGGAGTCCATCAACCTGGCCCTCAAGGGGGCGGCCGGCCTCTATACGGAGAGGGGCCGTCATCTGATCACCTGCTCCACCGAGCATAGTGCGGTGCTGGACACGGCAGGCTGGCTCGCCGGCCACGCTTGCGAGGTGAGCATCCTGCCTGTCGACGCCGAGGGCATGATCGACCTCGACGAGCTGTGCGAAGCGATCCGGCCCGACACGATCCTGGTGAGTCTGATGGCCGCCAACAACGAGACGGGCGTGCTCCATCCGCTCGCGGAGATCGGGCGGATCACCCGCGAGCGCGGCGCACTCTTCCATGTGGATGCCGCCCAGGCCTTCGGCAAGATCCCCATCGACGTGGAGGAGATGAACATCGACCTGCTGAGTATCTCCGGCCACAAGGTCTACGGCCCGAAGGGCGTGGGCGCGCTCTACCTGCGCGGGCGAGAGCCCCGCGTGCGTCTGGAGACACAGATGCACGGGGGTGGCCAGCAGGGCGGGCTGCGCTCGGGCACGCTGAACGTGCCCGGCATCGTCGGGCTGGGCAAGGCGGCGGCGATCTGCGGCGAGGAGATGCCGGCGGAGTCGGAGCGCGTCGCGCGCCTGCGCGACCGGCTCGTGGACGGCATCCGCGCGCGGCTGGAAGGCGTCAGCGTCCAGGGCGGACGCTCCGAGCGGGTTGCGGGCTGCGCGAACCTGGGCTTCGCGGGCGTCGACGCGGAGGGTCTGGTGACGGCCCTGCGCGGCATCGCCCTTGCAAGCGGCTCGGCCTGCAGCTCGGCGGAGCCCGGCCCGTCCCACGTCCTCCTGGCCATGGGACTGGAGAGGGAGCTCGCGCACTCCGCCATACGTTTCGGGCTGGGCCGCTTCACCGCTGTCGACGAAGTGGACGAGATTGTTGAGCGTGTTGTCACCGCGGTCTCGCGCCTGCGCGCGGCCGATCCGCTCGCGAGCTGAGCCGCCGGTCGGCAGGTTCGAACATCGAGCAAGGAGAATCGTTGCAACAGATGACCTGGCAGCACTTCCGCATCAAGGGCATGGATTGCGCGGAGGAGGTGGGACTCCTGCGGCGCGAGCTCCTACCGCTGGTCGGGGACGAGGAGCGCCTGCGCTTCGACCTGATCAACGCCAAGCTCAGCGTGGCGCTGCCCGCGGAGGGACAGGCCGCGGCGCTGGTGGCGGCCATCGCCCGCACGGGACTGAGCGCGACGCCCTGGCACGACGCGATCTCCTGCAGCTGTTGCGCCCCCGAGGAGAGTTTCTGGGAGCGGCGCGGGCGCATCCTACTCACCGTGTTCAGCGGGCTGCTCATCCTCGTCGCCTTCCTCGCGGACAGCCTGACCCGAGGCCTGACGGGCGCGCTGGGCGGGAATCACGGCGTCGCCCCGGCGGGAGTCGTGCTGCTCTACCTGGCCGCGGTGCTGTCGGGGATCTGGTTCGTCGCGCCGCGGGCCTGGGCGTCCGCACGGCGCCTGCGTCCGGACATGAACCTGCTCATGTTCCTCGCCATCTGCGGCGCGCTGCTGATCGACGAGTACTTCGAGGCGGCCACCGTCACCTTCCTCTTCGCGCTTGCACTCATGCTCGAGAGCTGGAGCGTCGGCCGGGCGCGCCGGGCGATCCGAGCCCTCATGGAACTGGCGCCCCAGACGGCCCGCGTTCTGGACGGAGAAGGCAGCAATGGCGAGGAGCGGCCCGTGGCCGAGGTTCCGCCGGGTAGCCGCGTCCTGGTCCGCCCGGGCGAGAAGGTCCCCATGGACGGCCACGTGCTCGAAGGGCATAGCGCCGTCGACCAGTCCCCGCTCACGGGGGAGTCGATCCCCGTGGAGAAGACCGCCGGGGATGAGGTCTTCGCGGGCAGCCTCAACGGCGACGGGCTCCTGGTGGTCGAGGTCGAACGCGCGGCGCACGACAGCACGCTGGCCCATATCCTCCGTCTGGTCGAGGAGGCCCAGTCACGCCGCGCGAACAGCGAACGCTGGGTCGAGCGCTTCGCATACTGGTACACGCCGGCCATGCTGGGTGTCGCCGCTCTGCTGGCGGTCCTGCCGCCGCTGATCCTGGGCGGCGGCTGGTTGCACTGGCTCTACCAGGCGCTCGTCATCCTGGTCATCGCCTGCCCCTGCGCGTTGGTCATCTCTACGCCCGTGAGCATCGTAGCCGGGCTCGCCCGCGCTGCGCGCGCCGGCGTGCTCATAAAGGGCGGCGTCTATCTCGAGATGCCGGCCCGCCTGCGGGCGGTCGCCTTCGACAAGACGGGTACGCTCAGCTCCGGCCGACCGCGGCTCGAGGCCGTGATCCCCGCGGAGGGCTTCAGCGAGCGGGATCTCCTCGCGCTCGCCGCTTCGCTCGAGGTGCAGAGCGGGCATCCCCTCGCGCGAGCGGTAACCGCAGGCGCGGAGGCGGCGGGCCTGCCGCTGCGCCCGGTCGAGCGGCTACAACTCCTGCAGGGGAGGGGTGTCGCCGGAGAGCTGGACGGCCGCAGCTACTGGGTGGGCAGCGAACGTCTCCTCGTGGAGCGCGATCTGGGGCTCGCCGAGCTCGCGGCCGACGCAGCACGGCTCGAGGACGGCGGGCACACGCTGCTCTTCGTCATGAACGAGACCCGCCTGCTCGGCCTTCTGGCCGTGCGCGACGCGTTGCGTCCTGACGCCGCGGAGGCGCTCGCGGAATTGGAGCGGCTGGGCATCGAGCACCGGATCATCCTGAGCGGCGACAACAAGAGGGTGGCGCATGCGCTGGCCGGAGAGGTCGGCGCCGATGAGGTCCGCGCGGAGCTGCTGCCCGCCGACAAGGCGCGGGCCGTCGACGAGCTCCGCGTCGCCTACGGCAGCTGCGCCATGGTGGGCGACGGCGTCAACGACGCCCCCGCGCTGGCTGCCGCGGATCTCGGCATCGCCATGGGCGCGGTCGGCTCGGACGCCGCCATCGAGACCGCCGACATCGCCCTGATGACCGACGACCTACGCCGCTTGCCCTGGCTGCTGCGCCACTCCCGGCGCGTGCTGCGGGTGATCAAGGAGAACGTGATCCTGGCGCTCGGCCTCAAGCTGGTCTTCATGGGCCTGGCCGTGGCGGGTATCGCGACCCTGTGGATGGCGATCGCAGCCGACATGGGCGCTTCGCTGCTGGTGATCGCAAACGGCCTGCGGCTCTTAGAAAGGGGTCGCCCCGTCGCTCCCTGACCTTAGCTCGCGCCGCCGGAGTGCGCGCCTCCGCCCCGATCGCGCTCGCCCCTCAGGGCAGGAGCAGCATCTTCCCGCTTGCCAGCACACCGTCCCCCGCGATGCGATAGAGGTAGAGGCCCGCCGGCAGGGTGCGCCCACCCGCGTCCGTCGCACTCCATTCGAAGGCATGCTCGCCGGCCGCCAACTCGCCCTCGTAGAGGACGGACAGCTCGCGGCCGCGCACGTCGTGCACCGTGACGCGCAAGGTCCGAGCTTCCGCGAGCGCCAGGCGCAGGCGGGTCCGGGGGTTGAAGGGGTTCGGGTAGCTGCCGTGGGTCAGCCCAGGCGCGATCTCGGCGGGGACGCCGGTCGTGACGGGCGCGCCGGTGTAGGCGAAGAGCCCGCTCGTGATCTCGATGACCATGAGGCTCTCGGGATCGAGCATGGTGCCGCTGAAGCTGCCGGCGAAGCTCGTGTCGCTCACGGCCGCGACCGTGATGCTCCCGCTCGCGCCGAGGAACTTGTGCTCCGCCTCGACCAGGCCGAGCCAGTCCGTGATGCTGTCGGGGTTCTCGGGGATCGTGAAGTCCGAGATGTCGTCGAAGTAGAAGAAGTCCGCCATGAAGTCGGTGACGTCCACGGGATAGCTGCCCGGCGCGAGCTCGCCGGCGGAACGGACGAAGAGCCCCGCGAGGTCCACGGTGTCGTCCGCGTTGTAGACGGCGCCGTAGCCCCAGGCGAAGGTCGTGTCGGCGTTCGTCTCCAGCGAGCCGCCGCAGCTCTCGAGCTGTTCGCTTCCCCAGAGGAGCGAGTCGAGCAGCGCGCCCTCCGCCGAGAAGTCGCCCTCGTAGGATCCCCAGGGCCATTGCGCGTAGTGGAAGGAGAGGCTGCCCTCGTCGTAGATGGCGATGGGCCCGTCCTGGGCCAGGGTGGGCGAGGTCAGGCAGATCAGGATACCGAGCAGGATCGCTCCCGCTCCGAATCGGCGGCGACGGCGTATCATGATTCCCTCCGGTGTCGGTTCCCGAGGCGTCGGTGGCGGGCTTCGCGCGAGCTCTGAATTATAGCACGGATGCAGAAGCTTCGGGTTCTCGTCCGAGCAGGCGGAGGAGGAGCGCCAGCAGGGCGGCGCCGAGGAGCAGAGAGACCCAGACGGGCAGGCCGAGGGCCACAGGGAGATAGCCGGCCCCGACCGAGACGCCCAGAGCCATGAGGGCCAGCGGTACCTGAGTCTTCACGTGCGCCATGTGGGGACAGCCGCTCGACACGCTCGAGAGGATGGTGGTGTCGCTGATGGGCGAGCAGTGGTCGCCGAAGATGCTGCCCTCGAGGACGGCGCCGATCGAGATCAGCAGCAGGCCCTCCGCGCCCAGCGACGTCTCCGCGCCCAGCGCGCTCGCCAACAGCACGACGTTGGGCAGGAGGATGGCCATGGTGCTCCAGGAGCTGCCCGTGGCGAAGGAGACGGCGGCGCCGGTGAGGAAGAGGATGAGGGGGAAGAGCAGGGCCATCCGCTCCAGGCCGCTGCTGGCGACGGCGATGAGCGCCTGGCTTGTGCCCATCAGGTCACAGACATGCCCCATCACCCAGGCCAGGATCAGGATGCCCACGGCCTCGAACATCGCGCGGAAGTTGCCCGCGCCGGCGGCCAGGCCCTCGCGCCAGCTCAGCAATCGCTGGCCGCGGGCCAGGAGCAGGGCGCAGAGGAAGCCGAGCATCGACGCGAGGGCGAGCGCGCGCGTGCTCTGGGTGTTGGACAAGACCGTACCGCGCAGGTAGGCGGCGTCGAAGAGCCCTGCGAGCGAGCGGCCCTCGACGTTGCCGAAGTGCAGCATGAGGGCCACCGTGACGAGGATGATCAGGGCGAGGGGTACCGCGCCGTTGTACCAGCGGGCCGGCACTCCCTTCTTCCGGGCGGTTCGGCGGAGAGCGCCGTCGCTCAGGCGCTCGGCCATCCCCCTCCTCTCGACCTCGGGCGAGATCCGGCCGGCGCGCGCGCGGCGTTCCGCCCTCAGCATCGGCCCGAAGCTCCTACCGCTCGCAGCGCCCATCATCACGAGCAGGATCGTGAAGATGGAGTAGAAGCGGAAGGGGATGGTCCGGAGGAAGATGATGTAGGCGTCCTGCTCGATGCCCGCCGCGGGCAGCTGATCGGCGTAGAGGCTCATCTCGTAGGCCACCCAGGTGGACAGCACGCTCAGCCCGGCCACCGGGGCCGCGGTCGAGTCCACGAGGTAGGCGAGCCGCTCGCGGCTGATGCGCCAGCGGTCGGTGAGCGGTCGCATCGTCGTGCCGACGAGGATGGTGTTGGTGTAGTCGTCGAAGAAGATGACGAGCCCCATCAACGACGTGAAGAACTGCGCCGAACGAACTCCCCGCACCGCCCTCTCCACGAGACGCAGCATGCCCGCCACGCCGCCCATGCGGCTCATGATCCCCACCGCGCCGACCAGGGCGAAGACGAACACGAGGATCTCGAGGCGAAAGCGGTCCAGCAGGGCGTGGCGCAGGATGCCGTCGTAGAGGACCCAGCCGATCCCTCGCAGCGGATTGCCGCCGAGGTGAAGGGTCGCCCCGACCCAGATCCCCGCGAAGAGGCAGAGCAGCGTGCGGCGGAAGGCGAAGGCCAGGAGGATGGCGATCAGGGGAGGAAGGAGGCTCTCCCAACCGAGGAGACGAAGGTGTTCGTCCAGGAAGGTCTCCAGGCGGAGGCTGCGCAACGAGCCGCGCACATGCAGGTCCCTGCCGTCCAAGTCCCAGGCCAGCGAGAGGCGCAATGGCCTGCCGCCGGAGTCAGGGAGGGCGGCGGCCGCCAGGAAGTCCCGCAGGCTTTCCCGCAGGGAGTCCTCGCCCGGACCGCGGAGCTCGAGCAGCGGCTCCACTGGTCCCGTGGCCCGGTGGATATCGAGCTGGGCTTCCAGCCGGGGCAGGATTTCCCGTTCCATGCTCCGCCGCACGAGGTAATCCCGGTCGACGGGCAGGCGCGGTAGCAGGAGGAGGAAGAGCGCTCCGAGCAGCAGGACGACGACGACGGATCTGCGCATGGCCAGGGAGTATCCGTGATTGCCACCGGAGCAGCAAGGGAAGACCCCCGGGCGAGGCCGCACAGGCCCTGCCCGGGGGTTTCACCTGACCCACTCTTCAATCATTGGCGCCGGAAGACCGCCAGAGATCCGAGGATTAGCGAGCCGAAGATCAGCAGGAGGCTGACGACCGGCATGTGCTCGAGGCGATAGGCAAGGAAGGCCAAGGGTCCACCGCGACGGAAGAGCACTTCGCGATCCTTCTCCGGGATCAGTCCTTCTGGGAGAGGCTCCACGATCGCCAGGTAGTCACCCAGGGCCTCGCTTCCCTCCGGCAGGTCGAGCGTGGTTGAGTTCACGGATTTGGTCCAGTTGAAGTCGTCCCGTAAACCGCGGAGGGTGACCCGGTAGAAGCGCGCCCTCTCCACGCTCGTCCATTCCAGCTCGCCGCCCGATCCGAGGAGCACCTCGCCCTCGAGGGGCCGCTTGATCAGGAAGCTGATGTCGGGCGCCTTCTCGTCCAGGATCGGAGTGAAGGGATGCATGAGCGACTTCGGGTTCGGTGGCAGAGCCAGGGCCAGCACGATCGCAGCCGCGGCGGCCGCGGTCGCACCGAGCCAGAACGAGTGGCGGCGGAGGCGAGGCTGCGATGATCCATTGCCCCCGGCGAGCTGGAACGGCCTCCCACACACACCGACTTCCTCATTGATCCCGACTCCCTCCGCCAAGAGCTCGCCCACGACCTTGTTGAACGGCTCGAGCGAGGCGAAGGCGTGCTTCTCCCGGCAGTCATGGCAGATCTCGAGGTGCAGCTCCCAGTTTCGTCTCGTTTCCGGGTCCAGCTTCTCCGGCGCGACTCCTTCCGCCTTCTCGCGCAGGTCCGGTTCGACGCACATATAATCCAGGGGTGGCATTTTCAATCCTCTCTCGAGGTACTGCGGCGGTGTTTCGTGCCGGCTTCGCCGGCGTTCACGCCTATGGAACGTCCCTGGCGCAGGATTTCAAAATTCTGATGCAACTTTTTCAAACAAATCCCGAGGTGATAGTGAACAGCCTGGGCGCTTCCGAGTCCCAGGCCTTCACTTACACGCTTCAGGCTCCTTTTGCGATAGTAGATGTCGATCAGAAGTTTGCGGCAGGGTGGATCGAGTTTCTTCATGGCGGAGCCCAGCTCGCTCCGCAACTCGTCCCGGATGATGTCCTCCAGCGGCTCCACCAACTCGCCGGGGAAGATCTCCTCGATGTTCTGCTCGGGGGTATCGAGGAGGCGATTCTCACGCCGCAGAAGATCGCGACAGCGGTTCGCCGCCACGACGGCGGAGAATGACGTGAGACTCCCTTCAAACACCTGTCGTTTTCGAAGATGCGTGACGATGGACACGAGTGAGATCTGGACGGCGTCTTCCGGGTCCGAGCGGGTGCCTCCCAGCATGCCGACCGCGATCTCGAAGAGGAGCGGCTCCAGGAGTCGGCAGAAGCGGTTGGCGGCCCTCTCGTCTCCGGCCATGAAGTCCGCCAGGGCCCGCTGGATTTCGATGTCGATCTTGTTAATTGCCATTGCAATCGGGAATTGAACGAGTGGGACGGTCGATGAGAGCAATAATACCCGATCGTTCCCTTGCACTTCAAATGCTCCTCACGTATTCCTCTAGCAATGTCCGAAAAACGCGGCACCCGGAGCGCCCTTTTGCTGCTCGGCCTGGCACTGCTCGCCGCCTGTGCTTGTGGCGATCGTGGTAGCGAGTCGGAGCGGAGTAGCGCCCCGTCCATCGAGGTTTGGATCAGCGAGGCGCTGGACGCATCGCGCGCCTGGCATCGTGCCGATCCCGCAGGAAGAGCGCCCGTCGACAGCGCGGTCTTCGTGGCGGGGAGGACTATCGACTCCCTCGCGAACCCTGCGACCCGACCCTTGGCCAGGGAACAGTTCTTCACCGCCTGGGAAAGGGAGCCCGGCAACCTCCTCTGGCTCAAGATCGCCCGGAGCTGGGCTGTGGAGCTGGAGGATTTCGAACGGATCGACTCCCTGCTGGCCCTGCCCGAACTGCAGGATCTCTCCACTACCGTCGGCCAGTTCGTTCAAGGCAAGTTCTTCGCAGCGCCCGACACGAGTGTCCGCTGCTTCCGGCGCGCGCTCGAACTTGGAGCATCGCTGGCTCCCCTGGAGCGGCAGATCCTGACCCTGTCTCTGATCCGGGCACTGACCAAGGCAGGCAAGGGCGAAGAGGCTCTGGACCAGGCTTTGGAGATGCTTCCGGAGTCGAGGTGGATCGGCGGCGCCGCACTGGAGGCCAAGTACTGGCGGAGGATCGCCGGGAGCTTGCGACGCCTGGGAAAGGCGCCTCTTGCGCTCCACGCCTATTCCAGGGCGGATTCGCTCTTCTCTGTGGCATCGCATCAGGTCTTCGCGCTCGACTGCCGGATGGAATGTGCCATCCTCCACGAACAGGTGGGCGATCCCCTTCGCACACCCCGCATGCTCCAGGCAGTGCGGACGGAGGCGGAACGTCTCGGATTCCCCTACCTGAAACACATCGCGCTTCACTATCTCTCGTCCTTCTACACCGGGGCAGGGGAGCCTTTGACCGCCCTGGCCATCGACCGGGAGGTCGCGGCGCACTTCGTCGCCGTACGCGATTCTTCCTCCGTCCCGAAATCCTATCTGAACCTCGCCGACGATTACATGACCCTGGGTCAGCTCGATTCGGCCCACGTGGCGCTGCGGGAGGCGAAGCGCTGGGCCGAGGCTTCGCCCCGGCACGGCCATCGCTGGGCGGTCTACCAGGAGGAGGCTGACTACCGTCTGCTCCTGGGCCAATACGAGCAGGCGGACTCCCTCAGTCACCTCGCCGAGCACACGGACGCCGGCTGGCGGGATCCCGAAGACGAGGTCCTGCGCCTCTCCCGCCTCGCCGTGCTCGGACGGGAGCTTGGGCGGCCCGAGATTTCCCATCGCGCCTTGGAGGAACTGTCCGCGCTCAAGGATTCCATCTACACGGAGCTGCCCGGCGTGGACTTCCCCTGCGAAATCGAGCTCCTGCGCGCCGAGCTGCGCCTGGCCACGGGCGAGCACGAGAAGGCCGACCTATACCTGGCGATCGCCCGGGACAGCCTGATCCGGCGCCCCTCCCACGTGCGTGCGGCGAAGTACTGGGAACTGGAGGCCGAGCTGTCGGCCGCTCTGGAAGACCGGAGCCGTGCTCTGGAAGGCCTGGATTCGGCCCTCGCCGCTGCCGAGGCCAGCCGCCGTCCAGCACTCGTCAGCCAGCAGCACCTGTCGCGCGCACAGCTCTTCTTGGAGGAGGGAAGACTCAACTCGGCCGCTGCGCAACTGGACGAGGTCGGCCTGCACCTGGAGCGGGATCCTGGCTTCAAGACCATTCAGTTGCGCCGGCTCCTCCAGGCGGAGGTCCTCGCCGCCCAAGGTGGACACCGGGAGTCGGCTCAGCTACTGCGCGAGACGCTGGACGAGGCCGGCGACCGCATGCCGCCGGACTTGGCGGCCCATTATCACATCACCCTGGGCCACAGCCTGGAGCACTTGGGCAGACCCGAGCAGGCCCTGCACGCCCAGGAGACCGCTTGCTCCCTCCTGGCCGGGCGGCAGCGAGCCCTGGGGCAATCCGAGCTGCGCTTCATGACGGTAAACCAGATCCGGGATGCTTATCTCGCCCGCATCGGAATCCTGGCGGCGCGGCCCGAACTCTGTCGGGGGCAGGACACCGCCCGTGAGACCCTCCGCCTGTGGCAGGAGATGCTGGACGTCTCCTGGGGAAGATCACCCCGGAATCACCTCGTACTTCCCAAGGAGTTGACCCTGGTCTTCGCCCTCGGCGAGGAGGCGGGTCACCTCTGGCTCGTGGACAGCGGGGAAGTCCTGCGTTTCCCGCTCTCGGACTCCGGAACGATCACGGAGGACGCCGAGACCCTGCAGCAGCTCGTCCGCCGCCCGCGGGAGGTGCGCTGCCGGGACTGCGAGAGCCGCCTGGCCGAGCGGCTCCTCGCCCCCCTGGCGGGGCGCTGGGCTCCGGGAGAGCCCCTGCAGGTGCTGCCGGACGGCGCCCTGCACGGCCTGCCCTGGCCCCTGCTCCCCTGGGAAGGCAAGGAGGTCCTGGACCACGCCCCCGTCGTCGAGGTCGTGGGTCTGCCGGAAGGCAACGAGTTGCCCCTCTCCGTGGATCCCGGCGGTGAGCTCCTGGCCATGGGCTTCAACGGGGACGGCGCGGGCGGCCAGCCCATCCTCCGGCACGCGGAGGCGGAGGCGGAGTCCGTGGTCGCCGCATGGTCCGGCGAGAGCGAGCTCTTCGTCAGCGAGGAGGCGCGGGGCGAGGTGCTCCTGCGGCTCTTCCAGCGGTCCTACGAAGCGATCCACGTCTCAGTGCACGGCCGGGTCCACCAGGGCCGCTACGACGAATCCTATCTCAAGCTCGCCAGCTCGGCCCCCGGCGCGCCGGGCGTGTCGGTGCGCGCGCTCCGCGAGCAGCGCCTGGACACCAAGCTCGTCTTCCTCTCCTGCTGCGAGGTTTCCAGGGGCGCCTCGAGCCGCCGGGGGCCCATCCTGGACCTGGCGCGCGGCTTCCTAGGCACGGGCGCGCACGGCGTCATCGCTTCTTCCCGGCGCATCGAAGACGAGGCGAGCGCGGAGTTCTCCCGGCTCTTCTACCTGGAACTGACAAAGGACGGGAATCCCGCCCAGGCCCTCCGGCGCGTGCGCCTGCGCTTCCGAGATCTCGGAAAGAAGACCTGGAGGACTCCTTACTACTGGACTCCGCTGGTGCTGCGTACTTTGGCTCATTAACCCAGATCATCCTTCTTGATGTGCCAGCGCGAGAAGTGATCCGTCTCGAAGCTCACCGAAGCGGCAGTCGAGTCGGCCACGAAGGTTGCACGCGTCGGGAGCTGCTCGAATTCCTCGGTCACCTCGTTCATGAAGAAGACCTCGCAGCTGTCCCCGTGCGCTATGTCTCCCTCGACGATCCACATGTAGTAGTCCAGCGTGACCGTGACGTCCTCGTCGAAGTTGCTGTGGGGCAGGAGCTGGTAGACCGGCACGGCCTCGTTGGGCACGAGGATCTTCAGGGTGCTGAAGCCCTGGAAGGCGCCCGCGGGAACGCTCAGCGAGAACGAGTTCTGGTAGCCGCTCACGCTGCCACTGAAGCTGCCGCCCGCGCCGCCGTCGATCTCGCCCGAGACCTCCGTGTAGTTCTCATGCTGGCTGTCCTTCAGGACCTGCTGGAAGCTGGAGCGGTCGCCGATGCCCCCGCCGCCCTGCCAGGCGTCGTCCTGGGTGAGATCCGGGGCCACCGGGTCATAGCTGTCGCTGCAGCCGAGCACCGCGGCGATGACGATGAAGAGGGGAACGAAACAGCGAAGGTAGGTCCAATTGCGAGGCATGATGCCCTCCCGATTGAGGCGCGCCGCCTCCGCGAGCGGGAGACGGGATGCGCGATGGCGGTTTCTTGTCATGACGTCCTGTGGGGCGAAGCAGAGCAGGGGGTGTTGTCAGGGAGAGAACGCCGGCGGGAGGGGATTTTCAAAATATTACGCCGTAAAAGACGCGAAGAGAGGAAAGCTGTTGTGGAATGGCGGCTTAACGGCCTAAGAGCGTGGCTTGCTCTTCTGCTTCCGGAAGTCGGCGGCCCGGAGGCCGATATCCTTCAGCATGGTCGATACGCTCGGGCGGCGCAGATTGCTGGCCCTCGCCACATCTCTGAGCACACCATCCGCCCTGCGGAGGGCCCGCTGGAAGAATCGGAGCTTGAAGTCGAGGACCGCGAGCTGCTTGGCCGTTTTGTAGTCGGGCGGCAGCAGCTCGATATCGAGGCCCTGGAAGTGGAGGTCCCGGGCGCTCAGGCGACTGCCTCGGGAACGGAGGATCCCCAGCTCGAGGGTTCCTCTGAGCTCCCCCAGGCCGCCGGGCCAGGAATGCTGCAGGAGCTGGTCCTTCGCCTCCTTCTCGAGCGAGAGCCGGGGCCGGCAGTAGCGGCGCCGGAGGTTTCGTATCTGTTCGTGCAGGTTCTTGCGAAGGTCCCGTTGGAACTCCTCGGGCGAGGGCATGCTGATCGTCCCCGCGCTGAACTGCTCGAGTAGACAGAGATCGAAGCGGCCCTGCTCCGCCCGCTCGATCAGTCCGGGACCGGCTGTAGCGATGATCCGGGGGGCAAGGGGACGCGTGGCGGCCTGCCCACCCCGCCAGATTCCCCGCCCGGCCAGGATCTCCCGCCATTCCGCCTGCCGAGGATCCGAGAGACAATCGATGTTCTCCAGGAGCAGCGTGCCGCCGCCCACCAGTTCGAGGAGACCCGTCTCCCGCCTCCCGTTCGGGCCGCGGCCGCCGAGAAGGCATGAGCGGTACTCCTCCGCGGAGAGAGCGCAGGCATCGAGGCTCAGGAAGCTCCGCGATCCCCGCTGGCTGAGCCGGTGGATCTCTCGGGCGACGTGGCCCCGCCCGCAGCCGGGCAGGCCGCAGATGATCAATCCCTCGACCCCCGCCGCGGCGGCCTCGATCACGCCCCGGAGGCGCCCGAGCGCGGGCTCTCCCGGGCTGGGAAAGCGTTCACCGTCCCGATCCACCAGGAATCGGCGCTCCCTCAATTCGCGACTCTGCCGGAGCACGCGGGCGAGAGCGATCCGCAGCTCCTGCTGGTCCACCCCCTCCTCCAGGTGGACGGTCACGGGCCCGCGGAGGATCTCCAGGCGCTGCCAGCCCGGCAGTCGGGAGTCGAGGATGACGATCACCGGCAGCTCCGGGTCGATCTCGACCAGGTCGAGGATCCTGGGTAGCTGCTCCGCCCAGTCCTGCGGGCCGGCCTGGACGATGACGGCGTCGGGGAAGGGCTCTGGCGCGCGGAAGGGCACCGGCTTCCCACCGGTGTGGATCTCGAGATGGAATTCGCGGCGCAGGGAATCTAGCTGCAATGCGGGGTAGGAAGACTTTTGCTGGAGGAGCAGGAGTCTGGGCGCTGCAGGCATCGGTCTCGCTTCTGCTCGGTGACAAGAACGGCAAGGCCATCGGCCGGAGTGGATGGACCCCGTCGAGATGGAAACGTCCGGCAGGCCTTCCTTTCAAAAAAATCGCGGAAAAAACCTCAAAAAAAACGCCCGACCCCCGATCGAATCCCGTTCCGACGCGCCCGGAGGACCGGGGCCTTCTCTCTGTTCACTGGCAGGGCTTTGTACTATCATTCCCCGATCTCCGGGAAAGGATGTGAATGAACTCCAGGACCACGCAGACGTGTGGGTTGCGGCCGCATTACGCCGCGATGCTCCTGACCGCCCTCCTGGCCGCCTGCAGCCTGGATGTCAACGATCTGCCCGAGAACCACCTGCCCAACGTCGGGAGCATCGTCATGGACCCGGAGGTCCTGGCTCCTCTCGACAGCATCTCGCTGTCGATCAGCGCCGAGGATCCGGACGGGGACGATGTCTTCTACCTCTGGTCCGCCGGCGGGATCGGCAGCTGGGTGGACGACAGCCAGCAGGACTCCCTGGTCGTCTGGATCGCGCCGACGAGCTTCGCGGACATCGATACCGTCCACTTCCTCGTGAACGTGTGGGACATCGAGCAGGGCGACGGCATCCAGCGAACCCTGGACGTCGTAGTCGAGACGCGCACCGGGGACCTGCGGGTCCGGATCTTCGACCTGGAAGGCAACCCGGCGCCCATGCGCCTCGTGCTCCCCGTGGTCGAGGACACGACCGAGACGGCGCAGAGTGAGCAGCTCCTCACCGACATCCTCTGGGGCGTCCATCAGATTTACCCCCTCGACTCAGAGTCCTACTATGGCGTCTACGACACGGGCTACGAGAGCCACACGCAGGCGCTGGTCGCCAGCTACTCCGAATCGCTCTACGTCGTGGCCGATGTCGAGAACGTCCTGGAGCTGACGGTCGCACCGAAGTCCCTGCTGGTCGTCCCGGGCAACCCCGCCGACACGCTGCTCCTGGAAATCCAGGAAGGCATCGACTACTGCGCCGAGCAGGGCATCGACAGCCTCCTGCTCCGGACGCGCGACTATACGCTCCCGGGTCAGAGCCTGCCGGGTTACGAGGGCAGTGAGGAAGATCCCAGGGCGGCGCTCCTGATCACCGAGGCGGATCTCACCCTGGCGGCCTTCCCCGGCGACGGCCCCATCCGCCTGGACGTCGGCGCGAACGGCTGCGACTTCGGGCTCTACCTGGAGGGACGCAGCCCGACCACGCAGGTCGCAGGGCTCGCCATCCAGAACGCGGGCGCGTCGGGGGCCTACCTCTACCACTCCGGCGGCAGCTTCGACACCGTCCTCTTCGAGAGCTGCGGCTCGACCGGCCTCTTCCTCCTGGGCGGCGCCGCCGACACCCTCCGCATCCACCGCGCGGAGCTGCGCTCGAACGAGCATGGCCTCTCCCTCAGCGGCGGCCATGTTCTCGCCGACTCCGTGACGATCGATCGCTCCTTCTGGTACGGGATCTGGCTCCGGGACGGCGCGACCGCCGCTCTATCACAGCTCACGCTACGGCGCAGCGAGCACGCCGGTCTCTTCACCGCGGAGGCAGGCGTGGTGGCCATGGAGCGCTGCCTCATCGCCGGCAACGGCCGCGGCGTCTTCAACCAGTCGGGCCCATCGCCCGAGCTAAGCTGCAACCTCTTCTGGGACAACGTCTACGGCGACTACAACGCCCTGGTGGATCCCGGCGCGGACGACCTCCAGGCCGATCCGCTCTTCTGCAGTCCCGACGCCGCGGACGGGCGCGTCGAGACCGGCAGCCCTGCCTTGGACGGCGCCTGCGCCCCCATCGGCGCCTGGGGCGACTGCCTCTCGCCGGGCAGCCCCTTCGAGGAAGGTTCGCCGTGAGGTGGGACTTCGCGCAGCGGCGCGGCGCGGCAGCCGCGGGGCTCGGCGGGCTCGCGGTCCTTGTCTGCCTGCTCGGAGGCGCGGCGACCCTCCGCGCGGACTACGTGGATCCCTGGGGTCTGCCCTCGGGCAGCGCCTCCCTGAAGCTGGCTACCCAGGAGGCCATCGCCCTCGGCGACACAGTCCAGGGCTTCGACTTCGCCACGGGTTCCGTGGACAGCAGCGGGAGCTACGCGGAGATCATCGCCGGGGGGACCGTCGACCTCGTCTTCTTCGAGCTCGATCCGGACTCGACCCGCCCCTTCTTCCGCTCGCCGGAGGACATCCACTCCTTCGACCGCTACCTCGTCGTGGGTTTCGAGGACTCGCTCGCGCTCGAGGAGATCGTCCACATGGAGGGTGTCGAGCTGATCCGCTTCGCACCGGTGGAGGACGGCTTCGCCTTCGTGCTGCTCCAGATCCAGCAGCATCAGACGCCCGAGACCACGGCCGTGAAGCTGGAGGTCACGAGCCTCGGCGACTCCACGGTGGCCTTCGACTGGGTCTGGCAGCCGAACGGCAGCCGGCAGTTCATCCCCACGGCGGCGGGTGAGTGCAGTCTCAGCGAGCTGAAGGCTCTCTACCGCTGACTTCCCGCAAGCTCAGTACAGAGTCTTGACCTGCCCCCAGCTCGTGTCCGCCGTGGCTGTGGGGACACCGTCGTAGATCCGAACATAGAACAGCGCCGGCGGGGATGGATTGCCGTTGTAGTAGTCCCCCCACCACTCGACGCCCGTGATCGGCTCGCTGCTGTCGCTGAGGAAGTCCTCGGCGCACTCCGATACGATCACGCCCGGATCCTCCTGGGACGACCAGTAACCGCCGCCGGCGAGGGGTAGCTTCGTCGCCAGGACGCCCTGCGCCGTGTGGATCCGGAATGCGAGCTCGGAATACGTGCCGTTGATGATACTGAAGGGCGTCCAGTCGGGAATGCCGAAGACCTCGCCACGGAGCACGCCCTCCTCGCCCCAGTCGTACTCCGGCGCGCTCTCGGCCCACATCCACTGCGGGGGGAAGTCGAGCACGGCCTGGATGGCGATCCAGTAGCTGTGCCAGGGGAGC
>CAZVHI010000048.1:0-25439 GCA_964627205.1 uncultured bacterium
CGCCGCGGAGGTCATGAAGAAGTCGGTCAGGGTGACGGGCGAGAGGACGGTCGTGCTGCCTGCGCCCGCGCCCGCGAGCTCGATCGCCTTGTCGATGTTGAGCTGCTCCTCGTAGGTGCCCGCAAGAACGTTGATGGTGCTACCCGAGGCCAGGTCCACACCTTCCTGGATGTGCCCAGTTCCCGGGCTGTCGTCGTCCACGTAGAGCGTGGAGAGGTCGCCCTGGAAGCCGGCTGTCCCGAGTTCGATGTCGGTGCCCACCGCCAGCCATGGGTTGTAGTCCACGCTGCCGGTGAAGTCATCGGTCGGGTCGAGGTCGCCCCACCAGTTGCCGGACGCGTCCGCGACCAGCGCCGTGGTGTTCTCGATCGCCGCGGTCGTGTTGCCGGACAGGTCGTTGGAGTAGATCGTCGTGTTGGTCGGGTCGGGTTCTCCGCTGTATGTGCTGACCTGCACGCCGTAGAGATTCCCGGTCAGGAAGTTCTCTTCGATCACGTTGCCGTCGGCGTTGTTTCCTACCCAGACGCCCACGTCGCCATTGATGACCGAGTTGCGGCTGACGGTGTTGTTGTCCGAGCCATCGGAGCTGTCGCCGTCGAAGGCGATGCCCCAGGCGTCGCCGGAGCCGCTGATCGAACCCTCGACCGTGTTGTCTTCGAGCAGGTTGTTGTCGGCCATCCAGAAGTAGAAGCCGTTGCCGGTCGAGTTGGTGATCGTGTTGCCGGTGTACGTGTTTCCGGAGACACTCCACGATCCCCAAACGCCGGCCCAGTTGCCGTCGGCCGTGTTGTTCTGGATCGTGTTGCCGTTGGTCAACGTGCCTCTGACATAGATGCCGGCATTGACGTTGTTGTCGCAGTCGTTGAGCTCCACCACGTTACCCGTGACGGGATCGCCGCTCGCCGGCCAGTCGTAGACGAAGATGCCGGCGTTGTTCGCGTCAACACTGTTGCCGCTGACGGTCACGTTGGAGGTCCAGAATACGAGCACTCCGCCCGACCACGTGCCCCCGGGGCTATAGACGTGCCCGGAGATGTCGTTGCCGCTCACATTTGCCGTGGCGCCGCGGCTGATCTGAACGCCGTTCTGGGCAATCGTGGCCGTCGGACCGACGCCGGTGATCGTGTTTCCGGCAATGGTGGCGTCCGAGCCGGTGTTGTCGATTACGATGCCGCCCTTCTGATAGCCGGTGATGGTGTTGTTCGTGATTGTCGCGGTACCCACCTCGACGAAGGTGTCGTGGTGACCAACCCAGATGCCCTGTCCGTTCTGGCAACCACTGAAGGGTTCATCGCGGATGTCCAGGATCTCGTTGTCATGGATGTCCGCATGGGCGTCGCCGCCGACAAAGATGCCGGTGTTGATGCTGCCGCATCCGGTCGGGCCGGGCCCTGCGATGGTGAAGCCGCTCAGATCGACCGTTACACCCGTGCCCATGATGGTGATGATGTTCACGAAACCGTTCCCGTCGGGCACCATCACACCTGGAGCCTGGATGGTCGATGCGCCCGCGCCCGCTCCCGTCAGTGTCAAACTCTTGCTGATCGAGAGCTGTTCAGGGTAGGGGCCCGCCGCGACGATGATCTCGTCGCCAGGTGAGGCCGCAGTGATCGCCGCGGAGATCGTTGGATAATCCGCCGGCACATTGATGATGGCCGCTGAAGCGGGCAGGGCGCTCAGCAAGAGGAGCCCTGCGATCAGCTGTATGTGTTGTCTCATCAGATGAATCTCCTTTGTTCGACGTTCCTGCGGCGACATCCCGCTATTCGGAAAAACAACCGCAACAGTTCGAACCGCCACAGGTGAGGGATTGACCACGCTCCTCGGCCCAGTGACCGAGAGCACTGTCCCAGGGAATCCGGAATCAAGATCCAAATCAGTACCGCAAGGCCCTACCGCGGTACTCTCGACTCGAGGGGACCTGGCTCGTGGGTCGATTCCTGGAAGATGCGCTTGAGCTGCCCGAAGCTCAGCACCCCTGCAGCCGTGCCCGGCTCGACACGGATCGAATCGCCGACGCTGGTCGTGAAGGCCAGACTCTCGTTGCCCTGTCCTCTGACCTCCAGCCCCACGATCTCCTCGTCGAAGTCCGCCTCGAGCGCGATCCCCATCACCTCCTGCCCGTTCGGGTCGATGAGTAGTCGGACCGTGAAGGTCTCCCCGACGTCGACTGAGGTGTGGGGGGGATCGAAGATGATCGTCTGAGCTCTGGCGTCAGGGGAGAAGCCAAGGCAGACCAAGATGGCAAGACCACAGGATGCGATACCGTGTACGGTCCTGCTCATGGATGAGCAGCATCCATGAAGTATCATCGCTACCTCGCACCAGGTTGCAACAACGCAATAAAAATGGGAAAGGATCATACCATTGCAACGAAGTAGATTTCAATATACGGAAACAAGAAAATACTAAAATATTGCTGATTTTGTGGTGGAGAGGCGCCACCCTGAGTCGAGGGTGGGAAGGATCCGGTCGCCGGCTGGAGACAGCTCAGAAGCCCGGCAGGTCCTTGAAGTCGAACTCGTATCCCCGCGGTAGGAACTCGCCGGTCGCCCTGTCCTGCACGTAGTCGCCCTGCCAGCGCTCTTCGGCGATCATCCGCAGCATGTCCAGGAGGTGATCCACCTCCCAGGCGCGGTTGTGCAGTCCGATGCTGGCGCGCACGGCCCCCGGCACGTCGCTGCGGTCGCCGCGGCGGATCGCTGCCTCGAAGGCGCTTTCCTGCTCCTTGCCGACGTTGAGCAGGTGCTTGATCAGCGGGTGCGCGCAGAAGCAGCCGTTGCGCACGCAGATCCCGCCCTCGTAGCTTAGGATCGCGGCAACCAGCGCGTGGTGGAGTCCCGCCACGGTGAAGGCGACCACGCCGAGGCGCTCGCCCAAGTCCTCGGGGTCCGTCTTACCGAACACGCCGATGCGGGGAATCTCCTTGATCCCGGCGAGCAAACGGCGCGTGAGCCGCTTCTCGTGCTCGACGACGTTCTCCATGCCGAAGCGATCCATCACCTGCAGGGCTTTCGCGAGCGCCAGCATGCCGAAGATGTTCGGCGTACCGGCTTCCTGCTTGTCCGGCGGATCGGCCCAGATGACGTGGTCGAGACCAACGGAATAGACGGTGCCCCCACCCTGCAGGTAGGGCGCAGCTTCCTGGAAGTGCTGGAAGTCGCCCACGACCGCGCCCTCGCCGTAGGGCGAGTTCAGCTTGTGCGCGGAGAAGACCAGGTAGTCGAGGTGGCAGGGATCGTCCTCGGGCCGGACGTCCACGGGCCGGTGGGGGGCGAGCTGGGCAGCGTCCACGCAGATCTGCGCGCCGTGCTCGTGAGCCAGCGCCGCGATCTCGTGGATGGGAGTGACCGTGCCGACCACGTTGCTGGCACCGGTCACGGAGACCAGACGCACCGCGCCCGCGTGATGCTTCAGGCGCTCGACGAGAAGGTCCAGGTCGAGCGTGCCCTCCATGTCGCAGGGGAGGTACTCGACCTTGGCCTTGCCGCGCCAGGGCAGGTCGTTGCTGTGGTGCTCGAGGATGGAGCAGATCACCACGTCGCGCTCGGGCTCCAGGTTCATGCTCATCGCCAGCAGGTTGAGCCCCTCGGTGGTGTTGCGGACCGGGATCACGATCTGCTTCTCCGGGTCACCACCCACGAAGTCCAGGATGATCCGGCGCGCCTCCTCGTACATGTGCGTGCAGTAGATGGAGTCGTAGCCCGTTCCCCGATGAATGTTCGAGTAGAAGGGTTCGAGCTGCATCAGAAACTCGCTGACCTCGCGGAAGGGCTTCGTGCTGGCGGCGTTGTCGAAGTAGATGCCGTCGACGATACGTCCGTCCAGCAGCGGCACCGGATGGGTGGCGCCGATCACCTCGGGGATCTGTGCCTCGAAGTCGAGCTGGGTCTCGGGAGAGGTCATGGGGTACTCCTGCTTTCCTGGTTTGACGAGAGGCGGTGCGGCCTATAGCCTCGGAGCAAGGGAGATAGTAGTCAGCGGGGTCCGGTTTTGGAAGGGGAAAGCATGAGCGGATTGGCCAGACGAATCGCGGTGGCCCGCGGGGACGAGCCCGCGGACCTGTTGTTGCGGGGAGGGCGCCACGTGAACGTGCTCTCCGGCGAGGTCGAGACGGTGGAGCTGGCCATCAGCGGCGGCGTCGTGGCCGCGCTGGGCGAGGGCTACGAGGGGCGAGAGGTCGTGGATCTCGCGGGCGCATGTTTCGCCCCCGCCTTCATCGACGCCCACATCCACCTGGAGAGCTCCATGGCCACGCCGGACGAGTTCGCCCGGGCGGTCGTGCCCCGGGGCACGGGGACCGTGATCATCGATCCGCACGAGATCGCGAACGTGCATGGCGCAGAAGGAGTGCGCTACATGCTCGCGGCAACGGAGGCTCTGCCCCTCGAAGTGTTCGTGATGGCGCCGAGCTGCGTGCCGGCCACGCATCTCGAGAGCGCGGGGGCGGAGCTCGGCCTCGAGGAGATCGCGGCGCTGCTCGCCGAGCCGCGCGTGATCGGTCTTGCGGAGATGATGAACTTCCCGGGGGTGATCTTCCGGGACGAGACCGTGCTGGCGAAGCTGGCCCTGGCGGGCGGCTTGCCCCGGGACGGGCACGCGCCGGGCCTCGCGGGCAAGGACCTCGCCGCCTACGCGGCGGCGGGAATCGGTAGCGACCACGAGTGCACGACGGCCACTGAAGCGCGCGCAAAGCTCGCGCTGGGGATGTGCGTCATGGTCCGCGAGGGATCTTCCGCCCGCAACCTGGACGAGTTGCTGCGAGCCCTCACGCCAACGAACACGAGCCGCTTCCTCCTCTGCAGTGACGACAAGACGCCCAGCGATCTGCTGGAAACGGGGCATGTCGACCACCTGGTCCGGCGCGCGCTTGCGGCGGGGGTGGGGCCCGTGACCGCGCTGCAGATGGCGACGATCAATGCGGCGAACTACTTCGGGCTTGCGGAGCGCGGCGCGTTGGCGCCGGGACGCCGGGCGGACCTCGTCGTCTTCGACGACTTCGATTCGCTGCGCGTGAGCCGCGTGTTCCACGGCGGGCGTCTCGTGGCGGATGGGGGACGGCTCACGGCGCCCCTCCCGTCCCCGACGCCCGCGCCGGAGGGTGGCATGCGCATCGAGGGACTGCCGCCTGATCCCTTCGCCGTGACGGACCCGGGCACGGCGAAGATCCGCGCGATCCGTGCGCATCCCGACCAGCTCCTCACCGGCGAGGAGCGGCTCGAACCGCGGCGGGAAGGCGGACGCCTCCACGCGGACCCGCCGGGCGACCTGCTCAAGCTCGCCGTGATCGAGCGCCATCACGGGACGGGCAGGATCGGTCTCGGCTTCGTGCGCGGTTTCGGCCTCGGGCGCGGGGCTCTCGCCACGACCGTGGCGCACGACTCCCACAACCTCATCGTCGTGGGCGCCGACGACGCTTCCATGGAGACGGCCCTCGCGGCCCTGCGCGAGATGGGGGGCGGCAAGCTCGTAAGCGAAGGCGACGCCGTCCTCGCCTCGCTGCCCTTGCCCGTGGCCGGGCTGATGTCCCCCGCGCCCGTCCCGGAGACGGCCGCACGCTTCGACGAGCTGACCGCGGCGGCGCGGGCCCTCGGCTCTGGCCTGCCCGAGCCCTTCATGACCCTGAGCTTCATGGCGCTGCCCGTCATCCCCAAGCTCAAGCTCACCGACCGCGGCTTGGTGGACGTGGAGAAGTTCGACTTCGTGTCCCTGGGAATCGACTAGCTCGACGCCGCGCCTGCAGCGAGCTTGCTAGGGGCGCGACGACCAGGGCCGGCGCGCCGCCGGCCGGCGCGCTGCCGGCCCCCGCGTCAGCCGCCCCTCGGCTGGCCGTCGTGGCGAGGATCGCTCGCGCCGTGACGGCTGCCCGTGTCATGGATCTGCAGGGCCTGCACGTCGCCGCGGAGAAACGGGTAGGAGCCCAGCGGCGCGATCTCCCAGCCCCGGGTCCGCAGGGAATCGGACAGGTTCCGCCTGTTCCAACCGTAGGTCTCGATCTCGAGGGGGCCGCCGCGGCTGTAGAGCCGCGGGTGGCTGACCGCCTTGGTGAGGGGCATGTCGTACTCGTAGACGAGCAGCAGGATGGTGGCCACGCTGCCGATGATCGTGGGCCCGCCCGGCGAGCCGAGGGCCATTTCCGGCTCGCCGTCCTCTCCGTAGACGATGACCGGGCACATGCTGCTGCGGGGGCGTTTGCCGCCCTCGCCCGGATCCGCGTCCAGCGACGTCACGCGGGGGCGGCGGCCCGGCTCGATGTCGTTGGGCGCGGGCGGGTCGGAGGGGACGAGGTTGAAGTCGGTCAGCTCGTTGTTGAGCAGGAAGCCGTACTCCGGCACCACTATGCCGCTGCCGAAGGTGTACTCGATGGTGCTCGTGCAGCAGACCAGGTTGTTCCAGCGGTCGATGACGACGAAGTGCGTGGTGTCGAAGCCCTCGAGCGAGCCGGCGGGCGGCGGGGTCCCGAGGTCCGCGTCGGGATCGAAGGCCTCCAGCGCGCGGGCATCGATGAAGTCCGGGTCGAAGAGCGACCACAGGGGGGTTTCCGGCCGCCAGTCCCAGTCGCCCAGGTAGGCGGCTCGGTCCGCGAAGGCTGTGCGCGAGGCGCGCGCGAGGCCGTCCAGGAAGTCGAGCAGGTCCGAGTCCTCCCGGATCCGACGAGTCGGGGACGGGCGCGTCTCCATGAGTCCAAGGATCTCGAGTAGCGTGATGCCGCCGGACGTAGGCGGCGGGAAGACGGCCAGGCGGAGGTCGCGGTACTCGCCGATGATGGGCTCGCGCGCGACCGCTCGGTAGTTCGCCAGGTCGTCCATCCCCAGATGGCCCGGGCGGAAGGGCGCGCCGCGGACGGCGTCCACCATGGCGCGGGCGACCTCGCCGCGATAGAAGAAATCCGCGTCTGGGCTGGCTGCCCAGAGGCGGTAGAAGCGCGCGAGGGCCGGGTTGCGCAAGGTGTCGCCTTCGGCGTGGGGGCTGCCGTCCGGCCGGAAGTAGAGCTCGCGTGTGGCGGGGAAGCGCAGCAGGCGCGGCGCCTGGCTGCGGATAGCGCGCGCCAGGTCGGGGCTGACGGCGAAGCCCTCCTCCGCGATGCGGATGGCGGGCGCCAGGACGCTGTCGAGGGGCATCTTTCCGAACTGCGCCTGCAGCCGGCTCATGGCGGCCACGGTGCCGGGCACACCGACGGGCAGCCCGCCGGAGCGGACCTCGGGGAGGACGCGCCCTTCCTCGTCCAGGAACATCGTCGGGTGTCCGCCTGCCGGTAGTTCCTCGCGCCCGTCGATGGCGTGGAGGCTGTCGCCCTGCTCGTCGTGATAGAGAATGAAGCAGCCGCCGCCCGGGCCGCTGCTCTCGGGTTCCACGACCGAGAGGACGGCCTGCACGGCGAGCGCCGCGTCTGCGGCTGTGCCACCACGGATCATGAGGTTCACGCCCGCTTTGCCGGCGAGGGGGTGGGCGCTCACCACCATGTAGCGCGGCGAGCTCAGGAACGCGCCCGTTCGTGGCGGCAGGGGACGCGTGATCAGGGAGTCGGGCATGTCCGGTGGCGGAGCGGGCCGGCCCGTCCAGAGAGAACCCGCCAGGATCAGTGCGATGAACGGAGTCATTCGTTTTCCTCCTCGTCGGCCGAGCGTTGTGACCGCAGGCGAACCAGCTTAGCCGAAGGCCCCCGATTTGGCCAGGGGGCTTCCCAGGAAGCTTGGGGCGAGCTACACTGGCCGCCTACTCGAAGCGGCGCGGGAGGTTCCCCTTGAAGGTCATCGAGCTCCGCAGCGACACCTTCACCCTGCCCGACGAGGGCATGCGCGAGGCCATGGCCCGGGCCGAGGTCGGCGACGACGTCTTCGGCGAGGATCCCACCGTGAACCGGCTGCAGGAGATGGCCGCCGCGATCACTGGGAAGGAGGCCGCGCTCTTCGTGCCCAGCGGCTCCATGGCCAACCTGATCGGGTTGCTCGTGCACTGCGAGCGGGGCGAGGAGTTCATCGTCGGGGACAACGCGCACATCTTCGTCTACGAGGCCGCGAGCGGCGCCGCCGTGGGCGGCCTGCAGCCCTACACGATTCCCAACGAGGACGACGGCAAGCTGGACCTCGCCCGCGTCGAGGCGGCGATCCGCCCGGACGACAGCCACTTCCCGCGCACGCGGCTCCTCTGCCTCGAAAGCACGCACAACCGCTGCTGGGGCAGCCCGCTTTCGCTCGACTACCTGCGCAGTGCCCGCGGGCTCGCGGACCGGCACGGCCTGCTGGTCCACCTCGACGGTGCGCGCATCTTCAACGCCGCCGCGGCCGAAGGCGCGGCCGTCGCGGACTTCGCGGCCCTCGCCGATTCGCTGTCCTTCTGCTTGTCGAAGGGGCTCGGCGCGCCCGTGGGCTCCCTGGTCTGCGGCACGACGGATTTCGTGGTCGAGGCTCACCGTCTGCGGAAGCGCCTCGGCGGCGGTATGCGCCAGGCGGGGATCATCGCGGCGGGGGGGATCTACGTCCTCGAGCGGAACGTGGAGCGCCTCGCCGAGGACCACGAGCTCGCCCGGCGACTGGCGGATGGCCTGGCGAAGATCGCGGGCCTGGCCACCGAACCGGAGCGCGTGCGGACGAACATCGTCTACTTCGATCTTCTTGACGAGAACCTGACGCCGGCGGAACTCGAGGCGCGCTGCGCGGAACGCGGGCTGCTCTTCCTCGCCGAGCACGGGCGGCGCCTGCGCATGGTGACCCACCTCGGCGTGGAGCCGGGCGATGTCGAGCGAGCGCTCGCGATCCTGGGGGATGTGTTGGCGGAGTCTAGGGAGAGGACCTCCGCAAGCTGAACGCGCGCGACTAGCTATGCGCAGGCTGCGGCTCCGGGCCGGCTTCCCCTGCGGCGTCGAGTTCAGCGGATGCAGTATCAGCCAGGGGCAGGCGGATGACGAAAGTCGTGCCGACGCCCGCCGCCGTCTCGAAGTCGAGGCTCCCGCCGTGCTTCTGCACGATCACGGAGTGAGCGATCGACAGGCCCTGGCCCGATCCCTCCCCAACCTCCTTCGTCGTGAAGAAGGGATCGAAGATCCGGGGGCGGATCTCCTCGGGGATCCCTGGGCCGGTGTCGCTGATCCGGATCTCGGCCTGATCCTCGACTCTGCGCGTGGCGATCCTGATCTCGCCGTTACCGGCAGCCTCGTCAGATGACGTCTCGGCAATGGCCTGCGCCGCGTTGACGATGATGTTGAGCAGGGTCTGGTTGATCTCGCCCGGCAGGCAGACGACCTTGGGCAGCGATTCGTCGAGCTCCAGCTTCACGTCGGCCGTGTATTTCCACTCGTTTCGGGCGATGATCATCGTGTTCCGCAGAGCGGCGTTGATGTTGATGGCCGTCATTTCCTTGGTTCCCGGATGCGAGAAGTCCTTCATCGCGTGGACGATCTCGCTGACACGCTTCACACCCTCGACGGCCTGTGCCATAGCCTCGGGCGCCTCCTGCTGCAGGAAATTGATGTCCTTGGCCTTCAGCAGGGCCTTCATCTTCGCCACTTCCTCCGGATGGCTCTCGGCCAGCTCGCAGTTCGCCATCAGCTCGCGGTAGGCCGAGAGTATTTCGACACCGGACAGGTAGGCATCCTTTAGGAAGCCCAGGTTGTCGCTGATGTACTGGATCGGAGTGTTGAGCTCGTGGGCGATGCCCGAGGCGAGCTGCCCGACCGACTCGAGCTTCTGCGCCTGGAGCAGCTTGCTCTCGAGGGTCTTGATCTCCGAGAGGTCGATAAAGCTTTCGATCAGGTGCACGTTGCCGTCCAGGGTGACGGGCTTGACCGTCTTCAGTACGGGTTTCGTCCCGCCGTTGAACTGCCGGAGCGCTCCCTCCCTGCGATCCACCGAGTAGCCCTCGTCGAGAACCGGGCAGTCGCTCTCGTCTTTCGGGCATAAGAGCGCGCAGGGCTCGCCGATGATCTGCTCCTTGGAGGCGCCGATCATCTCGCCTGCGAGGGGATTGACGTCGACGATCTTTCTCGTCTTCGCGTCGATCAGCACGACCCCTGCCACGATGGAATCGAGCAGGGTTCGGAGGTAGACCTCCCTCTTCTTCAAGGTCTTCGTCACATCGTTGAGCTCGGCGATCGAGTTCGCGTACTCGTCGCGCATGGTCAGCCGAGTGAGCTGCGTGTCGCCCTCGGGGAAGTCCTCGAAGCTGAGGCCCTGGATGTTCTCGAGGTCCCGGAGGACGGGGCTCGCCATGAGCAGGAGGCCCTCGTCGGATCGCACCCAGCAACCTGTCAGTGGGACGGGATCGATTTCCGTGCGCAACTGCCAGCGCAGCCGCTCGCCGAGCCGGGCGGCGAGCGTTTCCGGCCCCAGCGGCTCGTCATCGTCCGAGGATTCGATCAGATCGGCAACGCGGCGTCCCACGCAGTCGCCGAAGCGGCGGCCGACAGCGGGGCTCGCCCAGGCGACGTTCATTTCGTCGTCCGCGAGGACCATGAAGGGCGTGAGCCCGATCAGGATGTCGCGATCGAGCTTCATCTCGTGCTCGGTTCCCCGCAGGGCACGGCGACCTCGACGACGCAGGCCGGATCCCCTCTGTGGATGCAGCTCGTCTCTTCTATCACGAGATCCTGTCCATAGTGTTCGCCCACTCCCAGGATCAGGCCGCGCAGAACCGCGCAGAATGCGCGACGGGACTCGTAGCGGATCGTCATCTTTCCGTCTTCCTGCTCCTCGATCTGGAACTTCGGCGGAGTCGCCCCGCTGATGTCCATTGTCACCTGCTGGTGAATGCGGTTGAGGTTGTGGAAGACATCGCGTGGAGACTGACCCGCCAGGGAGAAGTAGGTCGGGTAGTACTTGGGGGCCGTGTTTCTCACCCAGTAGCGACCGAACTCGACGAGGAGCGTATCGAGGGGAAGATCCAGGACCTCCGCGGCGGCCCGGGTCAGTGCGAAAGTCGTCTCGTCCGGGTAGTTGTGGCTGAGAAGGAAGAACTGCTCGTCGCAGCCCGCGCGCTCCTTGACGTCGATCCAGGTTGCCTGCCCGTACTTCTTCTCGAGCATCTCCTGGATGCCCTTGTTGATCACGCCTTTCACGCTCGATCACCTCCCGATGGCAAGCGGAGACCATGGGTCGCGCGGCGTCCCATCGTCAGATAAAGTCCCTCTATTGGTATCGTATGGCGGAGGTGATTCCTGAAGTCCCGCCTCTGCGGACGGGGCCGCGCTCGGCGCTGCCGGGGAGCTTTACGCTACACGCGGGAGGTACGAGGAAGGGCGGGAAGCGACGCGCTGGATGGCCTCCTGCGCGTGGGTCCCTAAGGGACGCTCTCGAAGGCCTGGTCCAGGTCGGCCAGGATGTCCTCCGCGTTCTCGATGCCCACCGAGAGGCGGACAAGGCCGTCTGTCAAACCCCGAGCCTCGCGCTCGGCCAGCGGCACCTCGGCATGGGTCATCGTCGCGGGATGAGTGATCATCGTTTCCACGGCCCCGAGGCTCTCGGCCAGGGCGCAGAGCTCGACGGCGTTCATCAGCTCGCGACCCGCCTCGAGGCCGCCCGTCAGCTCGAAGGAGATCATGCCGCTGAAGCCGCCGCTCATCTGCCGCGCGGCGATCTCGTGCTGGGGATGGCTCGGCAGGCCCGGGTACGTGACCCTTGCCACCTTGGGATGACCCTCCAGGTACTTCGCCACGCGCATGGCGCTCTCGCTGTGCCGCGCCATGCGCAGGGCGAGGGTCTTCATGCCCTCCATGGTGAGCCAGCAGTCGAAGGGGCTGGGCACCGCGCCCACGGCCTTCTGCATGAACTTGAAGCGCTCCTGCATTTCGTCGTCGCTGGTGAGCAACATGCCGCCGATGATGAGGTTGTGCCCCGAGAGGTACTTGGTCATCGAGTGCATGACGATGTCCGCGCCGTACTCGGCCGGGCGCAGGTGATAGGGCGTGGCGAAGGTCGAGTCCACGCCGTAGAGGCAGCCGTGGCGGCGGGCGATCTCGCCGACCGCCTCCACGTCGGATACCTTGAGCAGGGGATTGGTCGGCGTCTCGATCCAGACCATCTTCGTGTTTGGCCGGATCGCCGCCTCCACTTCCTCCGGGTTGCTCGAGTTGACATAGGTGTACTCGAGCCCGAACCTCGTCCAGATCTGGTTGTAGAGGCGGCTCACGCCGCCGTAGACATCGTCGCTCGACACGATGTGGTCGCCGGACTGGAAGATGCGCATGAGCGCGTCGATGGAGCTGAGTCCGCTGGCGAATGCCGTCGCGTGCTGCATCCCCTCGATGGCCGCCATCTGCTCCTCCAGCATCTGGCGCGTGGGGTTGCTGCTGCGCGTGTAGTCGAAGCCGAGGTTGCGGCCGACCTCCGGCAGGACGAAGGTGGCGGACTGGTAGATGGGGGGGATGATGGCCCCGGTGGTCGGATCGGGCTCGATCGCCGCCCGCACGCACTTCGTGTCGAACTTCATTCCTGCTCCTCCTCGCCGGTCAGGAAGCCGTGCTCCCGCATCCATTCGTCGCTGATGAACTTCGTGAGGTAGTTGCGGATCGAGTCGGGCAGGATGGTCAGGGCCCGCTTCGCGCCCGGCATCGCCTGCGCCGCCCGCCGCAGCGCCCACACGGCCGCACCGGAACTGCCCCCGACCAGCAGCCCCTCCTCGCGGATGAGGCGGCGGGCCATGATCAGGCTCTCGTGGTCGTTGCTGTAGATCCATTCGTCGACGTGGGTGTAGTCCAGCACGTCGGGCACGAAGTCGTAGCCGATGCCCTCGACGTGGTAGGTGAAGACCTCGCTGCGTCCGCCCAGCACGGATCCCTCGGGGTCGACGCCGACGATCCTGATCTTGGGATTGCGCTCCTTCAGGAACTTCGCGACGCCGGCGATGGTGCCGCCCGTGCCGGCGCCGATCACCACCAGGTCCAGGCTCTCGCCGAAGTCACGCCAGATCTCGGCACCGGTGCCGTAGTAGTGAGCGTCGGGGTTGTCGGGATTCTTGTACTGGTCGGGGATCACCGAGCCCTCGATCTCCCGGTTCAGCCTCTCCGCGACGCCGAGGAGGCTCTCGGGCGAGTCGTGCGGCGCCTCAGTAGGGGTCCGGTGGATCACGGCGCCGAGGGCCTCCATGACCACCTGCTTCTCGCGGCTCATCTTCTCGGGCATGGTGATGTGGAGGGGATAGCCCTTCACGGCCGCGGCCATGGCCAGCCCCGTGCCCGTGTTGCCGCTCGTGGGCTCGATCATCGTGCCCCCGGGGTGGAGGCGGCCGCTTCGCTCGAGGCCCTCGACCATGCGCACTGCGATGCGGTCTTTCACGCTGCCAGCGGGATTGAGGAACTCGCACTTCGCGTAGAGCTCGCAGTCGAGATCCGCCCCGACCCGGTTCAGCCGGACGACGGGCGTGTCGCCGACAACCTGCAGGATATCGTCATAGATCATCGCCGTCCTCTCCTCCGCTGGGCGTCGCGAGCGGCTCAATATAGGGGATGGCGTGCGCGAGGGGAAGGCCTTTGCCCCGGTGTTCGGATGGCTTAGTCGTCGAGGAGGTCGTGCTCCTGCATCCAGTCGTCGCTGACGAACTTGCTGAGGTAGTTGCGGATGCCGTCGGCGAAGATGCCGAGGATGCGCGCGCCCGGGGGGAGATCGCGGGCGACCTCGATCATGGCCTGCGCGATGGCACCCGAGCTGCCGCCCACCAGTAGTCCCTCCTCGCGGATCAATCGTCGCGCCATCCGGTAGGTTTCCCGGTCGGTCACGCTCAGGTAGCGGTCGACGGCCTTGGGATCGAAGATGGGGGGGACCCAGTCGTAGCCGATGCCCTCGACCGTGTAGGGGTGGAGCTCGCTGTTTCCGCCGAGCATGGAGCCGTGCGGCTCGACGCCGACGACCAGGATGCCTGGCTTGCGCTCCTTGAGATAGCGGGACACGCCCATCAGCGTGCCGCCCGTGCCCACGCCGATCACGACTGCGTCCAGGCTCTCTCCAAACTCCTCCCAGATCTCCGCGCCCGTGCCGTGGTAATGGGCGTCGGAGTTCTCCTGGTTGAAGTACTGGTTGGGCATGACGGCGCCCGGGATCTCCGCCGCGAGCGCCTGCGCCCGGCCGAACTGGCTCTCGGGCGAGGTGTGCGGGGCCTCGGTGGGGGTGCGCACGACCTCGGCCCCGAGGGCCCGGAGGATCCACTCCTTCTCCAGGCTGATCTTCTCGGCCATGGTGACGACGAGGCGATAGCCCTTTACGGCCGCCGCCATGGCCAGGCCGATGCCCGTGTTGCCGCTGGTGGGCTCGACGATGGTGCCGCCCGGCGCGAGCTCGCCGGCCTCCTCGAGCTTTTCGATCATGCGCACGGCGATGCGGTCCTTGAGCGAGCCGCCGGGGTTCAGGAACTCGCACTTGGCGAAGAGCTCCGCGGGCAGTTCTGCGCCGACGCGGCCGAGACGCAGCACGGGCGTGCCTCCGACCGTTTGCAATATGTCGTCGTAGATCATAGGCCGAACATCTCGTTGAAGCGGCCGCGGCTTGCGTCGAGCACTTTCTCGTGCAGGCTGCCGCCGTGGCTGTCCATGGTCACGACGCACTGGAAGCCGGCCACCTTGATCCGCCAGAAGGCCTCGGGCAGGCCGAACTCGGTCTTGTAGACCGCCTCGACCTCCTCGACCCGCTGCGCGATCAGGGTAGCCGCGCCGCCGACGGCGTGGAGGTAGACGGCGCCGTGCTCCTTGCATGCCGCCAGGGTCTTAGCGCCCATGCCGCCCTTGCCGATCACCGCCCGCACGCCCAGCGCGGCGATGACCTTGTGCTCGTAGGGTTCCTCGCGACTGGAGGTGGTGGGGCCGGCGGCGACGAAGTGCCAGCGGCCGTCCTCGTCCTGGCGGACCACGGGCCCGCAGTGGTAGATGATCCCACCCTGCAGCACCCCGCCCAGGGTCTCCTTCAGCTCGGCGTCTTCGCCCGCGGGCTCGCCGTCGATCCAGGTCTCGACCATGTACTTGTGGGCCGCGTCACGGGCCGTGACCAGTGTGCCGGTCAGGGACACGACGTCGCCGACCTTCAGCCCTCGGATCTCCTCCTCGGCGATCGGCGTGCTCAATTCAATCATGGCTCACCTCCCCCTTCCGGATGCTCATGCCCTGGCGGCGCGCCGCCCAGCACATGTAGACGATGGAGACGAAGAAGCTGGCGGGCACGCGGTGGGCCTTGGCGATCTTGGTGCTGAGCACCGTGGTGCCGCCGCCGAAGCCCATGGGGCCCACCCCCAGCTGGTTGCCCTTCGCGGTGATCTCGTCTTCCAGCTCAGCGAGGACGGGATCCGGGTTGCGATCGCCGAGCGGGCGCAGGATCTGCTTCTTGGCGACGGCATAGCCGCAGGAGCGGTCGCCGCCGATGCAGATCCCCAGCACCGCCGGGCCGCAGCCCTGGCCCTGGGCGTTCACGACGGCGTCCAGGATCACCTTGCGCACGCCGTCCAGGTCGCGCCCCGCGCCCAGCGGGGCGTGGGGGAGGCTGTACTGGGCGCCCTGGTTCTCGCTGCCACCGCCCTTGAGCATGAGGTCGACGTGGATCTCATCCTCGCGATCCCACTGCTCGAAGTAGACGGCGGGGAAGTGATCGCCCGTGTTGTCGCCGCTGTTCTTGCCGGTGATACTGTCCACGGCGTTGGGACGCAGGAAGTTCTTCTCCGTGGCGACGCGCACGGCGGCGGTGAACGCGTCCCGCATGGGTCCCGTGGGATAGTCCCAGGGGTGCGCGACGAAGAAGACCGGCGTGCCCGTGTCCTGGCAGATGGGGGTGGATCGTTCCGCCGCCATCTCCACGTTCTCGAGTATGGTGCCCATGGTGGCCCGTGCGGCCGAGCCCGCCTCCTCCGCGTCGTGGCCCCCCTTCAGGGCCGCGACGATGTCCGCCGGGAGCCGGGTGGACGCCAGGCGGATCAGCTCCAGCGCGTGCTCGTCCAGTGCAGCAATCGTTTTCATCTCTCCTCGCCTTCCCTCCACGACCGGAATGGCCGGCCGGGACAATATAGAGCAGCGCGAGACGCCCTTCAATCGCAACATGTCTGCGGGATCCGTAGGCGAATTCCGTTGAATCGTCACCGGCCCTTCGGCAGAATGGGGGATCCGGTTGTGATTCACGGTTTCCTGCGGCAAAGGCGTCATGTTCATCAACGATCCGATCCACGGCTTCATCGAGCTCAACGAGTTGCAGTCGTCGCTGCTCGAGCTGCCCGAACTGCAGCGGCTCCAGTGGATCCGCCAGCTCGGCCTGAGCTTTCTCAGCTACCCTGGCGGTGTGCACACACGCGCCTGCCACGTGGTGGGGGTGAGCCACCTTGCCGGAGAGATGGCCACGGCGCTCGAGCTCCTGCCCGAGCAGAAGTGGCTCGTCCAGGCCGCGGGGATGCTGCACGACGTCGGGCACACGCCCTTCAGCCACGCGCTGGAGAGCCTGCTGGCCGAGGATCACATGGAGTTGACACGCAGCCTGATCACGGGCAGCGCGCGCTTCAGCTTTCCCCGCGCGGGTTGGATCTCCGAGTCGCTGCGCCGTTACGGCCTCGACCCGGAGGAAGTCGGCGACCTGGTGACCGGCCGCCACCCCGACCCGATCCTGCAGCACATCATCCACGGCCCCATCGACGCGGACCAGCTCGACTACCTGCTGCGCGACAGCTACTTCACCGGTATCGCCCACGGCCAGATCGACCTCTACCGCATCCTCCACACCCTGAAGGCCGACCACTCCCTCGGCGAGCTCTACCTCCTCGAGAAGGGGCTGGACTCCATAGAGGAGATGCTGGTGGCCCGCGACCACATGTACTCGGCCGTCTACGGCCACAAGACGGGCCGCATCGCCGAGACCATGCTGCTCCGCGCCATGGAGCTGGCGGTCAGCGAGATCGAGGGCTGGTACGAGATGACCGACGGTGAGCTGCTGACGCGGCTGCGCATGAACGGTGGCGTGAGCGAGCAGCTCATCGAGAGGATCCTCTACCGCGACCTCTACAAGACCGCGTTCAGCATCTCCAGCCGCGGCGAGGATGATCTGCGTCAGACGCTCGGCACGACGGTCGCGGAGATGAGCAGGGAGGACGTGGAGGGCCTGCTCACCGAGCGCTGCGGCTTCGGACCGGGCGAGCTGATCGTGGACATGCCCATCGACGTGCTCGCGTTCAGCGAACCGCGCCTCACGCGGATCGAGCTGCCCATCCTGCGCAAGAACGGAGAGCGGACCAGCCTGGAGTCCCTCTCGGTGCTGGCCTGTGCGCTGGCGGAGAAGGACTCCAGCCATGTCGTGTTCGCCATCTACACGGATCCAGAAAACGCCGGCCGCGCGCGCGCGGTCACTGAGACCTGGCTGGGCATGTAGCGGCCCGAAGAGTGAAAAGCGGCGCGGCAGGAGTCCTGCGCCCCAGCGTCACACGAACGGAAAGGACGGATCATGGATGATAACAAGGGTCTCCTGGCCACGCTCTACGACTTCAGCTTCACCAAGTTCATCACCACCAAGCTGGTCAAGCTCCTCTTCGCGATCGGCCTCGTCCTGGCCGTCATCGGCGCGATCGCCTTCATCGCCGCGGGCTTCCGGGTCAACGCGGGGCTTGGGGTCCTGGCCCTGCTCGTCTCCCCGCTGATCTTCCTCGTCTACTCCCTGCTCGTGCGTGTCTACCTGGAGATCATCATCGTCGTGTTCCGCATCGCCGAGGACGTGCATGCTATTGCCGGCGGCAAGGAAGGCGATATCGGCGGTGACATCGGTGGGGACGACGAGCACGTGCACGTTGTCTCGACCGACCCGATCGAATAGCCCCGCGAGTCCGCGGAAGCCTCCTAGGGAAACCAACCGGTGGGTTGTCTTGGGCTCAAGCGAGGTGTGCTTCGTAGAGGGCGCGCAGCAGTGTATCCAGCTGTGATTCCCGAACGAGATAGCGCCGGCAGCTTACACCGTCTGGAAGCGCCTCCGCGTCCCCCGCATCCCCAGGGAGAGCCGCGTCCGCGAGCGTTAGCTCGCCAGCGCCGCTCAGGATCAGCGAGGCCGTGGCCCAGCCGCGCTGCGGCTCTTCCACCTCGTGGGCGTCGCGCAGACGCGCCAGGCGTTCAGCCCGGTAGACGTCGTCCAAGAGCAGGAAACGCCCCCCGCCGATGTCGAGGAGCTCGGGGACCAGCAAACGCGGATCGCCGCCCTCCGCGACGCGCAGGAGCAGCTGGCGATCGCGATGAGCCAGCGCGACGGCCCGCGCGGGCCCCGCCGCGGGCTCGTGGTGGACCAGGGTGCCGGGGAGCGTTGAGAAGGTGTTGCGCACGCAAAGGGGGGTGGCCGTCGCCAGTGAGGCGCGGACCGCGCGGGGGTGCAGCACGCGGCTGCCCTCCTCGGCCATCGTGAGTAGCTCGGCCGCGCCGATCTCCGCGAGGAAGGGCACGCCCGGGACACGCCGCGGATCGGCGGCGGCGATGCCGTCCACGTCGGTGTAGATCTCGACCACCTCGGCCCCGAGCGCGGCGCCGAGCGCCACGGCGCTCGTGTCGCTGCCGCCCCGGCCCAGGGTGCGGACCTCTCGCGCGGCGGTCTCGCCCTGGAAGCCCGCCACGACGGCCACGGCGCCTTCTTCCAGGCAGGTCAGGATGCGATCGGGCCGCACCGAGAGGATCTCGGCCTGCCCGGGCACGTCGTCCGTGAGGATGCCGGCCTGCGGTCCCGTGAAGGCTCGGGCGGGGATCCCGCGGAGGTTCAGGAGATGGGCGAGGTAGGAGGCCGAGAGGATCTCGCCCGCGCTCATGGCGAGGTCCAGCTCCCGCGCCGCGACCGGCTCGCCGGCGGAGGCGAGCAGGCTGATCAGCGTGTCGGTCGCGTAGGGCTCGCCCTTCCTGCCCATGGCGCTGACGACGATGGCGACCCGCTTGCCCGCCGCGACGCTCTGCCGCACGTGCTCCGCGGCCGCGGCGCGCGCTTCGTCGTCGCGCAGACTCGTGCCGCCGAACTTCATCGCGACGATGTCGGCCATGGCTCGCTCCTCCACTGCATGAACTCGTCTTCCCGTGTGCCTTCCGCTAGGGCACGCGCACGAGGTCGCGCGCGATCAGCTCGTCGGCGATCTGCACGGTGTTCAGCGCCGCGCCCTTGCGCAGATTGTCCGACACGCACCAGAAGTTGAGCGCGTTCTCGGCCGAGAAGTCGCGCCGGATGCGTCCCACGTAGGTGGGATCCTGCCCCGTGGCCGTGATCGCCATCGGGTAGACGTTGTTCGCGGGGTCGTCCTCGACCACGATGCCCGGCGCGCGCTCGAACAGCGCGCGCACGTCGTCCAGCTCAAAAGGTTCCGCGAGGGCGACATTGATGCTCTCGCTGTGCCCGTTCACCACCGGCATCCGCACCGTGGTGGTGGTGATCTTGATGGCCGGGTCGAGGATCTTGGCCGTCTCGTCGATCATCTTCATCTCTTCCTTCGTGTAGCCATTCTCGGTGAAGGAATCGATGTGGGGTAGCGCATTGAAGGCGATCTGGTGCGGGTAGACCTTCGCCTTCATCGGCTCGCCCGCGGCGAAGGCGCGGGTCTGATCCTCGAGCTCCTGCACGGCCGCCTGGCCGGAGCCGCTGACCGCCTGGTAGGTGCTCACGACCACGCGCTTGATGCCGTATGCCTCGTGGAGGGGGCCCAGCGCGACGAGCATCTGAATGGTCGAGCAGTTGGGATTGGCGACGATGCCCTTGTGATCCGCCAACGTGTGGGCGTTGACCTCCGGCACCACCAGCGGGTGCTCGGGGTCCTTGCGGAAGGCCGTGCTGTTGTCGATGCAGACGCAGCCCCGTTTCACGGCCTCCGGCGCCAGCGCCAGGGCCGCCGCCTCGCCCGCGCTGAAGATGGCGATGTCGACGCCGTCGAAGGCGTCCGCCTCCGCGGCGACGACCGTGAGCTCCTCGTCCCGCCAGGTGATCTTCGTGCCCGCGTTCTCGGGGACATCCATCGGCAGAAGCTTCGCGATGGGCAGATCGGAGGTCTCCAGGATGCTGCGCATCTCCGTGCCGACGTTGCCGAGAGCTCCGACGACGGCGAAGGTGTACTGTTTCATGAGCGGCTCCTTTCGATGGCGAGCAGGTCCGTGAGGATGGAGTAGCCCGTCTCCACACGGCCGGCGCCCGGTCCGACAACGGTGACCTTGCCGAGCAGGTCCGTGTCGAAGGTGATGGCGTTGGTGGGGCCCATCACGGCGGCGAGGGGGTCGTCCAGCGGCAGCGCCACGGGCTTCACGCTGGCGTCGACCGTGCCGTTCTTCCGGCGCTTCACGCTGCCGATGAGCTTCCAGCGCTTGCCGGCGGCCTTGGCCTTCGCGATGTCGGCGGCCTTGATGCGCGTGATGCCGCGGCATTTGACGTGCTCGGGCTCCATCTTCGCGTCCATGAACATGTTGGCGAGAATGGTCACCTTGCCGGCAGCGTCATGGCCCTCCACGTCGCCCGTGGGATCGGCCTCCGCGTAGCCCAGCTCCTGGGCCTTGGCCAGGGCGGCGGCGTAGTCCATGCCGCCCTCCATCTCGCTGAGGATGTAGTTGGTCGTGCCGTTGAGGATGCCCTGGATCGACGAGAAGGCGTTGCCCGCGAGATCCTGCGTGCCCAGGTTGAGCACGGGCGTGCCGCTCATGACCGTGCCCTCGATGCGAAACTGCGCGCCGCGCTTCGCGGCCAGGCGCGAAAGCTGCGGGTAGGCCAGGGCCGCGGGACCCTTGTTGGAGGTGACCACGCTCTGGCCGAGCTTCAGCGCCTCGCGGCAGTGCCGGATCGCCGGCTGGCCGGTCGTCAGGTCCGTGTAGGCCAGCTCGACGACGACGTCCGCTCCGCTCTCGCGGATGGTCTTCAGGGCGTCCCAGCCCTTTTTGCCGCCGCGGTAGGCCTCGAGGCTCCCCTTCTCGCGCAGGGCTTTCAGCAAACGCTTCAGGTCGAGCCCGCGCGGGTCGCACACGGAGCCGAGTCTGAAATCGGACACGGCGACGACCGCGAACTCGTAGCCGTGCCGGCGCCTCAGCTCGGCCTTCTTCCGAATCAAGATGTCGGCGAGACCCTGACCCACGTTGCCGAAGCCGATCATCGCGATCCTCTGCATCCCGAACCTCCTCTATCTGCCGGAACGTGATCGGGGAGCGCCGGGCAAGGGCAGCCGGGCGTCCCGCTTGAGCGTCGAGAGTACGAAGGAGGACTTGATCTTGCTCACGCCCTCGACACGCGTGAGCTTGTGCAGCAGGAAGTCCTCGTAGTTGGCGATGTCCGGGACGACGACCTTTAGCAGGAAGTCGTCCTCCCCCGTGACGTGATGACACTCGAGCACCTCGGGCAGGCCGAGGATCCTCTCCCGAAACTCCTCGATCGACTCAGCGCGGTGCAAAGCGAGGCTGATGGCCACGAAGACCACTGCGTTGAGACCTACATGGCCGGCATCCACCAGCGCGGTGTAGCCGACGATGACGCCTTTCTCCTCGAGCTTGCGGATGCGCTCGAGCACCGTGGGCGGGCTCAGGCCCACCCGCTCGGCGATGCGGGCGTTGGGCAGCCGGCCCTCCTCCTGGAGGATGGCCAGGATCTTCCGGTCGGTATCGTCCATGCGCACGGATTCCATGCCCGGCAGAATAGGAAATACGGGCGTTGACTTCAAACATGAAAAGCGTGTCCGGCAGATTGTCGAACGATCGAACGAGATAGCCAGGGCATTCCTAATAAAAGTCGAGATTCCGTCCGGGCCGTCCGGGGCTCTGCGGCCGGGAGCTCTCCGCTAGCGAGCTTTCTCCCGAGCGCGGGCGCATCCGCGCAAGCCCGCTTGTGATCTCGGAGCCCATCTGCTAGAGTTCCCCCTACCCGTATATCCCTACACGTCTTACGAGATTCCACCTCGCGTCGAAGGCGGCGCGTTCAGGAGCTTTGGATGGCGAAGAAGCGCAGGCAGAGCGGCGAGGCCACGGGCACCGAGAGTCGACTCGCGCTCTCGATGGCCCAGGTACTCCGGCAGCACAGGCAGGCGAAGAAACGCGCCAGCGAAGAGGTGATTCACGATCTTCGTGTGGCCGTCCGGCGCAGCCGCACCGTGGCCTCCACGATGGCCGCCCTCGATCCGAACGCTGCCTGGAAGAAGATGGGCAAGGCGGGGAAACGGCTCTTTGACCGGCTCGGCGAACTGCGTGACACACAGGTTCAGCGCATCTGGGTGGAGGTCCTCGACGTCCGGGGAGACGAGGTGGGCGAGCGCCTGCAGGCCCACCTGCGTGGGCGCCAGCGCCGCTGCCATCGCCGGGCTCGCAGGGCGATCCAGCATTTCGACCGCAAGTCCTGGCGACGCTGGTCCCGCTCTCTTCCCCGGCGGATCGACCAAGTCCGGATAGAAGACGCAATGCTTGCCCGACTCGCCGTGGCGCGGCTCGGCGCCGCGCAGGTTCACCACCGCGTACCCATCGACGGCGACAGCAGCGACTATCACCGCCTCCGCATCGAGGTGAAGCGCTTCCGCTATTTCGTGGAGAACTTTCTTCCGGAGCGCTACGTCGCCTGGAAGGAGGATCTGAAGAAGATGCAGGACATGCTCGGCGAGGCGCATGACTTCGACGTCCTGCTCGCGACGCTCGATCATCTCGCGCCTTCTGCGGACGAGGGTGCCGCGAAGGAGTGGCGCGAGCGCATCATGTCGGAGCGCGGCCGGCGTTTCGACGAGTACGGACAGATCAGCTCGAAGCCCGAGGGCAGCATCTGGAAGCTGTGGCGGGAGGATCTGCTGGCGGACGCCGGCCCGGGCGAATAGCCTAGAGGTTCCGAATGCGGTGCACGTCCTCGCGCCGCCCGAAGATGAGGATGCGGTCTCCCGCCGAGAGACGTGTGCCGCTCTCCGGTAGTGAGTACTGGTTCTCCTCCGAATCCCCCCCGTGGCAAAGCAGGAGCACCTGGCTGTTGTACTTCCGCCGGAAGTCGAGCTCGCCCAGGGTGCGCCCCAGCATCTCCGCCGGCACCTCGGTCTGCAGCAGCACGTAGCCGCCCAGCGTCTCCGTGAGACGCCGCCCTAGCGAGGACTCGATGCGGCCGGCGGCGCTGGCCTCGAGGTCGTCCTCCGCGATGGCCTCGTTGTAGGCCTTGATCACCTCGTGGCGCACGAGGATCCCCACGGGCAGGTCGGGCGCCTCGAGGGACACCACCGGCAGTTCCTCCACGTTGTTGCGGCCGAACTGGCGCATGGCGAAGTCGAGGTCGTCGTCCGGCCGCAGGAGCGGCGGGTCGGCAAGGGCCAGGTCCTGTGCGATGAGCACGTTGCCCAGCGAATCGAGCTGCGGCAGCGCCCGCTTGACCTCGTCTAGCGTGAGGATGCCGGTGAGCCGGCCCTGCGCGTCGAGCACCAGGCTCTCGTGGTGGCTGCTCTCCGAGAGAAGAGAGAGCACGTTGACAAACGGCGTGCTCTGGTCGATAGCGTCGAAGTGGTGGTGCATCACCTCGTGCACGCGGAGGCGCCGGAGGACGTTGAAGTCCTTGCCACGCAGCAGGTCGATGCCCTGGCGCGCGAGCTTGAAGGTGTAAATGGAGTGGTGCTGCAGCCTCTGGCTCATCAACGTGGCCATGACCACTGCGATCATCAGCGGGAGGATGAGCGCGTAGTCGCGCGTCATCTCGAAGATCATGATGATGGCGGTGATGGGGGCATGGATGGCCGCGGCCACGACCGCGCCCATACCCACGAGCGCATAGGCGCCGGGCTCGGCGGTCCAGGTCGGGAACCAGCTGTGGAAGACCGTGCCCATCAGGCCGCCGAACATGACGCCCATGAAGAGGCTCGGCGCGAAGATGCCGCCCGAGTTGCCCGAGCCAAGCGTGATGCTCGTAGCGATGATCTTCACCAGCAGCAGGATTCCCAGCCCGCCGAGCAGCAGCTCCCCGCGCATGGCCGCCTCGATACCCGCGTAGCCGTTGCCCAGGGTGTGCGGGGCCGCGAGCCCCACCAGGCCGATGCCGAGGCCGCCGATCGCCGTGCGGAAGGGTCCCCAGACGGGCGCGCTGTCGAAGAAGTCCTCCGCTTTGTGGAGCGCCTTCATGAAGCCCACGGCCACCAGCGAAGCCATGAGACCGAGCAGGGCGTAGAGCAACAGCTCTCGGCCGTCGGTGAGTGTGAGACCCTCGGGCACGAGGAAGGCGGGGTCGTTGCCCACGCTGATATGGCTCACCAGCGTGGCGACCACGGCGCTTGCCACCAGCGGTGCGAACTGAGCGACGCCGAAGTCGCCGAGGATCACCTCCGCGCTGAAGAAAGCGCCGGCGACGGGGGCATTGAAGGTGGCGGCCACGCCCGCCGTGGCGCCGCAGGCCACCAGGGTGCGCATGCGGGCGGTGTTGAGCCGGAGGAGCTGGCCGAGGGCCGAACCCAGGGCGCTGCCGATCTGGACGATGGGACCCTCGCGTCCCACGCTCCCTCCGGAGGCCAGGCAGAGGGCGCTGGCCACGGTCTTGCCGATCGCGGTGCGCCGCCGGATGCGCCCGCCCCTCAGCGCCACCGCCTTCATCACCTCGGGCACGCCGTGACCCTTCGCCTCGGGGGCGAGGTAGTGGATGATCAGGCCGCCCAGGAAGCCCCCGAGCACCGGCACGCCGAGCTTGAGCCAGAGCGAGGCCTCGCGGAAGCGCTCCACGAAGCGGTCCGCGCCGCCCCAGGCCAAGCCGCGGAAGAGGTCGATGAGCAGCTGGAAGAAGAGGTTGCCGAGGCCGCCGAGTACCCCGAGGAGCACGGCGAGGATCATGAGATAGACGTGCTCACGGGAGCGGAAGTCCCGGAGCATGCTCTCGCTGCGGGATTCCAGGAAGGAGCGCAGTCCGCTTCGGCTCATGCCAGCTACCTGCTTCACTTGGAAAGGGATAGGCTCCACTGCAAGCGGGGCCAAGCTAACAGCCGTCCTCTGGATGCGCAAGCATTCCGCAGTTCGGAGCCGAAATATTACTTCTTGACAATATAGCCACTGAGTAATATAAATGGCGCGTGGGGATCGTCCTAGGGTCCCTACACAGGAGTTGGTGAGAGAACAGGGGGAGGGAGTTACCCTCCCCCCTTGCACTGGGAAGCAGGGCATGGGCGTAAGGCGCCGGTCGGATAGGCCGCTGCACGCACTGGCCGGCTACTTTCGTCTCCTCGCCGAGCCAGCGCGGCTCCGGATCCTCCTCTGTCTCGAGGGGGGCGAGCTGAACGTGATGGAGATCGTGGGCGCCACCGGGATGAAGCAGGCCCACGTCTCGCGGCAGCTCGGCCTCCTGTCCTCCGAAGGCCTGCTTGCCCGCCGCAAGGAGGGCACCCGGGTCTACTACTCCCTGGTCGACCTGCGCCTGGGCGATCTCCTCGATGCGGCGGAATCGACCCTGCGCGAACACCTCCGTGGACGACTCGATGAACTCGAGGGCTAAGGCAGCAAGGCTTTCCTTGTGCCACTGAAATTGTGTCTGGCCCGGCTCCTGCCCTTGCCAGGTCATGCTCGGACGACATCTCTG
>CAZVHI010000049.1:0-23713 GCA_964627205.1 uncultured bacterium
TTGGCCACCGCCTCATTTAGGGGACAGGTGTTCGGTCAATACGGACTCAGATCATGCAGACCATTGTGGATCTTGCCAACGAGTCGGGTGCGTTCTCGGTGCTCAACCATCCAAACTGGCGCTGGTGGTATGACGCGGAGGAAATGGCACGTGTCCCCAACGCACATGCCTTCGAAATCTACAATGGAGCAACGACGTGCAATAACCACGGAGACTCGGACAGCCTTTCTACGGACACTATGTGGGACTTGCTTCTTAGCCGCGGGGTTCGGATCTTCGGTGTCGCCTCTGACGACGCCCACGACTACTCGTTGGTGAATCCCACTTACGCGGAGCCGCCATTCACGGGCTGGATTTGTGCACGGGCGGAGAACCTGACGAAGGAAGCAATCATGGCTTCCCTCTTCGCCGGGAACTTCTACGCCTCGAATCACCCGATTCTCGAATCCATGACGCTATCGAGAGAGCTACTAGAAATCAAGATACAGCAAGTCGACCAGATTCGGTACACCACGACGTTTGTCGGAAAGCACGGGGAGGTCTTAAACCGTGTCCGGGGACGGATGGCGCGCTATGTTCCCATCGGAACTGAAGGATACGTGAGGGCAGTAATCAGTGATACAGACGGACATAAAGCTTGGACACAGCCGGTTTTCCTGTAGACAGAAGATGTCGCATCGGACTCACACTGAAGCACCCGCAGAGTGTTGGACTCGGATCTGAAGGATCGGGTCGACCTGGGAGTCGCCAATGACCGCAACTCATCGCGTTCTCAAGGTGCTGGCCGCTATCACCTGGTATGCCGGGAGTATCGTTCTCGCCTCCAAGGGAACCAGCTTAGTGATGGAAGCGCATGCGCAGCGGCCGGGGCAACGCTGGCCCTGGCTGGTACTTGCCGTGGGACTGCTCGCCGGTGCTGTCAAGGCGGGGTGTTTCTTCGCCAGGATCTGCAGAAGGAATCTCGCCAGGATCGACCGGCTGACTGAACCCGAGCTGTGGCAGTTCTTCCGGCCGGGGTTCTTCGTATTCCTGGCGCTCATGGTCGCACTGGGCGCGTCTCTGTCGAAGATGGCACATGACAACTACACCTTCCTGCTCTGTGTCGCAGCGCTTGACTTCAGCCTTGCCACGGCCCTGCTCGGGAGCAGTTACGTGTTCTGGAAAGAGAAGGCCTTCTACGGTGATGGAGAATCGCATCTACGGCGAATCCAGGATCGGGAGGGGAGGGGATGACATCAATGGCTGACAATCCCTACCGCGACGCTCTCGTGGGCCTCGACATCGAAGATCCCGTCCAGGCCTTCTTCGACTGGTGCATCGAGAGGGAAAACATCCGGAGCAAGCGCGAAGCCGGGGAAGCGCCGCCGTGGACCCAGGACCCGGTATTTCAGCAGGGGCGTTTTCTGAACGTCTTCCGGGAGGACGATAAGGGCACGAAGGCCGTCTTGCGTTATGTCGATTCCGTCAAGGATTCCGTTCCCGACCTGATTCACGCGCTGTTTTTCGCGCGCTGGTGCAACCGGCGCACGACTCTTCTCGCCCTCGACCCAAGTCTGCTGAAGCGGCCCGACGAGCTCCGCCATGCCCTCGTGAACGAGATGTCGCAGCCATGGGCCTCGGAGGTGTATCCGGTGGTTCCGGCATCCTGGGAGGGCCGCTCTTACGACCGCCTGGAGGCATGCGTGGAGATGTTTCCCCGCTGCCTGGGCTTCCTGGAGGAGTGCATCCGATCGGCGGACGGAAACGTCATGCGGGCGAATGACAGCATCAACGCGCAGTTCCAGATGAGCAACGACTTCCCCATCTTCATGGCGCTGGTCGATCTGGCGCTGCTCGAGCCCGACCTGATCAGCCCGGACAGCCCGGTTCCCACGGGCATCGGGGCCGCGCCGTATCTCGATCGCCTCCAGCAGCACTTGAACTGCGCCAGCCATCAAGAAGCGGCCGACAGGATGATCGCGTTGCAGGGCCGGTACTGGCCGCAGGCGCGGAGGAAGTTCACGCCCATCGACATCGAGTATCTCTCCTGCGAGTGCCGGAAATACTTCAGCTACATCAACGAGACCAAGAGCTTCGAGGGCAAGAATCGCTTCACTCCGAACCGGGGGTAAGCACGGATAGCCGTACCAACAATCTGATGCCGCGGCTGACTAACCGAAATCGAGCCCTTCTCATGCGCCCTGATGACAAGCCCGCCACGAGAGTGAATATCGACCTCTCTCTCGCTCGCAAGTTGATCGCCGCGCAGTTTCCCCATTGGGCGGACCTTCCTGTCAGGCTCGTCGAACCCGGTGGTTGGGACAACCGGAGCTTCCGTCTCGGCGAGGAGATGCTCGCACGCTTCCCAAGTGCCGAAGTCTATTCGGAACAAGTGAAAAAGGAGCAGCGATGGCTGCCGAAGCTTGCTCCGTTCCTGCCGCTTCCCATTCCCGTCCCCCTGGCGATGGGGGTTCCCGCCGATGGGTTCCCCTGGCATTGGTCCGTCTACCGCTGGCTTGAAGGCGAGAACGCGGCCAGGGAGCGCATCGACGACCTGCCCCTGTTCTCGAGCACGCTCGCTCGATTCCTGGCCGCCTTGCAGCGGATCGATCCCGGGGATGGGCCGCCGCCTGGACAGCACAACTTCTTCCGCGGCGGAGCGCTGGCGATCTACGACGGGGAAACGCGGGATGCGATCTCGGCCCTGCGAGGCAAAATCGACGCCGAAGTGGCGACCTCGGTGTGGGAGGTGGCTCTCGAGGCGGCGTGGCATGGACCACCCGTCTGGCTCCACGGGGACGTCAGCGCGGACAATCTGCTGGTGAATGGGGGGCGCTTGAGCGCCGTCATCGATTTCGGTTGCTCCGGCGTGGGCGATTCCGCCTGCGACTTGGCGATTGCCTGGACGCTCTTCTCGGGGGAAAGCCGGGAAGCGTTCCGCTCCGCGCTGCCAGCCGATCGCGCGGCCTGGGCGCGAGGTCGCGGCTGGGCGCTGTGGAAGGGTCTGATCACGCTTGCCGGGCACCGGGGTAGCAACCCGTCTGCGGTCGGATCGGCCAGGACCGCGATCGAGGAAGTGCTAGCCGATCACATTGACCGGGAGCTCTAGATTGGGCTAGATTCGCGGCTCAACAACCCGCAACGAGCCGACGAGGACGCCATGAAGCGCTTCTACGTGACCACGCCCATCTACTACGTCAACGACGAGCCGCACATCGGCCACGCCTACACGACCGTGCTGGCCGACGTGCTCGCCCGCTACCACCGCCTCTTCGGCGACGAGACGATCTTCCTCACGGGCACTGACGAGCACGGCCAGAAGGTCCAGCGCGCCGCCGGGGAACGCGGCATCGACCCCCAGGCCCACACCGACGAGCTCAGCCCCCGCTTCGAGGCCGTCTGGGAGAAGCTCGAGATCTCCCACGACTTCTACATCCGCACGACCATGCCCGAGCACAAGGCGGTCGTGAAGCGCATCCTCTCCGCGCTCTGGGACAAGGGCGAAATCTATTCCGACGAGTACGAGGGCTGGTACGACGTCTCCGAGGAGCGCTTCTACACGGAGAAGGAGCTGGTGGACGGCAAGAGCCCGGCCGGCAACGAGGTCGAGTTCATCCGCGAGAAGAGCTACTTCTTCAAGATGGGGCAGTACCAGCAGGCGCTCATCGACCACATCGAGGCCAACCCGAACTTCATCGTGCCGACGAAGCGGCGCAACGAGGTGCTGGGTTTCCTGCGCCAGCCGCTCGGCGACCTCTGCATCAGCCGACCCAAGGAGCGCCTGAGCTGGGGCATCCCGCTGCCTTTCGACGAGGACTACGTCTGCTACGTGTGGTTCGATGCGCTGCTGAACTACCGCAGCGCCCTCGAGTTCGGCTTCGACGAGGACCGCAGCGGCGAGTTCTGGCCAGCCGACCTGCACCTGATCGGCAAGGACATCCTCACCACGCACGCCGTCTACTGGCCGACCATGCTCATGGCGGCCGGGCTCGCGTTGCCGCGGACCATCCTCGCTCACGGTTGGTGGCTCTTCGGCGAGGAGAAGATGAGCAAGTCCAAGGGCAACGTGGTCAAGCCCCTGGACACCATGGACCTCTACGGCCGCGACATCCTGCGCTACTTCCTCATGCGCGAGATGACGCCGGGACAGGACTCCAGCTTCAGCGAGGGCCTGGTAATCGAGCGCAACAACACGGAGCTCGCCAACGACATCGGCAACGGTCTGAACCGCGTGCTCAAGCTCGTCGAGAAGCACTATGACGGCGTCCTGCCGGACGGCCGTGGCGGCTATGGCGAGCCGGAACGCACGCTGGCGCGCGCGGCCGGGGAGGCGGCGGAGAAGGTGCGCGCGGAAGTGCGCGACTACCATCCCAACGGCGCGATCCTGGCCGTGCGCGGCCTCTCGCGCGCGGTGAACCGCTACCTCGAGGAGCGGGCGCCCTGGAAGGCGATCAAGGAGGACGGCGGGCGCGAGTCCGTGGCCGTATGCCTCTATCACGCCGCCGAGGCGCTGCGCTTCATCGGCGTGCTGCTGCATCCGGTCATGCCCGGCAAGTGCGGCACGCTGCTCGAGCGCCTCGGGCAGGCGGCCGAGCCCGGGGAGATCGAGGTGCTCTTGGAGTGGGGGATTCTGGAGCCGGGGACGCGCGTGAGTTCCGGCGAGCCGCTCTTCCCCCGCTTCGAGCTGGAGGGGGAGTAGGCCTCTCCCCTCTCATTGGGAGCGCGAGCGTACGCGAGCCCGCAGCGACGAACTCACTTGAGCAGGACCGCCTTCAGGGTCTCCTCGCGCAGCCCGGCCTCCAGCCGATAGAGGTAGACGCCGGAGGGCAGGGCGCGGCCGCGGTCGTCCCGGCCGTCCCAGCTCAGCTCGTGCCGGCCCGGCCCGTACGTCGATCCCTCGATCAGATCCCGCACACGTCGGCCCGAGAGGTCGTAAACCGCCAGGCGCACGCTCTCCGCGACGTCGAGGCGGAAGTTGACCGTGCTGTGGGGATTGAAGGGATTGGGATGGGCGCCGAGCCGCAGCGTCGCCGCCGGCGCACCTTCAGCGACCGCGGTGACGTCGTCGCAGTGCAGCGGGAGCACATAGAGGTCTTCATCGGAGAGCAGGAAGGCGCGGGTGTCGCTCAGCGCCAGGCCCTGGCTGTAGCGCGCGGGGTCGACGGAGCCCGCGATCCGCGGATCGGCGGGATCGGCGATGTCGAGGACCGTCATCCCCACGCCGTCGGCCACGTAGGCGTGGGTGCCGGCGACGCGCACCTCGCCCCAGTCGGCGATGTCGTCGGCCCCGCCCGGCCGCAGGAGCCGCGTGCTCAGGAGTGACGGCGCCGCCGGGACGGAGATGTCGAAGATCTGCAGGATCGTGCTCCAATCCATGACGAAGAGCAAATCTCCCACCACCGTCACATCCAGTGAGTAGGTCGAGAGAAGCGGGACGGAGCCCGTGACCTGGGGATCCATGGGATCGCCGACGTCCACCACGAGCAGGTCGCCTTCGTAGTCGGCGACGAAAGCGTATCCCTCCGAAACCGCGAGCCTGTGCGCGCCCTCAGGCAGCACGATCTCCCCGACCAGCGTCATGTCCGTCGGATCGGAGACGTCGAGCACCGTGAAGCCGTTAAGATGATCGGCCAGGTAGGCGTAGGGGAAAAGCACTTCGACATCGCGCGGCCAGATGGTGCCGGGACCGCCGTAGCTGCCGACGTGTGCGGGGGCGCCAGGATCGGAAATGTCGATGGCGAGGAGACGGTATTCCGTCGCGAGGTAGACGTAGTCTCCCGATACAGCGTGGTCGCGGGGAAAGCCGTGCGCTTCGTAGAAACCGATGGTGGAGGGCGAGTCCGGGTCGGAGATGTCGAGCAGGTACAACACGTGGTATTCGTATTCGGGGTGGGAGCGGAATCTCAGCACGGAGGCGAGATCGCCCTCGACGATGATGTTCAGAAGGTACAGGTCGGAGTTCCACTCTCCCAGCACCGGCACCTGTCCGAGCTGTGCGAAGTCGACCACACTCAGGAAGCTCGCGTCATCCGCGATGAAGGCGTGGGAGCCCGACAGCGCGATGCCGCGCGAGTTCCCGTCGGTGCGCACGTAGCCCAGGGCCTGCATCGATTCCGGGTTGGAGATGTCCACCGCCTGCGCACCGTCGCTGATCATCACGATGGCCAGGGGGCCCGCAAGGGCGAGGTCGTCGGCTGCGGCGGCCGTCTCCACGCTGCCCAGGATCGCCGGCGCTAGCGGATTCGAGACATCGACGGCGAGCAGGCCCGTCGAGCCGTCCGCCACGTAGGCGATGGAGCCCTGGACCACGACCGACATGGCCGCTCCTGGGGTCGGCAGCTCGCTGAGGAGCAGGGGGTCGTCGGGATCGGAGAAGTCGACGAGGAGCAGGGAGCTGTTGCCACTCCAGCTGCTGGCGGCGTAGGCGATGCTGCCCTGGGTGTCCAGTCCCCAGACCGTCTCGCTCGTCAGGAGCAGCCCGCGGCGCTCGGGATCGCTCGGATCCGAGACGTCCATGACGCGCAGGCCGATCCCGTTCGCGGCGACGACGGCCAAGGTGCCGGACACACTCACCGCGTCGGCGTAGCCGCCGATGGTCTCCGAGCCCAGGAGCGTTGGCGACGCGGGATCCGCCAGATCGTAGACCGCGAGGCCGCCCCATCCGTCGGCGACGTAGCACAGGGACCCCGTGACGACGATCCCGTCGGCGTATCCGCTCGGCGTCGGGACGACGCCCAGGTCGGCGGGGAACTCCGGATCGGAGATGTCGACGATGCGCAGGCCGTGCAGCCAGTTCGCCACATAGGCGTGGGAACCGTGGATCGCCACGTCGTAGGAGTTGCCCGGGAACTCCAGAGCTCCCGCCCAGCGGAGGCAGTCCTCGTAGACGATGCAATCCTGAGCCAGGATCGGAGTGGTGGCGGAACACAGCAGGGCGAGCAAACAGAGCGTGGACTTGAAGCGCATATCTCCTCCCGCAGGTTTCGCCACGCGGGAGCCGGAGGCCGCGTGGGGCGACGAGCACCGATCCGACCGCGCGACAAGTATATGATTATACGCCGAGTGCTCCGTGATGACAATCGCGCCCGCCCGCGGCCGACTTCGTGCTTGTCCTCGCGGTCATGTGCGCTAGTATCCTGGTCTCGATCCACATGCCGGGTCCCTCCCATCCCGGCCGCGGCTGTTCGCACCCTCACCGAAGCCCGCAAGGGAGGAGAACTTGGCCACCGCCCCTCGCCGCCGACAGAAGCGCCCCATTGCGAACGATACCGCCCGCTCCCGCCGCGGGAAGCGCAGCCCCGCCGGCTCGCCGAAGCACATCGAGATCCGCGGCGCGCGCATCCACAACCTGAAGGGCGTCGACGTCCGCATCCCCCGCAACACGCTCACCGTGTTCACGGGCGTCTCGGGCTCGGGCAAGAGCAGCCTGGCCTTCGACACCCTCTACGCCGAGGGCCAGCGACGCTACATAGAGTCGCTGTCCAGCTATGCGCGGCAGTTCCTGGGGCAGATGGAAAAGCCGCCGGTGGACTCGATCACCGGGCTGTCGCCGTCGATCTCCATCGACCAGAAGAGCACCAGTGTCAACCCGCGCTCCACCGTCGGCACGGTCACGGAAATCCACGACTACCTGCGCGTGCTCTTCGCGCGCTTGGGGAAGCCCCACTGCCCGAGCTGCGGCCGGGAGATCGGCTCGCAGACCGTGGACCAGATGGTCGACCGCGTGCACGAGCTAGCGCCGGGCACGCGCTTCACCGTGCTCGCGCCGCTTGCGCGCGGGCAGAAGGGCGAGTTCCAGGATCTCTTCGCGCGCCTGACGAAGCAGGGCTTCACGCGCGTGCGCGTCGACGGGGAAGTCCATCGCCTGGACGAGGTGCCGAAACCCGCCAAGACCCGCCGCCACGACATCGAGGCGGTGGTGGACCGCCTCGCGCTCACCGACGGCATCGCCTCGCGCCTCCACGACGCGATCGAGACGGCCCTCGACCTCTCCGAGGGCGCCGTGCGCGTGCTCACGACCACCGGCGAGGAGATCCTGCTCGGCTCGCGCCACGCCTGCCAGGCCTGCGGTCTCAGCTTCGAGCCCGTCGAGCCGCGCAGCTTCTCGTTCAACAGCCACTACGGTGCTTGCGTCGAGTGCCAGGGCCTCGGCGTGATCCGCGAGCCCGTGCCCGAGCTGCTCATCCGAGACGAGGCGATGACGATCCGCGAGGGGGCCATCGGCGAGATCGCCAACTGGATCGAAGGCAAGGGCCACTGGAGCCGCGCCCTGCAGAAGACCTTCGGGCACTACGGCATAGACATCGACAAGCCCTTCCGCCGGCTCACGAAGCGCCAGAAAGAGCTCATCTTCTATGGCGACGACGAGGCCAAGGGACACCCGCGCTCCGAGCACTTCTTCGTGCCCATCGACGGCAAGCAGTTCTGGGAGGCGGAGCAGTGGCGATTCGGCGGGCTCGTGCCGAACATGATGCGCCGCTACCGGGCGACGAAGTCCGAGGGCGCACGCCGTTACTACGAGAGCTGCATGGCCGAGCGCGCCTGCCACGCCTGCGACGGTTTCCGCCTGAAACCCGAGAGCCTGGCCGTCACCTTCGAGGGGCGCGGCATCCACGAGATGGGGGAGCTGGCCATCGGCGAGCTGCACGAGCTCTTCGCGCAGCTCGAGCTCGGCGCGGAGGAGGCCGAGGTAGCCGGCGAGCTGGTGCTCGAGATTCGCGAGCGGCTCGGCTTCCTCGACAAGGTGGGTCTCGACTACCTGAACCTCTCGCGCCCCGCGCCGACACTGAGCGGCGGCGAGAGCCAGCGCATCCGCCTCGCCAGCCAGATCGGGCGCGGGCTCACGGGCGTGCTCTACATCCTCGACGAGCCGTCGATCGGCCTGCACCCGCGCGACAACCTGAACCTGCTCGACACCCTGCTGCGCCTGCGCGACCTCGGCAACACGGTCGTCGTCGTGGAGCACGACGAGGAGACCATCCGCCTGGCCGACCACATCGTGGACTTCGGGCCCGGCGCGGGGCTGCACGGCGGCGAGATCGTCGCCGCCGGCACACTGAAGCAGGTCGAAGCGCGGAAGCGCTCGGTGACGGGCGGCTACCTCGCCGGCAGCCTCGCCATCGAGCCGCCGGAAGAACGGCGCGCGCCGAACCGGAGCTGGCTGAAGCTGCGCGGCGTCGAGCACAACAACCTGCGCGGTCTGGACGTGGACGTTCCCCTCGGCCTCTTCGTGGCCGTCACCGGCGTCTCGGGTTCCGGCAAGAGCAGCCTGGTCGCTGAGACCCTCTACCCGCAGCTCGCGCGGCACTACCACGGCGCGCAGCCGCGGCGCGCCGGCGCGCTGCGCCGGGTCCTGGGCCTGCAGCACCTCGACAAGGTCATCGAGATCGACCAGAAGCCCATCGGCCGCACGCCGCGTAGCAACCCGGCCACCTACGTCGGCGTCTTCGACCACATCCGGTCGCTCTTCGCCGCGCTGCCCGAGGCGCGGGAGCGCGGCTACAAGCCGGGGCGCTTCAGCTTCAACGTGCGCGGCGGCCGCTGCGAGGCCTGCGAAGGCCACGGCCTCCGCCGCATCGAGATGCACTTCCTGCCCGACGTCTGGGTCACATGCTCGGTCTGCCAGGGGCGGCGCTTCGACCGCGAGACCCTGGAGGTCACCTACAAGGGGCGGCACATCCACGACGTGCTGGAGATGGACGTGGAGGCGGCCCTCGCGCACTTCGGCGCCGTGCCGCGCCTACGCCGCCTGCTCACGACCCTGAGCGACGTGGGCCTCGGCTACATCAAGCTCGGCCAGAACGCGACGACCCTCTCGGGCGGCGAGGCGCAGCGCGTCAAGCTCGCCAAGGAGCTGGGGCGCGCGGCCACGGGCCGTACGCTCTACATCCTCGACGAGCCCACGACCGGCCTTCACTTCGACGACGTGAAGAAGCTGCTCGAGGTCCTGCAGCGCCTGGTGGAAGCCGGCAACACGGTGATGGTCGTCGAACACAACCTGGACGTGATCGGCAGTGCGGACTGGGTGATCGACCTCGGGCCAGAGGGCGGCGACGGCGGCGGGCAGGTGGTGATCGCGGGAGAACCCGAGTCGGTCGCCCGCTGCCGGGAGTCGCACACGGGCCGCTTCTTGAAGAAGCACATCCGCGGAGGGAAGCGATGAGCGTGGTCTGCGGCATCGACCTGGGCAGCCTGAAGACGCCCAGCTACGTGGCCTGGCTGAAGGGCGGGACCTTCCACCTCGACGCTTACCTCGCGAGCGTCGAGCGGCCCCTGCCCGAGCCCCCGGCGATCCTGGACGTCGGCGACCACCGCCAGGTGGCGGCCTACGCCATCGATGCGCCGCAGGGGCTGCCGGCCGAGGGCCGGCCGCGCCGCGAGGCCGACGAGGCCGCAGGTACGCCGACGCGCAAGCTCCCGAAGAGCCGCACGGAGCTGGAGGAGTCCCGCCTCTACCGCGAGCTGATCCGCGCGGGGCTGGAGGTGTTCTGGAGCGTGCATGCGAACAACATCGGCGGCATCCTCGGCCTGGATCCGCGGCGCATCGGGCCGCTCGTCATGGAAACCTACCCGCGCGCGAGCATCCTGGGGCTACTGGGCGGTCCCATTCCATCGAAGCGGAAGGAGACCCTCGCTTACGTCGACCTGCTCTGGGACTTCCTCCGGAACGAGGGCTATCGCTGTCCCTCGGTGACGCGGCCCTCGGTCGACCAGATCGACGCTATGTTCTGTGCCCTCGCGGCGGAGACCGCCATGGGCTACAACGACCTCCGCGAACGCACCCTCGGCCGGGCGCCCGCCATCGATCGGAAGGCGCGCGTGATCCGCGAGGGCTACATCGTCGTCTGCGAACGCGCCAGCGCCTGATCGCACTCGCCAAACGATCCCTTTCCCTCCCGGTGGGCATTCCTCTATCCTGGACCCGTCACCGCGGCCCGCGCGGCCGCGAGCGCGGGAGCGGAATCATGAAAGCCATTCGAGTCTCTATGTCGATCGCAGTGCCCCTGCTTCTCCTCGCCGCGGCGGCCTGGCTCGCCGCCGATCTGTCCGGGCGCAGCGGCGAGGCGCGCGCGGCCATGGGCTCGCCCTACCGCTGCGTCTTCGTTTCGGCGTCGCTGGGGACGGGGGTGTCGAACTGGAAGCGCGTCAACGACACGGCCCTCGCGCGGGACGTGGAGCGCGCGCTGGAGAACCTCGCGGAGGACGGCTACGAGGCCATCGCCATCACGCCGATCGCGCAGGGGCGGCACGAGAGCGAGCGCGTGCGCGATGGCGCCTGGGGTACCGGCTTCGGCATGACCCAGGGCGTGCTCATCAGCGCGACACGCCGCTAGTAGGATCCGCGCCGGGTCACCGGCGCGCCGTCGTCCCTAGGTCGCGGGGCTGTCCGCCGGGCGGGCCGGCAGGCGGCGGTAGATACGGCTCAGGGTGCCGACCACGACCACTGTTTCCAGCGTCTCCCCGCCCATCAGGAGCAGGGTGCCCAGCAACGCGCCGTTCAGGTCGGGGTGCACGCGCACCAGCGAGAAGCCGACCAGCGCCACGAGCGTCAGCTTGATCACGCTGGCCACGCCGATCACGCGCGTGCGCCGCTGGGCCATGAGGAAGCCCTGCGAGATCGTGCGCAGGCCGAGCGTCACGGGCTCGTAGGGGATGAGCATGAGCGCCGGCGTCACGTAGAGGGCCATGGCGGGCTCCAGGGAAAAGACCACCGAGAGCAGTCGGTCGAGCAGGGGCGTCCAGACGACCACGCCGATGCCCGCAACGAAAAGCACGATCGTGGCCGCGCCGAAACGCAGCATGGTCGGCAGGTCCTGGCGCCGCTTGGCGAGGACTACCGTCGTGCTCTGGAAGGCCCAGAGGGGCGAGGCCGACAGCACGAGCAGGGGGAAGACGAAGCCGAAGCCCGCCTGCGCCAGGTCGGGATCGGCGCTGCGGCCCACGACGGCGTTGAGGATGGCGCGCATGGCCGTCCACGTGAGGGCGTTGATCATGAGCGGGCCGATGAAGTCGAAGAACTGCCGCCAGGCGACGGGCTCGTCGGGGCCGGCGTCGTTGACGCCCTTGGCGTCGCGGCGCAGGAGGTGCAGGGCGCGGAAGGCGCAGTAGAGCGTCTCGGTGAGGATGCCCAGTGTGAGAGAGCTTGCGCCCAGCATGGCTCCCGGCATGCGGCCGCTGCCCAAAGAGCCGAAGATGATCATGCTGAGCAGGGCCAGGCGCAGGGCCGTCGACTGGCTGATGATGCGCGTGTTCCGGTGCCGCATCACGATGGCGTAGAAGTAGGAGCGCAGCGGCAGCAGCAACGCGATAGGGAACTGCACCAGGGCGACCTTCTGCGCCAGGGCGGCCACGGGCGGAGTGGAACCCATGAGCAGGCCGATCAGGCGCGCCCCCCAGGGGCTCAGGGCGAGCAGCAGCTCCAGCAGGGCGACGGAGATACCGATCAGGAGACCCTTGCGGAGCAGGCTGCGACGGCTGCGAGTGCCGACGCCCATCACCGCCACCGTCTGCACGATGGGAAAGAGCGGCGAATTGAGAACGACGAGGATGCTGAAGCCGACGGCGTAGCCCGCGAGCTGTTGCTCGGGCGACTCGCTGCGCCCCAGGCCCATGTTGATGATGGGCGCGGCGAGGGTCATCATCTGGCTGGTGAGGACCAGGGGCCAGTAGAAGTGGAAGATCTGGCGGTAGCGCAGCGGGGCCATGCGGTCCTTCGTTCGAGAGGCGGGGAGGGGAGTGCTATTCGTAGCGCAAGGACTCGATGGGGTCAAGACGGCTCGCCTTGACGGCGGGATAGAGCCCGAAGAAGATGCCCGTCCCCGCCGAGACGAGCACCGCGCCGACGACGTAGGACACCGGCACGCTGGCCGGCAGGTGCATCGAGACGTGCAGGATCCAGCCGATGAGCAGTCCGAAGACGACGCCCACCAGGCCGCCGATGCCGGTGAGCGTGGCCGATTCGACCAGGAAGAGCTGGAGGATGTCCCGCTTCGTGCCGCCCACTGCCATGCGGATGCCCACCTCGCGCGTGCGCTCCTGCACGCTCACCAGCATGATCGTGATCACGCCGATGCCACCCACCATGAGTCCGATCGACGCCAGGACCACGCCGACCAGGGTAAGGGGGCCAGTCAGCTGCCGCGTGAAGTCGACCACCATGTCTTGGGTGCTGATGTGGAAGTCGTTCTCCCTGCCGGGGGGCAGCTTGTGGCGGATGCGCATGAGGATCTCGATCTCCTCCTTCGCGCGTTCGATGTTCTCGTTGCCCTCGGGCGAGGCGATGATGGTCGGCTCGCCGTAGCGGCGGAAATGCTTGTCGTAGGTCGTAATCGGCATCACGAGGTAGTTCTGGCCGAGGGCGCCGAAGATGCTCTCGCGCTTGTGCAAGATGCCGACGACCGTCAGCTCTCTCTCCTCGTCGACCCGGATGCGGCGCCCGATGGGGTCGCGGCCGCTGAAGAGGTCGTCGGCTGGCTGCCGCCCGATGACGCAGACATCCTTGGCGCTGGCGAACTCCGAGGCGTTGAAGAAGCGGCCTTCCTCGACGAAGTCGTTGTTCACCTCCTGGTAGCGCAGCGTTACACCGGTGACGCTCATCAGGCTGGCCTTCTCCGGTCCGTGCCGCGCCACCGTGCCGAAGTTGTTCATGAAGTCCGCGTAGCGCACGGCGGGCAGGGCCTCGACGGCGTGGACGTCGGCGAGGGTCAGCTCCTTGCGTCCGGAGAACTCCTGATCCTCTGTGAAGGGGTCGTAGCGGGTCACGTAGATCTGCGTGGTCTCGGTGGACATGATCTCGCTCTCGAGGCGACCCTTCAGTCCCTCGATCACGGAAACCATGGCCATGAGCGTGGTCACGCCGAGGGCCACGCCCAGGATCACGAGCCCCGAGCGGCCCTTGTGCGCGCGGAGGTTCTGCAGGGCCATGCGCAGGTTCTCGCCCAGGCGGGTCAGGAAGGCCTTGCCGCCGCCCGGACCGCCCTGCGGCTGGCCCCGTCCCGTCTCTCTCGCGCGGAGATCACTCATAGCGCAGCGCCTCCACCGGATCGAGCTGGCTGGCCCGCCGCGCGGGGAAGATCCCGAAGAACACCCCGACCGCCACGGTCAGGAGCAGTCCGAGGAAGACCGACCAGAGCTTGGCGGCGTAGGGCAGGGGGCTGACGTTCGCGATCAACGCGGCGAGGGTGTAGCCCAGCAGGATCCCCAGGATGCCACCCGTCATGGACAGGGTGAGTGCCTCGATGAGGAACTGCCAGAGCACGTCCCCGCGGCGCGCGCCCACGGCCTTGCGGATGCCGATCTCCCGCGTGCGCTCCTGCACGCTGACCAGCATGATGTTCATGATGACGATCCCGGCCACCACCGCGCTGATGCCGACCACGAGCATGAGCACCGACAGCATGACGTTCTTGATGCGGTCCCAGAGCCCGAGGAGCGCCTCGCTGGTGGTGATCTCGAAGTCGTCCTCGTCGCTCGGGCGCAGGCGGTGGCGCTGACGCATGGCGCCGCGGATCTCGTCCATGAGCTGGGGGACGCGATCGATGTGGACGGCCTTGGCGATGATGGTCAGCGAGCGCCCCCGGCCACGATGCCCGAAGATCTTCTGATAGCTCGTGATGGGTACGGCGACGAAGGTGTCCTGGTCCTCGCCCAGGAGGCGGCCCTTCTCCTCGACCACGCCGATCACGTTGAAGGGCCGATCCCGCACCTTGATCTTCCTGCCCAGCGGGTCCTGCCCCGGGAAGAGGTCCTCGGCGACGCGGTGGCCGATCACGGCCACGGATCGGCTGCGGCTCACCTCGAATTCGGAGAAGTGGCGGCCGTCCGCCAGGGGCATCCTCTGCAGCAGGGGATACTCGGCCGTGAAACCGCGCACACGTACGTTTGTCAGGCGATTGTCTCCCCGGCGCACCCGAGTGCGGCCGCCGCGCCGGGCGCCCACGAGCTGCGCGCTCGGCAGGCGGCCCTGCAGGTGGTCGCGGTCCGCGAGTGTGAGGGGGGGATTGTGGATGCTCTCGAGGAAGGCGTCGAGGTCGGTGAGCACCTTCATCTCGTCCACGCGCACCAGGTTCACGAGCCCGCTGCCCTGCTCGAAGACCTTCTCGTGCATGTAGACGTTCATACCGTCGACGATCGAGACCACCGCGATGATGCTGGCGACGGCGATGACGTTGCCCAGCATCACGAGGAAGGACCGCAGCTTGTGCGACCAGATCGCCGCGAGCGCGATGTGGATGCCCTCCCTCAGGTGCACGTTTACTCCGTTTCCACGCTGACGCTGACGCCGCCACCCTCGCTGCCGTCCTCCTCGTCTTCATCTTTCTTCTCGATCTTCACTTTCTCGCCGTGGTCGAGGGTGCGGACGGTGCGCATGGGTCCCGTGATCACTCGTTCGCCACCCTCGAGCCCCGCGAGCACCTCGAAGTGCTTGTCGCCCGCGATGCCCGTGTCGACCGGCGTGAAGATCGCGCGGCCGTCCCGGAAGAGCATGATGCCTTCCAGCTCCTTCTCGTCGGCGGGGAAGACGAAGTCGTCTGCGGAGTGCCCTTCCGTCTCGAGGCGGCGGCGGTACTTCTTCAGGTCCGCCTCCAGGTCCTTCTTCGTGCGCAGGGTGAGGGCCTGGATCGGGATGGCCAGCACGCTGTCGCGCTCGGCGGTGGTGATCTCCGCGGTGGCCGAGAGCCCGGGGCGGAGTCCGGCGTAGCCGCGGTCGAGGGTGACCACCACGCGGAAGTCGACGCCGCGGTCGCCACCGCCCTGGCGGGGGCTGTTCGCGATCTCCGTGAGCACGCCACGGAAGGTGGAGTCGGGGAAGGCGTCGATCTCGACTTCCGCCCCCTGGCCGATGGCCACGCGCGGGATCTCCGTCTCGTCCACGTCGACCTCCACCTCCATCACAGAGAGGTCGGCGATGACCATCAGCACCTGGATGCTCAGGCTGCTCTGTATGGCAATCTCACCCACGTCGGCGTCCCGGCGCACGATGACGCCGGCCATGGGGGCGCGGATCTCGGTCTTGGCGAGTTGATCGCGCTGCTGCTCGAGGAAGGCCTCGGCCTGGTCGACAGTGCGTTGGGCCGAGATGAGCTGCTTGTCCGTGAGCTTGTGGGACGTGCGCGCGGCCTCGAATTCGCGGTCGCTGATGTCCTCGCTCTCGTGCAGCAGACGGGCCCGCCGCCACTCCAGCTCCTGCTGCTCCAGGCGCGCCTCCGCCTCGCCGAGGGAGGCGAGGGCCGACTGGTACTGGGCCTCCGCGCTGCGAAGCGCCTCGCGGTACTGCGTGGCGTCGATGCGCAGCAGGAGTTCGCCGGTCTTGACGCGGTCGCCTTCTTCCACCGCCACCGCCACGATCTTGCCCGTGATGTCGGCGCTGATGTCCACGGAAACCTGGGGCTGGACCTTCCCCGAGGCGCTGACCAGCTCGATCAGGTCCTGGCGCTCCACGGACTCCACCTTCACCTCGGTCGCCTTGCCCTTCTGCTTCTGCAGGTTCACGACCACGAGGACCGCAACGACCGCCACGACCGCGACGATGATCAGCACCTTCTTCATGGGAATCCTTTCGATCGGCGATTCGGGGACGAGGATCCGCCCAAGCCATGACGAGAATACGACTTGGCTCCGTCTTGTTACAGGGAAAAGCGGGGGCTCGGCGGGTCGTCCAGCCCCGCCAAGCTCCCGCCACGAGGCGGCGCTTGACAAACTGCGACGGATGTCGCATATTAACTGCGACTTTTGTCGCAGATGTTGACCGATACGACGAAGGAAGAAACCCGATGCCCAAGTCCCTACCCGAGCTCTCCCGCTTCGAGCTGCAGTGCCTCCGGCGCCTCTGGTCGCGCGGGGAAGCGAGTGTGCGCGAGGTGCACGCGGACTTGCCGGACGCTCCGAGCTACTCGACGGTGCGGAAGATCGTGGAGCGGCTTGAGGAGAAGGGCGCCGTGGAGCGCGTGCGCCGCCAGGGCCGGGCGTGGATCTACCGCTCGACCGTGTCCTCGGCGGCAATGATCCGCAAGGAGATCCGTCGCCTGATGGACACGCTCTTCGACGGCAGCGGCGCGCCGCTGGTCTCGCACCTGGCCGATATGGATGCGATCACCCTCGACGACCTGCGTGAGATCGAGCAGCGGCTGGGCGACAGCGGGCCGGGCGACTCCCGGAAACGCGCGAAGGGAGGGGAGTGATGGCCGCGATCGTCGAATGGCTGGCGGGCGCCTGGCTCGCGGTCGCCGTGCATCTCTGGCAGAGCACCCTGGTGCTGCTGCCGCTCTTCCTCCTCGCACGCTGGCTGCGTTCCGCGCCGGCGCGCCTCGCGGACGCGCTCTGGACCGCAGCTCTGATCAAGCTATTACTACCCCTGAGCCTCTGCGGCCGGCTGGTCCGGCTGCTGGCCGCGCGCCTGCATCTGGACTTGCCCGGCGCGGTGGGCGCGGGGGCGGAATCGACGCTGGCCGCCGTCGGTCCGATCCTCGACCCGCGGGCCGCGCTGGCGACGTCGCCGAGCTCCGCGGGGGGGATTGCGGCGGCACTGGTCCTGGCCGGCAGCGCCGTTTGGCTGGTCGCCGCGCTGTGGAGGATCGTCCGCCTGACACGCGCGCAGGCGCGCGCAGATTCGCCCTGCGCCGCGCACCTGTCCGAACTGGCGGGCGAGCGGCGCACGCGTCTGGAAGAGGCACTGGTCGGGACGGGCGTGCCCCCGCGGCGGGTCGTCGTCTGCGGGGACCAGGAGCCACCGCGGGTCGCCGGCCTGCTTCGTCCCCGCATCCTGCTGCCGGCCGTGATCCTGGACGCCCTCGACGTCCATGAGCTGCGGGCGATCCTTCTCCACGAGGACGCCCACCGCCGCCGCTTCGATCCGTTGCGCGGGGCGGCGCAGCGTCTGATCGCCGCGCCGCTCTTCTTCTATCCCCTGCTCGGGCCCTTGCTGCGGCGCCTGCGCCATAGCGCGGAGCTCGTCTGCGACGAGCGGGTACTCGGCGCCGGCGTGCCCGCACCCACGTACACGAGCGCGCTCTCGCGGACCGTACAGTCATGCCTGCTGCCCGCCCCGGAAATCCTCGGCGCCGGCTCCCTGCTGCGCCAGCGCCTCGAACGAATCGCCCATCCACGGAGGTTCAGAACGATGACGAGACACCGCCTGATCCTGGGCCTGGCTGTCCTGCTGCTGGCGGCGGGAACCTTCCTGCCCCTGCAGCTCGGCGTCGCGGAAGAGGAAATCGAGTTCGACGAGCCACCGAAGATCGTGAAGATGATCCCGCCGGAGTATCCGGAGGAGGCTCGTGATGCGAAGGTCGAGGGGGACGTCGTTCTCCTCATCGAGGTCCTGAGTAGCGGCGAACTCGGCGAGGTCGAGGTCGCAGAGGAGGTGGAAGGCCACCCCGAGCTGACAGAGGCGGCGTTGGCCGTAGTCCCGCTGTGGCGATTCGAGCCCGCGAAGAAGGACGGCGAACCGGTGGACTGCAAGGTCCATATCCCCATCTCCTTCAAGCTGGACAGCGGCGTGAAGGAGGAGAAGAAGGGCGATTAGCGACGGCCGCCGGCCTCGCGCAGCCCGAGTCATGCCGAGGGCGCCGCCCGAGAGGGCAGCGCCCTTTCTGCGCTCCGGTGCCGATCCCCCTTCACAAGCGTTTCGATTCCTGGGATAGTTGGTCCTTGGGGCGCTGCCCGAAGGGGGGCGCCGTGGGAAGCGCTGGCGCCGACGAAGGGAGGGGAGATGTCGCCCGGTTCGCCGTCGTTCTACTCGCTCGTGGCCCTGGCCCTGCTCACCGTTGTCCTCGTGGTCGGCGCGCTGAGCCGCGGGCGCTGGCGGGCGCCCAACTACCTGCGCATGCTTTGGGTCTTCGCGCTGGCGTTCAGCGCGGCAGAGCTGCTCTCCTTCACCGTCGCCGTCTGGATCCTGGCCGTCTTCGCCTTCGCGTCCTTGCGCGAGTACTTCTCGCTCGTGGACATCCGGCTGGAGGACCGCTGGGGGCTGCTCGCGGCCTTCCTCTGCATCCCCTGCGTCTTCTACCTGATCCAGATCGACTGGTACGGCTTCTTCATCGTCTCGATTCCCGTCTACGCCTTCCTGATCATCCCCTTCCTCGTCGTGCTGGGTGGGGGCGAGGCGCGGGGCACGATTTTCTCCATCGGCGCCATCGACTTCGGGCTCTTCCTCTTCGTCTACTGCATGGGGCACATCGCCTACCTGACCCGCTTCTCGACCTGGCTGGGCATGCTGCTCGTGGCGGGCGTCGCGCTCTGCGACCTGGTGGATCGGCGCTACCATCCGGAGGGCGGGCGGCTCGGGGTGGCGCTGCGCAAGTACCTGGTCGCGATGCCGCTGCCCCTGGCGATCTCGGCCCTGCTGGGCTCCTTGGCCGGCGTGCCGGCAACGCACCGGATCGCGCTCGGCTTCCTGATGCCAGCGCTTGTCCTAATGGGTAACTTCACCCTCGCGGCCATCGAGGACGACCTGGGGATTGCAGATGGCGATATGGGGCCCGGCAAGGGTCGCCTCTTCTGCGGACTCAAGTCCTATCTCTTCACGGCGCCGGTCGTGTTCCACTACCTGCGCTATGCCACGGAGCTGTTCTAGCAGACTCTAACGATGTGAAACGTCGAAACGGCATCCTCTCGCCTCGCCTGCTCCTGCACCTCCTCCTGCTGCGGCCCCTCCTGCGCCTGATCTTCGGCGTGAACGCGCGTGGCCGCGAGCACCTGTATGGCTTAGACCGCTTCATCCTCGCGGCCAACCACAACAGCCACCTCGACACTTTGCTCCTCTACTCGATCTTGCCCGCGCGGCGTATCCTGCGCGTGCATCCCGTCGCCGCGAAGGACTACTTCGCGCGCGCGCCGCGCGTCTTCCGGCTCATGGAGAGGCTCTTCGAACCCATCTGGGTGGACCGCGAAGATCAACCCGGCGCCGCGCTGGCGGAGATGGGTCGCCGCCTCGATGAGGGCGACAGCATCCTCATCTTCCCCGAGGGGACGCGGGGCGAGCCGGGCGTGATGCAGGACTTCAAGGCGGGCGTGGGACGACTGGTGGCGGCGCACCCGGACGTGCCGGTCGTGCCGGTCTTCATCCTGGGACCGGAGCGCTCGCTGCCCAAGTCGGCGCCCTTTCCGCTGCCGCTGTGGAACCAGCTCGTGCTGGGCCCGCCGCTGCGCTGGACGGGCACCCCGCGCGACGTGACCCGCAGCCTGACAGACAGCATCGCGGGGCTCGCGCGCGCCGAGACGGCGCGGCGCCAGCGCCGCAAGGCTCCCCGCCGGCGAACGCGGACCGTCGCGGTGCTGGGCATCGACGGCTCCGGCAAGAGCACGCTCTCGCGCTCGCTCGCGTGCGCGCTCTCGGAGGGCGCCTCGGCTTGCCTGGTCAGCGATACGCTGCAAGTCCTAAGCTGCGGCGAACCCCACGACATGCAGCCCCTGCTGAAGGAGAAGCTGCGCGTCTGGCTCGGGCGCCAGGCCAAGCAGGCCGGCTCCCTGGCGCGCTACAAGATCCCCAAGCTGGGGGAGATGCTCCTGCGCGACCGCCTGCTGGACGAGGCCGAGCGCTGGTACGGCCCCGACTGGCTCGTGCTCGACGGCTCGACCCTGCTCAACCTCACGGCCTGGTCCGTGCTCTATCGCGAGGAGTGTTTCGACGAGGGCTTTTGCCGCCGGGCCCTGGGCATCCTCTCGGGACGGGAGAAGCTGCGGCGGGGCGATCCGCTCCTGGCGCAGTTCGGCGAGCTGCGGACGATGCAGCGTCTGCGCCTCACGCGCCTGCACGTGCCAGACGTGGTGATCATGCTCGACGTCCGGGCCGAGACGGCCATGGCGCGCATCGAATCGCGGGGCGAAGAGAAGCAGGTGCACGAGACGGCGGAGAAACTGGCGCGGCTGCGCGAGGCCTACCTCATGGTCTGCGACGTCGTGAAACGCGACTGGGGCCTGCCCCTGTTGCGCCTGGAGGGGGAACGCGATCGCGCGAGCGTGGAAGCGGAGGTGCTGGCCTTCGTACGCGCGACAAAGGGAGGGGACGATGAGTGACGGACGCATCGACGTGATCGCCACGACGGTCTCGGGCTCCATCGCGGACTGGAGCAAGGTGGAACGCATCGTGCCGCTCTTCGCGGAGCAGGGATACGAAGACGTGCGTCTCGTATCCGTGGACAGCCACCAGGCCGCCCGCGAGCGCGCGCGGGATGCGCTGTCAGGCGGTGCCCGCATCCTGATCTCCGCGGGTGGGTCGGGCACCTTCAACGCCGTGCTTGAGGGTTGCTGCGATTCGGGCGTGCCGCTGGGGGAGGTCCGCCTGGGCTTCCTGCGCAAGGGTTCGGCGGATCTGATCGGCAAGGTTCTCGGCATGCCCGACGAGATCGAAGCTGCGATCGAGGTGTTCGCAAACTCGATCCGCGCGGAGCGCTGCGCGCCCTGCGACGTACTGCTTGCCGAATGCCCTGGCGGCGACGCGCCGCCCCGGCACTTCGTCGGCTACGGTGGCGCCGGCCTCTTCGGCCGCATCCCTTACTTCACCGAGAACCGCTTCACGAAATGGTACAAGGGCGTGCTCAGCCAGGCCTTCGGCGACCTCGGTCCCTTCACCACTGGCATGGCGCTCGCGGTGCTCGAGCAGTTGCTGAAGCGCCCCTTCACGGGGCGGCGGCGCTGGCACGTAAGCGTGGACGGTTCGCCAGTGGGCGATGCTGCCTACCACGCGCTCGTGATCGTCAACGGCTACCTCGGGCCCGACCTCCCCTGGGCCTCCGATCCCCTGGGCTCGGGGCACTTCCATCTCTTCGGGATCCGCGACCTCGGCCTGCGCCGCTTTCCCGGGCAGATCAAGAGGGCGCGGGGCGGGGGCATCGAGGAGGACCCCGAGCGCTGGGGGCTGGAGTCCCTCACTCCGATGGATTCCCTCGAGCTGGCGCCCGCGGGCGGCGGCGCCTTCCCCTTGAACGTGGACGGCTCCACGCTGCCCTGCTGCGGATCGGCCCGCATCCGGCGAGTCGACCGGATCCGGCTGATCTCCCGGGACTGAACCCTCCGCATCTTGGCCTTCCGTGCGCGACTCACGGCGCCGGACGGTGCTATAATCTATCCGAGGCATCCCCATCACTGTCTCTTTCATTTCGATACCGGGAGGTCGGGTATGAAGTTTGTGCGATTCTTGATTCCCCTGTTCTTGCTTCTGATCGCTTCCGGCGCCCCTGCCGAGTACCAGTTCTTCAACATCTCGGAGACGCCGGCCCTCGACTCGGACGAGTGCCAGGTGGCGAGTTCGCCGAATGGCGTCGTCGTGGTGGCCTGGGACGAGTCCGACGGCATCGTCTGGACGCGCAGCGTCGTGCACGGTGCGCTGCGTCCGCCCGTGGCTCACGGGCCGGGCCGCCAGCCCACGGTCTGCTGGAACCCCGATGGCTTCACGCTGGCCTGGGGCGCGGACGACGTCGTGTTGATCAAGAGCGGCAACGGCGAGAGCTGGTCGGACATGGAGTTCTTTCTCAACCCTGGCGGCGGGGACGTGATCTATCCCCATCTGACAGGCATCCCGCTGGACCTGCCCTTCTCGGAGGTCTACCTGTCCTGGGAGGAGCAGGGCGCGGGTGTCTGGTTCGCGCGGCGACTTGGCGGCCTGTGGGGGCTACAGGAGTTCGTGTGTCCGATCGATGACTACGAATGGGTGCAGCCGCAGGCGCTGCCAGTGCCCGGCATCGAGGAGCCCTTCCCGCGCGTCTATCATCTGGACGGTTGGGACATGGACATCCACTACTGGGAGCAGATGGGCGCGCTCTGGGTCGGCCCTTTCAGCGTCCAGCCGGGCATGGGCTACTTCGGTACGGACTACGAGTGTGCGGCGGGACCCCTCACGCATCATGTCTTCGGAATGGGACCCCAGCCGACCTGCCCCTGCAACGTCGTCCACTACAGCTACCAGCTGTCTGGCGGTGACTGGTCGGTCCCTGAGGATCTCACCGTCGAGCTGGATTTCTACAACTGGCCGCAGACGCCGTCGCTGGTCGTGGACCTCGAGGGCACTGTGCACGCTTTCTGGTACCAGGAATACGCCGACGAGTGGATGAACCCCACGGGCGAGGTCTCGTACTACAAGGCCAAGCCGATCTACGGGGTCTGGGAGGACCGCAGCTGGCTCCTCGAGGATCAGGTGGGCGTGTGCAACGACATCATGCTGGACGGGGACATGAACCCGGTCTTCGTCTACGCGACGGGGGACTACCCCCAGCGCGAGGTCTGGCTCGGCCTGGATATGACGGGCACGGAAGCGCCGGCTTCCGCGGCGCCGCTCGCGTTGAGCGCGCAGCCCAACCCTTTCAACCCGAAAACGACGATCCGCTACACGCTGCCTGAGGCGGGCGCCGCGACGCTGGCGATCTACGATGTATCTGGCCGGCGCGTGGCCACCCTCGCCGACGACTTCCACGCGGCGGGCGAGCACTCGCTGAACTGGGACGGTAGCGACGCGGACGGTCGCGCCCTGGGCTCGGGGCTCTACCTCGCGCTGGTGGAGTCGGCGGGCAGGACGCAGTCCGAGAAGCTGGTCCTGATGAAGTGAGTCATCTCGGCCTGAATGACGAACCCCGGCACCCTACTCGGTGCCGGGGTTCCTTTTCTCTGGTAGCTCTACCTGATTTTCATCTTCACGACCACAGCATCCGAGCTAATGTCGAAAGCAATTGAACCCTTCCTTGCGGACGTCGAATAGACCTTGTCAATAAGACTCTGTTCCGTATCTGTCTAGATAGACGAT
>CAZVHI010000050.1:0-22248 GCA_964627205.1 uncultured bacterium
GATCTACACGCAGCTCTGCGTGGACGTGGAGATCGCCGATCCCTGCTGGGACGAATCGCACTCGGCCTGGGGCTATTTCGATCCGGACACCCCGGAGGACGACTACCCCGACGGCGTGATCCCCTATGGCCCGCCGTATCCGTACATGGCGCTGGAGTCCCCCGAGCTTGCTGTCGATCACGCGGGAGCGCCGATGAACCTGCACCACGGTGAAGCCGAGTCCTTCGATCTCCACCTGGACGGCTTCTTCCACCTGACCTTCGACGGCATGGTGTTTCTGGCCTACGAGGTGCGCGGTCGCGCAGCCGAGACGGGCGTGTTCGGCCCCTGGATCTGCGAGTGCACCGTCCTCAGCTACCCCGACCCGGGTTGCCTCACGCCTGCCACTTTTGACCTCGAGCAGATCGCCTTCGAGAGTGCCGGCGGCCTCGATCGGACGTTGACGGGCCTGAAGGTCCGGGTCTTGTTGCTTGATATGTGCCCTATCAGGTGTGACGAATTCAACGACGGCTACCCGCACACCGTGGGCGCGCTGATCGACAGGATTCGTGTCGTGGCGGAGATGGGTGGTACGCCGGTCGAGGAGAGCCCCCTCGTGCACGTGACGCGCCTGCATGCGGCTTACCCCAATCCGTTCAATCCCCGGACCGAGATCCGCTTCGAACTGGCGGAGGCGGGGGAGACCATGCTGAGCGTCTTCGACGTGGGCGGTCGTCGGGTCAGGACTCTCGTGGAGGGCCACCTGAGGCAGGGACTCCATGTCGAGACCTGGGATGGAGCCGATGATCACGGCCGGGTCTTGTCCAGTGGGGTCTACTTCCTTCGCCTGGAGACGCGAACGGAGCTCGCGAGTCGGAAGATCGTCCTCGTCCAGTAGCCCCCTACCGCCGTAGCGACTGTTCGCGAATCGGTACAGGGGTGCACGGAAAGGCCCCCTACACATTCGTCCGTAGCGACTGTGAAACCGGAGCCAAGGACGAATGTGTAGGGGGCCTTTCCGAGTAACCCCTTACTTCAACAACAGCATCTTCCTCGTAACCGAGCGCTCGTTCGCATCGAGCTGGTAGTGATACACGCCCGAGGCGACGCTATGTCCAGCGTCGTCCAAGCCGTTCCAGACCACTTGATGCTCGCCGGCGATCGCTATCCCCTCTTCGAGGGTGCGCACGAGTCGGCCGGCCGAATTGAAGATCCGGAGGCTGACCGGTCCCGCCGCGTCCAGCGAGTAGCGGATCGTGGTCTTCGGGTTGAAGGGATTCGGGAAGTTGGCACCGAGCTCGAAGGGGAAACTCTCGGGCCCCTCGGCCGAGGATGCGTCTTCGAGCACGGTCAGGAACTCCGTCGCGGACTGCCAGATCCGTTCGATGCTCTGATCCTGCACGTACACCGTGGCCCGCAGGTTCTCGTAGACCCAGTCCCAGTAAGGATTGTCGAGGTTGCTCAGGTCGCAGTCGACCACGAAGGAGTGGTTCCCGAGCACGTTGGGCACGCTGACACCGTTCTGCACGTCCGGGTAGATGTAGCGCATCGCCTGGTTGTGGATCGGCTCGCCGTTGCCGCCGCTGTGGAGGATGTCATCCTCGGTGATGGCGCAGAAGAGGCGAAGGTCGTGATCCCCCGGAGGGAGCGCGGCCGTCAGGTGCACCGTGACCGTGAGCTGGTCGAGGTCGTTGTTCCAGGCCAGGTCGATGGACATGGGGCTCTTCCAGGTCTTGCCCTCCTCGAAGGCATCGATCATCAGGCTGCCCGTGTAACCGAGGTCCCAGAAGCGATCCAGGAAGAAGTTCGGCACACCGGTGACCCCGTAGTCTGTCACCAGCCAGCCGGACTGGGCCGTGTTGGCCTGGTACATCCAGTCCCCGGGGTTCGGCCAGGAGACGTGGATGCGCACGAGGGCGACGTCGTTGCCCTGGCCGGGCATGTAGGCGTCGAGCATCGAGTTGGGCTGGGCGCAGGGGCCGCAGCCGGAGTTGGTGAAGAGCATGCCGATGGGCACGTGGGGGATGTCGTAGGTGTCGATCGTACCCACGTAGCTGTCGTTGCTCGGGTCCTCGTCGCCGGTCAGGTCCGTAGTGACGGTCAGCGAGTAGAAGGCGCCGGAGGCCAGGGTGAGGTCGTCGAAGTCCAGCGTTACCTGGTTGCCGGGCGGCAGGTTCGCGACAGGTATGTTGTCGTTGTAGACCTCGACGCCGTTCTCCGCGATGGTCATGTTCACGTCGAAGGACTCGGTGTTCATTCCGTTGTTCTCCACGATGCCCTGGGGCGTGATCACGGTGCCGCCGGGAAGCTGCACACCATCGGGCACGGTTCCCACGGCCATCACGTCGTGGTCGTTGGGCATGAAGACGCGCACGTCGTCCACGTACCAGGTATCGGAGTGGGAGGCCAGGCCCCGGTAGCGCCAGGCGATGTAGACCGTCGACTCGCCCACGAAGTCCAGCAGGCTGACGATGGTCGGTTCGCCAGCAAAGCCGGGGATGCTGTGGTTCCCGGGCGTCCAGTCAGCGACTGCCACGAAGGCGCCGGGATCCGTCTGGCTGGTCGTACTCACCATGATGTAGTGATGGTAGCCGGCATTCCAGTCGACGGCATCCTCGTAGAATTCGAGCTTGGGGTTGATGGCCGTCGACAGGTCGATGGCCGGGCTGACCATCCACTCGTCCTGTGTGGCGGGGGTCCAGGAGCAGGTGGCGCTGTAGATGCCAGTGTGAGCGGTGTAGTTCGTCCGGCGCCAGTTGACCGGATGTGTCGTGATCTCGACCCAACCGGCGGGGGGCCAGCTGCCTTCGAAGCCTTCGTTCAGGATGTCAAAGTCGCGATCGCCCGCGGCCGTGCCCGCCAGGGCCAATCCAGCAAACAGGCAGAGTGCGAGCGTCAGGCTGACGCCAGCCAGGCGGAATCTCACAGGGAACATGGGCTTTCCTCCGGGAAGGGGGATGGTTTCATGGGGCTGGCAAGAACCGCATAATTATAGCATCTTCCCAACTGCTTGATAAGCCTCGTGACCCGCGGCAAGCCGGGCCCCCGGCCCGGAAGGAGAATAAGGTGCAACGCGCAGAGAAAAGGCCCTATAGCACCGGCGAGGAGATCGCCCACTCCATCAGCCACGGCATGGGCCTTCTTCTCAGTATCGCAGGCCTGGTCCTGCTGACGGTCCTCGCCAGCCTCCGCGGCGGCGCCTGGCACGTGGTGAGCTGCAGCATCTACGGCTCCACCCTGGTCCTCCTCTACGCGGCCTCGACCTTCTACCACGCGCTGCCCTGCCCGCGGCCGAAGAGGATCTTCCAGCTCCTCGACCATACCGCCATCTACCTGCTCATCGCCGGGACCTACACGCCCTTCACCCTGGTCAACCTGCGGGGGGGCTGGGGCTGGACCCTCTTCGGCCTCGTCTGGGGCCTTGCTCTCGCCGGAACGCTCCTGGAGCTGCTCCTCCGCCGCCGAGTGAAAGCCCTCTCCCTGGCCTTTTACCTCGGGATGGGCTGGCTCGTCGCCATCGCGGTGAAGCCGATGCTTCACGCTCTCGCCCCCGGCGGCCTGCTGCTGCTCCTCCTCGGCGGCCTGGCCTATTCGCTGGGTGTGATCTTCTATGTCTGGCGTCGCCTGCCCTACCACCACGCCGTGTGGCACCTCTTCGTACTCGCCGGCAGCGTGTTGCACTTCTTCTCCGTCCTCCTCTACGTTGTTCCCCAGGCAGCCTAGCGGGATCACGTAGCCGGCACCGGCGCCACCGAGATTCGGTGAATCCTTTCCGTCAGCATCGACATCCCAGTGCGCGACACACCAGCCAAGAGATGCGCAAAGGCGAGCCGTGAACGAGAAACCTCTCGATACGAGGAGATAACGATGAGAGCGAGAGAGTCCCTGCTTATCCTGGGCGTCCTGATCCTGGCCCTCGCGCCGATCGTCCAGGCGGCGACCTACGAGCTGGACACCAGCCACAGCAGCGTCGGGTTCACGATCAGGCACATGGTCATCAGCAAGGTGAAGGGCGAGTTCGACCGCTTCGAGGGCAGCTTCGAGTTCGAACTCGACAAGCCCGAGGCTTGGTCGGTGGAGGCGAGCGTCGACGCGAACTCCATCAACACGAAGAACGAGAAGCGCGACGAGCACCTGCGCAGCGATGATTTCCTGAACGTCGCGGAGTTTCCGACCCTGAGCTTCCGCTCGATCCGCGTCGAGCAGCACAAGGGCGGGGCGCTCTCGCTGCACGGCGAGCTCACCCTGCACGGCGTCACGCGGCCCGTGGTCTTCGCCCTCGAATTCAACGGCGTGATCGACGACCCCTGGGGGAACCGGCGCGCCGGCTTCAGCGCCAGCACCACGATCGACCGCAAGGACTACGGCCTGACTTGGAGCAAGGCCCTCGAGACGGGCGGGCTCGTGGTCGGAGACGAGGTCGAGATCAACATCGAGGTAGAGGGCGTGAAGAAGAAGGGCTCCTGATCCCGCCCCGCCACCTTCCCGCAGGCACGACGAAAGCGGGGCGGCAGGCGCCGTCCCGCTTTTCCCATGCTCGCGATGGACGGAGAATCAATCCCCTTCGCCGCCCAAGCGTTTGAGGCGTTCAAGACGTTCCGGCTCGTCCGCGCTGAGCCAGGCGTCTTCGGAGAGGAGGGCGTGGGCCTTACGGAACCACGGTCTCGCCTCCTCTGTCTTCCCGAGGGCATGCAGGCACTCGCCTAGCTCCTCGAAGACGAAGCCGTCCTGCTCGATGCCCGCCTCCTCGATCTCGGCCAGAAGAGCGCGTTGCCGAGCCAGGGCTTCCTCGACCCGATCCAGGGAACGTAGGCAGCGGGCCACGCACCACTTGGCGATGCGAGTCTGCAACTCCTGTCCCTTCTCCTCACGCCAGGCGAGGGCTTTCTCGAAGAGCTCGAGCGCCTTCTCGTACTCGCCCTTGCTGTGCAGGGTCCAGCCCGTGTTGTTATAGAGGGCGCCGAGCCAGCCGCGCGCGCGTTCCTCGCTCGCCGCCTCGGCCAGCGCGATCGCCTTGAGGTTCCACTCCAGCGCGGCCTCGGGTTCCTCGACGATCCCCAGCATGTGCGCCGCGTCCACCGCGTGGAACTCGTATCCCTCCGCCTTTGCAATCGTCAGGGCCTCGCGGAAGAGGGGGATGGACTTCGGCGGGTCACCGCCCGAGTTGAGAGTCCGTCCCCGCTCCAGCAGGACCCGCACGCGCGCCAGCGACATGCCGTCACCGAGCAGGGCCTCGGCCTCGTCGAGGGTCGCATGGGCGGCGTCGAAATCCCTCTGGAGCCCCTGGCTGCGGGCGATCTGGCTGAGGAGCTGGGCGCGCAGGGACGCATCGCCTGTAGCCAGCACATCTGGCAAGAGCTCGCGGAAGCGCTTCTCGGTCTCCGCGGGCTCCCGATAGTTCCAAAGCTTGTCGAAGTCCTGCAGGGAACCGCCTTCTGTGTCTGCAATTACGAGTGTGGCCAGGAGTGGGGCCAGCAGGAGGCCCAAGATCAATCCCACAGCTCGTGACATGTCCGTCTCCCTTCCGTCCCACCCGCCCGGGCGGATTCGCCCGGGCGGACGGGTGAAGTCGGAGTTTCTAGGCCTCCTTCGCGAGACCCTTGAAGAGCGCCACGGTGGCGCCGAGCGTGTCCGCCATCACGGCGAAGCGGCCGACTTCGGGGATGTCCCGCGGCGGCACGTAGAGCTTGGCGCCCAGTCCCTCGGCCTCGTGCGCGGATGCATCCACGTCCTCTACGCCGATGTAGGGGATCCAGTGACTGGGGGCCTCGGCCGCCTCCGGCGGCATCTGCATGATCCCGGCGATCATCTTCTCGCCAGACTTCATGATGTGGTACTTGCCGGCCCCGCCCATGTCCATGGCCTCGTGTTCCCATCCGTAGAGCCCGCGATAGAAGGCGACGGAGGCCTCGGGGTCGTGGCTCATCAGCTCCTCCCAGACGAAAGCGCAGGGCGGTACCTTGTCCGGATCGGGCATCTCCTCCAGGCCCTTGAAGGGGCAGCTCACGGCGCCCTGCGAATCCATGACGCAGGCGAAACGGCCGATCTCTGGGATATCGGTGCCGGGCACGAGGATCTGCGCGCCGTTCTGCTTCGCGAACTCGACGGCCGCATCGACGTCCGCCACGGTGAAGTAGGTGATCCAGTGCGCAGGCACGTCCGCCGGGCCTTCCGAGTTGACGCCGCCGATCTGCATCTCGCCGGCCTTGAACATGCTGTACTTGCCACCCGGGCCCATGTCCATCTCGTCGACCGTCCAGCCGAAGAGTCCCGTGTAGAATCCGACGGCTTTTTCGACCTCGTGGGTCACGATCTCGTGCCAGGCAACGAGACCGGTTCGGGCTGTGTTCTCACTCATCGTCGCTTCTCCTTGAGTGTGGGTGGCGCCGCGAGGGCGCCACGGAGGGAGGGTCCTTTCCCGACTATAATCCGAGGGGCGCGGGAAATCTAGCAGGCTGCCGAAAAACTGGGCTCGGCCGCATGGCGCTCCGAACGCGGCCAGATCCAGTTACTCAGCAGCCTGCTACTCCAGGGCGTTCGACACGGTGGGGGCGATGGCCTATGATGGCGGAGTCCTGGGGCGTCCGCCGGACGATCCGCAAATCGGACGGGAGGATCATGGAATCGAAGCGACCCACGCGCGAGGAGGCCTGGGCCCTCCTCTGTGAGTTCAACGAGACCGATGCCCTGCGCAAGCACGGCCTCGCGGTGGAAGGCGTCATGCGCTACTGGGCGCGCAAGCGGGGCGAGGACGAGGAGCTGTGGGGGATCGTCGGGCTCGTCCACGATCTCGACTACGAGCGTTTCCCCGAGGAGCACTGCACACGCAGCGAGCTGATCCTGCGCGAGCGGGGCTGGCCGGAGGACATCATCCGCGCCGTCCTCAGCCATGCCTGGGGCGTCTGCACGGACATCGAGCCGGTGAGCGAGATGGAGAAGGTGCTCTTCGCCGTCGACGAACTGACGGGACTGGTAGCGGCCACGGCGCTGGTGCGACCGAGCCGCAGCGTGCTCGACACTCCGGTGAAGTCGGTGCGGAAGAAGTGGAAGAACGCCCGCTTCGCGGCTGGCGTGGACCGCGGGATCATCGAGCAGGGCGCCGAGCGCCTCGGCATCGAGCTGAGCGAGCTGATCGGCGAGACCATCACCGGCATGCGCGAGGTGGCAGGCGCCATCGGCTTGAAAGGCGAGGTGGAATCGGACAGCGCCGCGGGCTGATGCCGACCCCCGGTCGCGTCGCCGCGGGAGGGTCCCCTCGCGCGGTCACGAAGGATCAGACGGGATTCAGCGTCTCCCCGCGGGTCACGGCGATCTTCTGGAGCACGGCCTGGAGCGTCGCTCGCGAGACGGGCTTGGGCACGATCTCCATGACGCTGCGGCGCAGCAGCTCGTCCTCGTCGATGTAGTCCCCCCAGCCGGTCACCAGGACGACGGCCATGTGCGGCCAGCTTTTCTTGACCGCCCGCGCCAGATCCCAACCCGAAATCTCCGGCATGCCCAGGTCCGAGAAGACGTAGTCGAAGTCGTTGGCCTCAAGCAGCTGCAGCGCTTCCTGTCCACTGTGCGCGAAGCGCGCTTCCTGGCCGAGATCCTCCAGCAGCGCCACGAGACCTTCCCCGACATACTGCTCGTCGTCGACGACCAGCACCCTGCGCGGCGGCAGTTCGATCGAAGGACTCTCCGGCTTGCTGTCTGTCTCGGGAAGAGTGAGCCCGGACGTGACAGGGAAGAAGAGCGAGACGGCGGTGCCCTGTCCCCGCACGCTCTCGATGCGCATGTCTCCGCCGAGCCGTTTCATGATCCCGTAGACCATGCTCAGGCCCAGACCCGAGCCCTGCGTGCCCTTCGTGGTGAAGAAGGGATCGAGGACCTTGCCCTTCGTTTGCTCGTCCATCCCCTCGCCCGTGTCCGCCACGGTGACGCGCACCTTCTCTGCATCGAGCGCCGTGCTCAGGATCAGCGTGCCACCGTCGGGCATGGCGTCAACGGAGTTGTGGATGAGGTTCGTCAGCGCCTCGCGCACCTCCACCGGATTGGCGAGGATGGGGGGGATGTCCTCGTAGAGCTCGCGGATCCTGATCATGATGCCGCGTTTCGTGCTGGCCTTGCGCTTGCCGCGGCTCATCTCCAGGGCCTGGCTGGCCAGCTCGTTGAGGTTCACCGTGGTCAAGGCCTTGTCCTTGTGCGGGCGGGAGAACTCGCGGATCTTGCGCACGGTCTCCGCGCCGTCCTGGGCCGCGCGCAGCATCACCTCGATGGAGTCGAGCAGCCTCTTGCCCCGGAGCCGGCCGTCCTGGAGCTCGCCCCTGATCAGCTCGAGGCGGGCGCTGATCGCGAAGAGTACGTTGTTGAAGTCGTGAGCGATCCCCGCGGCCATCTCACCGACGGCCTTCAGTTTCTCCGCCTGGACGAGCTGCGACTGGTTGCGCTCGAGCTGGTCGCACATGCTGTTGAACTGCGCGCTGAGCTGCCCGAGCTCGTCCCCCGAGGCCACGGGCACCCGCTGCGAGAAGTCTCCGAGAGCGACGTTCTTGCTCACCAGGGTGAGCTTTCCGAGCGGCTGGAGCAGCAGCAGCAGCGCTCGATGGATGAGGAGGAAGCACAGCGCGATGGCCAGGAGCGAGAGCGCGATGCTCGTCACGAGCTTGTGCCGGTACTCCGTGGGCAGCGCGCGGAATCCCGCGAGCACCCCGCCGCCCTCTACAGCGGCGCCGCCCTCGTTGCGCGCTGCGTCTTCCACCCCCGCGCCGCCGTCGCTGGCGATGCTGCCGCCGATCTTCCGTAGGTCCTCCTTGAAGATCTGATAGACGATGATCTGTGTCGATGCGCCGAGGGCCAGGGTGACTAGGAGGGTGATGACAAGGATCCTGCCCTTTAGGCTCTTGAAGAACGAGCGCCCGGGCGCTGTCTCCTCGCTCTGTATTGCATTCATTGCCATCTCGCTCCCTAGAGTCGAATGATCTCGTCGAGGGGGTCGTCGCAGGCCGACGAGTCGCAGCCCGGATCCCGGCGCTCCTCGCCGTCCGGCGGCGCGCCCTCCGTCCGTTTCCCAGCTTTGAGTTCCGTGGCCTTGCTCTCACGTTCCGCGGCGTTCTCCCGCAGGCGGATCTCGACCATGCAGCCCTGCCCCACGTCGCTGACGACGCCGATGGTGCCGCCCATCCGCTCGACCAGGTCCCGCACGATGCTGAGACCCACCCCCAGCCCGCCGCCTCCGTGGGCGCTCTCGGAGGAGTGGTGTTCGCTGATGGGAACCAGGGTGCGGAAAGGCTGGAAGATGACCGGGATCTGATCCTTGGGGATGCCAACGCCGTTGTCGACCACCTCGAAGATGAGATCCCGCTCGTCAAGACATGCACCCATGCGGATCGAGCCGCCGTCCGGCGTGGCGCGCACGGCGTTGCTGAGAAGCTCGGTCGCGATCTGCCGCAGCCGCCGCCCATCCCCTCGCCAGGTGAAGCTGCTGACGCCTTCCAGGTTCAGCTCCACTCGCCGATCCGGCATCAGCCGCTTCTACTCCTTCATCAGATCGCGGAGGATCCCGGGCGGGTCCAGCTCCTCGTCCGACAAGGGCAGAGGCGCGGCGCGGTTCTCGCCCATCCAGCGCAGGTCCTCGGCGAGGAACTCGAGCGACGAGACGCTGCTCCGGAAGATGTCGAGGTAGGCGCTCAGGCTTTCGGGGAGCTCGGCGCGTCTCGCCTCCAGCTCCGTTTCGAGAAACTTCAGCGAAGTGAGGGGCGTGCGCAGCTCGTGGTTGAAGAGGATCACGAGATCCTCGCGCAGCTCGTCGAGCTGCTTCTGCTTTCCGTAGAGATCCCGGAGGAGTCGATTCTCTCGCCCGATCTCCAGGCGCTTCTCGGCGCGATGCACCGCTGCACGAAGTTCTGCCACGCGCACGGGCTTGAGGAGGAACTCGGAGGCACCGAGCTTCATCGCCTCGACCGCGGTCTCGACGGAGCCGCCTCCCGTGAGCATTAGGATCTCGAGATCCGGATAGTGGGGACGCAGGGCTTCGAGAAGCTCGAGGCCGCTGAAACCGGGCATGTGCAGGTCGCAGATCATGATGTGGTAGGTCCGGCCGGCCAGCTCGGCGGCGACCTGGGAACCGTCCTGCAGAGCGTGCACATCGTGTTCGGAGAGGATGTCCCTCACCAGCGTGCAGAGATCCGGGTCGTCGTCCACGACGAGGATCCTGGGCCGGATCTGCTCGAGGCCATCATGAGTGGGCATGGATCGATCCTCGCGGTCGGGACGGAAAGCTCTCCCGCTAATCATCGGATCCTGAATAGCTGGACTTGACCGGGAATCGCAGGCGGACACGGGCGTGAGGCTGCGAAGGGGCGGGACAGCCAGCCAGGATCCGCTCTTCTCCCACGCGATGGTCTTCTATGCTATCCTGCCGTAGTCTGCGGCCTGTGCGACTGCGCCCACGTTTGCCCACGCGAAACCCGCCGCAGGGAGGCCCATGCCGATCGAAGAGAGCCGCGAATGCCCGCACTGCCTGACCCCGCTCGAGAAGCTCGAGGGCGGAGCTGAGCGACGCTGTCCGGTCTGCCAGTACAGCGAGCGGCGCTGCCCGAGCTGTGGGGGAAGCATGGTCAAGCAGGTGCTACCGCCGGCGGGGGTGGGCATCGAGGACGACGGTTTGCCCCTCGAGCTCTGCGAGATCTTCTGGGTCTGCCGGTCGGAAGACTGCGGAAACAGGCTGGAGGCCGAGCCCTAGCGGGTTGATCACGCTGCTGGAGCCGTATCGCCGCGTCTTGCGGGGCTTTGCGAATCGGCCGAAATCGTGTAGAATAATATCAGATTTCGTGTCACCACCACTCCACTAGAGGATCTCTCTATTGCACTGTCGCGCCTCGCTTATCCTGTTGGTGCTTGCGCTGGCCATGCCGGCGCGAGCGGAGCTGCCCCCGTGGGGGGATTGGCACCCGCGTATTCTCGTGGATGCGGACATCCTGACCACGCTGCCGGACTCGATCGCTGCGGATCCGTACAAGGCGGACACCTGGGACGAGATCATCTCGGCGGCGAGCATCTACTCGAACCTGCCGCCGTCCAACGTGCTCGGCAGCAACTATGGCCTGAACACGATCCCCTTCCTCAGTCTCGTCGCGATGCTCGAGGACGACCCCCTGGCCACGGACTGCCGGGACAAGGTGCTGGAGACGACCGACTACCTGATCGTGCACGAAGACGTCTGGGGCTCAGGCGACGACCTCTCCAGCGCGCTGCGGCTGCGCACCCTGCTCCTGTCCTACGACATGGCCTACATGGACGCCGACGAAACCGCGCGGATGACCATCCTCCAGGAGATCCGCAGATACCTGGGGGTGATGAGCACCGACTTCGATTTCACGCGCGGTGTCTACAACCCATATTGCAGCAATCACAGCATCTCGATCGGCTCCGTGCTCTGCCTGGCGGATCTCTGCCTTGCGGGCGAGTGGCCGGATGATCCTCTCCTCGCCTGGGGCCGCGAGCTGGGGGACAGCCTGATCGACAAGGGCATGAACGACCTCCTGGGGACGGACGGGAGCTATGGCGAGGGAGGACTCTACCTGGCCTACATCCACCGCTTCCTGCCCGCCTACTGGGAGGCGGCCCTGCGCCTCGAGAGCGACACCCTCTGGGACGAAGCGAAGCTGGCCCCAATCCTGGACTGGGTCGCCTACCAGCTCCTGCCGCGGGGTGGCAGCTACTTCCTGAACCGCAACGACTGCTCCGAGTTCACGCGCCCGCTCGCCCTGCACAACACGCTCTGGGAATGGCTCACGATGAGGATGCCCGACCCGCGCTTTGCCCGCTGGGTCCAGGACCGCACCTCCGGCGAGAACGGCTTCCACTACGGCTCCGTGTCGGACCTGCTCTCCGTGATCTTCTACCACCGCGCCGGCGAGCTCCTCTATCCGCAGACCTTCTTGCCGCCCCAGCGCTACTTCCCGGTCCAGGGCCTCTACGTGTATCGCAAGGGCTGGCCCGGAGACCCGCTCGAGGACAGCTTCCACTTCACCTTCCAGGCGAGCCGCTTCATGGGCGGGCACTGGCAGGAGGACGTGGGGCAGTTCACGCTGCAGTCCTTCGGGCACCGCTTTGCGATGGACCACGGACCGGGGACCGCCGCTGTCGAGACCGAGGGGCACAACCTTCCTCTCGTGGACGGCCGGGGTCAGCACAATGCGGGCGAGGGCATTGGCACCGATGGCGAGATGCAGGCGCTGCTCACCGAGGGTTTCTGTCACGCGCTCAAGGCCGACCTCGTATCGGCCTACACGACGCACTCGCCATTCAACGATCCGGACTGGCCCCTGCCGGGCACTGACTGGTCCTGGGGCTACGACGGCGGTAACCCGATGCAGAAGGCGGAGCGCTGGGCGCTGCTGCTGCCACGGCCCGGCGCCGAGCAGCCTCACATCTACCTCCTGGACGACATGCGTAAGGAGGAGAGCAAGAGCTTCATCCACGAGTGGCGCCTCCATTTCGACGAGGACGTCGCCCTGTTCAACTCGGACGACTACTTCCGCCTCACAGGCGTGGACGGCCGCCTCGAGACACGGCTTCTCGCCCCTCCGGCTGGGGAGATGAGCTGGGCTCTCAGCAGCTTCGACAACGAGGGGCCCGACGACGAGTCCCAGGTCCTGAGTGTCTTCCACGAAACGGAGGACGCGCGCTTCCTCTGGCAGCTGCTACCGCTCGGCGCCGGGGAGGCGGAGCCGCCGCTGCAGGTGGAGCGCTTCAACGATGGCCTGCATGCCACCGTGGGAAGCGCGCCGGATCTCCTGCGCGAGCTCTTCGTCGCCTGGCAGCCGATCTTCCTGGCGCCGGACATCCAGATGGCGGGGCGTTTCGCGCTGCTCGAGCAGGAGGGCGGCGAGCAACGCAGCGCGCTGATCGCGGGAACGGAATTCTGGTATCAGGGGCAGCTCTACTTCGGGCTGGAGCCGCTGGGGTCCGCCTCCGTCGCACAGGATACAGTGCTGCTCTCGAACAGGAATCTCGCCTTCGAGATCTACGCGCCGGGTGCGGTGGCCGTGATCGCGGACGGCGAGCCCGTTCCCTACGAGGTGAACGGCGACTACGTCTACAGCGGCATCTGGACGGGCGCGCCCGATTGGCCTGCCAGCGCGGGCGAGCCGGCGGCCTGGAGCCTGCGCGCGGAGCGCAGCGTCGTCATCGGCACGCCGTTCCGCCTGACGATCGACGGTCCGGGCTCCCCGGACGCCGCCCTGGATCTCTTCGACGTGCGGGGCCGCCGCCTTCTGACCCTGCACCGTGGCCCCCTGCCCGCCGGTAGCCACGAACTGACCTGGCGCGGCCGTGACCGCGCCGGACGGCGGCTCCCCGCCGGTGTCTATCTGGCCCGCCTGAGCGCCGACGGCCAGGCCATCAGCGCCAAGCTCCTCCTCTTGCACTAGCGGGCTACTAGTCCTTGCGGTCGTCGCGCCGTCGCTCTACATTCTTCCGATCTACCTGCACATCCCCTGGCAACCTGCCAATGGCTCTAGATGAAAAGGAGAGCGACTTGCCCGCATACAAGATCGCGTGGTTGCCCGGCGATGGAGTCGGCAACGATGTCATGGAGGCCGCCCGCCTCGTATTGGACGCCCTGAAGCTGGACGCGGAGTACATTCACGGCGACATCGGCTGGGAGTTCTGGTGCCGGGAGGGGAACGCCCTGCCCGACCGCAGCGTCGAGATGATGCGCAGCACGGACGCCGCGCTCTTCGGAGCGATTACGAGCAAGCCGGTCTCGGAGGCCGAGAAGGAGCTCGTGCCGGAGCTTCAGGGGAAGGACCTGATCTACTTCAGCCCGATCGTGCGCCTGCGCCAGGAGTTCCACCTCCATACCAATCTGCGGCCCTGCAAGGCCTACGACGGCAACCCGCTCAACTACCAGGACGGCATCGACCTCGTGGTCTTCCGCGAGAACACGGAGGGCCTCTACGCAGGCATCGAGTCCCACCCGGTGCCCGACGAGCTCTTCGACATGCTCGCCAAGCACTCGCCCAAGGCGAAACGCTTCGCCGACGTGCCTCGGGACGAGATGGCCGTCACCACACGCCTGATGACGCGACGGGGCTGCGAGTCCATCGTCCGCCAGGCCTTCGAGTACGCGGCCAAGCACGGCCGGAAGAGCGTGACACTGGTCGAGAAGCCGAACGTGCTGCGCCAGACGGGCGGGCTGTTCACGCGCGTGGCGCGCGAAGTCGCCGCGGGCTACGACATTCCGCTCTGGGAGACGAACATCGATGCCATGTGCATGTGGCTTGTCAAGAACCCCCAGGACTACGACGTCCTCGTCGCCAGCAACATGTTCGGCGACATCATCAGCGACCTCTCCGCACAGCTGGTGGGGGGGCTGGGCTTCGCGTCCAGCGGCAACATCGGCGACGAGTACGCCGTCTTCGAGCCCACACACGGCAGCGCGCCGAAGTACGCCGGTCAGTACAAGGTGAACCCCATGGCGATGCTGCTCTCGGCGAAGATGATGCTCGACTACCTCGGCGAGGAGGCGATGGCAGACCGCCTGGAGAGCGCCATCGCGGCGGTCATCTCGGGCGGCAAGGTCCGCACCTACGACATGGGCGGAGGCAACAGCACGATGGAGGTCGCCGAGGAGGTGGCGCGCCAGCTCTAGCCGGCTGCCAGCAGCCTGCTAGCGGTGCACCGGCGTGTTCCGCACAAGGCTCCGTTATTTCCCGACATGGAGGCCGCGTCCTCGCAAGGGCGCGGCCTTTCTCGTGTCCGCGGACGGACGGGGCTCCGGGAGGGCTGCGCCGGACCCCTGCGCTGGTTGGCGGGTCGCCACCTGTGTTATCGTTATATATTCCAGGCGTCCCGTAACACGTTGGATGAAGATGCGACGGCTCTCCCTATTCTTCCTGCTAGCGCTGACCGTGAACACGGCCCGGGCGGAGCTCCCACCCTACGAAGACTGGCATCCCCGCCTGCTGGTCGACGAGACCGAGCTGGCCGCGCTGCCCGACTCCATCGCCGCCGATTCGGTCAAGGCAGGGGCCTGGGACTCTATCGTCATCCTTGCCGAACAGTACGACAGCGCCCCGCCCCAGATCGTCCTCGGAAACAGCTGGGGCTTCACCCGCCTGCCGGCTCTGGGGCTCGCGGCCCATCTCGCGGAGGAGCCGCTGGCCTCCGCGTCGCGGGACAGGGTCCGCGAGACCGTCCTCTACCTGGCAGAGACCGAAGACGTCTGGGGCAGCGGAGACGACCTCGACAGCGCACTGCGCCTGCACGCCCTGCTGGTGGGCTACGACCTCGCCTTCGGCGGGACCACGGAAGCCGAGCGCGAGACCGCCCTGGCCGAGATCCGCGCCTACCTCGAGGTGATGACGACCGACTTCACCTTCACCCGGGGCGTCTACAATCCCTATTGCAGCAACCACAGCATCGCCATCGGCGCGCTCCTCGGGATGAGCGAGCTCTGCCTGCGAGGGGAATGGCCCGGCGACCCCCTGCTGACGGCCGCTCGCAGCCTTGGCGACTCGCTGATTGACAAGGGCGTCGGCGACCTGCTCGGCGCCGACGGCAGCTACGCCGAGGGCGGCCTCTACCTCGCCTACATCCACCGTTTCCTCATCCCCTACTGGGAAGCGGCTCTGCGCATCGACGGCCTGGCCCTCTGGGACGAGGACAAGCTCGCCGCCGTCTTCGAGTGGACCGCCTACCTCCTGACCCCGGAGGGCGGCGGCCGCTTCCTCAACCGCAACGACAGCCCCGAGAGCACGCGCCCCCTGGCGCTGCACGGCGCGCTCTGGGAGTGGGCGCTCAGGCGCCTCTCCGATCCGCGCCTGGCGCGCTGGGTGCGGGAGCACGTCAGCGGCGAGCACGGCTTCGACTACGGCCTGACGGCGGACAAGGTGAGCATCGTCCTCCATCACCGGGCGGGCGAACGCGTGCATCCCGCGAGCGAGTTCCCGCCACAGGGCCGCTTCCCCGATCAGGGCCTTTACGTCTGGCGCGACAGTTGGCCCGGCGATCCGGCCCGCGACAGCTTCCACTTCAGCCTCCAGGCCGGGCGCTTCCTGGGCGGGCACTGGCAGGAGGACGTCGGGCAGTTCACCCTGCGCGCCTTCGGCCACCGCTTCGCCATGGACCACGGCGGGGGGGATTACGCGGCCGAGACCGAGGCCCACAACCTGCCCCTGGTCGCCGGCCTCGGCCAGCACAACGCGGGCGAGGGCATCGGCACCGACGGCGAACTGAGCGTGCTTCTGGGCGGAGGCTTCTGCCGGGCGCTGCGGTCCGACATGGAGCCGGCCTACTCGGGCCACTCGCCCTTCAACGACCCGGACTGGCCCCTGCCCGGCACGGACTGGTCCTGGGGCTACGACGGGGGTAATCCCCTGGAGCAGGCGGATCGCTGGGTTCTCCTCTTCCCGCCCGCGCTGCCCGGAGACGCGCCCGACCTCTACCTGCTCGACGACCTGCGCAAGGACGGCGAGCTCCATCCCATGGAGTGGCGCCTCCACTTCGAGGAGGGATTGGCGCTTGGCGTGAGTGGCGACCTCTACCGGCTCTCCGGCGCGGCGGGGCGCCTCGACGCGCGCCTGCTCGCCCCGCCGGTGGAGGAGACGAGCTGGTCGCTCGGTGCCTATGACAATGGCGGTCCCGACGACGAGTCGCAGGTGCTGAGCGTCCATCATTCGGCGATCGACGGCCGTTTCCTCTGGCAGCTGCTGGCGCGCTATCCCACGCAGACGGAGCCGCCGGTGGAAGTGGAGCGCTTCGCGGGCGGTCTCCGCGCCACGATGGGCGGCGAGCCCTTCTTGCGCCGCGTGCTGGTCTGCGCCTGGGAGGATTCCCTGCTGACGGCCGGGGACGAGCTGCACGGGCGCTTCGCCGTGCGCGAGGAGGGGGCCGGTCCCGGGCGCCACGCGCTCGTCGCGGGCACGGAGTTTTGGCGCGAGGGACAGCTCTATTTCCGCCTGACGCCGGCGGCCTCCGCCTCTGTGGACGGACTCACCGTGCAGATCTCCGATCCCGATCTGGCCTTCGTGATCTACGCCCCCGACGCCATCCAGGTGATCGCGGATGGAGTCCCCGTCCCCTACCATCGCGAGGGCGACTACGTCCTGGACACGAGGGAGACGGGCCTGCCGCCCGACCTCGGCGCCGGCGGGCTGCAGCAGTCCTGGTCTCTCCGCGTGCTCGGACGGGGGATCGGCGGCGAGCCCGTCCGCTTGCAGGCCCGGGGGCCTGCAGCTGCCGATGTCCGGCTGGAGATCTTCGACGTTCGCGGGCGCCGTGTAGCACGCCTCTATCGGGGTGCGTTGCCGCCGGGGGGGCAGGAGTTCCTCTGGCAGGGGAGCTCGGAGACCGGCCGGCGTCTGCCCGCCGGCGTCTACCTGGCCCGGCTCGCCGTCGGAAAGCAGACGGCCAGCGCCAAGCTGATCCTGCTGCGCTGAGGACCCGCCCTCCGGCGCCCGCCCCCACGGGAGATGGATGTCCGCGGAACCTTGGATCTTCCTGGAGCCCTTCTACGGCGGCAGCCACCGTCACCTGGTGGACGGCCTCGCCGAACGTCTCCCCTGCGAGGTGGAGCTCTGGACGCTGCCCGCGCGGAAGTGGAAGTGGCGCATGCGCGGTGCGGCGCTGCACTTCGCCGAACGCTGGACCCGGGAGCGTCCGCGGGCCAGGGGCATCTTCACGTCCTCGCTGCTGGACGGGGCGGCCCTGCGCGGCCTGCTGCCTCCCGAGAGCCGTGGCCTTCCGATCGTGATCTACTTTCACGAGAACCAGTTGCGCTATCCAGTTCAAGTAGAGGACAAACGGGACTACCACTACGGCTGGACGAACATCCAGAGCGCGCTGGCCGCGGATCGCGTGCTCTGGAATTCCGCTTACAACCGGGATTCCTTCATGGCCGAGTTGCCCGGTTTCCTGCGCCGCATGCCCGACGCGGTGCCGGAGCAGGTGGAGGTCCAGATCCGCGAGCGCTCCGAGCTCCTGCCAGTGCCCCTCGACGTACGCCTGCTCATCGAAGCCGGCACCGCCCGCGAGCCGAGACAGGGGCCCTGCCGCATCCTGTGGAACCACCGCTGGGAGCACGACAAGGGTCCCGAGCCGCTCTTCGAGTCGCTGTTCCGCCTCGCCGAAGAGGGCCTGGACTTCGAACTCGCCATGCTCGGGCAGCGCTTCCAGAGGGAACCGGAGATCTTCGAGGAGGGGCGCAGGGTTCTGGGTTCGCGCGTGAAGCGCTGGGGCTACCTGGAGAGCCGCGGCGAGTACGTGGCTGAGCTCCGATGCGCCGACGTCGCGGTCTCCACCGCCCTGCACGAGTTCCAGGGCTTGTCGGTCCTCGAGGCGGCGGCATGCGGCGCGGCGCCGCTGCTGCCGGACGATCTCGTCTATCCCGAGATCTGGCCGGACGAATGCCTCTACCCGCGACATGCGCTGACGACAGCGCTGCGCGGACGGATCCGGGAAGTCGACGCGTGGCGCGAGCGGGATTTCCGCGCATTCTGCCTGCCCTTCGACTGGGAGATCCTCCTGCCCCGTTGGCAGAGCATCTTTATAGAATCCACCTGAGGAATCCCGCCGAATCTGCTAGAATTACAGTTGTTGAGGCCGTCGTCAGCGACCGTGGAGAAGGTATGAAGCGATACGTTGCCCTCCTGACCCTGTGCGCATCGCTGGTCGTCGCCCGTCCCCTGCGGGCCGACGATCCGATCTACGCGATCAACGCCGGTGGCCAGGCCTACACGGACACGCAGGGCATCGTCTTCGACAACGATCGCTCCTACGACTCGTCCGGCAGCGGCTACGTGGGCGGCTACTACATCTCTCCGGCCTACGCGGGCTACAGCGCCGGCTGGTCCTGTCACGACCCGCAACTGCACGAGAAGCAGCGCGGCGGGATGACGGCCTATCGCTTCGACCTGCCTCCGGGCGACTACATCCTCCGTCTCTACTGGCTCGAAGGCGTGTTCCACGGGCCGCGCCTGCGCGTCATGGACGTCCGGGTCGAGGGCGTGCTGCTCTTCGACGATCTGGACATCGCGGAGCTGACGGGCTTCATGGAGGCCTGGGAGCTGTCGCGGCTCGTGACCGTCGCCGATGGCACCCTCGACGTGGAGTTCGAGGTGGTCCGGGGCGGCAGCACCATCTCGGCTCTCGCGGTCTGGGAGGCCGTGGATCCCGGGCAGGCCCCGCTGCCCGTGAGCGGCTTCGACCTCCGCGACAGTTACGGCATGAACATCCTCCGCTGGGACGGCTCCTTCGACTACACGCTCCAGGACGTGCTCGTTTACCGCGCCACGGACCTGGGCGGGCCCTACGAACTGCACGACAGTGTGCCCTACGGGCGCGAGCGCTACTACGACTGGGCCGCGCTCGGGGGGAACGACTACTTCTACTATCTCAGCGCGACGGACGTCTGGGGGCGGGAGGGGAACCCCTGCCCGACTGCGAACAGCACCGCGCTGCACTGGTCGCAGTCCACGCTGCCCGTCTTCCACCTCGACATGACCCAGGCGGACTACGATTCCCTGAACAGCTACCCCATGTCCGACAACTACTGGCCCGCCAACTGGGCGGTCGATAACGGCATCCTCTACAGCATCGAGGCGCGCTACCGCGGGGGCATGGCGCGCTACTTCCAGAAGAAGTCCTGGAAGCTGGAGCTGTCGGGAGCCTTGAACTACGGCGGCTGGCAGGACCTCTTCCTCATCTCGAATCCCGACGACAACTACCTCATCCTCAACGACGTCTCCCTGCGCATCTTCGACTACTTGCTGCCCTGGAGCTCCGAGTCGGAGTTCGTCCACCTCCAGTTCGAGAACGAGTACTGGGGAGTCTACGAGCTCGTCGAAAAGGTGGACGACGAGTTCCTGCTGGCGCGCGGCGTCACGAACGTCGGCAACCTCTACAAGGCCAAAGCCGACTTCCACGCCTACTCGAACGACCTGATCTACGAGATCTACTATCCGCAGAAGGCCGGTCCAGACTCGGACCACGCGGACCTGATCGAGTTCATCGAGGGCGTCGACGAGGCGGACGAGTACGAACTCGGCCCCTTCCTCGGCGCCCGCCTGGACCTCGAGAACTTCTGGGAGTACTACGCGATGATGATCTACACCCGGCAGGTGGACTTCATCGTGCGCAACTACTACCTCTATCACGACTGGGACAGCGGGCTCTGGAGCCTCATTCCCTGGGACATGAACATCTGCTTCCACTGGGACGCGCTGCCGCTCGACTTCGGCACCTCCACCTCGCCCCACTTCTGGGACGGGAGCTGGAACCGTCTCTACGATGCTGTGCTCTCCGTGCCGCGGCTTCGCTGGGGCTATGCCAAGCGCCTGGAGGAGCTGAATGCTACCGTGCTGAACCGCGACTACCTCGAGCCGCTCGTCAACGGTATCTACGACAGCATCGAATTCGACGCCCTGCGCGACACCTACAAGGCCCACTACGACGACAACAGCTACTTCGTCGAGGCCGACAACCTCACCACCTACCGCATGGGACAGCGGGACGAGCAGCTGCTCACCATGCTGCCGGAATTCATGAGCGAGATCCCCACGGTTTGCATCAACGAGCACCAAAGCTGGGTGGGGGGTGCCTCGGGGACCGGCGGGCGGAACGAGTTTTCTCCCTGGATGGAGCTTTACAACTTCGGCGACGACCCCGTCTTCCTCGGTAGCCTGGAGCTCACCGTGAACGGAACGCCAGGCAGTGGCGAGAACCTGCCCAGCCTCTTCCTGAAGCCGGACGTTCCCAGGCTGATCTACCTCGACGGACGCCCCGACCTCGGCGCCCTTCACATGTCCCTGCAGCCGGACTCCGCGGGGGGCACCTGGGTCCTCGTGGACCAGCAGGGCGACGTCTGGGATCGCGTCCGCTACGGGCCGACGTCCGGCCTCATCTCCGAGGGCCGGCAGCCCGACGGCTGGGTCAGCTGGAACCGCATGCCCATGACGCCGCACCGGGTCAACTCGCTCTACCAGCCGCCGATCGTGAGCTCCGCCTCCATCACTCCCTCCCAGCCCCTCGCGAGCGATACCCTGCACGTGCTTGCCGAGGCTGCAGATCCACAGGGCCGATCTCTTGTGCTGACCTTCTTCTGGACCCTGAACGGCAGCGAGGTGAAGAGCCGCCACCTCCTGCCGGATGATGTGGAGGGGCAGTGGACGGGCACGCTCGCGCCGCGCATGCAGGGTGGCCTCCTGGAGTGGTGGGTGGAGGCGCGCAGCGACCTGGACATCGCCGGCTACGATCCGCCCGGCGCGCCGCTCTATCGCAACGAGACGCTGCTCCTGGACGACTCGCTGCCGCTCTACCTCAACGAGTTCATGGCGGACAACGTGAGCACGATCGCCGACGAATACAGCGGCTACGACGACTGGGTGGAGATCTACAACGCCGGGGAGGCGGCCATCGACCTCGCCGGCTTCACGCTCACCGACGACCTCTCACTGCCGGGCACCTGGAGCTTCCCCGCGGACACCGCCACCGTGCTGGCGCCGGGAGGATTCCTCCTCGTCTGGGCGGACGACGAGGCCTGGCAGGGGCCGCTGCACGCCTCCTTCAAACTCTCCGCGAACGGCGAGGAGCTGGGCCTCTTCCTGGCCGACGGCACGCCCATCGACTTCCTCGTCTTCGGCCCGCAGATTGCGGACGTCTCCTACGGCCGGGTCACCGACGGCGGCGAGCCCTGGGACTTCCTCCCCGTGGCCACGCCGGGCTCCTCCAACGAGGGCGGCCCTCTCCCGGACGAGACGCCCGGTGACGGATCCGCTCCGGCCCTCGGCGCCTGGCCCAATCCCTTCAACCCGCAGCTGCGCCTGCAGCTCTACAATCCCGAGGCAGGGACGGTGCGCCTGGAGATCCTCGACCTGCGCGGTCGCCTGGTCGAGCGGCTCTGCGCCACCGAGCTTCCCGCGGGACCCCACGAGATCGTCTGGCGGGGAACGAACGGGGATGGGCGGCGCGTCGCCAGCGGCATCTACTTCGCACGCCTGGAGGCGGGCGGCACTGTCCTCACGAAGAAGATCCTGCTCCTGAAGTAGTAGCCCGGGAATGGGGCAGGGGCGCAGAGCAGGACTTGACAGAGATCAAGGCGACGATCAACAAGCTGTGCCAAGCTGGCAACTACAGCTAGGTGCAAGCTCCTCTCTCACATCCCGAATTACTCGTAGCAAACATTGCATCTAGCTCCTGTCGTACCAGGGGGAGTACTCCGGATTGCAATGGATGTACAGAGTCCGTAATCACCTGACAGTCGCCCCTGCCTGGGTTGCTCTCTAG
>CAZVHI010000051.1:0-21893 GCA_964627205.1 uncultured bacterium
GCTAGTGCGGGCCGCCTGTCAGGAAACCGAGGATGATCAACGCCAGCAACCAGAGCCCGAGCAGGAAGGCGAAGGTCCCCCAGGCATAGGCCAGCACCATGGCCCAGATCGGCCGCGCTTTGACGAGCTCGGGCGTCAGGTCGTGGTCCTTCACCAGGCGCTCGTACTGCTCGGGCCGCTCCTCCTTCATCTCGTCTTCACTGATCAGCCCCGTGTAGATGCTGACGTCCATGGGAAACTTCTCGCTCCGCATGTGGGTGTTGAAGAAGTGGACGATGAAGATGAAGGCGGCGGCCAGAAGCGCCTCTTCCTTGTGGACCGTGTCCGCCAGCGAGACCGCCCCGCCGCCGAGCAGGTTGCCGAAGAACTCCTCACGCCAGCGGATCAAACCGGACAGGCCGATGACCGCCACGCCCCAGAAGACGGCGAAGTAGTCGAACTTCTCCCAGTAGGTCCAGCGGTCGAAGCGGGGCCTCTCGCCCTTGCCCAGGAACCAGCGGACATGATGGTAGAAGTCCTTGAAGTCCTTCCCGCGCGGCACCATGGAATCGGGACCGGTGAGCAGCTTGCGCCAGCCGATGCGCCGGAGCTTGAAGGCGAGCTGCCCCAGGTGTAGCACGAAATAGAGGCCGGTGACGGCCGCGGCGTAGTAGTGGAGCAGCTGCGCGGTCTTCAGCGACATCAGGTGATCGAAGACCCAGCGGCCCAGGTCGGTGTCCAGGTAGGACTGCGGCAGCCCCGTCAAACAGAGGACGAGGAAGCTGACGTTCACCATGATGTGCAGGATCCGCTCGAAGGGGCCGAAGCGCCGGAAGTAGCGCTTCTCCCGACGGAGGCGAGGCCGGATCCCCCGCTGGAACCAGAGGAAGGTGTGGAGCCCGAAGAAGCCGATGACCACCACGAAGAGCAGCTTCATGAAGCGGTCCGCGGCGGAGAACGCGGTCTGGAAGGCGGCGCCGCGATCCCTGGCCTCTCCGTCGATCGAGACGGCCTGCAGGCTCTCCTCCTCCGCCTCGATCCTGCGAATGAAGCCGCTCGTGCGCGCCCGCTCCAGTTCGGCCTCCGAGGGCTGGATGGGGTGCACGAGGTAGGAGACGAATTTTTCCTCCGCCTTGGGATGGCACTGGCGACAGGTCTCGACGATGTGCGCCCGGTTCACCGAAGACTGCTCGGACTCCGGCTCGACGATGCCGTGGTGCCCGTGGCAATTGGTGCAGACCGCGAAGGTCTCGCCCTCGGTCATCAGGCTGTAGAGCTTGCCGTGATAGGTCTCCCGGAATCCCTGCACAACGTAGGGATTGATCTCGAAGGAGAGCATCAGCTCCTTGTCGGCGTGGCACTCGGAGCAGAGCGCCACCACTCCCTCCGCCGTGAAGCGCTCCGAGGGCTTGGCCACGTTCCCCTCTTCGTGGCAGGTGACGCAGGTCGGCGCCTCCTCGATGCCCGCCGCACTCGCACGGCCGTGGATGGACTTCACATAGGCCATGTTCTGCTCGGCGTGGCAGTTTTCGCAGTCCGAGTGGCTCTGCCGGGGGATGCCGTTCTCGTCCGGCACCTGCCAGTGGTAGACGTGGCATTCGGTGCAGTTGATTTCCTTGCCGACCAACTCGGCGTCCATGACGTTCCCGTGCGCCAGGACCGCCCGCTTGTCCGACGCGGAGTGCTCGGCATGGCAGTAGTTGCACTTGTTGAAGATGCCGCCCTCTTTGAAGATCCGGTCGCTGATAGAGGTCATGTCGGTCTGGTGACCGGTGTGGCAGAAGGAGCAGCTGACGGTCGAGTCGTCCCGGCCCGCCTCCTTGTGCAGACTGGCGCGGTGGCCTTCGTGGCAGGCGTCACAGGTCACGGAGATGTTGAGATCGTTCACGCGGGAGCGGGGATCGCTCGGCTTGAGGATCGCGTGCGACTCGTGGCAGTCCACGCAGGAGGGGGCGCGGTCGTCGCCATCTTCCTCGAGCCGTCGGTAGTGCGTGGAGTGAACGTAGGTCTCGATGTCCCGCTGGTGGCAGCTCGAGCAGACAAGCACGATCTCCTGCTTGTAGGCCGTTACCCCCATCAGCTCCTTCCTGCCCTTGAAGTGGGGATCGTGACAGGTCACGCAGGTGGGGTAGCGGCGGGGATCGTCGCTGTAGCGGCTGGCGTGATAGCTTTCCTGCCACGCGTTGAACTGTTCCTCGTGGCAGCGTGCACAGCTCTCGGTGGCACTCACCACATCGCCCACGCGGATCTGGTGGCTCCCGTGGCAGTCCACGCAGCCGGGGATCTCCCCCTCGTATTCCTTCCGAATCAGATGACGATAGAAGCGCTCCATCCAGAGGTTCGAGGCTTCCTCGTGGCAGGAGGCGCAGTCCACGGCGACGGGCTCCGGCCAGTGGGGCTCGTCGTCGTAGTCGCCGCCCTCGTGGCAGTCCACGCAGTCCAGATCAGTGTGCACCGATCCGAGGAGGGAGCCGCTGTGCACGTAGAGGACGCGTCCGTCCTCGCCGGTCAGCTCCGCGTCGTCGTGACAATCGAAGCAGTCGGAGTTCTCCTGCGCCACCGCCGGCAGGGAGATCAGCAGGAGCGTGATACTGAGACCTACAAGAACATGTAACTTCACGCTTCGATCCCGCCCCCGGGGTTTTTCGTTATGATGGAGGAATGTGCTTTCACGGGAAGCCAAGTTAAACCCAGGCGCAAGATTTGGCAATGCTGGACCCGGAACCCCTGTTCCATTCCGTTCCCGGCAATCCTCCTAGACCCCCACCGTGCTCAGGGATTCGCTTCCCCGCGCCCTGGGCCCGTATTAGAATACATGAGAACGCCCGGCGCGGACCCGATGCGGATCCCGCGCCCAAGCCACGGGAGCTTCGTCGATGCGAGCAGACGAGACAGCCAGGATACTCCTCCCCCTCCTCCTGAGCGCCCTGATCCTGGGCACCGCGACTGCGGAGGCGACCGAGCACCGTCTCGTGGCGAGCAGCTCCGCGCCCGACGGCGCCCCGGGCTGGTCCCCGGACGGCGAGACGATCGTCTTCTCGTCCTCCACGAGCGGCGACTGGGAGATCTACACGGTCGGCGCCTGGGGTGGCGAGTGGGACAACTTCAGCCAGAACCCCGAGGTCGACATCTATCCCAACTGGAGCCCCGCTGGCGGCTGGATCGCCTTCACCTCGCGCCGGGACAACGGCTCGGGCGACGGCGACATGGACATCTGGGTACAGAACATCGCCGGCGACTCCCTCCGCTGCCTCACCGATTACGAGGGCTACGACAACTTCGCCGCCTTCGATCCCACGGGCACGCGTATCGCCTTCTCCAGCGACCGCTGGGGCGAGACGGAGATCTGGGTCATGCCCGTGGACGACCCCTCCGCGGTCTACCGCGTCTGCACGGGCCCGGAAGAATGTTTCCACAGCTGCTGGAGTCCGGACGGCCAGTGGATCGCCTTCGACGGCCGCGATCCCACCCAGCCCAGCCGCACCATCCTCTACCGCGTTCCCGCCACGGGCGGACCGGAACAGGAGATCCCCACCGGCATGCTCGTGGGCAACGACCCGAGCTGGTCCCCCAGCGGTCGCTATCTCGCCTTCAGCGGTGGGGACCACTTCATCGAATGGGACCTCTGGGTCTGGGACTTCGAGACCGAATCGCCGATCCAGCTCACCGAGTCGCGCACCCCCCAGCAGTCGCCCTTCTGGAACGCCGCCGGCACGGAAATCGTCTATGCGGCGGTCATCAGCATGAACAAGGACGTCTGGGTGGCCTACGATCTCCCCATCGAGACGGCCGTGTCCCAGAAGAGCGTGAGTGAGCTGAAGAGCCTCTTCCGCCGCTGAGTCATCCCCGCTTCTTCCCCGCCGAGCTTTCCCCTTGACGGCAGCTCCAGGACCATGTATTATCTAACTGTTTAATTAAAACATCTGTTTAATTCACAAACGGAGAGCGACCCGCCATGACCGAGGCGACCCGCAGCCAGCTCATCGAGACCGGCAGGCAGATCTTCGCCAGCCAGGGCCTCGAGGGCGCGCGCGTGGACCGCATCGCCCGGGAGGCGGGGGTCAACAAGGCCTTGATCAACTACCACTTCCGGGGCAAGGACGGCCTCTACGAGAGCGTCCTGGGGGAGCTCCTGCAGCGGGTGGCGGACGACCTGGAAGCCGAGCTGGAAAAACCAGAAGGCCCAACCGAGAGGCTACGCGCCTGGCCCGGGGCGCTCTGGGCCGTCCTGGATCGCCATCCCCAGTTCGCCCCCCTCTTCCTCCGCGAACTGCTGGCCGGCTGCGACTCGCTCACCGGCGCTCGCCTCACCGACACCGGCCGGAGCTTCCGTCTCCTGGCCCGGACCCTCGGTGCGGGCCGGGACCGGGGGGAGATCGGCCGCGTCGAGCCCTTCCCCCTGGGCCTGCTGCTCACGGGATCCCTGCTTCTCGCCTGGATCTCCGAACCCCTCCGGGAGGTGCTGCAGGAGACGCCTGCGGCGGGGGAGCTGTCCGGCGAAGGGGCGGCCGTGGCCCCCTTGCTTACCGAATTGATCGAGCGGGGCCTGCTGGTCGACTCCGCTCGAGATCCGACGGAGCGCTGAGCACTGGGAGGGTGAGATTTCCGCCCGGCGCTCCGTATCCATTCCGGGGCCGGCCTTCCCCCACGGGGAGGCCGGCCCCTTTGTTTCACCGCAGGAAATTCAGCTTCCCGCCTTGACGACCCGCTTTGCCTTTATTTCATGCCTGGAGGCTGCTAGGTTCTGCCGAGCCTCAGCAGGCTGCTGGAAAACTGGATCCGGCCGCGATCGTAACCGAGAGCCGGGCGACCGGGGCCCCGACCGGAGTGCGCGACAGCTATGACAAAAAGCATCGGCATCCGCCGGGAGGACAAGAACCGCTGGGAACGCCGGGTGCCCCTGACTCCCAAGGACGTGAGCCGCCTGAGCCGCGAGGAGGGCCTGCGCTTCATCGTGCAGCCCTCGCCGATCCGCGTCTTCAAAGACGATTCCTACGCGCATGCGGGCGCCGAGCTGAACGAGGACATCACCGAGGCGGAGATCGTTCTCGCGGTAAAGGAGATCCCCCTCGACCTGATCCAGCAGGACCGGACCTACATCTTCTTCTCCCACGTGATCAAGGGGCAGGCCTACAACATGCCCCTCCTGCAGCGCCTCCTCGACCTGAACTGCACGCTGATCGACTACGAGCGGATCGCGGACGACGAGGAGCGCCGACTGGTCTTCTTCGGACGCGAGGCGGGCCAAGCCGGGATGATCGAGACCCTCCACGCCCTCGGCAAGCGCCTGACCTGGGAGGGTTACGACTCGCCCTTCCACGGCGTGAAGCCCCCCTACCACTACGACGACCTCGCGCACGCCCGGGAGCGCATCCGCGAGCTGGGGCTCAACGTGCGCTCGGGGCTGGACCCCGATCTCTGCCCGCTCGTGATGGGTTTCGCCGGCTACGGAAACGTCAGCCAGGGCGCGCAGGAGATCTTCGACCTCTACCCCCACGAGGAGCTGGCGCCCGACGAGCTTGAGTCCGTGTTCGCGAAGTCGAACCCGCCTCGCGACCGCCTCTTCAAGGTGGTCTTCAAGGAGGAAGACCTCGTCGTGCCGGCCGATGAAGGCGGCGTCTTCGACCTGCAGGACTACTACCAGCACCCCGAGGGCTACCGCGGCGTCTTCGAAGGATACCTGCCCTACCTGACGGTGCTGATGAACTGTATCTACTGGACGGAGAAATACCCCCGCCTCATCACGAACCAGCAGGCCCGCGCGCTCTGGAACTCGGGGCGGCGCACGCTGCGTGTGATCGGGGACGTGAGTTGCGACATCGACGGCTCGATCGAGTTCACCTACAAGGCCACCGAACCCGACCGGCCCTGCTTCGTCTACGACCCCATCGCGGAACGCTTCAAGGACGGCGTCGACGGCCGCGGCGTCGTGGTCATGGCCGTCGACAACCTGCCTTGCGAGCTGCCGCGCGACGCCTCCGAGCAGTTCAGTCGCGCCCTGGCGTCCCTCGCTCCCGCGCTCGCGACCGCCGACTATAGCGTACCGTTCTCGGACCTGGATCTGCCCCTCGTCCTCAAGCGGGCCGTGATCGCCCACCAGGGCAGCCTCACCCCCGACTACCGCTACTTGGAAGAGTTCTTGCATGAATCCTGATCACTGGAGATAACGACAACTCACCGGAGGAAAGACCGGGAAGGGAGGATCCGGGATGAACGGAGATCGCAGACAGTCAGGGAATCGAGTACTCGTGCTGGGAGCGGGCCTGGTCACACGGCCGCTCGTCGGCTACCTGCTCGAGATGCCCGACCTGGAGCTCACCATGGCCACACGCACTGTCAGCAAGGCGGAGCGCATGGTGGACGGGCACCCGCGCGGGCGGGCCCTGCCCCTGAACGTGGAGGACGACGAGAGCCTGCGCGGTCTCGTGACGGGCGCGGACCTGGTCATCAGCCTCGTTCCTTACGCCTACCACGTCAAGGTGGCCAGGCTCTGCATCGAGCTCGGCCGGCAGATGGTCACGACCTCCTACGTGAGCCCCGAGATGAAGGCCCTGGACGCCGACGCGCGCGAGGCCGGCGTGATGGTCCTCAACGAGATCGGCCTGGACCCGGGCATCGACCACATGTCCGCCATGAAGATCATCCACGAGGTCGAGGCGCACGGTGGCAAGGTCGTCAGCTTCCAGTCCAACTGCGGTGGCCTGCCAGCGCCGGAGGCCAACACGAATCCCTGGGGCTACAAGTTCTCCTGGAGCCCGCGCGGCGTGGTGCTGGCCGCCCGCAACAACGCCGAGTACCTCTGGCGGGGGGAAGTGCGGACCACGCCCGGCCCCGAGCTCTTCGCCGACGTCCGCCACATCGACGTGACCGGGCTCGGCGGCTTCGAGGTCTACCCCAACCGCGACTCGCTCGGCTACAAGGAGGTCTACGGCCTCGCGGATGCCCGCACGCTCTTCCGCGGGACCATCCGCTACCCGGGCCACTGCGCCACGTGGAAGGCCCTGGCCGATTGCGGCTGGCTCGACCTCGAGGAGCGTCCCGTTAACGGCAAGAGCTACGGCCGGCTCTTCGCCGAGCTGATCGGCTCCCACGGCGAGCTGAAAACAGACCTCGCCGCCTTCCTCGGCATCGGCGAGGACGCCGATCCCATCGCGCGCATGGAATGGCTCGGCCTGCTGAGCGAGGAGGCCATCCCAAGCGGCGGGGAGAGCAGTCCGCTGGACGTACTGGCCACGCGCCTGCTCGAGATGCTGCCCTACGGGGAGGGCGAGAAGGACATGATCATCCTGCAGCACCAGTTCGAGGCGGAGTATTCGGACGGGAAGAGGGAGCGCATCGTCTCGACACTCGTGGACTACGGCATCCCCGGCGGCGACTCCAGCATGGCGCGCACCGTGAGCCTGCCCGCAGCCATCGCCACGCGCATGATCCTGCAGGGCAAGATCACCGAGACGGGAGTGCACTTGCCCGTCACGCCGGGGATCTACAAACCCGTGCTCGACGAGCTGGCGACGATGGGAATCTCGTTCGAGGATGTAACAGAAGAGTTGTAGCCTCTCAACATAGTGGAATAGGGAACGGCCTCATTCGTGGCCGCGCTTCGCCTTCGGAGGCGCGCGGCCACGAATGAGGCCGTTCCCTATTCCGCTCTATTTGAGAAGCGTCAGCTTCTGTCTGTCCTCGAAACCATCATCTCCGACAAGACGTGCGAGGTAAACGCCCGACGGAAGTACTCGGCCTCGGTCGTCGCGGCCGTCCCACTGGAAGGAGTGCTCGCCGTTGGCGAAGCTTCCCTCGGCGACAATACGGAGGCGGCGGCCGCGAAGGTCGAGGATCTCCAGGCGCAGGGCGCGCTCGCGGTCCGTGCTGAAGGACAAGCGCGTGACCGGATTGAAGGGATTGGGATAGGCGTTGCCCAGACGCAGGCCTTCGGGACCGGGATCCGGTCCGGACGTGGGATCGGAGTAGAAGAGAAGAGTCGTCCAGTCCGAGTCGCTTCCCTGAACGCCGAAGGTGTCGCTGTCTTCCAGCATGCCGAACCAGCCGTCGGTGTTGGTCCGGTAGGAGCCCTCGGCCATGGCGATGAGCGTGAAGAAGATGATGAGCTCGTCGCCCTCTTCCAAGTCGATGCCGCCCTGCTCCGGGTCGTCGAAGATCCAGCGATAGGGAGTCATGCCGTTGGTCACGTCGCCCGACGCACCCACCTCGAAGGTGTACTGCACGATCTGGCCGTTGAGCAGCACGACACCCGGATAGAGACTGATCCAGTCGGGGATCTGCTCCGAGTAGTAGAAGCTGTGGAGATCGCCGGACTCGTCGGTCGCGAAGACCGTACGGATGTGGAGGGGGATGCCGACTTCATGGACATCGCCGGGATAGACCCGTGACAGCTCCATGTCGAGCCCGTCAGGATAGGAAAAGGCGTTTGCTGTTGCGGCGAGGAAGAGAATCGCCACCGACAGAAGCAGTCTGTTCACGTTGCAGCCCTAGGTCGCCGTTCTGGATGTAGCTCTTTCTCGGGAAACACGCGGCTTTCCCGGCCCATGTGGCGCAAAGCCAGGACTCATGAGCCCTGGCCCGTCTGAGTGCGGCAGAGAGCGTAGTATATCATAGGAAATCCCTGAGCCCTAGGGCTTCCTCGCAATTTTCCCAGGATTCCGGTTTCCGAACTCAGCGACGAGCTCGCTGCACGGCGCAGGCGGCGGGCATATAACACTGTGCCAAATAATCGCGTACCATGCGGTTCGCGCTGAAGCGCCAGGCGAGCGTAGCGATCGAATTCTTCATGTACTGGACCCAGCCCAGGGGCACGCCTTCCGGGCTCCGCTCGAAGTACAGGGGCAGGATTCCCTCCTCCAGGACCCGGAATAGGCTCTCTCGGTCGCGCTCGTCCTGGATCTGGGGATCGCTGTGATGGTGCATACCGCCGATGGCGAAGCCATTGCTGCCGTCGTAGGCCTCGCCCCACCAGCCGTCGAGGATCGAGCAGTTGAGCCCGCCGTTGAGGACGACCTTCTGCCCGCTCGTGCCGCTGGCCTCCAGGGGACGGCGCGGCGTGTTGAGCCAGACGTCCACGCCCTGCACCATGTGTCGGGCCACGTTGATGTCGTAGTCCTCGATGATGATCATGCGCCCGCGGAAGGGCTCTCGCCGGCTCAGCTCGAAGAGCTTCTTCAGTTTCTCCTTGCCGGGCTCGTCGGCCGGGTGGGCCTTCCCCGCGAAGATGAACTGCACGGGCCGATCTTCGTCGGAGACGAGGGCCGAGAGGCGATCCATGTCGTCCAGCAGCAGATCGGCTCGCTTGTAGGTGGCGAAACGGCGAGCGAAGCCGATCGTGAGCGCGCGCGTGGACAGCACCCGCGACGCCTCGGCGATCTCCTCCTTGCCCTCCTTGCGCCGCGTGGTCTGGGCCACCAGCCGGCGGCGCGCGAAGCTCACGAGGCGCGAGTTGAGGAGCTGGTGGGCCTCCCAGAGTTCGGACGGATTCAGCTTGTAAATGCGGCGCCAGGTCTCCGGCTCGTGGATCCGCTCGCGCCAGTCCGTGCCGATACGCTGCTCGTAGAGCTGCGCCATCGACGGCGCGATCCAGGTGGGCACGTGCACGCCGTTGGTGATGTGCCCGATGGGCACCTCGCGCTCCTCGCGGCCGGGCCAGAGTTTCTGCCACATCTTTCGGCTCACGCGGCCGTGCAGCCCGGAGACGCCGTTGGTCGCGTCCGCGGAGCGGAGGGCCAGGGTCGTCATGCAGAAGCGTCCGCCGCCCTCGCCTTCGCCGCCCTCGACGCGGCCCAGGTCCAGGATGGCCTGCATCGGCAGGCCCATCCGCGCGGCCAGCGGCGCCAGGCTCTCCTCCACGAGGGAGAAGTCGAAGCGGTCGTGCCCCGCCTCCACCGGCGTGTGCGTGGTGAAGACGGTCATGCGCGAGGTCTCGCGCCGCGCGTCGTCCCAGCCCAGCGCGTCGCGCTCCATGAAACGCCTCGCCTGCTCGAGCACCACGAAGGAGCTGTGCCCCTCATTGAGGTGGAGCACGCCCGGCTCGATGCCCATGGCCTCGAGGGCGCGCAGGCCGCCCACGCCGAGCAGGAGCTCCTGCCGGATGCGCGTGCGGCGGTCGCCGCCGTAGAGGGTGGAGGTGAGCTGGCGGTTGAACTCGTCGTTGCCCTCGACGTTCGAGTCGAGCAGCAGCAGGGTGCATCGCCCCACCTCGGCCCGCCAGATGCCGGCCCAGATGACCCCCTCCCGCGTCTCTACGGCGATGCGCAGCGGATGGCCCTCGCTGTCCAGCGCGCGTTCCATGGGCGTGTGCCCGAGGTCGGCCTGGCCGTAGACCTCCCGCTGCATGCCATGCTCGTCGAGGTACTGGCGGAAGTAGCCGTGGAAGTAGAAGAGGCCGACCGCGACCAGGGGCACGCCCAGGTCGGAGGCGCTCTTGAGATGGTCGCCGGCCAGGATGCCGAGCCCGCCCGAGTAGATGGGCAGGGACTCGTGCAGGCCGAACTCGGCGCTGAAGTAGGCGACGGGGTGGGCCATCAGCGCGCCCGGCCCGCCGAGATCTTGGAGACGCGGGGCGTTCAGGTATTCCTGGAGGCGGTGGAAGGCATAGTTGATCCGGCTGTCGATCGCCATCTCCTCGGCGCGGGGCACCAGCTCCCACTCCTCGAAGTGCTCGAGGAAGGCCAGGGGATTGTGGTGGGTGCCGCGCCAGCGGGCCGGATTCAGGTCCCGATAGATCGCGATGACCTCGGGGTGCCAGGTCCACCAGAGATTCCGGGACAACTTCCGCAACTTCTCGACATAGCTGTTCTGTGGCATGTGGCCGGACTAGCACGGGCCCCGCCGGCTGTCAAGGCGCGAGACCGAAGGGGAAGCTCCCACCGGCGGCGCGGCCTTCCGCTCGAGGGCGAGCCAGGAGCCCGTCGCGAATAGGCTGTTCTCTCCATGCGCAACGGGCTCCCGGGCAGGCCGTCGCCGCGCTCACTCGATCGGTCTACGGGGCGGCGCAGGGACCGCCATCGGGGCTCTCCGACGTGCAATCCCTGTGCCGTGAAAGGCTTGTAACTTGTTTATTATGAACTATTTAGCTCTTGATTTACTCGCTCGGATGTACTATCTTGAAGGCCTCCCCCTCGATCCCGCCTCCCGCGATTTCCGTCGAAAGCGATTCCCTCATGAACCAGATCTGTGCGGGCCTGCCTGCCCGCGAGGCGCACGAGCAGCTGCTCTGCGCGCTCGCTGAGCTGCGCCGAGCCGAGCGCGGCGCCCTGCTCTGCTTCGCCGAAATCCAGGAGCGCAAGCTCTACCGGGAACTGGGTTACTCCTCGATCCAGCTCTATGCCCAGGAGGCTTTGGGCTTCTCCCGCAGCAAGACCTTTCAGCTCCTCCACTTGACCGAGTCCTTCGAGCGCCTACCGAAGCTGAAGAGCGCGGTTACAAGGGGCGAGCTCTCCTGGACCAAGGCGAGGGAAGTGGTGAAGGTCGCCTCGCAGAGGAGCGAAGCGCGTTGGATCCGGGAGGCAAAGATCTGCAGCTGCCGGCAGCTAGAGAGAAAGGTCGTGGCCGCAAGAGTGGCCAGCGAGGCGAAGAGCTCTCCCCAAACCTCCTTGCTCGACTGTCATGGAGCAGAGGAAGGGAAGAGTCCGCCGGCATCGGAGCCGCTGCCGGTCGAGGCGCAGCCCGTGAAGCTGACCCTGAACTTTTCGGCGGAACAATTCGCACAATTCGAGTCTCTGCTGGAGACCCTTCGCAAGCGGGGGGAAAAGGGCAGCCGCGAGTAGTTAATCCTCTAGGCCTTGGATGTGATGAGCAGAGAGCACAGGGCGCACGATTCCGGCGAGAGAGCAGATGGCGAGAGGCGGGAGTCGCCACGTGGCGACTCTTCCAGTCCAAGGCAAGTCATCATCTATCGCTGTGAAAACTGCGGAAAGGCGAGCGTGCAGACCTCGCGGGGTCTCATGCCGATGAGTTCTGCGGAGGCGGCGGTGGCCGAGTGCGACGCGAGGGTGCTCGTACCCGGCGAGAGGAACCGCGCGACGATACCGCCGTCGATGCGGCGGGAGGTGCTCATGCGGGACCGGTATCGCTGCCGGGTGCGGGGCTGCGGGCACGCGGGTTTTCTCGAGCTACACCACATCGTTCCGCGCAGCGAGGGAGGAGAGAACCGGCCGGAGAACCTGGTCACGCTCTGCGCGAGCTGCCATCGCCTCCTACACGAGCGCGGCCTGGTGGGCGGTGCGCTGGATGGTCTCCTGCGCGCTGGTCCCTAGTCGCGTTCGTTCGGTGGGTCGACTGGATTGTGCGCTTCCCGCGCGCGCGGCGGCGCCCGCGGCGTTCCCGCACCTGGGCCGGGCTTCTAGTGGATCAAGATCATCTTGACGACCTGGACGGTGCCGCTCGCGGTCTCCAGGCGGGCGAAGTAGGCGCCGGCGGCGGCGGGCTCGCCGCTCGCGTCCCGGCCGTCCCACTCGCGCTCGTGGGCGCCCAGGAGCAGGGTCTCGCCGTCGATCAGGCGCGTCAGCTCGCGGCCCAGGACATCGTAGACGACCAGGCTGGCGCGCTGGGTGGCGCGCAGCTCGAAGCGGATGGTCGTGCCCGGGTTGAAGGGGTTGGGGTAGTTCTGCCCCAGGTCCAGGTAGGCCGGGTCCACAGCTTCGCTGCTCCCCGGCTCGCCGAGCTCGAGGGAGAACCAGCCGAGCGCGTCACAGCGGGCGCTCACCAGGCCCCGGTCGGCGTCGTGGAAGGAGGGCAGCGCCTCACCGTCCAGGCGGACCAGCAGCATGTCCGGGCTCACCCCCTGCGGCAGCTCGCCCGCCGGATAGTCGAAGTTCAGAAGCGCCGGGGCGTCGCCGGCCAGTTCGAGCGCGGGCGATACCGAATAGTCCGCGATGAGCAGCTCGAATTCCCGGGGGGCGCCCCCCGCGCCGACCAGGAACGGGTGGACGACCAGCGGCAGGTCTCGCGGCAGCGCGCCTGGCGCCAGCACGAGGTGGAAGTCGCCGTCCGGGCTCGACACGCTCCCCCCCGCCGCCGCATCGATCGGCGCGATGGCGATGGCCGCCTCAACGCAGGTCTCGTTGCGGGCTCCGTCACTCGCGCAGAGCTGCAGGCCGAGCGACTCCGCAGCGGCCACCAGCGGGTAGGCGGCGCTCCAGTCCAGGCCGTCCTCGGAGAGCTCGCCGGGATCCTGCGTCTCGCCGCCGATCACGAGCGAGAGGCTGGCCGGGTCGAGGGCCTCGTCGGCCTGGGTGCGCAGCTCGAGCACGGGTTCGGCGGCCTCGGGATCCTGGAAGAAGCTGAGTATCAGTGAGGGCGGGGTAACGTCGTCGCTGATGTCGCCGGCCGCCACCACGGCGAAGCCCTGGGGGCCCATGGGCACGTTCGTGCCGCGCACGCGGATCTCCCAGATCCCCGGCGCGGGGTCCTTCACGATCACGCGCTCGATGGAGTTGAGCGGATCGACCTCGCCGCCGAGCGCGGACTCCTCGGCCAGCACGTTGAAGACGTTGCCGAGGTAGAGGCCGGCCGGCGAGAGCACCTCGAGGTCGAGGTCGTTGACAACCGGGAAGGCCGCCGCCACATCGCCGGGGTAGTCACTGAAGGCCAGTGTGATCTTGAGCGGCGTGTCGCCGGAGAGGACATTCACGAGGAAGCTCTCCAAGCCGCCGGTCTCCAGACCCGAGGCGTGGCGCCGGTCGGCCAGCCAGAGCCTGCGCAGCTCGCCCGCGAAGTGAAGGCTCTCGTCCAGGGCCAGGCGCCCCCAGCCCTCGAGGTCGTTGGGGTAGCCGGCCGGCAGGCTGTCCATGGGAAAGGTGGCGTTGATCAGAGTCGCGCGGAGGAGCGCGCCGCTGGGGACGATCGCGTCCGCGGGCACGGGCGCGCCCGATGGGTGCCAGCCCTCAGTGTAGTACTGCCGCGCCAACGCGGCGCCGGCCGTGATCGCCGGACAGGCCATGGACGTGCCGCTCAGCGAAATCTCCTGGCAGGGAACGGCGCCCCGCGCCGAGTTGATGAGGTAGCCCGGCGCGTAGATCTCCGGCTTGCGCCGCCCGTCCGCCGTGGGGCCCTCGCCGCCGAGGAAGTGCTTGTTGTACAAGGGCCCCGCCCAGGTCGCCCCCACCGCCAGCACGTTCTTCGCGTTCTCGGGCGTGTAGAGCGTGGTCGTGTTGGTGGACGCGAAGGCCACCATGTCGTCCTCGAAGTCCCAGCTGAAGCGGTCGATGTCGTAGCAGAGCTCCGTGTACTCGGTGATGTAGTCCTGCCCGTAGGAGTTGCTGTGCACGCGGGCGCCCTGCTCGTGGTGGGTCGCGAGGTCGGTGTAGAGGTCGTAGCCGGTATGGATGCTGCCCCGGTTCGTGTGGGCGATGCGCGCCTCATAGGCCAGGCCGCGGCGCGCCGTTTCGCCCGTGATGGGCTCGCGGTCGCCCGCCAGGGTGCCCGCGGTGTGCGTGCCGTGGTTGGGATTCGGATTCACGGGCGGCGCGTCGCCCAGGTAGGCGAGCTTGCGGTGATCGGGACCGACCGGGTCTCCTTCGGGATCCTCGAACCAGCAGACTTCGAGATCGAAATTGGAGTCGAGATGGCCGAGGATCTGCCCCTCGCCGTGCAGGCCCTGCTCCCAGATGGGGATCGAGTCGGGGATGCCGCTCTGGCAGGCCCACTTGATGTCGTCGTTACGGTCGGTGATGGGTAGGTTCTCCGAGAGCCAGAGCAGGTCGGGCAGTCGGGCCAGCTCGTTCAGCGCCGCGTGCTGGGCGACAGCCCATATTCGCGGCCGGTGTGTCACGGCGCTCGTGCTCGATATCTCGGCGCCGAGGGCGCGGGCCGCGTCCTCGAGGGCCGCGACGTCCGCGCCCGGCGCGAAGGCCAGGCAGACACGCAGGCGGCCGCCTGGCAGCGGAGCGCGGCCCAGCTCGGGCGCGAGCTTCCACTCGGGTTGGAATTCGACTATGGCGTCGGTGAGTGGCAGCTCTGCTAGTTCCGCTGCCGTCGCCGGCGTCGCGCGGACGGTGAAGGCGTTCACGGGCAGGTAGCCCAGGATCTCGCCGCCGGCGGCCCTGATCGCCGAGCGCTGAGTGCTTCCAGGGGAACCAGTCAAGTGCAGGATCCAGAGCCGGGGGCGGGCCGGGTCGTCCTGGCCTGCGATGGCCGCGGGGTCGGGTGCCGGCAGCTCGTCCACGTCCAGAGTCACGCCGCGCAGGTGGATGCGCTCGCTTGCCGGCGCGGGCGTGGCACTGGCGGCCTGCAGGAGTAGAACACTGAAGAGAACGGCGGCGAGTGCGGAGGGGGCGGTGTGAAGACGGGACATCCTCGCTCCCGGGGCTCGGGGTCTGTGTTCGCTCCATCCAGTGGAGCGGCGGGCATGGCGCGCGGCTCAACGCAGGAGGATCAGTTTCTCGGCCTGGCTCACGCTCGGACCCTCCAGGCGCGCGAGGTAGACGCCGCTCGCCAGCGGATGGCCGTCGTCGCCCTCCCCACGCCATGCGATCGAGTGCCGCCCCGCCGGGAAGACCCGGTCGGCGAGGCGCGCCACGCGGCGTCCCGAGAGGTCGAAGACCTCCACGCGCAGCCTTTCGCCACCGGCGGCCAGGATGCGAACGGTCGTGTGCGGGTTGAAGGGGTTGGGGTGCGCACCCAGGAGCCGCGTCTCGGGCACGGTCGCGGCGATCTCGACCGACTCGCTGCGGAGCAGCTGCCAGTCGCCGCCTTCATTGGCGGAGAGCGTGTAGGTGAAGCGGCCGCCGGCAAGCAGCGACGGGTCCTCGTCTCGGGCCGCGTAGCGGCCGGGGGCCGTCTCGACGAAGGCCAGCGCGCGGTGCGTACCCGCGTGCTCCACTTCCAAGCGAAAATCACCGGGGTCGGAGTCCTCGGCCAGCTCCCAGGCCAGGTCCACTGCGGCCTCGCCGGCCTCGACGCGGAACAGGGAGACGACAACGGGCGTCGACTCGAGGGTGGCATTTATGGCCAGTGCGAAGCCCTGGGGTCCCCAGTTCACCTCGGGAGCGTGCACCTGGATCTGCCAGGGGCCGGTGGCGGGCGAAGAGATGACCACGCGCTCGACGTTGTTCAGCTCGTCGCGCGCGCCGCCGGTTTGCGACTCGCCGGCGACGAGGTCGAAGACGTTGCCGAGGTAGGTGCCGCTCGGGCCGAGGACGACGAGGTCGAGGTCGTTGACCACCGGGAAGGGCGCGCCCACCTCGCCCGGGTAGTCCGAGTAGACCAGCGTGATCTCCAGCGGCTCGGAGGGATCGGTGATGTCGAGGTTGTACTCGCGTGTCTGGCCGGACTCGAGGCCGTCCACGTGGCGCGGGTCCGTCACCCAGAGCTGCCGCGACTCGCCGGCGAAGTAGAGGGCCTCGTCCAGGAGCAGGCGCCCCCAGCCCAGGCGGGTGTCGGGGTAGTCCGGGTAGAGGGGGTCGGCCATCTTGCTCGTGGAGTTGAGCAGCACCGCGCGCAGCAGCGCGCCCGAGGGGACGAGCGCGTCCCGCTCGTCGCGGACGCCGGAGGGGTACCAGCCCTCGGTGAAGTACTGGCGCACGAGCGCGGCGCCGGCCGTGGCGCTCGGGCAGGCCATGGAGGTGCCGCTCTTGCTCAGGAGCGCGCAGTTCTGATTGGCATAGGCGGACTGGACGCTGCAACCCGGCGTGAGGATCTCCGGCTTGCGCCGGCCGTCGGCCGTGGGACCCACGCCGCCCTTGCAGTGGAGATCGAAGTCCGCGCCCGTGCCCGTGCCCGCCACCGCCAGCACGTTCTTGGCGTTCTCGGGCGTGAAGAGCTCGTTGAAGACATTCGTGATGGCGACGGCCACCAGGTTCTCCTCGTACTCCCAGCTGAAGAGGTCGATGTCGTAGCAGTACTCGGTGTAGCTGGTCACGTAGTCGATTCCCCAGGAGTTGCTGTGCACGCGGGCGCCGGCTTGCTCGTGGAGCACGAGGTCGGTGTAGAAGTCGTAGCTGCCGGCGCTGACGTAGTTCGAGTGGGCCATGCGCGCTTCGTAGGCCAGGCCGCGTCCGCCCGTGCCGCCGCCCATGGGGAAGGCGTCGCCGGCCAGGGTGCCGGCGGTGTGCGTGCCATGATTGCCGTAGCCATTGGGATGGGAGCCGACGAAGACGACTTTTCTGTGGTCGGGGCCCACGGGGTCGTCCTCGGGATCGTCGAACCAGCAGTTGTAGCGGTCGAGCTCCGAGTCGATGTGCCCGACGATCTGCCCCTCGCCGTGCAGGCCCTGGTCCCAGATGGGCGTCTGGTCCGTGACCGCGCTCTGGGTGATCCAGCGGACCTCGTCGTTGCGCGGCGTGATGGGTCTGGCCTCGCTCATCCAGATCAGGCCCGGCAGGCGCGAGAGCTCTTCGACGATCGATGCGTCGGCGCGCAGCCCGAGCCGTGGCCGGTGTGCGGAAGTGCTCGCGCTCAGGACCTCCGCGCCCAGATCGCGGGCGGAATAAGCCAGCTCGTCCAGGGGCGCTCCCGGCGCGAAGCTCAGGACGAGGTCCAGCATCTCGCCCGCCTCGGCGAGGGTCAGCGCGGGATCGAGTTTCCACTCGGGCGCAAAAGCGACCACGAGGTCGACGCCCGGCAGCTCGGCCAGACGCGCGGCCTCCTCCGGCGTGGCCCGGACGGTGTAGGCGTGCACCGGCAGGTAACCCAGGATCTCCGCCCCTGCATCCATCACCGCCACGCGATCATCGACGGATGCCACGCCACAATAGTGGAGGATCCAGAGCGACGCCTGCCCCGCCTCGCCCGCGCGCGCGATCGCGGCGGCGTCGGGCGCCGCCATCTCCCCGACATCGAGGGTCGCTCCGCCCAGGTAGATCCGGTCCGCCTCGAGGGCGGCGGCCCCGGCGGCCAAGCATGCGACGACGAGAGCGGCGAAAATGACGCGGCGCGTATGCATGATCTCCTCCGATCAGGCGCTGGCGGTCTTGAAGAAGCTGATGAGGTTGCCCTCCGGGTCCTGCACGTGCAGGAAGAGAGCGGCGTCGGTGACCTCTTCGCGGAGGATCTCCACCCCGCGTACCGAAAGCACCGAGCGGAGGGTCACCGGATCGTCGATCTCGACGTCCAGGAAGAGCGAGCTGCCCGTGGGCGCCTCCCAGGAATCCTTGCGCGTGGCGAGCAGGCCGAGGGTCACGCCGCCCGTGTCCAGGTAGCAGAAGTTCGGCCCCTCGTCGCTCACCTCCCAACCGAGTACGCGGGTGTAGAAGCGCTTCATCTTGGGCAGGTTGCGGCATCGATAAGTGACGCTGACGGCGCGCATGGGCTGATGTCCTCCTCGTTCACAGGGAGCTAAGCCGCTGGGGGGGGCGAAAGTCAAGCACAGGAATCACTTGAGCAACACGGCACGAAGCTCGCGCCTCTCTCCGTTCGCAAGGAGCGTGACGAAGTAGACGCCCGAGGGCAGCCCGCGGCCCTCGGGATCGATCGCGGTCCAGGCGATCTCGTGCTCGCCCGCGGGGTAGGTTGCCGGCGGCAGCGAGGCGACGCGGCGGCCGCGCGCGTCATGAACCTGCACGGAGACGCTCGCACTGCGCTCCAGCGCGAAGCCCAGCTTCGTCCCGGGATTGAAGGGATTCGGGAAGAGCTTCGCCGAGCTGATCAGTGAGGACGCGGCCGGGAGCGGCACGGGCACGAGCTCCGCGAGCACGGTCTCACCGCCGGGAGCGAGGGCGGCCAGGCGGTAGCGGAAGCCCGCGGGGTCCACACCGGCCGGCAGCTCGTCGCTCAGGCGGTAGGTCCAGGCATCTCCGTCCGCACCCGCGGTCTCGACCGCCCCACCGCTCACGAGAACTTCGGGATCCCCCCCGTCGGCGCGAATGGCGTCCAGCACTTCGCGCGTGCCGATCTCGCCGCGCTCGTGCGCGCGCGCCAGGGCCGCTCGCTCCGTCACTCGGTCCGCGGTTCCGCCGAGGCGATAGACGTGGAAGGACAGAGGCTCGCCGCAGCGCCAGCGCAGCTCCACGCGCTGTGGCGCATTGGCCGGGAATTCGGCCCGCGCATCCCAGACGCTCACCGGCGGCGCGGCGGTGAGGTCTTCGCCCCCCTCGATGGCGATGGCGCGCGCGATCCCGCTCTGGTACTGGGTGCCGGCCATCACGTCCGGCGAGAAGTTGCCCGAGAGGTCGGGCACGCCGCGCACCGTGTAGAGGCGGCGGGCGGTGTTGAACATCCAGAGCGTGTCGCCGTCCGCGCCGTCGAAGAGGTAGACCTTGTGGTCGAAGGAACCGCCCACCACCTCGTCGAGGCCGTCGCCAGTCACGTCATCCACGCGCTCGACGGCCCAGAAGTCGCCGCCGTTGGTCGTGCCCGCGTAGGACTCCCAGACCAAGTCGCCCGTCGCGCCGCTCACGACGCGCACGGCGTTGTCGAAAGAGCCCACGGCCACATCGCGGAAGCTGTCGCCGTCCACGTCGGAGATCGTGACCAGGCGCATGATGGACTGGTAAGTACCGTTGTCGAAGAGCCAGACGGGGGCACCCGTCGCGCCGCTCAGGCAGCGGACCTGGTTAGTGGTCGTCCAGCCGCCGACCACGACGTCGGGCACCGTGTCGCCATCGACGTCGTCGATCACCGTGGCGCCGTGGTTGCTGCCGCCGGTGTCCGTCGCCCAGATCTGCGTGGCCACCGGCCCGCCGGCGCCGGAGACGCAGAAGACGCGGTGCTCGTTGTCCCAACCGCCGAAGAGCACGTCGGCCGTGCCGTCGCCGTTCATGTCCGGCAGGGAGCGGACGAGGCCGATGGCATCGCTCGAACCGAGGAAGCGCCAGATCACGCTGCCGTCCGCGCCATCCAGCAGGTAGCCCCTGTCGTTGTCGCTGCCCGCGCCGAAGGCCAGCTCGGGTACGCCGTCGCCCGTGCGATCAGGATGGGGCGCGACGGAGTAGACCCAGCCGGAGGCCGGCTCGTCGTAGGTGTCGAAGGTCCAGATCACGGCGCCGGTCAGCCCGTCCAGGGCGTGCACCGAGCGGTTGCCCCAGGCGGTGCCGAGGACCACGTCCGGGAAGGCGTCGCCGTTCAGGTCGCCGATGGCGCTGAGGCAGTTGTCCCCCCAGCCGCCGCCGTTGCTGACGCCGCTCTCCGGCCGCGCGGACCAGATCACGGCCGGCGTGCCGCTGTCGCCTCCCGAGAGCAGGTAGAGGTGGTCGCCCGTGGCGCCGGCGTCGTAGGTCTCTATCAGTATGTCGTGGGTACCGTCCCCATTCGCATCGGCGGGCAGGTGGGCCATGGTCTGGATGTCCTCGATGCCGAAGAAGGACCAGAGCTGGTCGCCGGGATCGGCAAGGACCGGCGCGGCCGCGGCGAGGCAGACGAAGACGGTGGCGAGGGCGATGCGGTGCATGGGCGACCTCCAGGGATGCGGTTCCGCGCCCCTTGATTCTACCCCAGCCGATTCCCCACCCGCAAGGCGTGGGCCCCGCCCGGAATCCTGGACTAATTGAAGGAAAACAAAGGATTTCGAAAGCAGCGGGAGGTGCTGGAAACCGGAGGCCTTTAGGAGTAGATTGGATCCGAGAATCCAGAATGGAGGTCCCGCATGAGCCGGCAAATGGTGACCATCGACGGCAACGAAGCCGCGGCCTACGTGGCCCACAAGGTCAACGAAGTCATCGCCATCTACCCCATCACTCCGTCTTCGAACATGGGCGAGCTAGCCGACGACTTCTCGGCGCGCGGCCAGGAGAACATCTGGGGTACGATCCCCCTCGTCGTCGAGATGCAGAGCGAGGGCGGCGCGAGCGGCGCCGTGCACGGCTCGCTGCAGACCGGGGCGCTGACGACGACCTTCACCGCCTCTCAGGGTCTGCTGCTCATGATCCCGAACATGTACAAGATCGCCGGCGAGCTCACCGCCACGGTCTTCCACGTCTCTGCGCGCACCGTGGCCACGCACGCGCTGTCCATCTTCGGCGACCACAGCGACGTCATGGGCGTGCGGCAGACGGGCTGGGCCCTGCTCGCGTCGGGCTCGGTACAGGAGGTGATGGACAACGCGCTCATCGCGCAGGCCGCCACCCTCGAGGCGCGCGTGCCCTTCCTCCACTTCTTCGACGGCTTCCGCACCTCCCACGAGGTGATGAAGGTCGAACAGCTCACAAAAGACGACATGCGCGCCATGCTCGACGAGGAGCTGATCAGCGCGCACCGCGCGCGCGCGCTTTCGCCCGACCACCCCGTGCTGCGTGGCTCGGCCCAGAACCCCGACGTCTTCTTCCAAGCCCGCGAGCGGATCAACCCCTTCTATGAGGCCTGCCCGGGGATCGTGCAGAAGGCCATGGACCGCTTCGCCGACCTCACGGGCCGGAGCTACCATCTCTTCGACTACGTCGGCGCGCCGGACGCAGAGCGCGTGGTCGTTGCCATGGGCTCGGGCGCAGAGACCATCCACGAGACGGTAGCTGCGCTCAGCGAGCAGGGGGAGAAGGTGGGACTCGTCAAGGTGCGGCTCTACCGGCCCTTCGCGGCAGGCGCCTTCCTCGCGGCGCTGCCGGAGACCGTGCGCTCGATTACGGCCCTCGATCGCACCAAGGAGCCCGGCTCCCAGGGCGAGCCCCTCTACGGCGACGTGCTCGGCGCGCTCGCCGAGGCGCAGAACCGCGGCGCGCTGCCTTGGCCTGAGATGCCGCGCGTGCTCGGCGGGCGCTACGGGCTGTCCTCCAAGGAGTTCACGCCCGCGATGATCAAGGGCGTATTCGACGAGATGGCCGCCGCCGAGCCGAAGAACCACTTCGCGGTGGGCGTCGTCGACGACGTCACGGGCAACTCCATCGACTACGACGAAAGCTGGAGCCCCGGCGGCAAGAGCGCCTTCCAGGGCATGTTCTTCGGCCTCGGCGCGGACGGCACCGTGGGCGCCAACAAGAACAGCATCAAGATCATCGGCGAGAACACCGACAGCTTTGCCCAGGGCTACTTCGTCTACG
>CAZVHI010000052.1:0-21860 GCA_964627205.1 uncultured bacterium
GCTAACTGGCGTTCCCGGCCTGCCGGTCTTCTCGGATGCCAACGGCGATTACGTGATCGACTTACTCGCCGGCTGGAGCGGAATCATCACGCCCAGCCATCCGGCCTATTCTTTCGAACCTCCGTCCCGTGCTTATTTCGATGTCTACAGCGACCAGTATGATCAAAACTACTTCGGCCTACACAGCTCCCTGCATCGCGTGCCTGAGGATCACGACAACATCCAAGACGCTATCGCGGCCTGCCTCCTCGGCGACACGGTCCTCGTGGCGCCCGGGACGTACAACGGCCAGGGGAACAGGGACATCGAGTTGCCGGGCTTCGACATCTGCATCATCGGCGAAGGCGGTTCCGCGGCCACCGCCCTGGACTGCGAGTACGACGGCCGCGGTTTCTATATCTTCCAAGGCGAGACCCGCGCGACCCTCATCGAGGGCTTCACGATCTGGAAGGGAGATCCAGGCTTCGGTGGCACGGCCGCTGGAGGTGCCGTGCGCGTTGACGGCGCTTCACCGACGCTCCGCGATCTGAACCTGAAGGAGTGCTACTCCCGCACCTGGGGAGGAGGACTCTACTTCCACCAGTCGAACGCGGGCCTGGCCGAAGACATCATCATCGAGGACTGCCTGTGCTACTATCACGGCGGCGGCATCGCGATCAGCCAGTCCAGTCCCCTCCTCCAGCGAATTGTCGTGTCCGACAACTTGGCCAAGGGAAACGGCGGCGCGCTCTACTCCCTCGATTCGAACGCGGAGCTCCACTCGATCTCCATCGTGGCGAACCGCTGCGAGGAAGTCGGCGGGGGAATCGTCTTGGAGGGAGGCACGACGACGATCGCCGACTGCGTGATCGCCTTCAACGGCCCCACGGGCGGAGGCCTGCACGGCCTGATCGAAGAAACGGGGCTGAACATCACCTGCAGCGATGTCTGGGGCAACGGCGGCGGCACCTACGGGGGAACGCTGTCCAACCACACAGGGACCGACGGGAACATCAGCTCCGACCCGCTCTTCTGCGACCTGGGTAGCGGCGACTGGCACCTTCACAGCAACTCCCCCTGCCTGCCCGAGAACAACAACTGTGGCGTCCTGATGGGAGCGTTGCCCCTCGGCTGCGAGTCGCCCCTCTACCTGATCGGCGGGACCGTACGAGACGAACAGGGCGCCGCGATGCCTGGAGTCGACTTCTCCGGCCTGGCCATTCCGCTCGTCTCGGGCGCAGCCGGCGAATACCGCTGCATGCTTCCGGGAGGCTGGAGCGGCACCCTGATCCCGACCCTGCAGAACTATTTTTTCTCGCCGTCGTGGCGCAGTTACACAAACCTTCAGTCGGATCATCCGACCGATGACTATTTGGGATACCATCCGACACACGTCTATGTACCCATGCATTTCGAGACGATCCAGGATGCCCTCGACTACTGCCTCGATGGGGACACGGTGACGGTATTCCCCGGAGAGTACGAGGTCTGGAATCTGAGCTACCACGGGAAGTCCATCCTCCTCCGTTCTCTCTCCGGGCCCGAAAACACGGTGCTTCAGCATGGCGAGCCAGTGGTCTGGTTCGGCAGTGGCGAGGGGCCGGCCGCGGTCTTGGAGGGCTTCACCGTCCGGGACGGCTGGGGCGGGATCATCTGCGAAGGGGGCAGCTCGCCCACGCTTCACAACCTGATCATCGAGGGAAACGAATCGTGGCCCTGCCTGGGCTGCTGCGGTGCGGGGCTCCGGTGTACGGAGGAATCCAGTCCGTACGTCACGAATGTCATCTTCCGTAACAACAGCGCGGCCGACGGCGGGGCGCTCTATTGCACCTACGGTTCTTCTCCGATTCTCAACGACTGCGAGTTCGAGAGTAACTACGGGAACGTGGGCGGGGCGGTCTATATCCACGAGGCCTCGCCGCAGTTCTTTGGGGTCAACTTCATCGACAACAGGGCCTCTCCGGAATATTACGAAGGGGGCGCTCAAGTCGATGGCTACGGCGGTGCGGTCTACTGCCGCGACGGCATGCCCGTCTTCGACCACTGCACCTTCGCTGGCAATCGCGTGGTTATCAGCTGGATTCCGGGCAACACCTATGGCGGCGCCTGCTTCCTGGCCGGAGGTGGAGCGCCGGTCTTCCGCAACTGCACCTTCCATGGTAACTACACCTCCGCGTACGGATACGACAACCTCGGCGCGGCCATCTACTCGGCTGGCACGGCCACCCCGGACATCGAGGACTGCATCGTCGCCTTCAACGGCGAGGGCGGCGGCATCTACTGCGCGGGCGATCCCTGCGGGCTGCAGATCGAGTGCAGCGACGTGTTCGGCAATATGGACGGCGACTATATCGGGATCCCCGACCAGACGGGGCAGAATGGTAACATCTCGGAGGACCCGCGCTTCTGCGACGCGGAAGCGGGCGACTTCACGCTTGCCGCCAACTCCCCCTGCTTGCCGGCAAACAACGACTGCGGAGTGCAGATGGGCGCCCACCCCGAGGGCTGCGAGGCCACGGCCGCGCCCGAGGAGGGTACGCCCGCCGCATTCTCCCTCGCCCAGAACCACCCCAATCCCTTCAACCCCGAGACCGAAATCCGCTTCGGCCTTCCCAGCGCGGCCCAGGTCACCCTGAGGATCTACGATGCCTCCGGCCGCCGCGTGGCGAGCCTACTGGAGAAGGCCCCACTTCCCGCGGGCTATCACACGGCCACCTGGCGAGGACGCGACTCGGCAGACCGGGCCGTGCCCTCGGGCGTCTACTTCTATCGGCTCGACGCGGGCGACTTCAGCGAGACCCGCAAGATGATCCTGCTGAAATAAGATTCGGAGGTCGGCGCATGCGCCTCTTGTTGCTAGCGATCACGCTCCTGCTCCTGCCTGCGACGATTGGGGCCGCGATCCGCCACGTGAATCCCGAAGGCACGGGCGAGTACCCGACGATCGCGGCGGCGCTGGCAGCCGCGGCGGCGGGCGATACCGTGGAGCTGGCCTGCGGCACCTACTACGAGAACGACCTCGAGCTGCCCGACGGCCTCCTTCTGCGCGGCGAGGGCGGCCTTGCCTCCTGCGCCACGATCGACGGCCAGCTCCTCAGCCGCGTGATCCACTCCGGACAGGATGTCCGGCTCCGCGGCCTCACGATCCAGCGGGGCTACTACCACGGCGAATATGGCTACGGCGCTGGCGCACGACTCTCGGGCGAGGTATTCGTCGAGAACAGTGACTTCCTCGAGAACTACCTCCAGACCGATGAGATTCCGTACGATGGCGGCGGCCTGGCAGTCAACGGCGACGCAACGCTGGTTAACTGCCGCTTCGAGGACAACCAGGCAGGAGGCGCGGATGGCGCGCGAATCAGCGGCAGTCTCGTCATGTCCGCCTGCACTCTCCAAGGCGATGACGTGGAAGTCTATGGAGCCACGTGGGAAACGGCCACGATCGCGGGCTGCACCTTTGGATACGGGGCGGATGTCGTCACGAACCAAGTCCACACGACCGTCTCCCAGTCGGTCTTCGAGCCCGGCAGCGGCCTCGCTTGTTACTCGCAGGATTCCGTGCATCTCTTCCGCGTCACCTTCGCGGAGGGCGAGATCTGCCTCGATGACGGGATGGGGCTCTTCATGGATCGCTGCCTCGTCAGCGCGAGCGAATCCTGGCCAGACACCTGGTGCGGCGAGGATCCGATCGCTGTCCTCCTGACCTGCAATGACTTCCACGGCGACGACTTCCCCGCGATCATCAGCGAGCAGATCGGCCAGAGCGGCAACATCTCCGCCGACCCGCTCTTCTGCGACGACGCGGCGGGCGACTTCACCCTGGACGCCGCGTCGCCCTGCCTGCCCGAGAACAACGACTGCGGGCTTCTCATGGGCGCCTACGGCCAGGGCTGCGACCTCTACACCGCGGCAGGCGAAACACTGCCGTCCGCCTTCGCCCTCGCCCAGAACCACCCCAACCCCTTCAACCCGAGCACGGAGATCGCCTTCACCCTGCCGGAGTCCGACGCCGTCACCCTGCGCATCTTCGACCCCTCCGGCCGCCTCGTGCGCGTGGTGCTCGCCAATGTCCCATACGCTGCTGGCGTGCATCATGCGCGCTGGAACGGTCTCGATGAAATGGGCGTATCCGCGAGCTCGGGCGTCTACTTCTATCGGATCGACGCCGACGACTTCAGCGAGACCCGCAAGATGACGCTTCTGAAGTGACCGTGTTTCTGTTCCCATGCTATGACTCTGGTCGACGAAGGGAGGCGATGTGATTCCGTTCGCGATCCTGCTCCTGCTCATCGTGCCATCCGCACAGGCGGTCGAATGGGCCGGCAGCGTCGAGACCATCGACGGCGTTCGTCACGTGACAAATCCCGCCGAGCCCGCACAGGACACGCTTAGCATCGAACTCGAGGAACTCTGGCGCATCGGCGGCTGGTCCGAGGAAGAAGGCGAGTTCTTCGGCTACATCGCGGGTCTCGTCGCAGGCGACGACGGCAAGGTCTACCTCCTCGACCTCCAGCTCTACGAGGTGAAGGTCTTCTCCCCCGCCGGCCGCTACCTTCACACGCTCGGCCGCGCGGGAGAGGGTCCCGGCGAGTTCCACAGCCCCTCGTCCCTCTTCCTGCTACCCGACGGCAGGCTCGGCGTATTGCAGTCCAATCCTTCCCACGCAACCCTCTTCGACCCCGCGGGCAAGTACGCAGGCGATCTCGCGGTCCCTGAGGCCATCGAGCGCGGCTTCCACGCCGTCAGCAGCCCGCGCTGCCGTGGCGGCACGCTTGCCATGCTGAGCCTCGACACGCACATAGAAGAGGGCGCCATGGAGCAGTTCTCGCGCCTGATCCGCGCCGACCTCGACGGCGCCGAGACCGCCGAGTTCGCGCGAGCCGCCGCTTCGACTTCGCGCGCATGCGCATCCGCGAGCGGGAGACCGATCCCCTGCTCTGGACCCTCGGCCCCGCCGGCCGCGTCTACCTGAGCCCGGACTTTGACTACCGCATAGAGGTTCGGCGCCCCGACGGCGCGCTCGAAAGTGTCATCACGCGGGATTACGAGCACCGATCGCGCAGCGACGACGATAAACAGCGCGTGCGCGACCGCTACGGCGACGGCAAGGACATGCAGGGCGTGGAGCTGGAGATCTCCGAACATGATCGCGATGTGAACATGCTGCACGTCACTGACGGCGGCCGGCTCTGGGTGCAGAACAGCCGCAGCGCAGCTTCAACACCCCTAGGCGTGCTGGCCCGCTTCGACGTCTTCGATGCGTCGGGCCGCTTTGAGCGCCGGCTCGTCCTTCGCGCTGACTTCGACCCTGAGCAGGACCGCTTCTTCATAACAGGCGAGCGCCTCTACGTCCTCACCCGCTGGGCCGACGCCACGGGCGCCTGGCGCGCCAGCGTCCGTCCCGACGCGAGCTATGGCGATGAAGAGGAGAGCGACGAGGAGCCCGAACCCATGTCGGTCGTCTGCTACCGCATCCCGCCGGACGCCTTCCGCTAGGCGGACGCAGCGAGTCCCCGCAACAGTAGATCGAGCACGGGCGCGGCCTGCTCAGCTAGCGGTCCCCGCCGGGAGCTGAGCACCCAGTCGGTCACCGCCTCGTCGAGCACCCCGAAGATCGAGCGCGCTGCCAGGTGCGTGTCCAGGTCGGCGCGGATGCTGCCCTCGTCCTGACCCGCGCGCAGGATCTGGTCGATCAGCTCGAGGTAGTCGTGGAAGGGCCCCCGGCTGTAGCGCCCCATCACGCGCGCGGTGTGGCGCAGCTCGATCTGGAAGATGGTGGCCAGGTCGCGGTCGCTGCCCAGGTCGGCCAGATGCTCCTCGAGCAGGATGTGCAGCCGCTCGACCGCGCTGCCGCCCGCAGCCAGGCGCTCGCGGCCGGCGGCGAGGAAGCGGCTCGCAGTCTCCTCGTAGATGGCGGTGAGCAGGGCCTCCTTGCTCTCGAAGTAGAGGTAGACGGTCCCGTCGGCCACGTCCGCATCCCGGGCGATGTCGCGGATGCGTGTGCGGTGGAAGCCGCGGCGGCCGAAAGCCACGACGGCGGCGCGCAGGATGCGTTCCCTCTTCTCGGGCGTCTCCGGGCTCTGGGGCAAAGGCTCCTCCCTCTCCTGAACGAAATTCAGCCACCACGAGCCTAAGGGACCGGCCCGCCGGAGACAAGCCCTCAGTTTTTGCTCAGTCCCTTGTGAAAATTGCCGATAGCCATTGACGGGTGCCCTTCCGGGGGCCATGATCACCGTACTGAATCCGATTCATTCCGGAGGCGAGCATGGCGAGAAAGATCGAACGCGCAGCGGTCCTGGGCAGCGGTGTGATGGGCAGCGCGATCGCGGCCCACCTGGCGAACGCAGGAATCCCGTCGCTGATGCTGGACATGGTCCCCCGCGAGCTGACCCCCGCCGAGGAGGCCAAGGGCCTGACTCTCGAGAGCCCGGCCGTGAGAAATCGCCTGGGCAGCGAGGCCCTGGCCCGCTGCCTGAAGTCGCGGCCCGCGCCCTTCTTCCACAAGGATCTGGCCGCCCTGGTCGAGGTAGGCAACTTCGACGACGACTGGGCGCGCATCGGCGAGGCCGACTGGATCATCGAGGTCGTCAAGGAGGACCTGAAGATCAAGAAGCTGGTGCTCGCCGAGGCCGCGAAGCACCGCAAGCCCGGCAGCATCGTGACGAGCAACACCTCGGGCCTCTCGGTGAAGTCCATGGCCGATGGCCTGGACGACGACTTCCGGCGCAACTTCATGGGCAGCCACTTCTTCAACCCGCCCCGCTACCTGAAGCTGCTGGAGATCATCGCCACCGACGAGACCGACCCCGAAGTGCTTGCCGAGCTCGGCGAGTTCGTGGACCGCCGCCTGGGCAAGGGCGTGGTGCGTGCGACCGACACGCCCAACTTCGTGGCCAACCGCGTGGGCGTCTTCGGCATGCTGGACGCGATCCGCGCCATGGCCGAACAGAACCTCACCGTCGAGGAGGTGGACTTCCTCACTGGTCCCGTCGTCGGCCGTCCCAAGAGCGCGAGCTTCCGCACGGCCGACCTGGTCGGCCTCGACACATTCCTCGCGGTGGCGGCCAACGTCTACGACGGCTGCCCCGACGACGAGGCCCGCGAGCTCTTCCAGCCCCCCGCCCTGCTCACCGGCATGGTCGAGAAGGGACTCCTCGGCGAGAAGAGCGGTGGCGGCTTCTACAAGAAACACCGCGACGAAGAAGGTAACCGGACGATCCTCACCCTCGACCTCGAATCCCTCGACTATCGCGAGAAGCAGAAGGCGAAGTTCGGCGAGGTGGAGGGCAGCCGCAGCATCGAGGACCCGGCCGAGCGCGTGGCGGCCATCGCCTTCGGCAAGGGCCGCGCCTGCGACTTCACCTGGCGAACCCTCAGCCATCTCTTCGCCTACTGCGCCCACCGCGTGGGCGAGATCTGCGAGGACCCCTCCCCCATCGACGATGGCATGAAGTGGGGCTTCGCCTGGGAGGCCGGCCCCTTCGAACTCTGGGACGCCATGGGCCTGCGCAAGGTCGTGGGCCGCATGATCGAAGAGGGCGTGGCCCTGCCTGACTGGGTGGGCGCGATGCTCGAAGCCGGCGCGGAGAGCTTCTACAAGCTGGAAGACGGCCGGCTCTCGGTCTGGCACCCGGGCAAGGGCGAGTACCGCGAGTTCCCCGACGACCCCGGCAAGCTGAACCTCGACCACCTGCGCGCGGCGGGCGGCGAGCTGAAGCGCAACGCCGGCGCCAGCCTCGTGGACCTCGGCGACGGCGTCGCCTGCCTGGAGTTCCACTCCAAGATGAACGCCATCGGCGGGGACATCGTCGGCATGGTGGGCAAGGCCCTGGCCGAGGTGGACAAGAACTACGACGGGCTCGTCATCGGCAACCAGGGCGCCAACTTCTCGGTGGGCGCCAACCTGATGATGGTCCTCCTCGAGGCCCAGGAGGCCAACTGGGAGGAGCTGGACCTCATGGTGCGCGCCTTCCAGCGCGCGAACATGGCGCTGAAGTACGCAGACAAGCCTGTGGTCGTTGCACCCTTCGGCATGACCCTCGGCGGCGGCGCGGAGTTCGTACTGCATGGGCAGCGCGTCTGGGCCAGCGCGGAGACCTACATCGGGCTGGTCGAGGTGGGCGTCGGCGTGATCCCCGCCGGCGGCGGCACCAAGGAGCTCTACCTGCGCCAGCTCGAGCGCTGGACCGGCACCGACAACCTGCTGCCGCCCGTGCGCGCGGCCTTCGAGACCATCGGTATGGCGAAGGTGGCCACGAGCGCGGTCGAGGCGCGCGAGCTCTGCTTCCTGAGGGGCAGCGACGGCTACAGCATGAACCGCGACCGCCTGATCAGCGACGCCAAGCAGACGGTGCTCGGCATGGCCGCGGCGGGCTTCGACCCCGGCCGGCCACGCACCGACATCCCGGTGATGGGCCGCGCCGGCAAGGGCACCCTGGCGGTCGGGATCTACAACCTCGCGGAGGGCCGTTACATCAGCGAGCACGACAGCAAGGTCGGCAGCAAGCTCGCGCACATCCTCTGCGGGGGCGACCTGACCGGCACGCAGACCGTGACCGAGCAGTACCTGCTGGACCTCGAGCGGGAGGCCTTCCTCTCGCTGCTCGGAGAGCGCAAGACCCTCGAGCGCATCCAGCACATCCTCAAGACGGGCAAGCCGCTGCGCAACTAGCCCGCGACGCGGGGCTCCGCCCCGCAAGGCCGTCCTATGGGGACGGACCGAAAGGAGAACAGCGATGCAGGATGCCGTCATCGTCGCCGCGACCCGCAGCCCCGTGGGCAAGGCCATCAAGGGCACGCTCGCGGATAGCCGTCCCGACGACATGGCCGCCGCCGTGGTCCGCGGCCTCATGGGCCGCGTGCCCGACCTCGACCCAGCCCTCGTGGACGACCTCATCCTCGGCTGCGCCTTCCCCGAGGGCGAGCAGGGCATGAACTTCGCGCGCCAGGTCGTCTTCCTGGGCGGCCTGACCGACACGACCACGGCCATGACGCTCAATCGCTACTGCTCGAGCGGCCTGGAGAGCATCCACATCGCGGCGCTCAAGATCATGACCGGACACGCGCGCTGCGTGATCGCGGGCGGCAGCGAGTCGATGAGCATGATCCCGATGGGCGGAAACAAGATCGTGGCGAATCCCGAGCTGGCCACCGAACGGCCCGAGACCTACCTGGGCATGGGTCTCACGGCCGAGCGCGTGGCCGAGCAGGAGAAGATCAGCCGCGAGGACCAGGACGCCTTCGCGCTGCTGAGCCACCAACGGGCCGTGGCTGCGCAGAAAAACGGCTACTTCGACGACGAGATCACACCGCTCACGGTCGAGTGCGTGAAACCGGCGGGCAAGGCCTGGAAGACCGTGCGCGAGGAGATCATCTTCGACCGGGACGAGGGGCCGCGCGCGGACACGAACCTCGCGGCCCTGGCCAAGCTGAGGCCTGCCTTCCAGGAGGGAGGCACCGTCACGGCTGGCAACACCAGCCAGATGAGCGACGGCGCCGCCGCGGTCATGCTCGCGGATGCGGACTTCGCCGCGGAGCACGGCCTCGCGCCTCTGGCCCGCCTCGTCGCCTACGCCACCGCGGGCCTCGCGCCGGACATCATGGGAATGGGGCCGGTGCACGCCGTGCCCAAGGCCCTGAAGATGGCTGGACTCCAGCTTGCCGACGTGGATATCATCGAGCTCAACGAGGCCTTCGCAGCCCAGGGCCTAGCGGTGATGCGCAAACTCGACATGGATCCGGAGCGCACCAACGTTAACGGCGGCGCGATTGCGCTGGGGCACCCCCTCGGCTGCACGGGCGCCAAGCTGAGCGTGCAGGCGCTGCACGAGCTGCGCCGGCGCGGCGGGCGCTACGCCATGGTCACGATGTGCGTGGGCGGCGGCATGGGCGCGGCGGGAATCTTCGAGAGACTGGCATAGAGAAAGGACGAAGCGACATGGCTGAGGGAACGACGGGGACCGAGATGATCCGCGGCTGCAGCTTCCTGGTGGAGGAACACCCCCTCGAGAAGGTGTTCACGCCCGCGGAGTTCAGCGAAGAGGAGAGGATGCTCGGCAAGCTGGTCTGGGACTTCGTGGAGGGTTCGGTCCTGCCCAAGCTCGACCAGGTCGAGGCTCTCGAGGAGGGGGTGATGCCGGGCTTGGTCAAGGAGGCGGGCGCCACCGGCCTGCTCATGGTCGACGTCCCCCAGCAGTACGGCGGCATGGAGATGAGCAAGGCCGCGAGCATGCTCGTGGCCGAGAAGCTGCAGAGGAGCGGATCCTTCCAGGTGGCCTACGGCGCACACACGGGCATCGGCACGCTGCCCATCGTCTACTTCGGCACGCCGGAGCAGAAGGAAAAGTACCTGCCCGGGCTGGCCACGGGCGAGATCCTCGGCTGCTACGCGCTGACGGAGGCCGGCAGCGGCAGCGACGCCATGGCCGCCCGCGCCAAGGCCGTGCTCAGCGAGGACGGCAAGCACTATGTGCTGAGTGGCGAGAAGATGTTCATCACCAACGCCGGCTTCGCCGACCTATTCATCGTCTTCGCGCAGGTGGACGGTGAGAAGTTCACCGCCTTCATCCTCGAGAAGGACATGCCCGGCCTGGGCACTGGCCCCGAGGAGAAGAAGCTAGGCATCAAGGGATCGTCCACCCGCACGCTGATCCTGGAGGACGTGAAGGTGCCGGTCGAGAACGTGCTCGGGCGCGTCGGCCGCGGCGCGACGATCGCGTTCAATATCCTCAACGTCGGGCGCTTCAAGCTCGGTGCGGGAGCCGTGGGCGGGGCGGAGCTCGCCCTGCTCGACGCCGTGCGCTACGGCAACGGCCGCCAGCAGTTCGGCCAGCCCATCACCAACTTCGGCATGATCAAGCACAAGATCGGCGAGGCAGCGGCCCGCATCTACGCCGCGCAGAGCATGGTCTACCGCACCGCGGGTTACATCGACCAGAACATCGCCACCATCGACAAGAGCGCGCCCGACTACGACGCCAAGGTCATCGAGCACGGCATCCGCGAGTACATGACCGAGTGCTCGATGATGAAGGTCTTCTGCTCCGAGGTCCTGGATTACTGCGTGGACGAGTGCGTGCAGATCCACGGCGGCTATGGCTACTCCCAGGAGTACGCGGCGGAGCGCTATTACCGCGACAGCCGTATCAACCGACTGTTTGAGGGCACCAACGAGATCAACCGCCTCATCATCTCGGGCGACGTGCTCAAGAAGGCCGCCAAGAACCACCTGCCGATCTTCGCGCGGGCCAAGGCGCTGCTGGACGAGCTGATGGGGCTGCCCTCCCTGGACGACGATGAGGAGGAGCGCTTCCTCGGCGATGAGATCGAGCTGGTCGAGAAGGCGAAGAAGGTCGCGCTGCTCGCCCTGGGCACGGTTGCGCAGGAGATGGGCGACAAGCTCAAGGAGCCCATGAAGCACGAGGAGGTGCTCGGCTTCCTGTCCGACATCATCATGGACGTCTACGCCATGGACTCCTCGGTGCTGCGCACGCGCAAGCTGCACGAGAGCGGCGACGAGGCCAAGACCGAGCTGGCCGCCCGGATGACGCGGCTCTACTGCAACGAGGCGACGCACCGCATCGAGATCCACACCCGCAATGTACTCGCCGCTGTCACCGCGGGCGACGTGCTGAACACGACCTTGGTGGGCCTGCGGCGGCTGGTGAAGCACACGCCGGTTGACACGGTGATGCTGCGACGCCAGATCGCGGACGTCCTCATCGAGAAGGAGACCTGGCCCATCTAGGCCACCGGGATCGGTAGCCGCATAGCAGGAAAGGCGCGGGGCACGAGCCCTGCGCCTTTTCGTGTCTTCACGCCGCGTGAAGTCCTGTCATCGTAGGAGCACGAACTTGAGCGGCCCGGCGGCGGCGTCCCCGCGCAGGCGCGCGAGGTAGACGCCGGCGGGGAGGGCCGGATCCGGCTTCCAGAAGAGGTGCTCCGCGTTCTCGATCGCCACGGCGTCCACGAGCCGTCCGCGCGGGTCGTAGATCTCGAGTGTGGCGCGCGCCCCGCCGGCCTCGATCAGGAACTCCGCCCTCGCGATAACCGGGTTGGCCGCCAGGCGAAGGCCCGAACGGCCGAACACGGGCCCCTCCGCCACCGATGTGCTCACACCCGGGTCGCCGTAGATGCCCGTGTTGCGGGCGTTGACGCCGCGCATCGGCCAGTCCGCGCGGCCGGGCAGCGCCGGGCCCTCCGTGTCCCAGGCGTAGACCCAACCGTCCCAGGTGGCCGCCACCAGCTCGAAGAGGCCGTCGCCATCGATGTCGCCGACCCCGACGCCCGAGATCGACGGGCTGACCATGCTCTTCGGATAGCCGGCAATGAGCAGGCCATCGCCGGAGAGCGCGTAGAGCTCGCCCCCGTCGGTGACGAAGCAGACGTCCTGGACGGCGTCGCCGTCCACGTCGACGACCGCGGGGAAGCCCTTGGGCTAGGCAGTCAAGTCGAAAGGCCAGCCGGGCAGCGCCGTGCCGCTCGCGATGTCGATGGCGAAGACCCGGTAGTCGCCGCCGAGGTGGTTGTCCGTGGCGAGCAGCTCGGGCTCGCCGTCGCCGGTCACGTCTCCCAGGCCGAGGAAGAAGAGCTGGCTGCCGGCGGCGACCGTGATCGGGAAGCCGGCGAAAGGCGAGCCATCGTGGTGATGGCAGAGCGCGTAGCTCGCGCCGCTACCCCAGTAGCCGAGCAGGATCTCGAGGTCGCCGTCGCCGTCGAGATCCGCTGGGATCGGCGGCCCGAACATCAGCCAGCCGCTGGCGAGGGTCACGAGGGTGCGGGGATAGCCGGGCGCCTCGCTACCGTCCGCCTCGAAGACGTGCAGCCGGAAGGACGGATCGAGCCAGGCGACCGCGAACATCTCGCTGTCGCCGTCGCCGTCCAGGTCGCCGTAGTAGAGCGAGTGGACGTTCTCGTCGAGATCCAGGTCGACCGTGAAGAGCCGGTTGCCCAGGTGGTCGAGGGCGGAGACGCGGTAGTGAGTGAAGGCGTTGCCGAGGGAGTGCGCGCCCCAGGCTTCCAGGTCGCCGTCGCCGTCCGTGTCGCCCAGCACGAAGGGCGTATCCAACGCGTTCGAGGGCTGGTCGGGCGCCTCCTGCGGGAAGTTCGGCAGGTCGCTGCCGTCGAGGTTCTTGGCGTTGAAGGTCCACATCTGTGACGAGCCCGCGTACCAGTCGCGCTGCGTCCAGAGCACCTCGCTGTCGCCGTCGTTGTCCACGTCGGCTGCGGAGGGACCGGGCTTGTTGCCGTTGGTGCCGTAGCCCATGTAGATGTGCTCGGTCGTCGGCCAGCCCGGCAGGAAGCTCCCATCGCCCTCCAGGCCGAAGGTGTGGCCGCCCGTGAGGAAGATCTCGTCCGCGCCGTCCGCGTCGATGTCGTAGAGCGTGGGCGTGTAGGGGAAGCCGCCCGAGGGCGTGGCGAGATAGACGGGCCAGCCCTCGCGCAGGCCGCGATCGGAGACGATGGCGCGCTCCTCGGGGGGGTCGCCAGGCAGTCCGAGAAGGAGCTCTCCCGGCTCGGGGAACCTGTCGAGACGGTCGACCGGAAGCTCCGCGGCCACGGCCAGCGCCGCGCAGGCGACAGCGATGATGCCGATGGGAACGTTCGCGAAACGGAGCTTGGGCATGGCACACCTCGCTGTGAAGGAATCTCCCGGCGGCCGCTCCCAAGCGGGATGCAGGATCCGCAGGCTGGGGCAGATGGCTTCAATGATAGCGCATGTGTCCCCGTTGACGCCCGGATTTGTTGAGCTATACTTTACTCGCACGCGGCAAGCAGAGCGACTGATCGGAACGGGAGGGACCCGTTCCACCCGGCGGGGAGCCGAGTTGGACACGACGGACCGGGAAGGTTCGCGGTGGCTCCGGCAAACCAGGGAGTTGGAGCAGCGCCGAAGGGCTGACAAGGCCCTTGCTCCTCAAAGCAAGCCACCCGATCCAGAAACGCCTTCCCTCTCCAGATGTTCGTCTACCAGCGAAGCTCCCCGCTATTTTACGCAGGATGAAACCGGCCCCGCGAGGCGTTCCGGCTCGCGGGGATCTCGTGATGAAATCGGGTGGTGGAGGTATCCCATGACGAAGCCCCTGCTAAGGGTCGCGCTCGCGCTTCTCCTCGCTTTCGCTCTCATCCACAGCAGCCACGCCGATCCGATCTGGGCGGAGGTGGACGGCAGCACGGTGACCGTCTATCACCTGGGCGCGGTCTACAACTGCTGCTGGGTGCTCGACGCGGAACTGTATTTCACCGAGGGCACAATAGACCTTTACGAGATCGAGGGCCCGGGCAGCGAATACTGTTACTGCTTCTGCGAGCTCGACCTCAGCTTCCACTTCGAGGTCAACGAGCCCGGCGACTACTTGCTGCGGGTCTGGTACCTCCGCACCGAGGACGGCTCCTATGAATACGAGCTCGTGGCGGAGCTGCCCATCGTGATCGAGGAGGAAGGCGAGGGCCTGCCGCTCTGGTCCGATCAGAGCGACTGCGGCGGCTGGGTGACCGGCGCACCGGAGCCCGTGATCGAGACGGGCAGCTGGAGCGTGATCAAGAAGCTCTATCGCTGATCGCCAGCGGAGAAGTCCATCAGCTTGAGCGCCGTCGCCTAGTCCGGGCTGCGGCGCGACTCATTTCCATACACGACGAGATCGATCTCGCAGGTCACCGAAACCCGCGCGGGCGCCGACTCCCTTCGGGGCCGACACCCCTGCGGCTCCTGTGTCCACGGGGAAGTCCACTAGCGTGCGGCGCCGTCCTCAATCAAGGACGCCGGCGGGCGGGCTCCCCGGGTTCCAAAGCGGGAGCGCGGAAGCTTGAACACTATAACTGATTGTATTTCAACGCGCTAGAAAAAGACGGCGGAGGGCCGGGTTTTTCGCGGGGCTTGGCATCACCCCTGCAATAGAGGGGGCAAGCAGGGGTAGTACAAAAGCAACCGTAAGCTCTGACTGGCGCGGTTGCTTTTTCTTTTGCCCCCACGGGAGCCTGGCCTCGCGCGGCGAGCTCGCCTATTCTTCGGCGAGCGAAGAGGAGCTTCGATGCCAGAAAGCCGTGACGATCTCCCCGACCCCGACTTCCCATCCCCCCAGCTAGAATTCGTCCATCCCCTGGGGCGCGGTCGCGCGCGGAAAGCGGCGGCGCTCAGCCTGTGTGCCGCCGCCCTGCTCGTCGCCGGCTGCGCGAATCGTGATCTCCTCTCCGATCAGCCCGCCTACCAGCAGCCTGCGGATTCCGCCGCGGTCCCCGACACGAGCGCGGCGACGCCTGCGCCGCCGCGGGAGGGTGCGCCGGTCCTGCGGCAGACCCTGCGCAACGATCTCGGCCCCCTGCTGACGGAGGCTGAAGAGGCGGCCATCGACACGCTCGCCGAGGGCCGCGAGCTGGCCGAGTGGCTCGAGGACTTCTGGTACCGCCGCGACCCGACCCCCACCACGCCCGAAAACGAGCGCCTGGAGGAGCACTACTGCCGCCTAGCCGTCGCGCGCGGACGCTTCCCCGCCAAGGAGCCGCCCTACTACGACCTCCGGGGCCGCGACTGGATCCTCTTCGGTCCGCCGACCCAGGTGCTGCAACGGGACGTGATGATCGACGCCGTCTACAACCCGCGGCGCGAGGCCTGGATCTGGAAGGGGCTCGGCTACATCGCCGAGTACTGGGACTTCGATCTGGACGGCGTCTACACCGCGGCGGGGCCCATCGACAAGGCCATCGACCCGCGGACCTTCCGCCAGTCGATCCTGACGGGCGTCTGGGACCACGGCTACAAGCACCTCCCCTTCACGCCAGCGCGCAGCCTGGTCATGAAGGCCGAGTACGAGGAGGCGGTCTTCGAGCGCCGCGACAGCTATGTGCCCGACATCGTGGCGGACCTGCTCTGGGCCGTCTTCTCGGCGGACTGCTTCCGTGGCGAGGGCGGCCTCACGCGCGTGGAGATCGCCTACCAGCTCCGGCCGGCGGACCTGAGCTTCCTCCCCGACCCGGCGCGGCGTGGCTGGCGGGGCCGCCTGCGCCAGAGCATGGTCTTCATCGATCGGGAAAGCCGCCCGCGGGGAAGCGTGCGCAGCACGGTCGAGCTCGAGCGGCCGGGCCTGGAGGCGGAAGACCCCGAGCTACTGCTCGCGGGGCTGATGGCGAGCGAGCTGGCGCCGGGCCGTTACCGCGTGGCCCTGCGCCTGGAGGACCTGAACGGCGAGCGCCTGCGGCTCCAGACCACCGAGCTGCGCGTGCCCTCCTTTACCGCCGACTCGCTGGCCGTCAGCGACATCCGTTTCGCCACGGCCGTCAGCCTGGAGCCCGAGCCCGCGCTCTTCCGCAAGGGCGAGTGGAACGTGGCGCCGCATCCCCTGCGCAGCTTCACGCCCGCGCTGCCGGTGAAGCTCTACTTCGAGGTCTACGGTCTCGCCGTCGACTCCCGCGGCAACAACCACTACCGCGTGAGCTACCGCATCGTCCCCGCGCTCCGGGAGAGCACGCTCTCGCGCCTTTGGACCCGGGAGGACGTCTCCCCCGGCGAGCTGAGCGCCACGGTCAGCCACCGCCAGACGGGCGAGTCCGCGCGGCACCCACTGCAGATCTCCGCGGCGGATCTCGGGCCGGGCGTTTACAGCATCGTGATCGAGGTGGAGGATCTCATCGCCGACCGCGTCGCCACCCGCCGCGACCGCTTCCGCGTGCTCCCCGGCGGGATCGAGTGATCGCACTTCTGCGCACAAAACACCCGGCGCCTGCGAGGGCGCCGGGCTCTTGTGTTCGCTATCAAAGGCTGTGAGTCGTCTCTTCGCGTCGGCTAGTAGAGCGGCGGGAAGAGGGCCTTGACCTCGCCCCAGCTGCTTTCACTCGTGGGTGTGGCCGGTACGACGCGGATGTTCAGCTTCACGTCCTGGATGTGGCAGACCAGCCCGTCCGAAAAGACGATGAAATCGCAGGGGCCGACCACGCTGTCGCCGTTGTCGTCCCAGCCGTCGACGTGCCGGATGACCCCGTGCTCGGGATGGATCTCGATCCATTCCTCGCAGATCGGGTTCTCGGGATTCCAGTCGTCCAGCGGCTCCGCGACGATCTGACAGTCCAGGTGATAGGTCGGGCCCGCCCACTCGATGTGGAAGCGGGTGCCGTCCAATACGATGTAGTCGCAGGGGCTCACCTGCCCGTCGCCGTTGTCCTCGTAGCTGTCCTGGTGATGGGGGACGCAGAAGTTGGGATGGAGCTCGTGCCAGGTGGAGCAGTTGCCGGTCACAGGGTCGCGCCCGCCGGGATCTTCGAGCCCCAGGAATACGTCCTGGGCTTGCACGCTGCCCGCCAGGCAAATCAGGGCCGCGCCCAGGACGCCCCAAAGCGTGCTGTACTTGCGCATGGATCCTCCTTTCGCCGCGTACGCGGCGTCAAGCGGGCGGCAGCAAGATCAGGACCCGGAATCTCCGCCCCGCGCCTTGCCCAGGCGTCCTCCGAGCACCGAATCTCCGCCTGCCGCCTTGCCAAGGCGCCCTCCGCCGATTAACATGCGCCGAATCCCCACGCGGCGGAGCCCGCCGCAGAGCATCATCAGGAGGATGGAGATGTCGCAGGGAATCGCGAAGCGCGGCGAGGACTACGCCCGCTGGTACACCGACGTGGTGCAGAAGGCCGAGCTGGCCGACTACTCCCCGGTCAAGGGAAGCATGGTCATCCGGCCCTACGGCTACGGTCTCTGGGAGAACATGCGGGACGGCCTGGACCGCCGCTTCAAGGAGACGGGCCACGTCAACGCCTACTTCCCCATGCTCATCCCCGAGAGCTTCATGCACAAGGAGGCCGAGCATGTCGAGGGCTTCTCGCCGGAGCTTGCAGTGGTCACGCACGGCGGCGGCAAGAAGCTCGAGGAGTCCCTGGTCATCCGTCCCACCAGCGAGACGATCATCTGGTCCATGTACAAAAAGTGGATCCAGAGCCACCGCGACCTGCCCCTGCTCATCAACCAGTGGGCCAACGTGGTCCGCTGGGAGATGCGTACGCGGCTCTTCTTGCGCACGACCGAGTTCCTCTGGCAGGAGGGCCACACCGCCCACGCCACGGCCGAGGAGGCGCAGGAGGAGACCCAGCGCATGCTCGACGTCTACGCGGACTTCGCGGAAACCGAGATGGCCATCCCCGTGATCAAGGGCCTCAAGACCGAGGCGGAGAAGTTCGCCGGCGCGGTGAGCACCTACTGTATCGAGGGCCTCATGGGCGACGGCAAGGCCCTGCAGTGCGGCACCAGCCACGACCTGGGCCAGAACTTCGCGCGCGCCTTCGACGTCACCTACCAGAACGAGAAGGGCGAGCGCGAGCTCGTCTGGGCCACGAGCTGGGGGGTGTCCACGAGGCTCGTGGGCGCCGTCGTCATGGCGCATGGCGACGACGACGGGCTCGTCCTGCCGCCGCGCCTGGCGCCGGTGCAGGTCGTGACCGTGCCCATCTACAAGACGGACGAGGAGAGGTCCGCCACCGTGGCCGAGGCGCATCGTGTGGCCGAGATCCTGCGCGGCGCGGATCTGCGTGTGCACGTGGACGATCGCGACAACTTCAAGCCCGGCTGGAAGTACGCCGAGTGGGAGCTGAAGGGCGTGCCCCTCAGGCTCGAGATCGGCCCCCGCGACCTCGAGAAGAGGTCGGTCTTCAGCGCGCGCCGCGACCTGCGCGAGAAGAAGGGCCTCGCCGTCGACGGCATCGCCGAGGCCGTGCCCGCGCTGCTCGCCACCATCCAGGACGACATCCTCGCGCGCGCGCTCCGCTTCCGTGAGGAGAGCACCCGCAGGGTGGACAACTGGGACGAGTTCAAGCAGGTGCTCGAGGCCGACGGCGGCCTGCTCTATGCCCATTGGGATGGCACGGGCGAAACCGAGGCGGCCATCCAGGAGGAGACCAAGGCCACGATCCGCTGCATCCCCCTGGACGACGACCTCGAGGACGGCGCCTGCGTCTACAGCGGCAAGCCCAGCAAGCGCCGCGTGCTCTTCGCCAAGGCCTACTAGTCGAGCCGGGGCCAAAGCCTGCTAGGCAAGCCGCGGCCGCGCGCTCTGCCGCCCCGGGACCTTCGAGGGAGGGCTGAGAGGCTACGAGGCTGTCACCATGCTCGTCACCGAGATTCTTCCACGCGCCCGCGCTCTCTACCCACGGCAGACCGCCACCATCTGCGGCGGCGAGCGCCAGAGCTACGCGCAGCTCGCCGAGCGCGTGGACCGACTGGCGAGCGGCCTGCGCAGCCTGGGGCTCGCGGCGGGGGACAGGATCGCGATCCTGCACCGGAACAGCCACCGCTACCTCGAGACATACTTCGCCGCCGCGCAGGCGGGGCTCATCCTCTGCCCCCTCAACCATCGTCTGAGCGCCGCCGAGCTCGACGTCATCTTGGAAGACGCCGGCGCGAGGGTCCTCATCGCAGAGCCCTGCTTCGCCGAGCGGGCGGGCGAGCTGAGCGCAGGCCTCCAGGTGATCTTCGCTCCCGAAGCCTACGAAGAGCTGATCGACACGAGCGAAGCCACCCTGTTCCCCCGGCCGGCGGTGGACGATGCCATCCTGCTCTACTACACCAGCGGAACTGCCGGCCATCCCAAGGGTGTCGTCCTCACCCACCGCAACACCACGGCCCACGCCCTGAGCAGCATCGCCGAGCTGGGGCTCGGCGATGCCGATATATGGATTCACGCCGCGCCCATGTTCCACCTGGCCGACGCCTGGGCCACATGGGCGCTTACCTGGGTGGGAGGACGCCACCTCTTCGTGCCCCGCTTCGAACCCGAGGTCTTTCTCGATTCCATCGAGCGCGAGGGCGTCACGATCACAAACCTGGTTCCGGCCATGCTCAATCGCCTGGTCCATCACCCCAGCGCTGGTCGCCACGACCTGTCGAGCCTGCGCGTCCTGCTGAGCGGAGGCGCGCCCATCGCGCCCGAGCTCGTTCGGCGCATCATGGATATCTTCGGTTGCGACTACATCCAGACCTACGGGATGACCGAGACCAGCCCCTACCTCACCATGTCCATCCTGAAAGAGCATCTGAGACAGCTTCCCGCCGAGAAGCAGTTCACCTTCAAGGCCTCCACGGGCCGCCCGGTCCTCGGCATCGAGCTGAAGGTCTTAGGCGAGACCGGCCATGAGGTGGCGGCGGACGGGAAAGAGGTCGGCGAGATCGTCGTGCGCGGCGACGCCGTGACCCGCGGCTACTGGAATCTGCCCGAGGAAAGCGCCGCCGCCATCCGGGACGGCTGGCTGCACACGGGCGATCTGGCGGTCATCGACGCCGAAGGTTACGTGAACATCGTCGATCGCAAGAAGGACATGATCGTCACCGGCGGCGAGAACGTTTACTCGACGGAGGTGGAGAACGTCCTCTTCCGGCACCCCGCCGTTCTCGAGGTCGCCGTCTTCGGCCGCCCGGACAGCCATTGGGGCGAGGCGGTGACGGCCGCCGTCGTGCTGAAACCGGGCTCAAGCGCCAGCGAGGACGAGCTCATCGACTTCTGCCGCCGACACATCGCCGGCTACAAGGCGCCACGTTCCGTACACTTCCTCGATGAACTGCCCAAGACCGGCTCCGGCAAGATCGCCAAGAGACGCTTGCGAGAAAGAAACTTCGAGTAGGTCAAGTCCCCGATCTTGCCACGAGATCGGGGGCTTCGCTTGACTCCGCCCCTCCCTGACCCCAAGTTTCCCAGTCCGGCCGATCTTCCCTGCACATTGTTTTCGTCGTGTGAAAGGGGATCCGCATGATCGGCCGCACCCTGATCCTTGCGCTCGCCACCTCCCTCCTTCTCATGCCCGCCGCCGCCCTGGCCGACTTCGGGCACATCGAGGGCCGCGTCCACAACGCGGAGACCGGCGAGCCGCTGCCCTTCGCCAACGTCAACCTGGTGGACACGAACTTCGGCGGGGCGACTCTCCCCGACGGCAGCTTTTCGTTCTACGTGCCGGCGGGCACCTACACCGTCCTCGTCTCCTACATGAGCTTCGACGCCGAGACCATCGCGGACGTGATCGTCACCAACGAGGAGACGGTCACCCTCGAGGTCGCCCTGCGCCCCAGCGTCGCTCTGGAGATGAAGCCGCTCGTCGTGACCGCCGAGCGCGATCTGGTGGACGTGACGGACTCGCAGGAGACGAGGCGGAAGACCGCGAAGGACCTCAAGGACTTCGTCGTGGACAACGTGCAGGAGGCGATGTCCCTGGATGCGGGTATCATGGTGCACGCGGGGGAGATCTACGTGCGTGGCAGGCCCTCGGGCGAGACCTCCTGGTCCATCGACGGCGTGCCGGTCAACGATCCCCTGGGCGGCGCCGTCCAGGTCTCGAACGTGGCCATCGCGGAGGCCGAGGCGATCATCGGCGGCATGGACGCGGAGTACGGGAATGCGCAGGCGGCCGTCTTCAACATCGTCACGCGCGAGGGCGGCAGCCAGATCGAGGGCTCCTTCCGCTACTGGACCGACGACTACGGCCGCCAGGACAAGACCTACACCAACTTCGACCGCCTGGCCTTCGGTGTCGGTGGCCCCCTCTTCCACGAAGACTTCCGCTGGTTTGTCTCGGGCGAAGCCTCCGCGCAGGACGGCGAGAACCTCACCCTCGACCGCCGCGACGAGTGGACCGCCCTCGGCGGCTTCCTCAAGTTCAGCGACCGCGCTTCCAGCAGCCTGAACTTCACAGGGAAGCTGACCTGGCGAGCGTCGCCCGACCTGAAATTCAACCTCGAGAGCACCGCCAATTGGACGAAGAACGACGGCTACGTGCACAACTGGAACCAGGAAGGCTACGTCAACCGCATCCACCTGTTCGAGCGCCTGGAGCTGAGCGGCGAGACAGACGAGGCGGGCGAGCACTTCTTCTACGTGGCCCGCGGGACGATGCCGACGATGCACGGTCCCTGGTACGAGGAC
>CAZVHI010000053.1:0-20791 GCA_964627205.1 uncultured bacterium
CGCAGCGGGGAGAAGGTCATGAGGAGCTGCTACCCACACAAAAGTCGGAAGAGCCGATCCAGAAGACGCCGTCCTGGATCGTTCCCTCGTTGAAGGCGGAGCCGCCCGCGACGAGGGTACCGTAACCCGAGTTCGCGCTCTTGAGCAGGCCGGTGGCCGACACCGTCAGGCCCAGGCACTCGACGGTACCGGGCACGAGGATCGTGCTGGCGATGACGACGTCGTCCCAGGGGCTGGGCACGATGCCGCCGATCCAACTGGCGCCGTCGGTCCAGAGGCCGCCGCCGGGGGTGGTGATGATGGTATCGGCGGGCACCACGGCCGCGCCGAGGATCAGGATCAGACAGGTCAAGATCAGCTTCTTCATGGGGATACCTCTCTTCGTCACGAGTGGAGGAAGGGGCATGGGATGGCGAGCATTCTACACGAATCCATCAAGGTTCTCAATACCGCAATTTATCTGGAATAAGCTCCGCATCGCGCCCTGGAGGCGACAATCCCGCCCCGTGCCGCCCGATCGTCCCATTCCGCGAGGCGGGCTTGCATTCTGCACACTTCCCCAGCGCGTCCCGAGCTTCCCTCCGCCCGTCCCGCGCGAAGATATCTGCCGCCCTCAAACCCCGGTATTCAGTGCGCTTCCGAGCGGCCGATAGATAGAACGGGCGGGCATATCGCTTGCAAGCGGAGCCTGCCCTCCCTATCGGCGCGCATACGGAATCGAAGCTCTCGACCCCCGTCCGGAAGGATCCGAGCACCCATGGAGCAAGCTACGACGATTCTCGTTGTCGAGGACGACGCTGCCATCCGACGCATCCTGGAATACCAACTGCAGAAGGCCGGCTACGAGGTCATCGCCGCGGAAGACGGCGAGACCGGCTTGTTCATGGCCCGCAAGCACCACCCCGATCTCATCCTCCTGGACGTGATGCTGCCCCGCCTCGACGGCCACGAGGTCTGCCGACAGATCCGGCAGGACTACAAGATCTCGCAGACGCCCATCATCATGCTGACCGCCCGCAGTTCGGTGAAGGACCGCGTCGCCGGGCTCGCGCAGGGCGCCAACGACTACCTGATGAAGCCCTACGACCAGGAGGAGATGCTGGTCCGCGTGAAGAACACACTGACGCTAGCGCGGAACCAGCGGGAGGCGAATCCCCTGACCGGTCTCCCGGGCAATCCCGCCATCGAGGCGGAGCTCAACCGGCGTCTCGACCGGAACGAGGACTTCGCCTTCATCTACCTCGATATCGACAACTTCAAGGGCTACAACGACACCTACGGCTACGCGAAGGGGGACGGCGCCATCCGCCTCCTGCGCAAGATCGTCACGGAGTCCCTGCACGAAGAGGGTGAGGTAGACGGCTTCGCCGGCCACGTCGGCGGCGACGACTTCTGCATGGTCACCCACTGCGAGAAGGCAGAGACGATCGCGCGCCGCATCGTCAAGTCCTTCGATCTGATGAAGAGAAAGCTGTTCCGGGAAGAGGACTGGGAACGGGGCCACCTGAGCATCCTCGATCGCCAGGGACAGGAGAAGCGCATCCCCCTGATGACCCTGACCGTGGCGATCGTCCTCAACGAGGGGCGCCGCTACGAACACGTCGGGCAGATCAGCGACGCGGCCTTCGAACTGAAGAACTACGGCAAGAGCTTCCAGGGCAGCACGGTCGTGAAGGAGCGGCGGGGCCGCTCGGCCGAAGAAGAGCCCGCGGCGCCGGCAAGCAGCGGCGAAGTGGAAGCGGCCGAACCGGGCCCGGCCTAGGGCCGTGCTCAGCGGGGAGATGGATTGAGCATTCCCATCGAGCAGATCTCCGAGCTCCAGCGGCTCGAGCGGACCCCGCCCGCGCCGAGGGGCGCGCGGCGGCAGCGGCGCATCCTCCGCCGCCTCCGGTTGAGCTGGATCGCGATCTCGTCCGCCGCCACGGTGGTCCTCGCCGTGCAGGCCTTCACAGGCCCCGCGAACATCCGCATTGCCATGGGCTTGCTTTCCGCCGTCTCCCTGTTGCTGCTGCTCTTCCTCGTGCGGGAGGAGAAGTACCAGCGCGTCAGCAAGCTGCAGGCGCGATTCCTCTGGCACCGCCTGCGAGACCTGAGCCAGATCTTCGAGGTCGTGCTCGGCATGCGCTCCGAGGAGGACGTGCGCCACCTCTCCGGCCTGGGGCTGCAGGAGAGCATGCTGCTCCTGCGCTGCGAGCTGGGCGCGCTGGTCTTCCACATGGCCGGCGAGGAGGACCACGTCACGCTGCTGGGCTTCGAGGACAGCGAGCTGGACCATCGCCCCTGGCTCATGGAGGTCCAGGGTCTGCTCAAGGGCCTGCACGTGAACGTGCCCGTCTTCGTGCCCGATGTCGACGAGGATCCCCACTTCAGCAAGGCGACCGTCATGCGCAAGGCGGGCTTCGCCTCCTTCGCCGCGATCAACTTCGGCACGGGGGATCAGGTCAGCGGCATGATCCTGCTCGGCAATCCGGCGCCTTGCGAGTTCCGCCACGGCGATGACAAGACCCTCGAGCTCTGCGCGCGCCAGCTCGGCGCGATCGTCCGCCATGGCCAGACCCTCGACGCGTTCGAGGACCGCATCGAGGAGCTGAAGCGGGAGAACGACGAGCTGACCTACTCCGGCCAGCTCAAGAGCGAGTTCGCATCGGTGGCGAGCCACGAGCTCAAGACGCCGCTCACGGCCGTGAAGGCGTCTGTGGATGCGCTGCTCTCGAACGTCCGGCGCCACGACTACCGTGACATCGAGGAACTCCTCCTCGTAATCCGCGAGGAGGCGGATCGCCTGCTGGAGATGACCGGGAAGATCCTCGAGATCTCCGGGCTGGACTCCACCGGCCGCGTGATGGAGCGGCGGCCCGTGCGTCTGCGCCGCGTCGTGGAGTCCTGCGCCCAGGCCCTGGAGGTGCACCTCCAGGAGAAGGACATGAACCTGGTGACGGATCTGCCCGTCGACCTGCCGGAGGTCTTCGCCGATCCGGGGACGATAAGGCAGGTGCTGATCAACCTCCTGGGCAACGCGATCAAGTTCTCCACCAGCGGCCTGACCGTGACCGTCCGGGCGGAGCACAGGGGCGATCAGGTCGAGGTGGAGGTGGTCGACCAGGGTCCGGGCATCCCGCCCGAGGAGCAGCCGCACATCTTCGAGCGCTTCTACCAGGGCAGCCGCCAGGCCGATATCCACGTGCAGGGCTCGGGGCTGGGTCTCGCCATCGTCAAGCAGCTCGTCGAGCAGCATCAGGGACAGATCTCGGTGTGGAGCGAGCCGGGCAAGGGGGCGCGTTTCCGCTTCCAGCTGCCCGTTGCGCGCGATCGCTTCGGTCTGGAGGGCTCCGCCCTCGACCTGCAGCCCCAGGGCGAGGTGGAGGAGTTCCTGCGCCTCGCCGTGGACTGGCTTTGCTACGTGGTCAACCCGAGCTGCACCCACCTCCTCCTGGGCAAGGACGACGGGCTCGTCCATTACCACGCCAGCGCGGAGTGCGGAGTGCACGAGCAGGCCCTGGAGGTGGCGACCGGCGCCTACGAGCTGGACGCTCCCACGCTGAGCGGGAACCGTGGCGAGGACGGGGCGGAAGGGGAACCGACCTACATCGCCGTGCCGCTGAAGTTCGAGGGCGAGGCCGTGGGCTGCTTCGTCCTGGGCCGCGAGGAGATTCCCTACCGGCAGGAGGATCTGCTGCTCGTCGAGGGGATCGTGGGCAGGATCGGGCGCGTGCTCGAGCACGCCGTGGGTCAGAAGGACTCCGGCCGCGTGCTCAGGCGGGCTATGCGGGCGGTGCGCGACCTGCTGCAGAGCGGCAGCCGCAGCACGCCGCGCCTCGATCCCGGGGTCCTCGCCTGGGAGCTCGCCATGCGGGCCGGGGCCTCGAAGGAGCTGGGCCGCGACATGCGGATGGCGATCAACTTCCACGACGTCGCCATGGCGCAGATCGGAGCCGAGATCGAAAACCAGGAGCGCAGGCTGAGTGACGAGGAGATGGCGAAGCTCCGTCGCCATCCGGGCATGGCCGCACGGCTCCTGGAGGACATCCAGGCCATGGAGGAGGTCAGTCGCATCGTGCTGCACCACCACGAGTGGTTCGACGGCAGCGGCTATCCGCAGGGCCTCGCAAGCGAGGACATCCCGCTCGGGGCGCGGGTGGTGGCCGTGATCGACGCCTTCTGCTCCATGACCGCTCCACGGAAGTACAAACCCGTACTTGGAACCCTGGCGGCGGCCAGGGAGCTGGTGCGCTACTCCGGCACGCAGTTCGACCCACAGCTCGTCACGCACTTCGTCGGCGTTCTGCGGGACAAGAGCTGGATCGAGTCCTCCGAGGCGGAGGAGCTACTGCGGAATCACGCGGTGGAGGCCGCCGAGAAGGTGCGGCACACCGCGCATCCTTCAGTTCTGGCCATGAGTGCCGATAACCATGACGAAGACGAGGGGATATAGTCCCGCTCGTGGGGCGCGAGGACGCGGCCCAAGCCGTTCAGAAAGGAGTCACGGTGTTTCAAGGAAAAGTCCTGGTCGTCGACGACGAAGTTTACATCCTGCACATCCTGGACTTCAGCCTGGGAGCGGAAGGCTACGAGGTGATCACCGCCGCCAACGGCGAGCAGGCGATCGAGAAGGCCGTCAGCGAGAAGCCGGACCTGATCGTGATGGACATCATGATGCCGAAGCTGGATGGCTACGAGACCTGCCGCCGCCTGAAGGACATGCCGGAAACCAAGCACATCCCCGTCCTGCTGCTCACGGCCAAGGGCCGGGATGTCGACCGCGAGAAGGGCTTCGAGGTGGGGGCGGACGACTACATCACCAAGCCCTTCAGCCCCAACAAGCTCATCAGCAGGGTCCAGGAAATCCTGGGCATCAAGAGCTGACCCCATTCGGATTGGCGAGACGAGGCGGCCTCCGCGAGGAGGCCGCCTTTTTTCGTCCCCGCCGCTCGAGCAGGCTGCTAGACAGGAGACGATGCCGGCGCTAGCCTGAGCCCCGGACCCCATCCAGAGGAGAGCGCTTGAGCGGGCAGAAGCCGCAGAAGACCCCGGCACGCTTCGTCGACGTGGCCCTGCCGCTGCCCGTCCGGCGCTCCTTCAGCTATCGCCTGCCCGAGGGTCTCGAGCCGCCGGCCTCGGGCAGCCGCGTGCGGGTGCCCTTCGGAGCCGCCGTGGAGACGGGCGTCGTGCTCGGCACACTCTCCGAGTCACAGCTCGACCCCGCCCTGCGCGCGCGGCCCGAGCGCCTGAAGGAGGTCGAGGGCATCCTGGACGCCGAGCCCTGGCTCGATGCCTCCCTGCTCCGCCTGGCGCGCTGGCTCGAGGGTTACTACGGCGCGTCGCTGGGCGAGACCCTCCGGGCGATGATCCCGGTGAAGCCCCTGAAGCGTGTCCGCGTGACGGAGCCTCCCCCGCTGCCGCCGCGCGACGAGCCGCCGTCTTTGACCCGCGCGCAGCGCGTGGCCCTGGCGGCCATCGCGAAGGCCCGGGCCGCAGGGGGCTACGCCGCCTTCCTCCTGCACGGCGTCACCGGTAGCGGGAAGACCGAGGTCTACCTGCGCGCCATCGAGGGCACGCTCGCCGCGGGGCGGCAGGCCATCGTCCTCGTGCCCGAGATCAGCCTCACGCCCCAGACGGCGAGGCGTTTCCGCGCCCGCCTTGGGGACCGCGTGGGCGTCTTCCACAGCGGTCTCAGCGCGAGCGAGCGTTACCGTGTCTGGCGCGGCGTGCGCGCCGGCGAGATCGACGTGGTGCTGGGGCCGCGCTCGGCGGTCTTTGCGCCCTTCCCTCGCCTGGGCCTGATCGTCATCGACGAGGAGCACGACGGCTCCTACAAGCAGACCGAGAAGCCGCGCTATCAGGCCCGCAGCGTGGCCCTCATGCGGGCCCGGGACCGGGGCGCGATCGTCCTGTTGGGCAGCGCGACGCCCAGCCTCGAGAGCCTGCACAACGCCCGCCTGGACAAGTACCGCCTCCTCCGCCTGCCCGACCGCGTGGGCGGCGGCCGCATGCCGCGCCTGGAGATCGTGGACATGAGCGACCAGGAGGGGGCGCTGCTGTCCGGCGCCCTACTCGAGGCCCTCGAGGAGAGCGCGGGCCGCGGCGAGAAGGCGATGCTGCTGCTCAACCGGCGGGGCCACAGCCGCCTGCGCCTCTGCCGCGACTGTGGGGAGCTGCGCCGCTGCAGCCGCTGCGACATCTCCCTGACCTATCATTCCCGGCGGGAGAGGCTGCTCTGCCATTACTGCGGCCTGGAGCGCATGCCCGACGCGCTCTGCCCCGAGTGCGGCTCTTCGCGCTGGGTCCTGGTCGGCGCGGGCACCCAGCAGCTGGAGATGGAGCTGGCCATGCGCTTCCCCGACCTGCCGGTCCACCGCATGGACATGGACAGCACGCGGCGGCGGGGTGCGCACGAGGCGATCCTGGATAGCTTCTCTGCGCCGGGCCCGGCCCTGCTCCTGGGGACGCAGATGATCGCCAAGGGTCATCACTTCCCCGAGGTGACGCTGGTGGGCGTGGTATCGGCGGACACGGGCCTCTTCCTGCCGGACTTCCGCGCCGCGGAGCGCAGCTGGCAGTTGCTCGAGCAGGTCGCGGGCCGGGCGGGGAGGAGCCGCCGCGGGGGGAGGGTGCTCATCCAGACCTACAACCCCGAGCACCCCGTCCTGCACGCCCTGCAGGGGAAGGAGCTGGCGAGCCTCATGGAGACCGAGCTCCGCGAGCGGCGCCTGCTGGGCTATCCGCCCTTCCGGCGCCTCTGCTCCCTGGTCGTGAGCGGGCCGGAGGACGAGATCGCGCGGCGGGCCGCCGAGCGCCTCCTGCACGGCTTCCGGGATCGCTGGCCGGAGCACCCGAGCGACTGGCTGGGGCCGGCGCCCGCGTTCCATCCCCGGCTGCGGGGGCGTTACCGCTGGCAGCTTCTGGCCAAGGGACGCCTGAGCCGCGAGCAGAAGCACTGGTTCCCCGAGTTCTTCGCGGAGATCACCCGGCGCCTGCGGCGCAGCGGGTCGCTGGCGCTCGACCTGGACGTGGACCCTGAGTCCATCCTCTGAATCCCTTGTGCCGCCGAAATTGTTGCTGCCGGACACAATTTCGCAGGCACAAGGTAAGCCCCTGAGAAAGCGCCCGATCCCTCTTGACTTGGCGCAGGGGCCCGGTTAGGGTTCGCTTGATCCGCCCCTCAATCATCGAAATTCGCAGGCCAACGAGCACGGTGGCCCTAGTCGAGGTCCGCTGCCGCTCCAGGCGTTCCCTTGGTATTCCGAGTAAGGAGGACTGGTCAAGGATGAGACACGGACACGCGCTCGCGGTGATCCTTCTGGGTTTGCTCGCGCTCGTCATTGGCTGCAACTCCATGCAGACTTCCAGCGCCATCCTGCGCTACCAGCAGGGGGAGTTCGAGATGGCCGACTCCCTGTGCCGGGAGGCCCTCAAGGTCAATCCGAACGACGGCGAGGCCTATTTCTACATGGCCCTCAGCCAGTCGATGCTGGAGAACTACAAAGACGCCTACACCAACTTCAAGGAAGCGGCCCGGCTCAAACCGGACCGGGGCGAGATGGCGCAGCAGAACATCGACAGCAACTTCGCCAAGGTCTTCAACGATGGCGTCGAGGCCGTCGGCACTGACAGCCCCGAGCTGGCCATCGAGTTCTTCACGACCGCCACGCAGGCGAATCCGGAGAGTCCCCTCGGCTACACCAACCTCGCCAAGGCCTACTGGTCCAAGGCGGAACGCTTTCAGGAGATCTCCACCGAGGACTACCTCGAGTATGCCGAGCGGGCCCTGGAGAACTTCACGATCGGCTTGGAGAAGGAGACCGATCCCGAGAAGCGCGAGGAGACGGCCCGCCTCATGGCCCTGGTCCTGGGCAATCTCTACGTGGACGACAAGGACGGCCGCGAGGGCTATCTGACCCGCTATCGCGAGTTCACCGCCGAGCTGCCCGACCTCTACTCGCCCCACGAGGAGTTCGGCTCGATCCTCTTCGACGAGGCCGAGAACTTGCGGAAGGGGCGCCGCCGCGTGGACAGCAACCTGAACATCTACGCCGGCGAGGCCTACGGGAAGGCCGCGGACCTACGCCAGAGCCTCGACGAGACCCAGCCCAACATCCCCCTCTGGGCCGGCATGGCCTACATGCACGCCGAGATGTACGACGACGCGGCCCGCTACCTCGAGATGTCGACCCAGCTCGACCCGAACTACGACCAGGCCTGGATCTTCCTCGAATACTCCCACTTCAGCGCCAAGAACCACGACGAGGCGATCAAGGCCGGGCTCTTCCTCTCCGAGTCCCTGGAGAGTACCGAACCCCAGGTCTTCCAGATCCTCGCGAACTGCTACCGCGATAAGGCCATCGCCTGCGACGAAGCGGGCGACAACGCCTGCTTCCAGGAGAACAAGACGCTCTTCGAGGACGCCTGGATCGTCTACGCCACTTACAAGGGCCTGCCGGACACGACCCCGCCCACCCTCCAGACCACTGCAGAGAAGAAAGCCGAGGAGCGCCGCGCGAGCGCCATCTTCGAGAAGGACGGCGTGTCGGTGATCACGGCCCGTATCACCGGGAATTTCGTCAAGGGCACGGTGCTCAACAAGACCGGTGAGGAGCTGGAGTTCGTGGAACTGACCATCGACCTTCTGGATTCGGAGGGCGAGGTGCTCGGCAGCGCTTTCGGCGAGCTGGAGGAGCTGGTCCCGGACCAGGAGACCAGCTTCCAGGCCGGCTTCATCGAGAAGGGCGTGGAGGGATTCGAAATCACGGACCTTCTCGCGGAGTAGTTTGGTCCGATTCTTGATACATCAATGGCGGCTCCCCACGGGGGCCGCCTTTTATCGGGGTGTAGCTAAGTCCCTTTTTTCCCAAGGACTGCGCTTGACAGGATGAGCCTGATTGGGTAGCTTTAATGCCTGTGGCGCCCTCTCCGGCAAACCTGTGCCACCTTTGATCTTTCCCTAGCTCCAGCCCGATTCTAAGCGAGATCTCGCTTCGCGTGACCCATAGCCTGTTTGGAGTCATTCCTTGAGAACGGATACTGACGAGAAGGTCCAACGCGGTCGTCGACGTGGCTCATCCTATGACCGGCGCCGTGGAGGCCGAGGCCAGGACCTCGGCAAGCACCCCAATGGCGAAGGCAGCGATCCGGACACCGTGGACCGGCAGAAAGCCACCGGCACGGTCATGGACATCACCAAGCTCAAGCGCGAGAACATCAGCGAACTGGCTGAGATCGCCCATGGCCTGGAGATCGAGGGCGCCAGCAGCATGCGGAAGCAGGAGCTCATCTTCCGCATCATCGAGGCGCAGACCCAGCAGAAGGGCTTCCTCTTCTCCGAGGGGGTCTTGCAGGTGCTGCCCGAGGGCTACGGTTTCCTCCGCTCGCCCGACTACAACTACCTCCCCGGACCGGATGACATCTACATCAGCCCCAGCCAGATCAAGAAGTTCGATCTGCGCACGGGGGACACGGTCTCGGGCCAGGTGCGCCCCCCGAAGGACAGCGAACGCTACTTCGCCCTGCTTCGGGTGGAGACCATCAACTACGAGACTCCGAACACGGGCAAGGCGAAGGTCCTCTTCGACAACCTGACGCCCCTCTACCCGGACGAGAAGCTCGCCCTGGAGGCCAAGCCCACCGAGCTGACCACGCGTGTCATCGACCTGATGACTCCCATCGGCAAGGGGCAGCGCGCCCTGATCACGGCGCCACCGCGGACCGGCAAGACGATCCTGCTCCAGAACATCGCCAACTCCATCACCGCCAACAATAACGAGGTCAAGCTCATCGTCCTCCTCATCGACGAGCGGCCGGAGGAAGTGACGGACATGGAGCGCTCCGTGGACGGCGAGGTCATCAGTTCGACCTTCGACGAGCCCGCCGAGCGTCACGTGCAGGTCTCGGACATGGTGATCGAGAAGGCGAAGCGCCTGGTGGAGTACGGCCACGACGTGGTCATCCTGCTGGATTCGATCACCCGCCTGGCCCGCGCCCACAACGCCGTGGTCCCGCACTCCGGCAAGATCCTGTCCGGCGGCGTGGACAGCAACGCCCTGCAGCGCCCCAAGCGCTTCTTCGGCGCGGCGCGGAACATCGAGGAGGGCGGCAGCCTGACCATCATCGCCACGGCGCTGATCGAGACGGGCAGCCGCATGGACGAGGTGATCTTCGAGGAGTTCAAGGGCACGGGCAACTGCGAGATCATCCTGGACCGCCGCCTCAGCGACAAGCGCGTCTACCCGTCGATCGACATGTTCCGCAGCGGCACGCGCAAGGAGGAGCTGCTCCTACCCGACGCCGTGCTAAGCAAAATCTGGGTCCTCCGGCGCTTCCTGAACGACAAGCCCATCGTCGAGGCTATGGAGTTCCTGCTCGAGAAGATGATCAAGACGAAGACGAACAAGAATTTCTTGGAGTCGATGAACGCCTGATTCCCACCGGGGACACCCGCTCCCCGCGGAAGGGCAAGGAGGAGAAGCATGAAGAAGGGCATCCACCCCGACTACGTGGACTGCAAGATCACCTGTCTCTGCGGCAACGAGATCCAGACGAAAGCCACGATGCCCGAGATCAAGGTCGAGATCTGCTCCAACTGCCACCCCTTCTACACGGGCAAGCAGAAGCTCGTGGACACGGCCGGTCGTGTGGAGCGCTTCCAGAAGCGCTACAAGGACTATCGAAAGCAGATCGACGAGCAGGGTTAGCAAATCCAGAAGCGGGCGCGTCCACGGATGCGCCCGCTTTTTCATATCCGGGGGTGGCGTCCCCCTTCTCGTGGGAGCGACATGAAGGCGGATGAGAAAGAGAGTTTCGCGGTAGGCGGGCAGGCGGTCATCGAGGGAGTCATGATGCGCGGCAGGGAATTCGTCGCCTGCGCCGTGCGGAACCCCCAGGGCGAGATCGTGCTCCGCAAGGAGCCCTTCCGCTCGATCCTGGCGCGTCTGAAGATGGCCAAGGTGCCGATCCTGCGGGGCGCCGTCGGGCTGATCGAGACCATGTACCTCGGCATGCGCATCCTGAGCTACTCCGCCGAGGTGGCGATGCCCGAGGACGAGAAGGGCGGCAAGCCGAAGAACGGCTTCCTCGAGAAGCTCGGCCTCGGCGCGACGATGCTCCTGGCCTTCGTCCTCGGCATAGGGCTCTTCTTCTACCTGCCTCTGGTCCTGACCGACCTGACGCCGGGCACGGAGGGCAGCCTGGCTTTCAACGTCGTGGACGGGATCTTCCGCCTCGTCATCTTCCTGCTCTACATCTGGGCGATCAGCCTGATGAAGGAGATGCGCCGCGTCTTCCAGTACCACGGCGCCGAGCACAAGACCATCAACTGTTACGAGGGCGGCGGCCTGCTGAGTCCCGAGACCATCCTCTCCTGCAGCCGCTTCCACCCCCGCTGCGGCACCAGTTTCCTGCTCCTGGTGATGGTCGTCTCGATCGTGGTCTTCATCCCGCTCGGCCGCCCGGAGAGCATCGGTGAACGCTTCCTGCGCCTGTCCTTGGTGCCCGTGATCGGCGGTATCTCCTACGAGTTGATCAAGCTGAGCGCCAAGGAGCGCTACCGGCGCTGGATGGCGCCCATCGTTGCCCCCGGACTCTGGCTGCAGCGTCTGACGACGCGCGAGCCCGACCTCGATCAGTGCGAGGTGTCCCTGCGGGCTCTGAGCGCCTGCCTCGACCCGGCCGAGCTGGCGACGCGCACGCCGGCGCGGGAGCTGGATTTCTCGCCGCCGCCGGTCCACTACGAGGACAGGGAGGAAGACGAGTCCGAGACCCTGAAGGAGGCGGGTGGGGAATGAGGGACCTGACGGAGCAGACCGAGAAGGTTCTGAGACGTCTGGAGGACGTGGAGAAGCTCATGGCCGATCCGGCGGTGCACGGCGACCGCCGCCGCGCCAAGGAGCTCGGCAGCGAGATGAAGCACCTCCAGGAGATCGCGGCCGTGGGGCGGCGCTACCTGGCGCTCCAGGCCTCGGCCGCGGAGGCGCGCGAGCTGCTCGCGGGCGATGATGACGACCTCAAGGAGCTCGCCACCCAGGAACTGGCCGAGGCGGACGCACAGCTGCCCGAGCTCACCCAGGAGCTCGAGATCCTGCTCATCCCCAAGGATCCCGACGACGACCGCAATCTCATCCTCGAGATCCGCGCGGGCACGGGCGGCGACGAGGCCGGCCTCTTCGCCGCGGACCTCTACCGCATGTACGAGCGCTACGCCGAACGCGAAAGCTGGAAGATGGAGACGCTGAGCGGCACGGAAGGCGCCGTCGGCGGGATCAAGGAGATCATCGTGGCGGTCAAGGGCGATGGCGCCTTCGGCCGGCTCAAGTACGAGTCGGGCGTCCACCGCGTGCAGCGTGTGCCCGCCACGGAATCCAGCGGACGCATCCACACCAGCGCGGCGTCGGTGGCGGTGCTGCCCGAGGTCGAGGAGCTCGACCTCGAGATCGGCGCGAACGACCTGCGCATCGACGTCTACCGCTCTTCGGGTCCCGGCGGCCAGAGCGTGAACACCACAGACAGCGCAGTGCGAGTCACCCACGAACCCACGGGGCTCGTGGTGAGTTGCCAAGACGAGAAGAGCCAGCACAAGAACAAGGCGAAGGCCATGAAGATCCTCGCCGCCCGCCTCTACGACCTCAAGAAGTCCGAGCAGATGGCCGAGATCAGCGCACAGCGCAAGGACATGGTCGGCTCCGGCGACCGCTCCGCCAAGATCCGCACCTACAACTTCCCCCAGGGCCGCGTAACCGACCACCGCATCGGCGTCAGCCTTTACAACCTGACGGCGTTCATGGAGGGCGACCTCGACGAGATGATCGACGCCCTCGTGCTCGACGTGCAGGAGAAGCTGCTGGCCGGGGAGATCTCGTGAAGCCGCCGGAGGCCGGTGTAGGCGCCCAGCCCGTCTGGACGCTGCTCGCGGTCCTCGGGCCCGCCGCGGACTATCTGGAAGCCGTCGGCATCGAAAACGCCCGCTACGAGGCCGAGCTGCTCCTCGCCCACGTGTTCGACCTCTCCCGTCTCGATCTCTACCTGCAATACGAGCGCGCCCTGAGCAGTGCCGAGCGCGACGAGTTCCGCGAGCTGCTTTCCCGGCGCCGCCAGCGCGTTCCCCTGCAGCAGCTGCTGAAGGAGGTGGAGTTTCTCTCCCTGCCCTTTACGATGGAAGAGGGGGTCTTCATCCCGCGGCCGGAGACGGAGCTGCTCGTGGAGCATGTGCTCGGGCGCTTGGAGAGCGACTGGCCCGCCGGCGGAGAGCGACTCGGCGACCACCCCCTGCGCGCCCTCGAGCTGGGCGCGGGCAGCGGCGTGATCGCCGTGAGCCTGGCTGTGAAGCGGGGGGACCTGACCGTCTGGACGAGCGACGTCTCGCCCGCCGCCCTTGCGCTCACCGAACGCAACGCCGCCCGGCACGAGGTGCAACGGCGCGTGGCCGTCGAGGAGTGCGATGGCTTGCCGGCCGGCAACGGCGGCCCGGTGCACCTGGTCGTGAGCAACCCGCCCTACGTCCGCCCGGACGAGGCGGAGAGCCTGCCGCCCGAGGTGGCGGAGCACGATCCCCCCGCAGCCCTCTTCGGCGGCGACGACGGCCTCGACTTCTACCGTCAGCTCGCCGCCGAGGCACCGGCGCGCCTCGCCCCCGGCGGTCTCCTGGCCGTGGAGATCGGCGCCGATCAGGGCGAGGCGGTGCGGGAGATCTTCGCCGCCGCCGGCCTCGAAGGCGTCGAGGTCCTCCAGGACTACGCCGGCCGCGACCGCATCGTCCTGGCCTCTCGTTCCTGAGTTCCCTCCCATCGATTCTGCGCGCTGCTCGGAGAGCGCTGGCCGCGGCCTTTCCCGTCTGCCCTCCATCTCGCGTGCCGGAAAGGGTCGCCAGGGGGGCATCGAGGTGCTAAACAGGAGAGAGGAGGAGCGCCCATGGAACGCTTCGTCATCGAGGGGCCGACCCGTCTGGAGGGCACGGTCCGCGCCGGCGGCTCGAAGAACAGCACCCTGCCGCTGATCTGCGCGGCGCTGCTGGCGCCGGGCGTGAGCAAGCTCACGGGCGTGCCGCGCCTGCGCGACGTGCGCACCATGATCCGGGTGATCGAGACTCTCGGTGCGCGCTGCGAGTTCGAGGGGCACACCCTCACGATCGACGCCACCGAGATCCCCAGCCGCGAGGCGCCCTACGAGCTGGTCAAGACCATGCGCGCCTCGACCTACGTGCTCGGCCCGTTGCTCGCGCGCTTCGGCGAGGCGCGCGTCAGCCTGCCGGGCGGCTGCGCCTGGGGGCCGCGGCCCGTGGACCTGCACCTGATGGGCATGGAGCGCCTGGGCGCGGCCGTCGACCTGGACCACGGCTACATCGACGCCCGCCTGCCCGCCGGCGAGCGGCTCCAGGGCGACGAGATCTCCTTCAAGATCTCCAGCGTGGGCGCCACGGCCAACGTGATGATGGCCGCCGTGCTCGCCCGCGGACGCACGATCCTGCGCAACGCCGCCCGCGAACCCGACGTGCGCTACCTCGGCGAGGGTCTGATCAGCATGGGCGCGCGCATCGAGGGCCTCGGCAGCGCCACGATCACGATCGACGGCGTCGACGAGCTGGCTCCGCTCACGATGGAAGTCCCCGCCGACCGCATCGAGGTCGGCACCTTCCTGGCCGCCGCGCCCATCACGCGGGGGCGCATCACCGTCGAAGGCTGTGTGCCCGAGGAGCAGCAGGGCCTGCTCGAGCTCTTCCGCGAGGGCGGCCTCGACATCGCCGTGGAAGACGACCGCATCAGCGTGGACGGCACGCGCCGCCTCGGCGCACTCGAGGTCGTCACCGCGCCCTACCCGGGCTTCCCCACCGACATGCAGGCGCAGATCATGGCGGCCTGCTCTGTCGCGGAAGGCGTGAGCACCGTCACCGAGACGATCTACCTGGACCGCTTCACCCACGTGGCGGAGCTGCGCCGCCTCGGCGCGAAGATCCGCCTGGACGGCAACGTGGCCGTGGTCACGGGCGTCGACAAACTGCAGGGCGCGCCGGTCATGGCCACCGATCTGCGCTGCAGCGCCGCCCTGATCCTCGCCGCCTGCGGCGCCGAGGGCGAGACCACCCTCAGCCGCATCTACCACATCGACCGCGGCTACGAGCTCATCGAGGAGAAGCTCGGCGCGCTCGGCGCGCGCATCCGCCGCGAGGACGAGCCCTCCTGAGCACCGGCATTGTGCTAGTATGCCGTGGCGTGGGTGCAACATCCGATCTTCGCCGGGAGGCAGCATGAAGTCCCTCATCCTCGGCACCGCCGGCCACGTCGACCACGGCAAGACGCGCCTGATCGGCCGCCTCACGGGCGTCAACACCGACCGCCTGAAGGAAGAGCAGCAGCGCGGCATCTCCATCGAGCTGGGCTTCGCACGGCTGGACATGGACGGCCTCACCCTCGGCGTGGTCGACGTGCCCGGACACGAGCGCTTCGTCCGCACCATGGTGGCGGGGGCCGGCGGCCTGGACATGGCCCTGCTCGTGGTCGCCGCCGACGAGGGCGTGATGCCCCAGACGCGCGAGCACGTGGAAGTACTCGAGCTGCTCGGCGTGGAGCGGGTGCTCGTCGCGCTGAGCAAGATCGACATGGTGGACGCCGAGCTCGCCGAGCTGGCCGCGGAAGACGTGTCCGACTACCTCGCGGGCACGAGCCTTGCCGGCGCGCCCGTGCTGCCCGTCTCCTCGGAGACGGGTGAGGGGATCGACGAGCTCAAGGCCGCGCTGCTCGCGCTCGCGCGGGAGGTGCCCGAGCGCAGCAGCGTGGGGCCCTTCCGCCTGCCCATCGACCGCGTCTTCACGCTGACGGGCATGGGCACCGTAGTCACCGGCACGAGCTGGAGCGGCAGCGTGCGCGTGGGGGACCAGCTCGAGCTCTTGCCGCGGGGCCTGCCCGTGCGGGTGCGCGGCCTGCAGGTGCACGACGAGTCAGTGCAGGAGGCCCACGCCGGCCAGCGCACGGCCCTGGCCCTGCACGGCGTCAAACACGACGAGCTCACCCGCGGCGAGGTGCTGGCCAGCGAGGGGCGCTTCAAGGCCAGCAACATGGTGACGCTCAAGGTGCGCGCCCTCTCGTCGAGCCCCTGGACCCTGAACCAGCGCTCGCGGATACGCTTCCACTTCGGCACGCAGGAGGTGCTGGGCCGCCTGCTGCTCCTGGACCGCAAGGTGCTGGAGCCGGGAGAAACGGCGCTCGCGCAGGCGCGGCTGGAGGAGCCGGCCATCCCCGCGCCGGGCGACCGCGTCATCCTGCGCTTCTACTCGCCCATGCGCACCGTGGCCGGCGCAGAGGTGATCGAGGCCGTGGCGCCCAAGCGGCGCGCTGGTCGCGAGTCCGACCTCGAGGCGGTGCGGCTGAAGGAGTCGGGCGATCCCGCGCAGATCCTGGAGCGGGCGGTCCTCGACGCCGGGCTCGCAGGCCTCAGCGAGAAGGACGCGCGCCTGCTGCTCGAGAAGTACCCGGGCGACTCGCCCCTGCCGTCGCTGCTCGCGGAGGGGCGGCTGCTGAAGCTGGGCAAGGGCCTCTTCCACGCCGACCTCGTGGACGACCTGGCCCGCGACATCGAGGCCATGGCGCGGCAGCATCAGAAGGAGAGGCCCCTGGCCTGGGGGCCGGGACGCGAGAGCCTGCGCAGCGCGCTGGGGGCTTCAATCCCCCAGGCCTCCTTCCAGAAGCTCATGGAGCATCTCGACTCCGAGGGGCGCCTGCGCCTCAAGGGGGAGCGCGTGCGCGTGGGCGACGAGGATCCCGCGCCCGAAGGGCCGGCCGCCGGCTGGGTGGAAAGCGCGATACGGGAATGGCGCGAGGGGGGACTCATGCCGCCCGCCTACTCCCGGCTCGGCGAGCTCGGCGCGCCCGCGGATCTCGTGCCGGACCTGGCGAACTACCTCGTCGATCAGGGGATCCTGGTGCGCGCCGCGCCGGAGTTCCTGGTGCACGCCGACGCGCTGGCCGCCCTGCGCGAGGGCCTGCGCGAGCTCTTCGCCGAGAAGGAGGCGCTGGCCGTCTCCGACGTGGGGCAGCGCTTCGGCATCAGCCGCAAGTACTCGGTGCCCCTGCTGGAGTACTGCGACCGGCAGGGCTGGACCGTGCGCCGCGAGGCGGAGCGCAGCCGCGGCCCGGAGCTCTAGGCACCCACCTCACATCGGTCGTTCCATCCCAATGTGGCGCCGAAGCACCCACCTCGCATCGGCAGTTCCATCCAGGTGCGGTGACGAAGCTCCTCGGCATGCCAGGCGCGTTTAGGGACCCGCGCGCAGGAGTCCTTTCAGTGCGCCCTCCGCCAACGCGCCCTCCGCCAGCCCGCGCTCGTGCAGGAGCCGGTGACAACTCGAGCAGAGCGTGACCAGGTTCTCCGGCCGGTTCTCTCCCCCCTCGCTGCGCGGGATAAGGTGATGGACCTCCAGGAAACGCGCGCGCCCGCAGCCTTCCACCCGGCAGCGATGGCCGTCACGGGCGAGGACCGCCCGCCTCATCGCCGGGGGAATCGTCGCGCGGTTCCTCTTGCCGGGCTCGAGCACCTGCGCATCGCACTCAATGCGCTCTTGTTCCGCGGTGCTCAAAGGGCGTAGCCCCTCGGCAGTCTGGACCGAAGCGCTTCCGCACTTCTCACAGCGGTAAACGACAATTTGGAAAGGACTTGCCGAGTGCACCCGGGTGCACTCTTTCGAACTCGTCTCCACAAGCTGGGGGGAATCCCCTGTCGAGCTGTCTTCCTTCCCACGCTCGGAACCTGAACGCTCGCTTTCGAGGAGGAGAGCAAGAGCCTCGAGAACCAGATCCTCTCTGGAATTCGAGCGGGTCGCCGGGCGGCTCGTGCTCTTGCGGACCCTCTCGATGATCGCTTCGAAGCGCGCGCGCTGCTCGGCGCTGAAACTTAGCGTGAGAGGCCGGGGGATGTCCTCTGGCCGCTCATCCAGGCCTGTGGGTGCTGGATCGAGAAGAGAGGTCTGGCATGGATCGGTCTTCACTTCTGATCGAGCCTGAGCGCGGCTGTCGCGAACCTTGCTCTCCAGGTCCCGCCGACTACTGGTCTTCGCCTCCCGGATCCAGCGCGCTTCGCTGCGGCGGGAGGCGACCTTCACCACTTCCCTGGCCTTGGTCCAGGAGAGCTCGCCCTTGGCCACCGCGCGCTTGAGCTTCGGCAGGCGATCGAAGGACTCGGCCAGGCGGAGAAACTGAAAGGTCTTGGAGCGGGAGAAGCCCAAAGCCTCCTGAGCGTAGAGCAGCATGGAGGAGTAGCCAAGCTCCCGATAGAGCTTGCGCTCCTGGATTTCGGCGAAGCAGAGCAGGGCGCTGCGCTCGGCCCGGCGCAGCTCGGCCAGGGCGCACAGAAGCTGCTCGTGCGCCTCATGGGCGGAGAGGCCCGCACGGATCTGTTCCATGAAGGAATCGCTTTCGACGGATATCGCGGGAGGCGGGATAGAGGGAAGATGCCTGAAAGATACGCAATCAGCACGGGTAAATCAAGGGTTAAATTGTTTAAAATAAGCAGTTTACACGGATAGGCTGGTACCGGAATTGCACGTCGGAGAGCCCCGATGGAGGTCCCGCTGCCGGCCGGGGCTGCCAGCCGCTCAGGTGTACATCCGCTCGATCAGCTCCCGGTACTTCTCCTTGATCACGCGCCGCCGCACCTTCAGCGTGGGCGTGATCTCTCCCGCCTGCATGCTGAACTGCTTCGCCATCAGGGTGAAACGCTTGATCTTCTCGAAGGGCGCGAGCTGACGGGACTGGTCGCGGATGCGCAAGGTCATGAGGCGAAGCACCTCGGGCAGGCGCACCAACTCCTCGTGGGACTCGAAGCTGAGCTTCTGCTTCCGCGCCCAGTCGGCGAGCGCGTCGAAGGCGGGCACGACCAGCGCGCTGATGTACTTGCGCTTGTCGCCGATCACCGCCAGCTGGTCGATGAACAGATCCTTGCCCACGGTGGTCTCGATCCACTGCGGCGCGACGTTCTTGCCGCCGGACGTGACGATCAGGTCCTTGATGCGGTCGGTGATGACGAGGTAGCCGTCGTCGTCGAGGTAGCCCACGTCGCCGGTGTGGAACCAGCCGCCCTTGCCGAGCGCCTCGGCCGTGGCCTCGGGCTTGCCGAAGTAGCCGCGCATGACGTTGGGTCCGCGGGCCAGGATCTCGCCGCCGTCGTCGATGCGGATCTCCACGTCCTCGATGGGCTTGCCGACCGTGCCGAAGCGGAAGTCGTGCGGCGAGTTGCAGGTGAGCATCGGCGCGGTCTCCGTGAGGCCGTAGCCCTGACAGATCAGCAGCCCGGCCGCGAAGAACATCTCCTCGATCTCCTTGGCCAGCGCCGCGCCTCCCGAGGCGAGGAAGTTCTTGGGCCCGCCGACGACCTCGCGGATCTTGCGCAGGACCAACCGGTCCGCGAGGCCGTGGCGCAGGCGCAGCCATGGCCAGACTGGGCCCCGCCGCCGCCGCGTCTCGTAGGCCATGCCGGTGGCGATCGCCCAGCGGAAGAGCAGGCGCTGGACCGGTGAGCCGCTCTCGAGCTTGTCATGTAAAGAGGCGAAGACCTTCTCGTAGAGGCGGGGCGCGCTGGCCATCGCCGTCGGCCGCACCTCGCCCAGGTACCTGACCACGCGGGCGGGGTCGGGCACGAAGGAGTTCTGGGCGCCCTTCATGTAGACGTAGTAGGACCACGAGCGCTCGAAGACGTGGCTCAGGGGGAGGAAGCAGAGCGAACGGTCGCTCGCGCTCACCTCGAAGCGACGCTCGAGCGTATCGAACTGGTTGCGGAAGTTCTCGTGGGCGAGCATGACGCCCTTCGGCTCGCCCGTGGTGCCCGAGGTGTAGATGATCGTCGCCAGGTCGTCCGGGCGGGCCGCGGCCGCGCGGCGGGCGGTCTCCGCGTCGTTCTCGGCGTCGCGTCCCCGCGCCAGCAACGCGTCCATCGTCAGGTCGCCTTCGGCCGCGTGCTTCGTCTCGCCGTCCACGGCGATCAGGATCTCGGGCTTGCCGCACTCCGCGCGCACGGCCGCCAGCTTCTCCATCTCGACCCGGGCGCCCGCGAAGGCGATGCGCACGCCGGCGTCCTCGAGGATGTAGCGCGCCTGCTCCGGCGTGCTGGTGGCGAAGATCGGCACGGACGCCGCGCGGATGCTCTGGATGCCGAGGTCGGCCAGCGCCCAGTCCGGAGAGTTGGGCGCGAAGATCACCACGCGCTCCCCCTCCGCGACGCCCAGTTCCACTAAGGCTCGCGCCACCGCCTCGACGCTCTCGTCCATCTCCCGGTAGCTCGTCTCTCGCCAGCGGCCACCAACTTTGTGGCGCAGGGCGACGGCATCGCCGTGCTCGCGGGCGCGCTCGCGGATCATCAGGGCGATGTTCTGCATGGAAACACTCTCCGTTCGTGGCTTGCGTGTCGGCGTGCCGGTGGGTGGTCCGCCGCAGCCGCTCCGGTGCGATCCTGGCCATGATAGCAGGAATCGGTCTGGAGGCCGGCCTTGATTCTCATTCGCCGATATTTGATACTTGATTGTCCGGTTCCCGGGTGTCGGCCTGATCCCGATGGATCGGCTATTCGAGCCAAGGAGGCTGTGATGGGTGCAATGTTACGATGGGGGATGCCGCTGCTCGTGGCTCTTCTGCCGGTGATCTCGCTGGCGGAGGATCTTCCCCTCCTGGGACGCGGCGAACGCCCGGGGTCGGGGCCTCCGCTGCGATACGAGGTCCCCGGCGACCTGCTCCACGTGGAGACCGTCCTGGTCTACGACGAGACCTGGGACTCGGAGTTCAGCTTCTACCACTATTCCCACGTCTTCGACGTGCCCTTCGTGCCGCTC
>CAZVHI010000054.1:0-20129 GCA_964627205.1 uncultured bacterium
ACCTCCCCGCCTCGACGCCCACCGAGGAGAGCAGCTGGAGCGTCGTCAAGTCGATGTACTAGCGCTTCGGCCCGGCGGCTGCACGCGCGAGCTGCCGAGTACCGCTAGCGAAACGCAAGAAGCCCCCGGCTCCGGCCGGGGGCTTTTCATTATCCGACTGCTCAAAGGCTCGCATTCCCGCACTGAGCCCCGCGAAGCGGCGCCTTTCCGCTAGCTCTTGGGGAGGGAGGTAGTCGTTATTACTCGGGCAGGCGAAACCACCAGGTCATCGTGATCATGGGGAGGGGGTAGACCGTGCGCGAGCGGTAGCCCCGGAATCGGGCGGGATCCCAGCCGACACGCTCGAAGCTGTTCTCTAGCAGGCCCGGGTAGCGGGGCAGCTCCTTCTGGGCGACGCGGTCGAGGCCCTGGCCGAGCTGCTCGATGGGCACGTGCATGTCCAGGGTGTTGATGTGTCCGAGCAACCCCTCGTAGCGCCGCGGGTCCGTGCCGGAGGGATTGGGAAGGCGCAGGTTGATCTCCGGGTTGCTATTGGGCCAGAGGTCCTCGTGGAGGAAGACGTCGCGCACGAGAATCCTGCAGGGATGGTTGAGGAGATAGGAGCTGGAGTCGTCCTTCCGGTCCGCGCTGGCGTAGCGCCGCCAGCCATTGCGGACGATGTACCCGGAGCTGAGGTTCAGGGGCTCATCGATGGAGGAGTCCTCGTCGGTGAGGGTAAAGATGTGGTGCGTGCCGCGCAGCACCACCTTCATGCCGGGCAGAGGGTGGCTGGTGGAGTCGGTCAGGAGGAATCGCATGGAGTCCTCGCCCTCGAACTCGCCGTCGAGGGTCTCGATCCAGGGATCCTTGCCGCCGGTCTCGTCGCCCCGCTCGAGGTTGATGCTGAAGAGGACCACGGGGGCGCTGGGACGCAGCCTACGCAGCCCCAAACGCTGGTGCAGCTCGAAACCATCGACTCGCGAACCGTCCTCGGATGGCTGGAGCACGAGGGTCGTGGCCGCGATGTCGCAGTGGAAGCCCAGCAGATAGGACATGGCCTTGTAGACGGCCTGCTTCGAGCGGTGTTCCGTGCGTTCGCGCGCGGACGCGGAGTGAGCGGCGATCCAGCCGTCGATGCTGCCCCGCCCGCCGGGCGTGGCGTCGATGAGCGCCTGGAAGGTGTCGATGGCATTCTCGGCACGATCGCAGATGCCCGCGGGCACGCGATTCTGTCGTGCGGCTTTCATCAGGATCCGCAGGCCCGAGGGCGCAGGCAGGCGGTGGAGGAACTCCAGGGGCTCCTCGTGGCGCAGAGCCTGGATGATCCGGCTCGCCAGGGTCTTGTCGAGATCCAGGGGGCGCATGAGGCGGCTGGGCCGATGGATGCCATCGGTCACCCGATCCACCACCGGGACCAAATCCCGGCGCAAGGCCTCCGCGATCGGCAGCAGCCGCTCGCCGAAGTCACTTGTTTTCACCGTGTTTCGTGCCATTGGAGTCACCGGCACCGGATAGTACTCCCTGATCGATTTCCAGAACTACATCTTGATCGGCGCTGAGCGACGGTCCGGGTCGGCCGAGAACAAGCTCACACGTTTCCTTATCAGGATAAGGCAGCTCTGTCTAGAGTGCAAGGCTTTCTCTGAGAGATCTCATTGCGCTTGCCAGAGCATTCCTCTATACTCTGCGCGTCTTCAGGGAGGCTCCGGGCCGTCTCATCCACAATAAGGAGTTCAGCCGTCGATCGACCCGAACCAGGCAGCAGTGGTCTCCAAGCCTATTTCAAAGGCAAGACATCATCATGAGAGCTTCATCCAAGCCGAGGAGGGAATCATGAGAACCAAGGCTATCTTGGCCGGCCTCGTTGCGCTCCTGGCCTTCGGCGCGGCGCCCGTGCTCGCCGACAGCACCTTCGACATGCTGCCCTTCGGCAGCTCGTTCATCCCTGGCGCGCTCTACCTGTCTGCCGACGGCCAGGCGCTCGTCGCCAGCTGGAACGGCTATCACTACTGGACGGAGGACGGGGCGGTCCCCATCCTCGTCACGGGCTACTCCCCGCCGGCCATCAACATCTCCGGCGACGGCAACAAGGCGGTCGCATCCGTCACCGACCCGGACGACGACAAGCTGCACGCGGCGATCTACGACGTCGCCACCATGACCTGGACCCAGCTCGACGACCTGCCCGAGGGCGAGAGTTGCGACAACAACTTCAGCAGCGGCTGGGCCTGCAACTACGACGGTAGCGTCGTGGGCGGCATGACCTGGATCGCCAACTGCAGAGCCGGGGCCACCCGCTGGGACGACGGCACACCGACCAGCCTGCACACCATCCCGGGCACCAGTAGTCGCGTCAGCACCGTCGCCGACGACGCCTCCATGATGGGCGGCTGGGCCTACCTCGAAGGTTCGACTACGCGGCGGCCCGCCATCTGGACCGACGACGTCGCGGGCCCCCAGTTCTTCCTGGGCGATGGACCGCAGGGCGAGGTCTACGACATCAATCCCGTTGGCAGCGAGGCTGTCGGCGTCGCCAACGGTTTCGCCTTCCACTACGACTTCGACACGGAGACCTTCTCCAACATCGGCAATCTCTACGGCGATCCCTACGGCAGCGCGGCGACCGGCATCAGCGCCGAGGGCACCGTGGTGGGCTACAGCGGCCATCCCATCTTCTCGACACTCTATGGCTTCATCTGGACTGCTGAGGCCGGCATCATGTACATGGGCGACTACCTGACCGCCATGGGCGTGATCGGCTATAATGGAGAGCACATCACGGTGGTTCGGACCATCTCCGACGACGGCATGACCATCGTGGGTGGCTTCGTCCCCGAGGGCGAGGACTTCTCGCACCCCTTCATCGTCCACATCGAAGACCTCACAGCGGCCTTCCTGTCGCTGTTCGACTTCGACGTCTCGGCCGGCGCCGTGGACTTCCGCTTCGAGATCAGCGGCGACGCCACGGCCTCCGACCTCAAGCTGGTCGCCAGCAAGAACGCCGACACCTGGACGGTGCCCGTCGAGGGCATGGGCGAGAGCTTCAGCGCCCACGACCGTTCGCCGATCCTTCTCCAGGGCGGCGAGGTCACCTACTCGCTCTACTACCACGAGGACGGGGACGCACAGCTCCTGCGCAGCGAGACGATCGACCTGGGCACCCAGGTCCTCTCCACGCGCCTGCTCGGCGCCCACCCGAACCCCTTCAACCCCGAGACGAAGATCACATTCAGCCTGGCCGAGAGCCAGCGCGTGAGCGTCTCGGTCGTGGACATGATGGGGCGTCGGGTCGCCGACCTCGCGAACGACGTCTTCGGTGCCGGCCAGCACTCCGTCCACTGGAACGGACGGAACCACGACGGCAACTCGGTCGCCTCGGGCGTCTACCTGGTCCAGATGGCCAGCGAGACCGGCGGGCTGGAGCGGCAGAAGGTGGTTCTCTTGAAGTGATATGGAACGCCCGGTATTATGCCGGTTCGAGTCTTCGACCCGAGTGGCCACGTGGTCACTCGGGTTTTCCATTAGGGCGAGGTGACTCGGGCTGATATGCAGGTGCCGGCGGGCCTGATCGCAAGCCCTTCCTCCTGGCGAAGCGCCCCCTCATCTGCTATAAAGGCCGCCACCCTACTTACCCCAGGGAGGAATCATGGCCGACCCCCCCGCCTGGCTCGATCTCTACCGCCTCGACGAACTCCTCTCCGACGAGGAACGGATCGTGCGCCAGACCGTGCGCTCCTTCGTGGAGAAGGAAGCGCTGCCCATGCTACCCGACTGCTGGGAGCGGGGCATCTTTCCCACCGAGCTTATCCCGCAGATGGGCGCCCTGGGCCTCTTCGGCCCCAACCTCAGCGGCTATGGCATGCTCGGCATGAGCAACCACGCTTACGGCATCATGATGCTCGAGCTGGAGCGCGGCGACAGCGGCTTGCGCAGCTTCGCCTCGGTGCAGGGCAGCCTTGCGATGTACCCCATCCTCCAGTTCGGCAGCGAGGAGCAGAAGGAACGCTGGCTGCCCGAGCTGGCCAAGGGCCGCAAGATCGGCTGCTTCGGCCTGACCGAGCCCGGCTACGGCTCCGACCCGAGCGGTCTGGAGACCCGCGCCCGGCGCGACGGCAAGGATTGGATCCTCCACGGCAACAAGATGTGGATCACCAACGGCAGCCTGGCCGACGTGGCGATCGTCTGGGCGCGCACGGATGACGGCATCCGCGGCTTCCTCATCGAGAAGGGCACGCCTGGCTTCAGCACGAGCACCATGGACAGGAAGATGAGCCTCCGCGCGTCGGACACCTCGGAGCTGCATCTCGACGAGGTGCGCCTGCCCGCGGACGCCATCCTCCCCGGCACCGAGGGCCTGCGCAGCGCGCTGTCCTGCCTCAACCAGGCGCGCTACAGCATCGCCTGGGGCACGCTCGGCGCGGCCGAGGTCTGCCTGGAGGAAGCGGTCGAGCACGTGAACCAGCGCCTCATCTTCGGGAAGCCCGCCTCGCGCTACCAGCTCATCCAGGCGAAGCTGGCGGACATGATCAGCGAGGTCATCAAGGGGCGCCTGCTCGTGCAGCGGTTGGCGGAGCTCAAGGATCGGGGCGACGCGCGGCCGGTCATGATCTCCCTGGCCAAACGCAACAACTGCGCCATGGCCCTGGACGTGGCGCGGCAGTGCCGGCAGCTCCTGGGTGCCGGCGGCATCCTGCTCGAGCACCAGGCGGGACGCCACCTCTGCAACCTGGAGTCGGTGGTCACCTACGAGGGCACCCACGAAATCCACACCCTGATCATCGGGCACGAGGTCACGGGTCAGCCTGCGTATCGCTAACGCTCGGCGGGCAGCGCGGACGGGAAGGAGGGAGCATGATCGAGAAGCTGGGTGTCGCGGGAAGCGGCCTCATGGGCGCGGGCATCGCGCAGGTAGCAGCGCAGAGCGGCTACGAGGTCAGGCTGCTGGATGTGGACGAGGAGCGAGTCGCCGACGGCCTCGCCCGCATCGAGATGTGGCTGGGCAAGGCGGTCGAGAAAGACAAGCTGAGCGAGGCGGACAAGGATGCCGCGCTCGCCCGCATCGCCGGCACGACGCGCCTAGAGGATCTGGAAACCTGCACTCTTATCATCGAGGCGATCACCGAAAGCTTTGAGGCGAAGCGCGAGCTGTTTACGGCCCTCCATGATATCTGCGGGCAGGATTGCATCTTCGCCAGCAACACCTCGTCGCTGTCGATCACCGAGCTGGGCGCGGCCTCCGGCCGGCCCGAACGATTCGTGGGTCTGCACTTCTTCAACCCGGTTCCCGTCATGCAGCTCGTGGAACTGGTGCGCACTTTGGACAGCGCGGATGAAGTCTTCGCCGCCGCGAAGACTTTCGGCGAGTCGCTGGGCAAGACGGTTGTGGTAGCGCAGGACACGCCGGGCTTCGTGGTCAACCGCCTGCTCATACCTTACCTGCTCGACGCGATCCGCGCCCTGGAGGCGGGCGTTGCCAGCAAGGAAGACATCGACGCCGGCATGATGCTGGGCTGCGGCTACCCGATGGGGCCGCTGACCCTGGTCGACTTCGTGGGCCTCGACACGACGCAGCACGTTGCCGAGATCATGTTCGCGGAGTTCAAGGACGCGCGCTACGCCGCACCGCCGCTGCTCAGGCGCATGGTCCAGGCCGGCCGCATGGGCAAGAAATCAGGCCGCGGCTTCTACGACTACGAGTGAACTCCTGGCTCAGCACGCTGCGGTAGAGCAGCGGTGTAAACAGCGTCTACAGATGCCCCGCAATGCAACAAGTGTTGCTCCTCGCAATCCCTGACATCATCCGTAGTTACTACCGGCAATAAGATACAACACGAAACATGCTAAGCAGTTAGCTTGTGTGGCTTCAGATCCTTGACAGTTGGTCGCAAAATTGCGACACTACAGGAGGCAGAGTGTCGAGAACAAGGGTAGTCCTTTACCGAAAGGAGGACGGAAGCGTACCGCTCCTGGAGTGGCTCGACGGCCTTCCAGATAAAGCCCAAGACAAATGTGTCGTTCGTATCGAGCGGCTTGCTGAGCTTGGGCACGAGCTTCGTCGCCCTGAGGCTGACTTCCTCAGAGACGATGTCTACGAGCTTCGCGCCAAGCACTCTCGCATCAACTACCGCTTGCTCTACTTCTTTCATGGGAAAGAGGCAGTGGTCCTCTCTCATGGCTTCTCGAAGCAGCAAGCGAAGGTGCCGAAGAAAGAGATAGAGCTTGCGATTGAGCGAAAGGAGCGGTTCCTCCAAGATCCAGAGCAGCATTCACATGAGGAGCTACTATAATGGCCAAGAAGAAGACCAATGACGCAGTCGACATCATCCGCAAGCGCCTCTATCGCGGAAAAGCAAAGCGACTTGCCGAGCTTGAGGAGGCGCGAGCAAGCGCCGAGGTTGCGCGCAAAATCTACGCTCTTCGTACCGATGCCGGCCTTACTCAGGCCCAGCTTGCGAAGCTTGTCGGAACCAGTCGCTCTGTCATCTCTCGTCTGGAGGACGATGACTATAAAGGGCACTCACTCGCCATGCTTCGGCGTATCGCTGCAGCTTTAGACAAGCGCGTGGAGATCCGTTTCGTGCCGGCTGGACGGAAGCTCAAGACCGCGTGACCCTCACAGGAATCAGGGAATCGTGAACTCCCAGCCATCGCCCTCGTAGCGCTTGCGTCACCAGCCCTGGCCGTCCGGCTCGAAATAGACTGTGAACACCAGGCCGTTGATGTCGAAAACCTCGTAGCCCTCCAGATAATAACCCAGGCCTGCATCGTCGGCATTGTAGCCCGCATCCGTCACTGCGACACACAGACCGTTGTCGAACTCGATCTCGTAGGTGAACTCGACCCAGTAGGAGTGGGAACCCATCCGGTTGACCGTCCCCCCGCCGCCGCCAAGGAAGTCCGGACCGTCGATGGACTGGACTTCGAGATCCACCGAGTTCCAGTCCTCGACGAGGCCGCGCAGCAGGGAAGTGAAGGTGACGCCGCCGGTCAGGGTGGTCTCGCGGACGCCGTCGCCGTCCACGTCGATCTGGACGCTGCCGCTCGCGATGGGCCAGGCGTTCACGATGACGTCCACACCGTCGGCCTGACCACCGTTGAGCACGTCGAGCATCGCCATGAGCCCCTCGATCGACGCCGTTGGATAGGCCGCGCCGTCTCCATCACGGAAGAAGGTCTCGACCTCTTCGGGAGTGACCTCGGGCGCGCTGGTGCCGGTCCCGCCGCCGCCGCTGTCGCAGGCGACGAGGAGCAGCGGCAGGATCCACAACACAGCCTTCCGCCATGAGATGTTCGACATATCTACGCTGTCCCTTCTCGTCACTCTAGATCGACTCGAGGATGAGCGCGATGCCCTGGCCGCCGCCGATGCACATGGTCACCAGGCCGTAGCGCTCCTTCTTGCGGCGCAGGGCGTAGGCGCAGGTGAGCGTGAGCACGGCGCCCGTCGCGCCGAGGGGATGCCCCAGCGCGATGGCGTTGCCCATGGGGTTCACCTTCTCCGGATCGATGCCCATCTCCGCGAAGTCGCGCACGCAGGCCAGCGCCTGGGGCGCGAAAGCCTCGTTCAGCTCGACGTGATCGAGGTCCTTACCCTCGATCCCGGCGCTCGTCAGGGCCTTCTTCGTCGCCGGCACCGGCCCCCAGCCCATGATCTGCGGATCGCAAGCGGCCACGCCGATGCCTGCAAGCCGCGCCAAGGGTTTCAGGTCGTGCTTCGCCGCGCAGGACTCCAGGCCGATCACCATGGCGGCGGCGCCGTCCACCACCGCGCTGGCGTTGCCGGCGGTGATGATGCCGCCGGGCTCGAAGGCCGCGCGCAGGCGCGCCATCTTCGCCATGGTGACGCCGTCCATGACATGCGTGTCGTGCTTCACCTCAACGCCCGCGCCAGCGCCGTTGGTCTGCACGGACACGGGCGCGATCTCTTCGTCGAACCAGCCCGCGTCGCGGGCCGCGGCGGCGTTCCGGTGCGAGCGGTAGCCGAACTCGTCGGCCTCCTCGCGGGTGATGCTGTAGCGGCGCCCCAGCTCCTCGGCGGTGTTGGCCATCGCCATACCGGCGCCGGGGTCGTAGAGGCCCATGAGCAGGGAGTCTTGCAGATGTTCGCCCGGGGGCAGCGTCTTCGCGTCGATGGGCCCGTACTTCTGCACGGCCTCGCCGATCTTCCGCCCGCGGTAGTTGTAGAGGATGAACGGGTACTGCATGCTCTCGCCGCCGCCGACCACCGTGAAGGGCCGTGCGTGATCGTGGCGCACGCCTGCCAGCATCATCTCCGCGCCCACGGCCACCGCCTCTGCGCCGCTGCCGCAGATCCGCGCCACGGTCAGCGCGGGCACGTCGTCGCCCAGCCCGCCGCGCCAGCGCATGCCCTGCGCGGCGTAGATCGAGTCACGGTGGCTGTGCGTCGCCATGCCCATCACCACGTGGCCGATCAGCTCCTTGTCGATCGGCGTCTCCGCCAGCGTGGCCTCGATGGCCATGCCGCCCAGTTGCGTGGTCGTGAAGCGAGAGAAGAGGCCTGGCTTCTGGTTGTCGACCAAGATGTCCGCGCGCGGCGTGCGCTGGCCGCCATCGAGAATGACCACGGATCTGTCCATGCCCATCGTCTCCTCCTCCTACTCGTGCATGAAGGCCGCGGGAACCCTCGGCCCGTTCTGGATGAAGTTCTTCATGCCGATGTCGTAGTCCACGGTCTCGCGGCAGCGCGCGAAGCCGTCGGCCTCCACGAGCAGCCCCTTGTCGAGGGAGCTCGCCAGGCCGAGCCGGATCACGTCCACCAGGATCGCGTCGATCACCAGGGAGCGGTGGCCGATGTCCAGCTCCGGCAGCTCCGCCGGCACCTCCAGCGGCGCGGGATCCACGGGAGCCAGCGTCAGCTCCCCGGCGATGTGCTTTTTCACGAGCGCCTTGGCGGCCGCCAGGATGTCGCCTGTGGGCTCGCCATGAGCCCAGCCCCAGGAACAGGCCTCCTTCGCCCTCACCGGACGCCCGGTGCGGAGCAGTTCGAGGCCCCGCTCCAATCCGATCAAGCGCGGCAGTCGCTGCGTGCCGCCGTAGCCGGGCACGATACCGAGGTTGACCTCGGGCTGGCCGAGCATGAGCCCGCGCCCCACCACGCGCGCGTGGCAGGCCATGGAGAGCTCGGCGCCGCCGCCGAGCACGGGACCGTCGACCGCGGCGACCACCGGCTTGGGGAAGGCAGCGATCTTTGCGAGGATCTTCTGCCCGTGAATGCACTTCTCGCGCGCCTCGGCCGTCGTCTCCAGCGCGGCCAGCTCCATGATGTCCGCGCCGGCGATCGAGCCGCCGAAGCTCGTGAGCACCACGCCCTTCACGGCGCCGTCCGCCGCAGCCTTCGCGAAGGCGTCTTCCAGCTCCTCGAGGGTGCGCCCGCTCAGCGCGTTCATCACCTCGGGCCGACGGATGGCGATCACGGCGATCTCGCCGTCGCTGTCCACCTCGACGTTCCGGTAGAAGGCGGGCAACTTCTTCTCGGTCACGCTCCGCGTGAGTTCGAAACCGGGGTTCTCGGCGGCGTAGGCCACGCAGAGCTCGTGCACGCGCTCCATGCCGAGATCCTCGGCGAGGTCCAGGAGGCCCATCCCGAAGCCCAGCGCGTTGCGCGTGAGCCAGTTCAGCTCACGGGGATGGCAGATGCCCTTGTCGACGACGAAGAGGGTCCGCCCCAGGAGCACCGCGAGGATGCGGTCCAGCACCTTGCTGCGCAGGACCTCGTCGTGGGCCGGGTCGCCGGGGCTCTTGCGGTCGTGCCAGGGCGTGTTGGCCTGCTCGCTGAAGATCGGCGGCGGCGCGAACCAGTCGCTGCCAGTCTCCGCGTCCTTCATCAGGTTCAGGCACTTGACGTTCAGCAGGTTGCCGCGGGTGAGGTCCATCACGTTGAAGGGCCCGCCGCCGCCGATGGCGTCGTTGACGATCCTGTCCACCTGCGCCGGCGTAGCTGTCCCCTCGGCGAAGAGGCGCGCGGCCTCCGCGCAGTAGTTGCAGAAGATGTCGTCCGCGGCGAAGCAGGGCACGTCGCTCGTGATGATGGGCACCTTGCCCAGCGCGGCGAGCGTGTCCAGCATGCGCGCGCTCAGGTCCTCGTCATCCGAGAGCACGACCTCCACGGGCGGCGAGCGCCAGGCCGGAAAGAAGGGGTGGTTCACGAAGCAGCGCTCGGGATGCTCGGCCTCGGCGGCGATGCGCGCGCGGGGAATCCCGGAGGTTGCGAAACCGATCAGGCAGTCTTTACCGACCGCCTTCTCCAGCTCCGCGAGGATCGCCTGCTTGATCGGCAGGTCCTCGGTGGCCGCCTCGAGGACGTAGTCGCAGTCGGCGAGATCCGCCATCTTCGTGGTGGGAACCATACTCTCCTGGACGGCCCGCGCGATCTTCGGGCTCAGCTTGCCGCGGGACACGCCCTTGCCGACGTAGCCCATGATGCGCTCCATGCCCGCGGCGAGCGCCTCTTCCTTGATGTCGAGGAGGTAGACCTTGCCACCCTCGCCCTTGGCGAGCGCCGAGACGAACCCGTATGCCAGGTCTGGCCCGATGGCTCCGGAACCGATCACGCCGACATTCATCACTGACTCTCCTTCGGCTGGAAGCGAAAGGCGCCTCGGGTTCCCCGAGGAAAAGACGATCCTTGCACATTTCCGAACGCGATCCAACGGCAAAGGGCAGCTCGACATCGCGAAACCGGCGCCCTTGACTGAGGGGGGGGAATTCGGTCTACTTGGCGAGGAATCGCGCCTCGAGGCCAAGGAGGTCCAACATGGCAGAGGAGAAGAAGAGCGCCATCAAGAAGATCCGCGCCACCGGCCCGATGCGGAAGCTCATGGCCGAGTACTTCCAGGAGCTGGACGAGGCCTCGCGGACGGGCAGCGCCAAGGTCGCCTGGTGCACGAGTGTCGGTCCGGCGGAGCTGCTCCGCTCCTTCGGCTTCAAGGTCTACTTCCCGGAGAACCACGGCGCCGTGCTCGGCTCCTCGCGCATGGCCGCCGACCTGATCCCGGCCGCGAACGCCGTCGGCTATTCGCCGGACATCTGCTCCTACCTGACCAGCGATGTCGGCTCCTACCTCAGCAAGAAGACCCCGCTGACCCAGGCCTTCGGCATGGAGGGCGTGCCCAAGCCCGACGTGCTCGTCTTCAACACGAACCAGTGCCGCGACGTGAAGGACTGGCTCGCCTTCTACCAGCGGGAGTTCGGCGTACCGCAGATCGGCATCGACACCATGCGCAACATCGACGAGATCACCTCGGCGCACCTCGACGGCCTCGTCGCCCAGCACAAGGCCCTGATCCCTACCCTCGAAGAGGTATCGGGACAGAGCTTCGATCCGGACAAGCTGAAGGAGGTCGTCGCCTCCTCCTACCGCTGCACCCTGCTCTGGAAGAAGGTCCTGCGCCTGGCGGCTCACCGCCCTTCGCCGATCACCTTCTTCGACTGCACCATCCACATGGGGCCGGCCGTCGTGCTCCGCGGCGATCCGCGCGCCGAAGAGTATTACGAGATCCTGACCGCCGAGCTGGAGGAACGCATCGCGGGCGGCATCGCGGCGGTGGAGGACGAATCCTACCGCTTCTACTGGGAGGGCATGCCCGTCTGGGGCAAGCTCCGGGAGCATGCGGAGCTCTTCGCGGACAAGCGGGTATGCGTGGTGGCCTCCACCTACTGCAACAGCTGGATCTTCGAGGACCTGAAGCACGAAGACCCCTTCGAGGGCATGGCCCGGGCCTACACCGAACTCTTCATCGTGCGCGCGGAGAGCTACAAGGAACGCTATCTCGAGGGCATGGTCCGCGACTACGAGATCAACGGGCTGATCTACCACGACGCGAAGACCTGCCCCAACAATTCCAACAACCACTACGGCATGCCCGACCGGCTCACCAAGAAGCTCGGCGTGCCCTACGTGGTGATCGACGGCGACCTCAACGACCTGCGCCTCTACTCCGAGGAACAGGCCCGCACGCAGTTCGAGGCCCTGGTGGAGCAGCTCGACGAGGCTGGCCCGCAGTCCTGAGCTAGGAGGGAGAGCGAGCGTGGGCGGAGAGGTGCAGGCAGGCGGCGGGGAGGGCGCGACAGGAACACGCCTTTACTGCGGCGTGGACGTCGGCGCCTCCGCGACCAAGCTGACCCTCATCGACGCCGACAGGCAGGCGTGTGCGCGCGTGGTCCGGCCTTCCGGGGTCGACTACACGGCCACGGCCCGGCTCTGTCGCGACGAGGCGCTCGCCTCGCTCGGCGCCGCCGAGGAAGACATCGTCGCCACCGTGGCGACCGGCTACGGCCGCCACAACGTCGACTTCGCCGACTCCGCCCTCACGGAGATCCACTGCCACGGCCTCGGCTGCTACCACCTCGCCCCCCGCTCCATCACCGTCATCGACATCGGCGGCCAGGACAACAAGGTCATCCGCCTCGAGGAGGACGGCCGCCGCGCCAAATTCAAGATGAACCGCAAGTGCGCCGCCGGCACGGGCGCGTTCATCGAGGAGATCGCCTTGCGCCTCGGCCTCCAGCTCGAGGAGATGGACCCCCTCGCGAAGAGCGCCGAGGAGGCGGTGAAGCTGAGCAGCTTCTGCACCGTCTTCGCGAAGACGGAGATCCTGGCGCACCTGCGCCGCGGCTCGCCCGTGGAAGGGATCGTGCGCGGGGCCTTCGTCTCCGTGATCACTCGTGTCCTGGAGATGGACTCCTTCGCGGGCGACGTGATCCTCACCGGCGGCGTGGTGGCCTACAATCCGACGATCGCCGACCTGCTCTCGGCAAAGCTCGGGCGGCCCGTCGAGGTGCCGCCCCATCCGCAGTTCACCGGCTCGCTGGGCGCGGCCCTGGCGGCCTGGCAACACTCAACCAGCAAGTAGCCGCAGCCTTCCCGGCCCAGCGGCAACGGCTGAAACGGAGATCAGATGCTCGACGGACTCTTCAGACCCCGCGCGGTCGCCGTCATCGGCGCCTCGAACAATCCGTTTTCCATCGGCAACATCGTGATCCGCAACCTCGCGGCGCACCGCTTCAAGGGGCCCATCTTCCCGATCAATCCGAAGTCCCCGGAGATCCGCTGCTTCAAGGCCTTCAAATCGGTTCTCGAAGTGCCGGACGAGATCGACCTGGTGAACATCTCGGTCAAGCACTCGCTGGTGCCCACGGTGCTCAAAGAGTGCGGCGAAAAGGGGATCAAGTTCGCGATCGTGCACACGGCCGGCTTCAAGGAGGTCGGCGAGGAGGGGATCAAGCGCGAGCGCGAGATGGTCGAGCTGGCGCACTCCTACGGCATGCGCATCTTCGGGCCGAACAGCCAGGGCATCCAGAACTCCGATCCCGAGGTGTCGGTCTACGCCAACTTCACTTTCGTACCGATGGCCCCCGGCAACATCTCCGTGATCGCGCAGGGCGGCGGCATGGGCGAGCTGCTCAAGCTGCACTTGCACGAAGCGGGTCTCGGACACCGCCTCTACTGCTCCTACGGCAACGAGGCGGACCTGACGATGCCCGAGCTCCTCGCATACTACGGTCAGGACGAGGGCACCAAGGCCATCATGATGCAGATCGAGAGCTTCAAGGATCCGGCGGCCTTCCTCGAGGTGGCGGCGGAGATCACCCCGCACAAGCCCATCCTGGCCATCAAGGCGGGGCGCACCTTCGAGGGCTCGGTGGCCGTCTCCTCGCACACGGGCACGCTCGTCGATCAGGCCGCCATGGCTACGGCGATGTTCCGCAAGGCGGGCGTCGTCGAGTTCCACGACAGCGAACAGATGATCAAGACGGCGGTCGCGCTCTCCACCCAGGACCCGCCCAAGGGCAATCGCATCGGCATGGTCACAAACACGGGCGGGCCGGGGATCCAGATGGTCGACGAATCCATCGAGTACGGCCTGGAGTTGTCCAAGTGGTCCGAGGCGGGGCGCAAACGTCTCGAGGAGAGCCTCTACGCCGAGGCGAGCCTCGGCAATCCCGTGGACGTTGTGGCCACGGGCGGACCCGAGCACTACTACGCAGCCGTGGACACGCTGCTGAAGGAAGACGGCGTGGACATGGTGCTCGTCTTCTTCGTCACCGCGCCCTTCGTGGACCTGGACGCCATTGCCGCGAAGATCAAGGAGGCGAAGGAAGGCTCGGACAAGCCCGTGGTGATGGTGGTCGAGACGTCGTCGGAGTACTACCGGCTCATCGACATCCTGCGCGCGTCCGATCTGCCCGTCTACGAGTTCGCCGAGGACGGCGCGCGCTCGCTGGCCGCCATGGCCCGCTACGCTCGACTGCGCGACCGCAATCGCGAGGATCCCCCCGCACTGACGGTGGATGCCACGGCGGCGAAGAAGATCGTGGCAAGCCACGAAGGCAAGGACGCCTACCTCCCCCAGGCGGATGCCTTCGCACTACTCGAAGCCTACGGCCTGCCCGTGCCCAAGTACGCGGCGCTTTCCGGCGAGGCCGACCTGGCCGCCGCGGCGAAGAAGACGGGCTTCCCCTGCGTGCTCAAGGTGGATTCGGCCGACGTAGTCCACAAGTCCGACGAGGGCGGCGTGATCCTCGGACTGAAGGACGAAGTCGCGCTGAAGGCAGCCTTCGGGAAAATGTCCGACCGCTTCGCGGGCAAAGAAGCGCGCTACCTCCTCATGGCGCAGGCCGAGCCGGGCACGGAGATCATCGTCGGCGCCACGGCCTCGCCCGGCCTCGGCAGCCTGGTCATGTTCGGACTGGGCGGCATCTTCGTCGAGGTGATGAAGGACGTGGTCGTGAGCGTCGCGCCGCTCAGCCGGCCGGAGGCCCGCGAGATGATGACGGGGATCAAGGGCTTCCCGGTCCTCGAAGGCGTCCGCGGCGGCGCCGGCGCGGACCTCGCCGCGATCGAGGATCTGCTGCTGCGAGCCTCGCGCCTCGCGGCGGACTTCCCCGCGATAGCGGAGATGGACCTCAACCCGATCATCGTCTACCCGGAGGGCACCGCGCCCGCGGCGGTGGACGTTCGCATCAAGGTGACCTGAACCAGGAATACCGCATGGACGAAAAACGAATGACAATCAAGGCCCTGGGGCCGGGATTGCTCTTCGCCGCCGTTTCCGTCGGCGTTTCGCATCTCGTGCAGTCGACGCGAGCTGGAGCAGGATACGGGCTCTCGCTGCTGCCCGTGATCATCCTGACCCTGCTTCTCAAGTATCCCCTTTTCGAATTCGGGCAGCGATATGCGGTGGCGACCGGGCACAGCCTTCTTGAAGGCTACCGGCGCCAGGGAAAGTGGAGCCTGGTCCTCTATTTGGTGCTCACCTTGGGCACGATGTTCACGGTTCTCGCCGCTGTGACCGCTATCACGGCGGGTTTGACGATACAGATGACGGGTCTGAATTGGCCTCTCACCACCTGGTCGGCGTTACTCATCGCCCTGACCTGTCTTGTCATGATCATCGGCCGTTACCCCCTGCTCGACAAGGTGGTCAAGGTCGTGATGAGCCTGCTCGCCGTCACGACAGTCTTCGCGACATTGGCTGTCCTCCCCAAGCTTTTCGGCATGGGGGTTTGGGGGAAAGTCGGATTGATCGATGTGGCTTTCCTGGTGGGACTCATGGGATGGATGCCAACTGGAATGGACGTCAGCGTCTGGCAGTCGCTCTGGGTGCTTGCCCGCAAGAAAGAAACCGGGCATTCACCGTCCCTGAGAGAAGCGCATTTCGATTTCAAGCTCGGTTACTTCGGCACAGGCCTGCTAGCGATCATGTTCTGCATACTCGGGGCAGCGGTCATGTTCGACAGAGGCGTGCCATTCGAGGCGAGCGCCACGGCCTTCGCAGGCCAGGTGATCGATCTCTACACGTCGACGCTCGGGGCATGGAGTAAACCCATCATCGTCGTCGCCGCGTTCACCACCATGTTTTCCACGATGCTGACAGTCACGGACGGATTCCCCCGGGCGCTCCAGCTCGTGGCCCGGCGCTTCAGAACGGCAGAGGACCGCGATGAGGTCATGGAGCGCACCGGGAATTCCTGGGACTACTGGGTTTGGATGGCGTTGCTTTGTGCTGGGGGCATGATCGTCATCGCCTTCTACCTGAAGAGCCTCAAGGCGCTTGTCGATCTCGCGACGACACTCTCTTTCGCAACCGGCCCCTTCCTGGGAATCCTGACCTACCGGGCGATCATGTCCGATGCAGTGCCGGCGGAATTCAGACCCAAGCCCTGGCTGCGGGCCTTGGCGGTCCTCGCCATCGTCTTCTTGATATCCTTCCTGCTCTTCTTCCTTTATTACCGATTCATAGGACTCTGAGCCGCAGCGCTTGTCACGTGACGAAACACGTGCTGCCGCGCTCGCTGAGCGACTTGTGAAGGGCGGCGTTTCGGCACCTGCCCTCCGGCCGAGTGACAATGCAGTTGACAGCCCGGACTGTCCAACTGCCTGTGCTATTTAACTTTACCTATTGACATCGCCTGCCGCTTAGTTTATATTAGATTCATCCTCCCTCCCGCGATTCGCCTTCGGGAGGTTTATTCATGCCACAATCCGAACGCCCCGCGCGCGAGGTCCACACCGCGCTCCAGGAAGCCCTTGCGCGCATGCGGCGCGCCGAGGAGTGCGCCGTCCTCCACTTCGCCGAGATCCTCCGCCGCAAGCTCTACCGCGAGCTTGGGCACTCGTCCATCCACGCCTACGCCGAGATCGAGCTGGGTTTCGGTCCCTCGAAGACCTACCGCTTCATCCGTCTGGCTGAGTCGCTCGGCAAGCTTCCTCGCCTGAAGGAGTCCCTGGAGAAGAAGGAGATCTCCTGGACGAAGGCCTGCACGGTCGCGCGCGTGGCCACGAAGGAGTCGGAGAAGAAGTGGCTGGCGGAGGCCGCGCAGAGCAGCAGCCGGCAGCTCGAGGTGAGAGTGCGCGAGGCCCGCGCTCGGACAAGATCCAAGCTGGAGCAGTCCGAGCTTCTCGGGGACTTGTCCCATGCATCCGGCGGGTCGGATTCCCCGCCGTCGGCGCGGGTGCAGGTCTCTTTCGACCTCATTCCCGAACAGCATGCCCGATTCCAGGCCATGTTGGAGGGACTGCGCAAGCGGGAGAACCGGGCATCGCGGACCGAGCTGCTCCTGGAGGCCTTCGCGGCCCTCGGTTCTCGATCTTCGTCACGTGACAAAACCCGCGAGCAACCTGAGTCCAGCCGGCTGGAATCGGAACACAGCGTCGAGCGGCGGTCATCCAGTCGTCGCGACACGGGGCCGCCCTACCAGATCGTCATCTACCGCTGCGAGGACTGCGGAAAGACGCGCCTACCGGACGGCCGAGCGGTCGACGAGGCGACCGCCGCACAGGCGGCTTGCGACGCGCGCGTGCAGCGGACCGGTGAATCGAACAAGGCCACGATCCCGCCGTCGATCCGGCGAAAGGTCCTGGCTCGGGACGGCCATCGCTGCGCCATGCCGGGCTGCTCTCACACGCGCTTCCTGGAAGTGCACCACCGAAGACCGCGCACGGAAGGCGGCACGAACAAGCCCGAGAACCTGATCACCCTCTGCTCGGCCTGCCACCGGCTCGTCCACGAGAAACCCTCACTCCTGGATCTACTCCCGACGAAGTGCTACAAACGAGAGGCAGCGTGTCCTGAAGGTAGATCCGATACGAGAAGTCCGTGAGGGGAGGGGAGCATCTTGCCGGTTGTTCCAACGATTGTAGTCGCGATCGCGATCGCCCTGATCGCCGTGATCATTCTCACCCGCCGCGGCGTCCGCTGGGGCGCAAGCGTCGAGGAGCGGGCGACGCAGATGCCGGGGGACGAGTACTTCGCCGGCGGCCCCCCCGTCTATCTCGCCATGACGCGGGCCGTGTCCATCGCGGCGCCCCCGGAGACCGTGTGGCCCTGGCTGGCCCAGCTCGGCCGCGGCGCCGGCTTCTACAGCCTCGATCGCCTCGACAACGGCGGCAAGACCTCGGCCCGACACGTGATCTCCTGGGTCCCGCCACCGCAGCCCGGCGACGCCGCCGCCATCGGTTACCTGCGCCGGGTCGTCCCTGGACGCGAGCTCACCTGGTGGGCGCCGGGGGCGAGCTTCCTCGGAGCCGTCTCGCGCCTGGCCACGGACGTCTCCCTACGCCCGGAGGAGTCCGGTTCGCGCCTCGTGATCCGGATGTCGGCGGACGCCGCAGGCCTAACGGCGCGGCCGGCCATGTGGGTCTTCATGGTCATCGACAGCATCATGGCGCGCAGACAGCTGCTCGGCATCAAGGAACGTGCGGAGAAGCACGGCGCGCGCGGCTCCGATCCCGAGCGCCCGGAGACCGGCGCCCGCGACCAATATCAGCTATATGAGACGATCTTCGCTTCCGGCGAGAAGGCGGGTGTGCCTGGCAAGGAGGAGGCCGCGCGCTGGCGTCGTGTGGCCGAAGAGGACGGGCTGATCCCGGTGGCGGAATCGCCATTCCCACCGGGAATCGATTGAATCCGCACGGGAGTGAAGCTATGCTGGGTCGAACGACAGATCCGCCGGCTTGTCATGCCAAGGAGCGCCGATGATCCGCATCGACGAGGAGCTCTGCAAGGGCTGCAGCATCTGCACCGAGTTTTGTCCGAAGGACATCCTCGTCGACTCGGAGGTGATCAACAAGCACGGCTACTACCCGCCGCTGGTCACGAAGCAGGGCGAGTGCCACGGCTGCCGGCTCTGCGAGCTCCTCTGCCCCGAGTTCGCCATCTTCATCATCAACGAATGAGCGAGGCCACAGACCCCCGGCACAGCAGTATCCCCCGCAGCGAGAGGACGCGATGAGCGCGCTGCTCGAAGAGACAAAGCTCAGGGAACTCTACCTGGCCAGGCTGGCCGAGGGTGATCACTTCATCCTGGGCGACGAGGCCGCAGCCATGGGTGCGATCTACGCGGGCTGCACCTTCTTCGGCGGCTACCCCATCACCCCCGCCTCGGAGGTCGCCGAGGTGGTCGCGCGCGAGCTGCCCAACGTCGGCGGCTACTACGTGCAGTTCGAAGACGAACTCGCGTCCATCTCCGCGGTGATCGGCGCCGCTTGGGCCGGCGCCCGCTCCATGACGGCCACCAGCGGCCCCGGCTTTTCCTTGATGCAGGAGAACATCGGCTACGCCTGCATGACCGAGACCCCCTGCGTCATCGTCGACGTCCAGCGCTCCGGCCCCTCGACGGGGCAAGCCACCCTGGCCGCCCAGGGCGACGTCATGGCCGCCCGCTGGGGCACGCACGGCGACCACGAAATCATCGCGCTGGCGCCATCGACCGCGCAAGAGTGCTTCGACCTGGCAATCCGCTGCTTCAACCTGGCCGAGGAGTACCGCACGCCCGTGATCTTCCTCATGGACGGGGAGATCGGCCACTTGCGCGAGCGCGTGGTCTTCCCCCACCCGCGCGACGTAGTCCGCGCCGAGCGGCGCATGGCGTCCGAGGGGCAGCAGGTCTTCGGCGGCGAGACGGTGCCGCCCATGAAGGAATTCGGCGAGGGGGCCTTCGTCCACGTGACCGGCTCGACGCACCTCGAAAACGGCATGCGCGACGTGCAGACCCAGTCGGTGCACGACCGCCTCGTCCGGCGCCTGGTCGCCAAGATCGCGGACGCCCGCGACGAGATCGCCGACGTCGAGATCGACGCGGACGAGGGCGCGCGTGTGGGCGTGCTCGCCTACGGCGCCACGGCCCGGCCGGCGCGGGGCGCGGTCCTCGCCGCTCGCGAGGGAGGCGTGAGAGTGAATTTCTGCCGCCCGATCAGCATCTGGCCCTTCCCCGCGGCGCGCATCCGCGAGGCCTGCCGCGGCCTCGACAAGCTCATCGTGCCCGAGATGAACCTGGGACAGTATTCGCGCGAGTGCGAGCGCTACGTGGACTGCGAGGTCGTCCCGGTCGGCAAGATCGGCGGAGTGATCCACACCTCGCGCGAGATCCGGGACGAGATCGAGAAAGCGCTGTCCTCATGATCAGGGAACGAAACGAACTCGACTACTTCTCCGCGCTGCGGGCGGCGGCCGACGCCCCCACGGACCCCGACCTGCTGGCGCCGGAGCCCGCCTACGGCGGTGGCGACCCGCTGGCCGGCCTCGCACCCGATGCCCTGGCGACCGTGCCGCCTCCCCCCAAGCACCGCCTCCTGCGCTACCTGCGCCAGGAGATCATGCCCACCACCTTCTGCGTGGGCTGCGGCGGCG
>CAZVHI010000055.1:0-19707 GCA_964627205.1 uncultured bacterium
AGGGGGGGTAAAGCAATACCCTCCGGAGGGACTCCGGAGGGCTCGGGGGATGATCCGTGGACTAGGGGTTGTCGTGAGGAGGCTTGAGCGGACCCAGCTCTTCGACGCCCGCATCGGAACCCTGGGCCGCCTCCTGATTGGCGTTCTGGATGGCCGAGTAGATCTCTTCCCTGTAGATGGCGATCTCGCGGGGGGCGTCGATGCCCAGCTGAACCGTGTCGCCCTTCACGTCCACTACGGTGATGCGTACCTCGTTGCCGACCATGATGCTCTGATCGCGTTTCCGACTCAATACTAGCACTTTGGCTCCTTCCGTCGTGCCTAACCGCAGTTCGAGGCGACAGGTCTCCCCTCCTTTTCCTCTTTCGGCTCATCCTCCTCTCGAGTTAAGGATTCGTGTGCGCTGAATCCGCCGTCTTCGATGATGATCTGCTGTCCGACGCGCTTGCCCGCGTGAACGATGATCGGACCCAGCAAATTGCCCGTGGTCTCCTCCAGGTCACCTCGGTAGGTGCAGAGCACGAAGACGACGAGGTCCTCGAGCGAGTCCACATCGAGGTCCTGGAGATCCTCCTTCGCGAGGGCCAGCGCGAAGTCGGACCGGAACAGCTGCGGCTCCGCGATCAGGAAGCCCAGGGAGGGCTCGTCCGCGCTCTGCAGCCACTTGAAGGGCAGCTGCTCCTCGAAGTCGAGGATCAGGAAGCGGGTCAGATTCGGCATGCCCACCAGCCCGCTGGGTATCTCCAGCAGATCCTTCTCCTCGTAGCCTATCGTCCCGAAACAAGAGCCGTGCAGTTCCATGAGATCTCCTCTTTGCTGCTACAGGTAATTCGCCAAAGTCAGCTGGTAGATGTTGGACGCGAGCACCAGCGAAGTCTGGTAGACGGACTCCGCGCTCTGGTACATGAGCAGGGCCTCGGCCATGTCGACGTCCCCGATCTCCGAGATCGTCTCGGTCATCGTGAAGTTCCGCGCCGCCAGGGTGCTCTGTGCATCCTCGGCCAGGTTCAGACGCGTGCCGGCGCTGGCGCGCACGTTCAGCACGCGGTCGAGCACGGCATCCAGCTCGGGCAAGAGCGCCCGCACCGTGTCCCGGTCATCGCTTTCGATGGCTTCCTTTAGATCGTAGAGGACACCAAAGGGCCGGTTGGGCGTCACCGCGCCGAGGAGACCGAGCTTCTCGGCGGTGGTGTCGCCGTCCAGATTCTCGATCGCGAAGGTGCGGAAGCCCGTGCCGTGGATGTCGAGGCGGCTGCCGGAGGCGGCGATCTCGGCGTCGAGCTCGGGGAAGGCGGCGTTGAACGCGTCGCGCAGATCCCCCACCGTCACGGCGCCAGAGAGATCGAGCTCCGTCGCTTCCAGTGCGCCGTCGATGCGCACGCCGATGCTCCCCAATGGCAGGTCGAAGCCGCGCAGCTCGGAGAGCGGCGTGTCGTCGTCGATGCTGGGGTCGAGATCACGCCCGATCAGGGTGCCGTTCATGCCCGTGCCAGCCAGCCCAAGCACCTGGGCCGTGCTCCCGCCCTGGACGTCCTCGATAAGAATGTTCTCGCCCGGGTGAGCCGGATCCCTGATCTCGAGACGTTCACCGTCTGTGAGGTCGACGACCATACCCGGCTGGGCCGCCTGGATGCGGTCGCGGATGTCAGCGAGGCTGTTACTACCGCTGAGGTCCACGACGGCGACCGTGCCGCCGCCGTCCGTGATCCGCACGAGCCCCGCCTCGAGACCGTTGCCGTCGAAGAGCCGCGCGAGCGGTGTGTTCCAGTTCGCCTCCGGATTCCAGTCGAGCGTGCCCTCGTGGTGGGCCTCCCGAGGACCGAAGATCTCGCTGCCCGGCACGTTGTAGCGCAGGGACAGGCCGCTGCTGATGGCTGTGCTGAGCTCCGTCTCGTCGCCGTTGTAGACGACCCCGCTGGTCGTCTCCGTGAAGGGCACGACGCCGGACATCCCCCCCGAAAAGAGATAGCGGCCGCCCTGGTTCGTGTTTGCATCATGAAGGATGCTCTGGATGATCCCGTCCAGCTGTTCGTTCAGGCTGTCCAGGGCGTTGGTGTCGTCGGACGCGGCCAGGGCGATGTCCCGCGCGGCCCGATAGCTCTCGGTGACGGAGTTCAGGGCGTTTTCCGTGTAGCTCAGCCAGCGCGAGGCACTGGAGACGTTCTTCTGGTAGAGCTCGTTGTGGGACAGCATCGTCCTGAGGCGCACGAGCTGCTCCGTCCCGGCGGGGTCGTCGCTGGCCTTGACGATGCGCCGGCGCAGGTCGATGTCGGCCATGCGCTGGTATGAGCGGTTGATGCTGCTCATCAGCGAGCGCTGCCACATGGTCTGGGTAACGCGCATGGAGGCTCCTTTACAGCATGGAGAGAACGGTCGCGAGCAGCTCGTCGACCATGGTGATCACCTTGGAGGCCGCCTGGTAGTTCGTCTGCGCGACCATCATGTTGGCGAGCTCCTCGTCGAGGCTCACGCCCGCCGTCGAGGCCAGCTTCTCCTCCATCCCCTCCGTGAGACGTTGCGCCACGCTGCTCAGCTGTGCGGCGCTCGCGCTGCGCGCGCCGAGGTTGCCGACCATGGTGGCGTAGAGGCCCTCGATCGTCATGCCGCTCTCGGAATCGAGGGCCTGGGTCTGCAGGTCGAACATCGCCGAAGCGATGTCCCTGCCGTCGGCCAAGGTCCCCGTCAGGGAGACCATGTCCGGATGGCTCAGGATCACGGGATTGATGGCGATGCTCGCGGCGTCCTGGCCCACGAAGAAGTCCACGCCACCGCCGCCGTCCCCGCCCGCGGCCTGGTGTATCGAGTTGACCTCCGCGATGAGGTTGGCGGCCAGGCGATCGAGCTGATCCTGCATGGACGGGATCTCCTCGTTCAGCATATGGAGGAGCCCCTTCATCTCGCCGCCGGGCAGGTTGATGGCAACGTCCCCCGCCTCCGAGAGGATGCTCATGTGCCTGAGACCGTCGGACGGCGTTCCCTCGAGTCTCGTCTCCAGCCCGTGGTGGCTCGTGTTGTCGACGAGGACGCGCCCACCCAGGTAGACACGAAGGTGGCCCTGCTCGTCGGACTCCCAGGTCGCGCCGGCGAGCGCCGCCAGCCGCTCCAGGTGGATCTGGCGCGAGTCGAGGATGTCGTTGCGCACCGACTCGGAGAGGCTGCCGCTCCCGAGCTGTGCGTTGAACTGGGCCACCGTGGCGATGATGGAGTTCAGTTCCTCGACCTTGTGGTTCAGATCCGTCTGCAGACTCGAAGCCTCCTCCCCGATGCCCTCGGTGAGGGTGTGGAAGCGGTGGGTCAGGACACCCGCCGACTCGATGATCAGCCCGCGCATGTCCGCCTCGTTCGTCTCCAGCTCGGGGTTGATGACCGGCTGCCAGCCACTGAGGAAGCCGCTGATGGCATCCCCCAGCCCCGACTCCCCCATCACGTCGTCCACCGGCTCGCCGAAGAGGATCTCTAGGGTCCCGTAGGAGCGCGCCATCGCCTGCTGCTCGCCCTGGTCGGCCCGCGCGCGGCCGAGCTGGCCGAGCATGAAACCGTCGGTGAGCCGCTGGATGCCGGTGACGTCCACACCCGATCCGCCGCTCGAGAACAGGCCGAGCATGCTGCCGCGGGCGGCCATGTTCACGCGCTGCCGGCTGTAGCCGGGCGTGTTGGCGTTCGCGATGTTGTGGTTGATGATGCTTAGCACGGTCTGCTGGGCAGCGAGGCTGTGCCTCCCGATCTCTAGCAATCCGAAGAGCCCGGACATGGTGGCTCCTTCCTCAGGCCTTGGTGGAGAGCAGGCTGCCCTCCACGGGTTCGCCGTCGTCCTCGTCGTGGCCCGCCGCCCGCCGCGCCATCCTTTGCAGGGACTCGAAGTCCCCCTGGAGCAAGTCCAGCCTGTGCTCCGAGAGGCGGCGGTTGCGTGCGTTCTGTTCCACGAGCTGAGCGCTGGTGCGTTTCATCTTCTCGTAGGGTTCGGCGAGCGCGTCCGTCTCGCCGTCCGGGAGCGCGCGCAGCAGGCGTCCCGTACTGCATGGCGCGCCCAGCCCGAGATCCGATGCCATGGTCTGCGTCTGCTCCAGGCGATTGTTCGTCGCCTGCCGGCAGTCCTCCATGGCGCGTAGCTGCTCCTGCAGAGTCGCCTCGATACTCTCAGGCTTACCCGTCAGGAGCGAATCGCCGTGCTCGTGGCTGGCAGCGAGGAGGCGGCCGTAGCCCTCTGTCTCCTTGTGGAGCGCCGAGGCCAGCGCGGTCAGTCCCTTACGACGATCCATGGCCGTCCCCCTCCCCGGTCCGGCCGAGCTGCTGCTGAAGCAGTTCGGCGAGTCGCAGGCCGCGCCCGCTGTCTGCGAGCACGCGCCCGAGCTGCTCCTCGATCAGGCCCTGGTAGAAGTGCGCGCCCTGCATGCCGCCGCCGCCCGCGTCGCCGATCGTGCTGCGCATGGCGCCGACGAGGTATCGCAGGAGGATCGTCTCGAACTCGCGCCCGGCCTTGGCGACCTCGTCCCTGCTGGTCGTGGCCTCCGGGGAGGCCGTCAGGCTGCGCGGCCCCGGGCCCACCGTGGCCACGGGAGAGCCGAAGCTGCGCAGCTCCGAGCTCACGCTCACGCCGGGAGGCCGCAGGCTCCCGAGCTCGAACGCAGCGCCGGGGGCGGCCTTCTTCTTGACGTCGCCCGCGCGTGGTCCTTGGTCACCTGGCGCAACCGGCCTGGGGCCGGGCGGCTTCAGGGGCATCAAGCTGGCTTCTATGCGATTCATGTCCGCCTCCTACATGATCACGAGTTCGGCCTCGAGGGCGCCGGACTCCTTGAGGGCCTGGAAGATGGCCACCATGTCCCGCGGGCTCACGCCGAGCTCGTTGAGAGAGCGCGCCACGTCCTCCACCGTGTTGTTCGACCCGAGCACGGCCAGCTGCCCATCCCCATCGCTCACGGATGCGCCCACGCTGGGCAGGAGAAGGCTCTCCCCCTGCCCGAAGGGCGCCGGCTGGCTCGCGCCGTAGCCCGTGCGGATCTCCACCCGCAGGTTGCCGTGCGCGATGGCGGCGTCCTTGATGGTCACGTGCTCGCCCACGACCACCGTGCCGGTGCGCTCGTTGATGACTACGCGGGCCGGCAGGTCGGTCCACACGTCGAGGTTCTCGACGCGGCTGAGGAAACCGATCTTGTCTTCGGACGCCGCCGCGGGGATCCAAACGGATACGCGGTTCGCCCCGAAGGCCTTGGCCGCCTCGGATCCGAGGGCCTCGTTCACGCGACGGGCGATGTTGGAAGCCGTCGTGAAGTCCGGGTTGTGCAGGTTCAGCTCCACGCGGTTGTCGCGGACCACGCCTCCCGTCCAGTCGCGCACGAGCTGGCCGCCCGCGGGGATGCGTCCCACCGTGCTGTGGTTCTTCCGCAGCGAGTTGCCCAGGCCCGCATCGATGTTGAAGCCGCCGATCGACACCGGGCCCTGGGCGATGGCGTACTGGTGGCCGTCCGCCTGACGCAGGAGCGGCGTCATGAGCAGCACGCCGCCCTCCAGGCTGGTGGCGTCGCCCAGGCTCGAGACGGTCACGTCCATGTTGCCGCCGCTGCGGCTGTAGGGCGGGAGCTTCGCCGTGACCATCACGGCCGCGACGTTCTTCAGCTTGATCTCACGCGGATCGAGCGTGTGGCCGAACTTCTCCATCATGCTGGCCACGGAGTGGTTGGTGAATCCCGTCTTGCTGCCGTCGCCGGTGCCGCCGAGGCCGACGACGATCCCGTAGCCGATTAGGTGCTCGCCATCCGCGCCGCCGACGCTGGCGATGTCCTTGATCCTGGCGGCCTGGACGCTGGCCACCGCGGAGACGAGAATCAGCAGGCTGAGCGAGATGCGGATTGCTGCCGAACGCATAGGCATCCTTCCTAGAAGAACCAGTTGATCAGGCGGGTCAGGAAACCCGGCTGATGGCCGTTGGCTACGTCACCCATCCCCTCGTAGTGGATCTGCGCGTCGGCGATGGCCGACGAGGAGATGGTGTTGCTGGGGCTGATGTCGCGCGAGCGGATGAGGCCGCTGAGGGTCATAAGCTCCGTCTCGCCGTTGCGCTTGATCTCGCGGCGCCCCTGGATGCGGTAGAGTCCGCCTTCCAGCTCCTCGACGATGCGCACGCTCATCGTGGCCGTGAGCTGTCCCTTACGCGACGTCTGCCCCTTGCCGTCGTATTTCGTCTGCTGCTTGATCCCCCAGAGGGGAATGAAATCGAGCACGCCCTCGCCGGCGCCGCCGCCGATGTCGTGTTTGCTCTCGGTGCCTGTCTTCGCGTCGCTGCTAGCACTCGAGTTCTCCAAGACGATGACCTTGAGGATGTCGCCCACGCGGTACGCCTTGGTGTTGGAGAACAGGCTGCCTCCCGCCTCGCTATCCCAGAGCGGCTGCTGCCCCCACGCGGGGGCGCAGACTGCCAGCAGCAGGCTCGAAATCAGTAGCGTCTTTCTCATGAGCGATCCCCCGTTCTCTCCAGGTAAGCAGGCGCCACGGTCCCCGGACCGGTGACGCGATAGCGCCGCAGGGTGCGACCTTCCAGGTGGCGCACGGCGATCACGTCGCCGAGGGAGCCGTCCCTCTGGGCGATCCCCGTGAGGCTGACGGACACCGCGCCCCGCAGCACCCTCACCTCCACCTCGCGGCCGGCGCGGACCAGCACGGCCGGTTTCATGTTCCGGGTCGTCAGCGTCTCGCCCGGCTTCACCGCACGGCGCGCGACCGCGCCCGTCAGCTCGGAAGCGACGAGGGGACGGCCGTCGACGGTGAACAGATCCCGCTCCTCCATCCGCCAGCTCACGAGTTCTCTGCCCGCGCCCAGGTCGGCGGCCGCGACGACCACCTGCGCCAGCCGCTTGCAGCGGAAGCGCAGAGAGATCCGCGCCTCGAAGCCGGCGCGGTCCGTCAACACGACGCGCGCCGCGGCCCGAGCCATCTTTCTTCCCTCTTCGAGCTCGAGCTCCCAGCGGAGCCGCGACGTGGAGAGGACGAGCTTCGCGGGCCAACCCGAGAGCTGGCCCTGGCGCGAGAGGCCCCTTTCCGCCAGCAGGGTGTCCAGTCGTGCCTCCACCCGCCTGAGCAGTACCGCCGTGTCCAGCTCGACGCCGGGACTGCTCAGCCGCAGCCACTCCGGGCCCGACAGGCCGCCGCGCCAACCCCAGCCCGCGAGCATTCTCTCCAGGCGCCGGCGGCTCAACTGGCGACTCGTGCCCGGCGCGGGGCTTCGCCCCACGACGCGGTCGGCCAACTCCGGCGCGATGGCGCCGGTGATCAGGTCGGCCACGCGGTACTCCGGACCGCCGCAGGTCGCGTCCGCGCGCATGCGGATGCCACCGGCGTCGGCACCGGCCCCTGTGTCCGCCTGCGCGCCCGCCGCGACGAGCAGCAGAACTGCGAGCAGGAGCGGTTTCACGAAGCGTTGAATCACTTTCCCACCTAGCGCTTGAGCTGGTTGGCGACCCCGAGCATGTCCTCGGAGGTCTGGATGGCCTTCGAGTTCAGCTCGTAGGCTCTCTGCGCCTCGATGAGGCGGATCATCTCCTCGACGACGCTGACGTTGCTGGCCTCCAGCATGCCGGCCTCGACCGTACCGAAACCTTCCTGGCCGGCCTGGCCCTGCTGGGCGATGCCGCTGGATTCCGTCTCCTCGTAGAGGTTGCTCCCGACGGCCCGCAGGCCCGTGGGATTCGCGAAGCGGTAGACCTCGAGGGTGCCGAGCTCCGTGGGCTCCTCTTCGGAGCCGACGCGGATCGAGAGTTCTCCCGTTCGGCCCACGGCCACCTCGCTGGTGCCCTCGGGCAGGACGAATCCCGGCGCGACCTTGAGCCCCCTGGCGTTGACGATGTTCCCCTCGCCGTCCAGAGCGAAGCTCCCGTCACGTGTGTAGGCGTAGGTGCCGTCCGCCTTCTCGACCCGGAAGAAGCCGTCTCCGCTGATGGTGAGGTCGAGAGCGTTGCCGGTGATCTGGGACGGACCCTGCGTGAACATGCGGCGCACCGCCGCGAGGCGCACGCCGTGGCCCACCTGGATCGGCTGGATGCCCGCGCTGGCGCTCTCTCGCTGGTTGGGTGAGATGACCTGGTAGAGCAGGTCCTGGAACTCCGCGCGCGAGGACTTGAAGCCCGCGGTGTTCACGTTCGCCAGGTTGTTCGCGATCGTGTCCACGTAGATCTGCTGAGCGCGCATGCCGCTCGCGGAGGTGGACAGTGCTTTCATCATATCGGCTTCTCCCTGGTTGGTGCGCCCGGCCGCTCGCAGGCGGAACTAGGCGCGCAGCACACCGACCCGCTCCACGGCGATGCGCAGGGTATCGTCCGCGGCCTGGGCCGCACGCTGTGCGATCTCGTAGGCCCGGAAGGCACGGATCATGTCGACCATCTCCTCGACCGCATGGACATTCGCCCCCTCGATGTGGCCGGAGACGACCCGGACCTCTCCCGCGGGCGCCTCCTCGTATTCCCCTTCGATCCGTAGGAGGTTCTCGCCCTCCCGGATCACACCGGCGCCCTCCTCCGGACGGACCACCGAGAGACGGCCGACGATCTGCTCGCCGTCCAGGATCGTGCCGTCAGGCAATATGCTGGCTTGGCCGCGGATGCTCACGCTGCTGCCGTCCGCGAGGACTGGGGAACCGGAAGAATGGAGAAGCTCGCCCTCGGAGCTCAGGCTGAAGGCGCCGTCGCGGGTCAGGCGCTCTCCCTGCGCCGTCTCCACGAGGAAGTAGCCGTCGCCCATGAGCGCGACATCCAGCGGGTTGCCCGTGGCCTGCAGCGGGCCGTTCTCCCGTGAGGGGATGCTCTCGACGATGAGGCGGCCGGGCCCCTGCGCAGCGGCGGCGCCCGGTGTCGTCGCGGACGCCTGCAGCTCGCGCACCCTGCCGATCAGTCGCTGGAATCCGGGGGTGTTGGCGTTGGCGAGGTTGTTCGCGATCAGTTCGTGTCGCTGCAGCTGGACCGACATGGCCCGGCCACTGCTCTGCAGTGCCTTGATCATGCGCTTCTCCCTGAGCGGAAGCGCCGCCTCTCCCGTGGCGGGCCCCCGCTACCCCCGCCATATACAAGCTCCATGCCACGCGGGCAGGATGGGGAAGCACCGGGTAAGGTCGGGAATCAGAGGAACTTAGGGGAACGGAGAGACGATCGCGAAACACGCCCGGCAACAGCGACGTCCTCCGGCGGAAAAAAGCTCCACTCGGGGGATCTCTCCCCGCTCCCGCTGGGGATCAGGAGGCGGGCTGCTGCTCGCAGGAGATGTCGAGGATGCAATCGAGTCGCGTGATCTTGAAGACACGCGCGACATGGGGCCGCATGTTCAGGATACGGAGATGCTGATTCTGCCTCTCCATGCGCTCGTGCAGCGTGACGATGAATCCCAGTCCCGAGCTGTCGATGTACTCGAGATCCTTGAAGTCCAACGCCAGATTCGCCGGGCCGCCGAGGTAGGACTCGGCTAGTCGAGAAAACTCCGGCAGCGAGTAGACCTCGATCTCGCCTTTCACCGACAGGACAACCAGGTCGTCGTTCTCTTGAGTCTTGATTTCCATTACTGCGTTCCTTCCTCTCGGTAGCAGAATGCAAGCGCGGTCAGGTCGTCGGCCCAGGGGGAGTCTCCGCGGAACTCCTCCAGCTCCGCAAAGATCCGGTCTAGCAAATTTGCCGCCGATTCCCCGCTCTGTTCCTCGACGATCCGAGATATGCGATCGGTTCCGAAGCGCTTACCGCTTTCGTTGCTGGTATCAGTCATGCCGTCGGTGTAGAGGAGCAGGGTATCGCCGCAAGCCAGTTCCAGGATCTCCTCGGGATACTCCTGGCCGGACTTGAGTCCCAGCGGAAGCCCGCCCTCGTATTCGAGCCAACTCAGATCACCGGCGGAATCGGCGAGCAGCGCGGGCTCGTGCCCGGCCGTAGCCAGCCGGATCCGCCGTCCCCCATCTTCGAGACGGATGCAGCAGGCCGTGACGAAGTGCCCCTGCAAGCTGCCCTCGCAGAGGAATTGATTCAGCCGCGCCAGGGTTTCGCCGGGGCCCAGGTCCTGGAAGCCCAGGCCATGCAGCATGGCGCGGAGGCCGCTCATCCGGATCGCCGCCTGGACCCCCTTGCCAGACACGTCCGCCACGATGGCCAGAAGGTCGCCGTTCTCCAGTTCGAAGACGTCGTAGTAGTCGCCGCCCACGTAGTGCGCGGGCAGGCTGCGCCCGGCGATTTGCATGCGTTCCGTGCAGGGCAGGCTCTCTGGCAGCAGCTGCCTCTGGATGTCGCGCGCGACCATGAGCTGTTCGTTCAGGCGATGCTGGCGAATCTGCTCCTGGTGCTCGAGGGTCTTCTGGAGCGCGATGCTGCCGATGACGTGGCAGGAACTCATCAGCTCGCGCTGATAGGAGTTCAGCTCCAACCGTTCCCCGGAGATCAGGAAGATCTCCGCAGAGTAGGGCGCCTTGAGCTGGATGGGCATGCGCAGGACGGATCCTAGCGAGAACTGATCCGTGTCCTCCAACTTGAGCAGGACGCGCTGGAACATGCCTTCTTTGGGCTCCAGATCCCCGGCGCGGCTCGCTTCGACCAGATGCTCCAGGATCTGTGCGGGCAGCCCCCAGCGCGCCTCCACCACACGGCGATCCTCGTCGTAGAGCAGCGCGGCGCCCACGTCGGCGTTCACGAGGTCGATGAAGAACTTGAGAGTCCGGTTGAGCACGAGCTCCTGGTCCAGCTCTCCGAGCAGCTCGCCCATGGCCTTCAGTGCCTGCACATGGGCCAGGCTCTCGTCGATCAGGCGTCCCTGGTCGTCGAGCAGCTTGTGATGGTAGAGCGCCAACGCGAGATGCTCGCTGTATCGCCGCAGCTCTTCGCTCTCGGTGTCCGTCTCAGGAGCCAGATGGAGCGTTCCGAAGTCCTGCCCCCTGATCTCGAGGGGCAGGATCCGCGTTCCACCTTCATCCGGGACCCGGCCGTGTTCGTATTCGAGGAAGCTCTCATGGCGACGGGTCAGCAGGCGGATGGCGAATCCCTCCACCGAGTGCCGCTCCGCGAGCTGCCGCGCCACTGTCGCGTAGAGCTCCTGCAGGTCCTCGGCGGCGTAGAGCTCGGCCAGCAGGACCTCGGCGTTGCGAGACAGCGTTGTGCTCATGCTTCCTCGGAGTAGTAGTTCTCGATCGCGGGCAGCTTCTGCCTCAGCTCCCAGAGCATCGACTCGAAGGTCGGTTTGTCGAGGTTCAGGGCCTCGAGAACATCTGCGTGGTCCTCCACGTTCACGTCCGCGCCGAGGTCCATGAGAGTCTGAGTGCCGACGCCCCAGGCATTGCAGAGCTTGTCCGCCAGATGGATCACGGCTGCAGCGGCATTCAGCTCGCCCTCGGGTTTGTAGTCGTGGTGATGACGGATCGCCTCGCTGATGTGCCCCGGGATCTTCCAGCGATCCAGGATGTGCTCGGCCAGCTCGGTGTGGTCGAAGCCCGCTCCGTAGCGTTCCTCCTCGAGGGTGACGGTCCGCCTGCCCTGCTCCGAGTCCAGGAAATCGTCGATGATCAGCTTACCGATGTCATGCAGAAGACCCGCCACGAAGGCCGCCTCGCCCCCGATCGGCCGATCCTTCAGACCTTCCGTCAGGGCGCGGCTCATCATGCCGACGGCCATCGAGTGCAGCCAGAAGCCCTGCTCGGGATAGCGATAGTTCTTCATCGCGCGACGAAGGAGCCCGCTGGAGCTCACGGCGTAGACGATGTTCTTCATGTTGTCCATGCCGATCAGCACGATCGCTTCGTGCACGGTCTGGATCGGCTTGGAGCTGCCGAAGAAGCTGCTGTTGGCGACCTTGAGGAGACGCGCCACCAGAGCCTGGTCCTTGATGAGGACCTTCTCGAAGTCCATCGCCGTGAAGTAATCTCGGTTCGACAGCTCCAGGAACTCGCCGACGACCATGGAGAGGCTGGGCAGACTCTCCACCTGCGCCAACACCTGCTTCTGCAGCGTCTTCTGTTCGACCAGTCCAGCCACGGTATGAGTGTCTGACATGGGGGATATGCCCTTGTCATTGCGGTGAAAGCCTTACAAGGGCGATATCGGCAAGGCGGGGCGCAGTCTTGAGTTGCTTTTGGGGCGGATGGAAATCAGCGGGTGCTGGGAGACTCCAGCTTGCGCGTGAGGAAGGCGGTCAGCCGGTTTTCGTCCTGCTCCTCCATCTCCATGAAGAAGCAAGCGACCTCGTACTCCCCCACTGAGGGGTCCTCTTGTTCTGGAGTGCAGCGCACGACGAGGCCCTCGGGCTGGACGGTGGCCTCGGCCAGGCCGTTCTCGGCGGGGAGATGAATGAGGATGGGCAACTTGGTCCCTTCGGCCATGAAGTACTCGCTCCGGAAGTAGACACCGTTGCTGCTGATGTTCACGGTCTCGCCGAGGCTGGCGAGCTGTCGGCCGGGCAGCCTGAGCTCGAGGCTCAGCTGCGCCGCGATCCTTGGTGCCCGTCTCCGTTCCTTCACTCTATGACTCCTCTGCCTGGGACTTGCCCCTAGTTTCGTATGCGGGCGAGGCTTCCTCAAGGGAAAACTGCAGGCGTCGCGAAAAGAGATTGGCTCCGACGAGTTGTACGCGCAGCTCCTGGCCGGCGAGGAAGACGAAGCCGCTGCGCTCGCCCCGGAGCTCGATCCGCTCCTCGTCGTACCGGTAGTACTCCCGACCGAGAAACTGCGCCGGCAGGAAACCCTCCGCACCGCTGGGATGGAGCCGCAGCAACAGGCCCGTCGGGAACACCTCCAGCACTTCGGCCGGAAAGCTGTCACCCAGATGACGGCGCGCCCAGAGGGTCATCTCGAGGCGCAGGCCCTCCCGTTCGGCCTGCATGGAGTTGACCTCGCGCTCGCTGATCGCACGTGCGACCTCGCCCAGGACGCGCCTCCGCCGGCGCGACTCGGTCGCGAACAGGTAGGAGAAATCCTGCCGGCTCTTCGTCCATGCCGGCGCGCCGCGCGGTGGACCGCCCTGGCGGCGGACGCAGCGCTCCTGCCCGCCATCTGCGAGGAGCAATTCCTTGAGCTGGCGGTGCACGAGAAGGTCGGCGTAACGCCGGATGGGGCTCGTGAAGTGGACGTAGTCGTGCCAGGCGAGGCCGAAGTGGCCGAGATCCCGATCCGAGTAGACGGCCTTCTTCATCGCGCGTAGCATCCGCACGAGGAGCCGGTCGCGGTCGGGACGGGAGGAGATCCGCCCGGCGAGCGCCTGGAACTCCCGACTGCGCGGGTCCGGCGAGGGTTTCCAGGCCACGCCCGCGCGGCGAAGCATCTGCACCAGCTCGCCCACCTTCTCCGGGTCCGGACCCTCGTGGACCCTGCGTACGTGGGGCAGGCCGCGCTCGCGGAGCAAGTACCCGACCTCGTGGTTGGCCGCCAGCATGAACTCCTCGACGATGCCGTGACTCCTGAGCAGGGGCGCGGGTCGAAACGTCTCCACTCCCTCGCCCTCGTCCACCGCCCGGATCTCCGGGAGCTCGAACTGCATGGCCCCCTCCGCTCGCCTCCTGGCGCGGAGCAGCTCGGCCAGCGCGAGCATGTCCCGCAGGGTCCGATCGAGCTCGTCTTCGTCTCCGCCCTCGATCCGCCTCTCCGCCTCCTCGTAGCTCAGACTGTGCGTCACGAGCACGCGGCTCTCGGCGAAGCTCGCCTCCCGAACGGCTCCCTCCGCATCGAGGTCCATGAAGACGGAAATCGCCGGCCGCTGGTCCTCCTCGCCCAGGGAGCAGAGCTGTCCGGAGAGGAGAGGCGGCAGCATGGGAACGGTGTCGAGTTGGAAATAGGTGGAGTTGCCGCGCCGGAAGGCCTCCCGATCGATCGGACTACCCTCGTGGACGTACTCCGCCACATCGGCGATGTGCACTCCGAGGCGGCGGCCGCCGCCGGGAAGGCGCTCGAGGCTGACGGCGTCGTCGTGATCCCGCGCGTCGGCTGGATCGATCACGAGGATCGTGTGCCCGCGCAGGTCGACCCGGGAACGCTGTGCCAGCGGATCGATGCGGGCCAGCCTGCGGGCCTCCGCCCTGAGCGCGGGGCCGAAGCCGCCGGGCAGGCCGTACTCGCGAAAGAGCTCCTCCATGCCCAAGGCCCGCTCGGTCTCCGTGCTCGCGGGGCTTACCGGATCGGGTCGCCCTTCGCGCCGCCACGGAGAGCGCTTGCGGGGACGCGAGGCTGGTTCTTCAGCGCCGCCTGCGCCGGGGCCTCGACGCGCTTTATCGCGACGATGAGAATCGGGGGGATCCTGAATAAGAAAACGCTCCCGATGTCTGCGGAGCCGGCCGTCCCGCATCATCTGGAGCATGGTCCGACGAAAGCGCCGGTAATCGCCTCGATCCACCGAAAGCAAGCGGGCGGCTCTCTTCAAGGAGAGGCCGCCCGGATGCCTCTTCAGCAGTTCACGTATGGATCGCTCGGTATCGCTGGGGGGCGATGCATCGCTCAAAGACGAAACCTACTTCTTCTTGTGACGATCCTTCCGCATGCGCTTTTTCCGCTTGTGGGTGGCGATCTTCTTGCGCTTGCGCTTCCTGCCGTTGGGCATAGTCCTCTACCTCTCTCGAGCATGATCGGCCCGTGGGCCGCAGCCAGGGGAACTGGGATGGAACCTCGCCGAAATCGAGGCTGGGGCTAGGCCTGGGAGACTTCCCCCCCCGCCTGCCCCTGGTCGCTCAGATTGACCAGCGATTTCAGCTCATTGGATGCTTTGAAGAAGGGGACCAGCTTGGCCGGCACGAAGACCGAGGTGCCAGTGCGAGGGTTGCGGGCGCGGCGGCTGCGGCGCTGCTTCACTCGGAAGCTGCCGAAACCGCGGAGCTCAACCTTGTCCCCCCTCGATAGGGCCATACTGATGTTGTCCAGGACCAGATTGACCACGACTCCCGTGTCCTTCTTGCTCAGATTGACGCGCGAGGAGATCTCCTCGACGAGATCAGCTTTGGTCATGATTCCCCTTCTTACAGGCTTCGGGTGGCCCAGCCTGGAGACCCACTCGGCCGAACCCTTGGTCCAAATGACGCAAGCCAAAATATCATCATGACTTGCGTTTGTCAAACCCTAAGGGTGGGCTGGAGAGGGAAGATGGGGGGGAAAAAAGAAACCCCGCCCTTGCCGTAGTCCCAAACTCGGAAAAGCGCAGCACACTAGAGTGGGAATGGGCCCCCGGTTTGGTAGTCTCGAGCAGGGCAGGGCGCCTGTCGGCAGAGAGCTGCCCTATCAATTCCGAGGCCAATCGGGGCAAAGGTGACGCAAGCCCGCGAGATCACTCGAAGCAAATTCAGTAATCTATTGGTATCTCAGCAATTAACGTTATCGGTGTGAGCCTGGGTTGCTCTGACGTCAAGCGGCCCTGTGCGAGCCGGGCCTCTGCAACTTGCCGGATGCTTCTCGCCGCTGCGAAGTCTTTTCCCTCCGCTCAGCCCGGACGCCCTTCCGCTGCTCGCTCGAAGATCCCCTGGTAGACCGCCTCCTCGCCGGCACCCAGGCTGCGCCCTCGCCGCTCCATTACGGCGGCGGCTGTCTCGAGGGCTCTATCGAGGCGGTACTCGCCGAACCCGTCGTCTCCCCCCCAGGTGTAGGCGGGCAGGTACTTCGGCGGGAAGCCCGCCCCGAACCAGTTACAGAAGGGCTCGAAGACGGTGCCCGTGTTGAGCCGGCCCTGGATGCCCACCTTGACGTGGTCGCCGAGGCAGGAACCGACAAACAGCCTGCCGGTGGGCAACTCGCGGCCCTGGACCGTCACCCGCACCGGCGAATAGTTGTTCTTCAGGTCGCTGTTGGTGACGCCGGCCCCGAGATTCACCCATTCCCCAAGGGCGGCGTGACCCAAGAAGCCGTGGTGCTGCTTGTTGGCGAAGCCTTGGAACTGCGCCTCCTCGACCTCGCCGCCGATCCGGCACTGGGGGCCGCTGAAGCAGCCGTGGAGGAGCAGGCTGAGCGGCTTTACGCGTGTGCCGGGTCCCAGATAGCAGGGCCCCTGAAGGAAGGCGCCTGCGCCGATGCGGACGTCTCGATCCAGCGCGACCGGGCCGGCCGTGGCGTCGATGATAACGCCCGACGCCGTCTCTGCCCCCGCAGCCAGGTGCACGTCCCCCCTTCCCGTCCACTCGCGCCGGCGAGGGGAGCGCCAAGCGCCGCCGCCTGTGAGCTCCGGCAGCATCGCCTGCAGCACCCGAGGCGCCAGCTCGTAGATCTCCCACCAGAAGCGCAACAGGGGCCCGAGGGGGCCTTCCTGGGCGGTCTCGCCCGCTGGGCCCGGTTCCGCAGCTGCGAAGTCGAGGCTCTCCAGGAACTCGAGCGCTTGGGGCCCAGGCAGACGGAGCGCCAGCGTCTCGCCGCCCGACTCCAGCGTCTCGCCGTCGGAGAGCTCGGCGAGCTGTTCCCGCCAGCCGCCTGCCAGGAGAAGCTGATGCCCGGCAATGAGAAGGACGCTGCCGCCGCCGAACAGCTTCACCGGCGGTCGCGGGTAGAGGGGCACGAGCTCACTCCGGGCCCAGAACCCGGACAGCTCGCCGTCGCCGAGGCCGCCTGCAAGCAACTCGCGCGGGCTCCGCGGTCCCACGCGGAGATCCCAGACGGCTCTTGTCTCGATGAGCGGACCCAGCCAGCGGACGCTCGCCGGCTCGAAGAGTACGTGGGGAATCGTGGCTTTGCTCATGCGCGCTCCCGTTGACGTGTTCCGTGGCAGCCTAGGGGAGTCGCGGGGGTTCTGGCAAGCACGATGGCGAGCCCAGTCCCCGCCGGCAGGGACCGGCGGGGAGGCTGCCAGGCGGAACCCAGGCCATGGCGACGGACGTCTGTCTCGGACTATCGGATGATCACGAACTTGCCGACGACCTGCTCGAAGCCCTCCGCCTCAACGGAATAGAAGTAGATCCCGCTGGCAACGTCCTGGCCGTTCCGGCTCACGAGGTCCCAGGTGGCTGTGCCGGTCGACGCGTAGTCGCCCGACTCGTTCGCGTCCGACGCGTCGTGCTCGATGGTCTGCACGAGATCTCCTGCCAGCGTGTAGACCCGGATCGTGCTATGAGACGCTGGCAGGTGCCGGAACTCCACCTTCAGGCCGGTTGGATCCTCGTTGTTTGGCCCCAGAGCCCAGGGAGCCATGCTCTCGCGCGTCGCCGGGTTGGGCACAACGTAGATCTTGCTCGTATCGAAGTCCCAGGCCGGCTGGCTCGCGCTCTGCGGCACCGTGTAGACGAAGCCGCTCGAAGGATCTCCCGACAGGCCCCGCTGGAGTCCGACGACCTCGCCGTTCACGATGACGGGGACATGGTCCATCGCGGTCACCGAATAGAAGTAGTGCATGCCCGTGTGCACGCGACTGTCTTCGTAGCGATAGTAGACCTTCCCGCCCGGCAGACCCAGGTCGCTCCTGGCGAGGGCGATCGCCGTGTCGGCATCCGCCAGCGCATATCCCAAGGGCGGCAGGTGGTCCAGCGAGGTCTCGATCGATGGGTTCGTCATCAGCGCGTCCGTGTAGAAGGCCACCAGGTTCGCGTCGATGTTGGGCTGATAGCGCAGTTCCTCGAGGCCCGTGTCGAAGCCCAGGCCGTTGGCCCTGTCATACTCCTCGATGAGCATCCAGAGATCCGAGGAGGGGCCGTTCTCCACCGAGGAACCGTATGGGCGGTCCCAGTTGTCCGCCCGCCAGATGCGGTAACCCTCGAAGTCGTAGATCAGCTCGCTGACGTCCGGCACCGTCTCGCTGAAGTTGTCCCAGAAGAGCACGTTCTTGTCCTCGGTGGGCCAGAGGCGCAGGTTCGGCGGCGGCGGTGGCGAGCCGAAGAGCCAGTGGATCTGCGTTTCTTTGCCGTGGATGCCAGTGCACCAGGGCGGGTTGTTGGGGCAGAGCAGGTTCGCCTCCGCCTCGAAGATGCAGTCGTTGTTCACCCAGACCTGCTCGCCCTTCGGGATCTGGATCGGCGGCGCGAGCGAGTCGCAGGGATCGGCCCACTCGATGTCGTTGATGGGATCGTAGAGCAGGGTTTCCTGGCAGTCTGCGCCCGTGCTGCCCTCTCCGTCGAGGTTGAACCAGTTGCCGTCGTAGGTGAGCTTGGCCTGGGCGGCGTTCTCTAAGAGCCCCTCCCGGCCCTCGCCGACCACGAAGGCTACCTGGAACTCGAGGCTGTCGCCCGACTCGACCAGGAAGGGTCCGGCCGAGAGCAGCATGCGGTAGTCGCGCTCGGCGGCCGGGGGACGGTCACTCGTCGACGCGCTCATGAGCTGGTAGCGCTGGAGGTCGTTGCGGGGATCGCCGCCATCCTCGAAGGCGGCGTTGCCGCTGAATGCCTGCCAGGAGCGCAGGCCGACACGGGACGGCGCCTTGACGCCCGCGGGGTCGGTCGTGTGCCCCATGAGCATGATTCCGATCTGACCCCGCGCCTCCGGCGCCCCCGCGGAGTTGCCGACATCGCCGTCCCGATCGTAGGCCACGCCCATGGCGTAATGGACCGGCAGGTTGAAGATGCCCTTCCGCACGCAGGCCGTCATGTTCACCTTGTCGACGAGGTCGTCCTCGTAATTGTTGGGCAGGACACGCGCTCCCACGTCGGGATCGGCGAAGAAAGCCAGGTAGAAGTCCTCGAAGGTCTGCTCGCCCAGGTTGTAGATGATGAACTCCACGCCGACAAAGTCGTCGATGCGGTCGTTCTCCCACTGGTAGCTTTCCTGGATGATGTAGATGTTGAGCGGCTGATGGTCGGGCGAGTCTAGGAAGCTCTCGGGCAAGTCGTCCCGGTAGGTGCAGCGGAACATCTGGTTGGAGATGGCGGCGAAGTCTTCGTCGATAGCGCCGTCGCCATCGTTGTCTAGACCGTCGAGGGGATCCTCGTCGACGAGCCCATCGCGGTCGTCGTCCGCGGCGGGCGAGGGAAGACGATTCCCGCTCTGCGCTCCTTCGAAGCTTCGGTAGATGGTGTAGACCGGTTCGGCGCCGGGCATGAGCTCCGTGTCGTAGATCGACGTGGAGACCCGCGGGATCCCCGACACTCGCGCCCCCACCCAAAGACCAGCGCTGAAGAGATACTCCACGCCGCTACCCGCCGGCCACTGGGCGGACGGCGACTCCGACATGGCGAGCCCCTGCCCGGGAAGCGAGCCGAAAAGGCCCCAGTTGGTCACGTTCATGTGGAGTTCGCCGACGTTGTGAACGAACTCTCCCGTCCAGAGGAAGACTCCGTTCGGGCCGGTGGGTACACCGCTCCCCTGCGTCCGCTCGTTACGGGCCGACACCGAAGTGGCCGCTGCGGCGAGGATGATCAGGCCGCACACGGCGCATGTTCCCGGGCTTCCCTGCCGCATCCGGCGGAGAAATTGCATCACTTCTTCCTTTCCTGGGGCAGCATGCGTGTCTTCCACATCGGGGAATGTTCGCGCGAAGGAACCGATCGGGGACCCGGCTGGCCTTCTCTGCTCGTTTCTTTGCGTGGGGCGCAAAGCCGCCTGTGAGCGACACGGCGCTCGCAGACCTCTTCAAACTACACCAGAATCCGTTCTACGATCAAATACTAGTTGCGGCGAAGGGGTTACTCGGCGGTGCATGGAGAGGCCCTGCTCCCCCTCGTCCGTAGCGACTGCGAAGCCGGAGCCAAGGACGAGGGGGAGCAGGGCCTCTCCGAGTAATCCCCTACTTCAGTAACAGCAGTTTCTTCGTCCGCGCCTCGGCGCCGAACTCGAGGCTGCTGAAGTACACGCCGCTCGAAACCCGGTGGCCCGAGCCG
>CAZVHI010000056.1:0-18869 GCA_964627205.1 uncultured bacterium
TACCGGTGGTTGAGCGCATGGCTCAACTATTTACACACAGATCGTTACACTAACGGATGAAGAAGGATGAGAATACTGCTTATCTCTCTACTTGTTATTGCAGTCGCCATACCGGCCATGGCTTTCGAGAGCACGCACGGCGGGGCCGTGAAGCCCGGCGACTATGACAACGATCGCGACATGTTCTACTGCCAGGATCCCAGCTCGTGGTGGTTCACCGCGAACGGGAGCACGCCATTCGGGGCGGAGCAGGCTGACGACATCCCCGACGATCTCTACGGGATGTCCTTCAACACCATCGGCTTCTTCGTGGGCGAATGGGCGAGCAACTGGCAGGACCCCGTGGGTGTGTTCGTCAACATCTACAACGCCGAGTGTCCGCCGAGCCAGGATCCCGCTTACAGCTACTACTATCTCTGGAGCGAGCTCGGTGCCTATATCGTCTACGACGATCCGGGCTGGATGGCCGTCTACGCCTGCACCGCGATGCTGCCCGATGTCTTCGTGGTCGAGTACGACATGTCCCTCGGCTTCGTCGTCGACCTCGACTGGGGCCAGAACGCGCCCTACGGCGGTGTCGTGATGACCGAGGACTACGACGTCTATGGCTGCGGACAGGCTTACTGGGACGGCACTCACTGGGGGGCCGGCCGCTGGACGGCCATCGGCGACTACTTCGGCTTCCCCACCGACATCGCCTACTGCATCGGCATCGAGATGACGGCGACCGAGGCGGCGAGCTGGGGCACGGTGAAGTCCCTGTACTAGCAGGAATCTCCGCCTATCCCGTTTCTCGCGGCGGGGTAGGGGTGCCATGTCACGCGAGAAAAAGGGAATCGAGGGTCCGGCTCCTCGGGGGACCGGACCCTCGTCATGCACGCCCATCCGCGCGGGCGATCCGCAGGACCTTGGCGCCCCTGACCCGGCGCTCCTTCAATTCGAGGATGGCCTTGTTCGCCTCCGCGAGCTCGTACTCCTCGCATTTCGGGCGGATCGGAATGTCGGCCGCCAGGGCCAGGAACTCGCGGACATCCGCGCGGGTCACGTTCGCCACGCTCTTGATCTCCTTCTCCTGCCAGAGGTGAGTCGCGTAGTCGAGACGGAGGAGCTGTTCGCGGTCCGCGTCCTCCTTGCGGATCGCGTTGACGACCAGACGTCCGCCGCGCTCCAGGTTACGCAATGCCTCCACAACCGGCCTCCAGGCGGGGGTCGTGTCGATGATCGCGTGCAGTGGGGCCGGCGCGCGATCCCCGGTGTCGCCCGCCCAGCTTGCGCCCAGCTGCCGCGCGAAGCTCCTCTCGCCCTCACTCCGCGCGAAGACGAAGACCTCGCTGTTCGGGTAGCGCCGGCGCGCCATCTTGAGGACCAGGTGCGCCGATGCGCCGAAGCCCGTGAGGCCGAGGTGCCGGCCGTCCTCCAGATCGCAGAGGCGGAGCGAGCGGTAACCGATGGCGCCCGCGCATAGCAGGGGGGCCGCCTCCGCGTCGCTGAAGATCTCGGGGATAGGATGGGCGAAGGCCGCGGGCACGGTCATGAACTCGGCGTAGCCGCCGTGGACGTCGCGCCCCGTGGCGCGGAAACCGTCGCAGAGGTTCTCCTCGCCCGCGCGGCAGAACTCGCAAGCGCCACAGGCGGACCAGATCCAGGCCACGCCGACGCGATCGCCGACCCGGAGTTCGTCCACGCCGGCGCCGAGGGCGGTCACCCGCCCCACCGCCTGGTGCCCCGGGATCACGGGCAGCGCGGGCGGGGGCGTGCGTCCCTCGATCTCGTCGAGCTCCGTATGGCAGACGCCGCAGGACGACACCGCCACGAGGACCTCGCCCTCGCCGGGTTCCGGCTCCGGACGCACCTCGAGGCGCAGGGGCTCGGAGACCTTCTGCAAGTCGCAGAGCTCGTGCAGGACCATGGCCTTCATCGCAGCTCCTTCCTGCCCTTGCCGATGCGCGGGAGCGCCTTGCCGCGACGGTGGGCGCCAGTCTGTCCCATCCATCACCTCCCCGCAAGGGCTCTTGCCGCGGTGGCGAGGTCCTGCCGCGAGCGGGGCGCCTGCCCTCAAAGCTGATTGCCCCGCCCCGCTGTTGATGTACACTGTAGATGCCCTCCCGCCCGGAAGGGAGGATTCCGCCTGGGGGACGGTCATGAGCCGCGCAAGTCTGTCCCGACGAGAGTTCTTGAGCGTGCTTGCCCGCGCTGCCGCGGGCGGGACCGGCTTGCTATTCAGTGGGGCGACGGGCTTGTCGCTGGGACCCCGGGCGGCCTGGGCGGGCGTCACTCTCGCAGAGCTGCTGAGCACCGCCCCCCGTGCGCGCTACTGGATCGGCAGCTCGCAGGCGAGCTGCGGCGACTGCCATGCCGACGAACCGCGCTTCCACGAGGAGGCTTTCGAGCACGACGAGGAGTACGTGCGCTGCCTGCTCTGCGCGCGGCAGTGCTTCCTGGACGAGGGGGAGCGCGGCTTCTGCCGGGCGCGCATCAACCTGGGCGGCGAGTTGCGCAGTCTCGTCTACGGCCGCCCGCTCTCGGTCCACGTCGATCCCATCGAGAAGAAACCCTTCTACCACTTCCTGCCCGGCGCGAACGCCTTCTCCCTGGCCACCGCCGGCTGTCCCCTGCGCTGCAAGTTCTGTCAGAACTGGGAGCTCTCGCAAGCCAACCCGGAGGACTACGACAGCGAGTTCATCCCGGCGGACCAGATCGCAGCCGTGGCGGAGGCGGGCGAGGCGCCGGTGATCGCCTTCACCTACAACGAGCCGACGGTCTTCACGGAGTACCTCACCGACATCGCGCGCGCAGCCCGGCCCCTCGGATTGCGTTCGGTGCTGGTGAGCTGCGGCTTCATGACCGAGGCGCCGCTCGCGGAGATCTGCGAGGTTCTCGACGCCGTCAAGATCGACCTCAAGGGCTTCGACGAGGGCTTCTACCGTGATGTCTGCGGCGCCGAGCTGCAACCGGTGCTGCGCAGCATTCGCCAGGTGTCTCGCAGCGGGGTGCACCTGGAGCTGGTCAACCTCGTCGTGCCCACCCTCAACGATTCCGAGGAGAAGCTCGCGGCCCTGGCAGACTGGGTGATGGGCGAGCTGGGCCCCGACGTGCCCGTGCATTTCACACGCTTCCATCCCGACTACCAACTCCGGCACCTGCCACCGACGCCCGTGGACACCCTCGAGCGCGCCCGCGAGATCGCACTGGATCGTGGGCTGCACTACCCCTTCGTGGGCAACGTGCCCGGCCACGCGGGGAACCACAGCTACTGTCCCTCCTGCCGCGGGGTCGTGATCCGACGCCGGGGCTTCTTCGTCGAGGCGGCGAACCTGGAGGGTGGGTGCTGCACGCACTGCGAAGAGCCCATCGCCGGGGTGTGGCATTGAGCGCCGCACTGCAGGCACACGGGCAGCGCGCGGCGTGGGCTCTTTTCACCGCGCTCGTTCTCTGCTGCGGTGCGGCGCTCGCCGGGGTGGAGCACCCGATCCGCGATCCGGCGGTGGCGGGCCGCTTCTACGAGGCGGATCCTGAGCGCCTGCGGAGCGGGATCCTCGCCTACCTGTCAGATGCACGCCCGCCCCTCACGGGCAAGCCGCTTGTCATCGTCTCGCCGCACGCGGGCTACGTCTATTCGGGACAGATCGCCGCCGACGCCTTCGCGCAGGCCGCCGGCCACGACTACGACCTGATCGTCGTGCTGGGCACCAATCACAGCGTGGCCGGTTTCGCGGACGTGTCCATCTGGCCCGCGGGGGCCTACCGGACGCCGCTGGGCCTGCTGGAGGTGGACGCTGCGTCGTCGGCCGCCCTGCTCGCGGTAGACAGTGACTTCCGCTTCGAGCCGACCGCGCACGCGCGGGAGCATTCGGTGGAGGTACAGCTGCCGTTCATCCAAGTACTCTTCGAGGGCACGCCCATCGTGGCCGCGGTGATCGGCCGCCCCGAGCCCGAGCTCTGCGAGCGTTTGGGGCTCGCCCTTGCCGAGCAGCTCGTGGGCCGCAACGCCCTGATCGTGGCCAGCACCGACCTCTCCCATTACCCCGACCACGCGGACGCGCGGCGCTGCGACCGCAGCTTCCTCGCCGCCGCCTGCTCGCTGGACGCGGCCTTTCTCCTGGACACTGCTCGCGCGGCGCTCGGCGAGGGCACCCCCGGCCTGTCCACCTGCGCCTGTGGTCTCGGGCCCGTCCTCGCGACGATCGCCGCCGCGCGCGCGCTGGGCGCGGAGCAGGCGCGGCTGGTCAGCTACGCCAACTCGGGCGACGTCGCCGTGGGCGACCGCGACCGGGTGGTGGGCTATGGCGCGCTGGTCATCCCGCGCCCCGATCCGGTGGAGGACCCGCCTAGCGCCATCGCCGCAGACATCGTCGCGGCCTTTCCCGAGGCGGAGGCAGGCTTCCCGCCGCTCACACCTGGCGACGAGCGCCGCCTCCTGCGTCTCGCGCGCGAGACGATCCGGCGCTACCTCGCGACCGGCACCGTTCCCCTGCCCCGCGAACTCTCACCGGGCCTGGCCCGAACGCAGGGCGTCTTCGTCACCTTGAACAAGCAGGGCCGGCTGCGTGGCTGCATCGGCCGCCTCGCGGCCGACCTGCCTCTGGCGCTCGCGGTGAGCCGCTGCGCGCTCGACGCGGCAGTGCGCGATCAGCGCTTCGCCCCCCTCGGCGAGGACGAGTTGGCTGAAGTCGAGATCGAACTCTCCCTACTGACGGCGGCGGAGTCTGTGCCCGGCCCGGAGTCGATCGTGCTCGGCCGCGATGGCGTGATCCTGGCCTCCAGTGGGCGCTCGGCCGTCTACCTGCCGCAGGTGGCGATCGAGCAGGGCTGGACCCGCGACGAGATGCTCACGCAGCTCTGCCGCAAGGCAGGGCTGCCTGAAGGCTGCTGGCGGGGGGGCGCGCGACTCTCCACCTTCCGGGCCGAGATCCTGCGCGAGCGCGAGTGAAGCGGGCCGGTCCGGCATGAGGCGAGCGCTGCTCCTGATCGGCTGCCTGACCCTGCTGGGGCAAGTGACCTTGCTGCGCGAACTCAGCGTGGCCTTCTACGGCAGCGAGTTGATCTACCTGCTCGCATTGGGCTTCTGGCTGCTCTGGACCGCCGCCGGCGCCGCGCTCGGGCGCCGGGACTCCGTGCCGACGCCGAAGCACGTGCGCATCCTCTTGCTCCTCTATGCCATCGCGCTGCCTGCATTGGCAATATTCCTGCGGGGTGCGCGGCCGCTGTTCGCTGTCGTGCCTGGCGCCTACCTGTCCTTCGACCGCCAGCTGATCGTCATGGCGCTCGCACTCCTGCCCGCCGGCTTGCTCGCGGGGCTGCTCTTCCAGTGGGCGGCGAAACTCGCCATCGAGCGGGGGCGGACGCTGGCAGGGGCTTACGCCGTCGAGAGCGCGGGCGCCGTGCTAGGGGGCTTGGCGGCCACGCTGGCTCTGCGCTGGGGCCTTTCCAACCTCGCGGCCTTGATCGGGGCGAGCCTCGGCGCCGCGCTGAGCGTCCTCGCGCTAAGAGAGGAGGAACGTTCCCGCATCCTGGACGCCGCTGCGGCTGTACTCGCCCTGCTGCTGGTCGCCGGGCTCTGGAGCGCACCCGATCTGGACCGGCGACTCAGCGCCTGGAGCCATCCCCTCCTGCTGGCGACAGCGGATACGCCCTACGGCAGGGTGACGGTGACGGGCGCGCAGGGGCAGGTAGCGGTCTTTTCCAACGACGCGCTGGCCTTCGAGACGCAGGGTACGGCAGCGGAGGAGTTCGTGCACCTAGCGGCACTGCAGCATCCGGCGCCAGAGCGGGTGCTGGTGCTGGGCGGAGGTACGGCAGGGCTGACGCGCGAAGCACGGAAGCACGCGCCGCGCGTGCTGGACTGCGTGGAACTGGACGAGGTCGCGTACACGAGCGTGGTTCCGCACCTGTCCGCTACAGACCAGCGTGCGCTCAGTGGGCCACCGCTACGCCTCGTCAACGCGGACCCACGCCGCTGGCTGCGCGAGGCGCGGCGCTACGACCTGATTCTCCTGGGCGGCCCCCAGCCGGAATCTGGCCAGGCCAACCGCTACTACACGCAGGAGTTCTTCGCGCTCTGTGCGCTGCACCTCGAAGACGACGGCATCCTCGCTTTCCGACTGAGCATGTCCGAGAACTTCTGGGCGCCGCAGCAGCTCGGGCGCACGGCCAGCGTCGTGGCGGCACTGCGAGCCTCCTTCCCGGCGGTACTCGTCCTGCCTGGCGCGGGGGGCGTGCTGCTCGCTTCGCTCGGGGGGCTCTCCGCGGATCCCGAACGGGCGATCGCACGGCTCGAGGCGAGAGGCATCGACACGCGGCTCGTGAGTCCGGGCTGGCTGCGCCATGTGCTTGCAGGCGAGCGCGTGCGCGCGCTGGCCGAGCGCCTCGCCACGATGCGCGTGCCCGTCAATCGAGACCTGCAGCCCATCTGCTTCGCCTACACGCAGCGCCTCTGGCTGGCGAACTTCTTCCCGGTCCTCGGACAGGCTGCCCCCGGCAGCCTCAAGCGAGCGGCCCGCGCGGCGGTCTTTCGCTGGTACAGCTGGGCGCTGGTCGTGCTCTTCTTCCTGCTCTTCCGGCAACGGGAGGGCAGGCGGCGGGCGGCACTCGTCGGAGTGGCGGGCCTGATCGGCACCGTGCTCGAAGGGGTGCTCATCCTGAGCTACCAGGTGCGCAGCGGCGTGCTCTACCAGGACATCGGCCTGCTGCTCACGCTCTTCATGTTCGGGCTCGCCGTGGGCGCGCGGGCCCTGGACGTGCTCGCGCGACGGACCGATGACCGCGGCCTCCCGCGCGGCCTGGGCGCCGCGCTGCTGCTGGGCTTCGCCGTCCTTTCGGGGCTCACGGCCTGGCTCTTCCAGAACTACGGCGCCCTCGACCTTGCCAGCACCGGGCTCCTGCTCTTCGCGGCCGGCTTCCTGGTGGCCGCCGTCTTCGCCTACGCGAGCCTGCATCGAGGTGGCGAACAGCGGGTCCTAGTCTCGCCTCTCTACGCGGCGGACCTCGTCGGTGGCTGCCTCGGGCTCTTGCTGGGCAGCCTGATCGTCGCGCCGGCGTTGGGCCTGGGCTTCGGCGCAGGGCTCATGGCCGCGCTGGCGCTGGTCGCCCTGATTCTGATCTAGGCGATTGCCTCACGCCGCCCGATGGTCCCGATGAGGATCACTGCCCTGCTCGCGATCTGGATCTCGCGGTGCCTAGACCTGACCAGGTCGAACATGTGACTCCAAGAGGGATCTTACCTCGGTCGAGTTCGCGAACAACAATAACCGGTACAAATAGGATCAATCAAATCATGGCACTGATTACATGATGTAACATATATATCTCTCTTTTCAGAGTTATAAGCCTGACCTATGATATTCATGCTGCGAGAAACTGACCCACCCTTGTCTATCGTGGAGAGATGAGAACGTAGAAGATCGTCGTTGTGCGATATCCACCAATACGGTGCTAACTGAGTTCCGCGTCAGCCGCCTGCTCATCTGTCCGCTATTCCAACTCGGCGCGAAGCCCAATGAGGGAGGTGAAGATGGGAGGTGGTTTCTTTTTACTCTCCGAGACAATCCGAAACAACAAACTATAACCTCATGAAGTGAGGAGAATTGCCATGCGATGCGTAATCCTTGCTTTCGTCCTCGTGTGCTTGGCCACCCCGGCCTGGAGTGCGACCTACACGGTAAAGCCCAACGGTCAGGGGGATTATCCTACGATCCAAGCGGCCATCGACGCGGCGCAGGACGGTGACGTCATCCTGCTGAAGAACGGGACCTTCCGAGGCGCCGGGAACCGAGATCTGAGCTTCAACGGCAAGGCCATCACCGTGCGTGCCCAGAGTGAGAATCCCAAGAACTGCGTCATCGACTGTGAAGGAACATCGGAAGACATGCACCGTGGATTCTTCTTCTTCATGGAGGAAGGACCGGAGTCGGTACTCGAGGGGGTCACGATCACTAACGGATACGGCCCGCTGTTTGGCGGCTATTCCCAGGGTGGCGGCTTGGCGTGCTACGCAGCATCTCCGACAGTGAGCGCATGCAGATTCGTGGGGAACTACGCGGGACTCGCAGGCGGCGGTGCCGTCATTGCATATGGATCATCCCCCCTCTTCACCGAATGCGAGTTCATCGACAACAGTGGCGCGCCCTACGGTGGTGGCGGGGTTGGCATTGGTTACTCGTGCTTCCCCACCTTCGTCGGCTGCACCTTCATGAGCAACAGCAGCGGCGGGGCCGGTGCCTCTCTTGCGGTCGGTGCCGGTGACTATGACCCGTCCGTTGTCACGATGGAGGACTGTATCTTCCTCGATAACCATTCGGGGGGAAGCAGTGGAGGTCCCGGATCACGGGCTGGCGCCGGAATCGTCGTGATCAACAGCTTCTTCGAGGGAAACACCGCGGAACGATCCGCCGGTGCGAGCGGAACTACAGGTGGCTGGCTTTCCTTCGCGGGCTGCACCTTCTGGGGCAACTCGGCCGTCGAATGCGGCGGAGCTGTCAGGGCACAGGATGCCGGCACGATCGAGATGAGCCATTGCACGCTCTACGCCAACAGTGCGCCTGAAGGGAGCGCAATCGCGCTCCTGACAGAGGACAGCTCCGTTACCGTTGAAAACAGCATCCTGGCCCTTGGGCAGGGCGAGGCAGCGGTGACCGGGTTCGCGCCCACCTTCATCTGCACCGACATCTACGGCAACGAGGGCGGCGACTGGGTGGGGCCGATCGCCGATCAGCTCGGCGTGAGCGGCAACATCTCTCTCGAACCTCACCTCGTGAATCCGGATCACGGGATCTTCTACCTGAAGGACAAGTCGCCCTGCGCACCGTTCTCGTCGCCCAACTCCGAGTGCGACCTGATCGGAGCCTGGCCGGTGGGCGACAGCGACGACGCGGACGACTATCTGGCAGGGCAGGAGAGCCTTGGTCTCGACAACAGCCTCTTGCCGAGCCGAATCGCACCCGAGGGAGCGCAGGTCCGCTACGCCCTCGCGGAGCCTGCCCGGATCGAGATCGTCATCTACGACGTCAGCGGCAGGTTGACCCGACACCTCGTCGACCAAGTACAGACTGCTGGTGCGCAGGAAGTCTTGTGGGATGGCCGGAACGATGCGGGACAGTCGGTTTCCACCGGGGTCTACTTCTCCCAGCTGCGAGTGAACAGCAGAGACGTCGATTCTGGCAAAATCGTCCTGCTCCGATAGGGAGTGCCCGTGCCTTGAACGAAGGGATCGAAGACTTTAAACGTCGGGGTGCTTGCGCTTGGATAGGTAGTGGATGTCGGGGAAGACGCCGTAGCCGAGGGCCTCGAAGAAGGCGAGCGATTCGCGGTTCCAGTCTTCGATGAGGCAGACGAAGATCTCGATGCCGAGCGCATCCAGGCGCTCCTCCACTGCTACGACGAGTGCGCGGGCGATGCCGCGCCGGCGATGGGTGGGGAGCACGGCGACGCGGTTGATCCAGCCCTTGCGGCCGTCGTGGGTGCCGAGGATGGCGCCGACAAGGTGGCTGTCCTCCTCCGCCGCTAGGAAGATCGAGCAAGGACCCGCGATCTCGCGGGCGATGCGCTCGCGCGTGTCGCGGCCCTTCGACTTGTAGGGGAGGCCGGCCTCGCGCCAGAGCGCGGCCAGCTCGTCGTAGTCATCTGCGCGCAGGTCGCGGATCGTCACGCCTTCTCCTCCACGATCGAGTAGAGGTACCAGCGCTGGCGCCGGCCGCGGCCGGGCCTGCCCGTCCGTTCGAAGTAGAGCTTCATCTCGAGGCCGCCCTCGCTGCGGACGCGGAACCAGTGCCGGCGCAGGTAACGATCGCCGCCGCCGCTGCTGCAGGGGCCGAGCTGCTTCCAGGACTCGATCAGCTCCGCGACCGCGTGCTCCTCGCCGCGCCATGCGAAGCGCTCGGGCAGGCCCGGCTCCCCGCGGCCCATGGCCGCTGTGTCGAAGGCGCCTGCGATCGGCGCGATCTCCTCGCTGATCAGCTTCTCGTGCGCTTGGTGCATCAGCTCCTTCCCTGTGACGGAGTTTACATCGATCCCTCGTGAAATGAATTCTAGCACAGGATCCCTATCTGCCCGAATGAGATAGCTGCTTCCGAATCAAGGTGAAGAGCGGGTCGATCGCCGGTGATATACAGCTGTTGATAAGTGTGGGAAAAATTTCCTAGAAAAGGCTTGAACTGTGATTTCTGTTCTGGTAAATTTTTCCTAGCTGGAAACCGCTATCTGCTGTGTGGCTCGTATCTCGAAGGGGATCCTTTGAAAAAGCAATCGATGATGAATCTGAGTAGGCGCGAGCGCCAGATCATGGACGTCATCTACATGTTGGGCGAGGCAACCGCTTCCCAGATACGCGACAATCTTCCAGAAGATGTGGGAGATGCATCCGTACGCAAGCTGATTAGAGTCGTAGAGAAGAAGGGTTATCTCGTCCACAGACGTGAGGGGCGCAGATATATCTACTCGCCGACTGTGCCGACCAAGGAAGCGGAGGGAAATGCCTTGAGGCACCTCCTGAAGACGTTTTCCCAGAACTCGGCGCCAAAGGCGGTGTCCGCTCTTCTCGATGCCACAGAGGACAATCTGAGCGAGGAGGACATCGCCAAGATCGCAATTCTCATTGAGGAAGCCAAGAGCAAGGGGCGCTAGTATGAGTCCAGAATCGTGGCTGACCGCTCTGACTGTGCTCCTGAACAGCTTCTTGCTGTGCGGAATCCTTCTAACTCTAACGAAGCTGATGAAACGAGCTTCGGCGGCTCATCGTCACCTGGTTCTCGTCAGCCTGTTCCTGGCTCTACTGGTCTTGCCTGTCACTGCTTTCATCCTGCCAAGCTGGGACCTCTCTCTGCTTCCAAGGCCGATACGCTTAGAAGGCTCGAGCGAAGCCCAGTCAGTTCCTCTCGAGGAAGGGGAGAACCTGGTCAGGGTGCTGGATCCGGATACAGGCTTGGTGGAGGTAACCTCCGGTAAGAAAGGCGAACCTTTACCAGCCGACAATCGCACGGAAGATCGTATGCGCAAGACCTCGAGCGCGGGACCGAGAACAGTCTGGCTTTGGATAGGAGTCGTGTCCTGGGTTGTGGGTGTGGCTTTCGTACTTGTTGTGCAGTTAACACGGTGGGCAGGCGTCGGATTCATTGCCGAGATGGCATCTCCTCTGGAATCTCTGGAAGAAGACCGGCCCTCAGCAATCGATGTCAGGTCGGGAGATAGTAGCACGGAGATCTCCGCTCGGCTGGCCCGAGAGTTCTCTATTCCCGGACACGTACACATACTCGGGAGTGGACTTGCAGCGGTCTCCATGGCCTGGGGAATCAGAAACCCATACATCATATTACCAGGCGAAGCTCGTCACTGGTCCGTCGAGAAGACGGAAGCTGTGCTTCGGCATGAATTCGCCCACATCAAACGCCGAGATAATCTGATTCACCTTCTTGCAATTCTGGTGTGCGCAATCTACTGGTGCAATCCCCTCGTATGGATCGCGTTGCGCAGACTTCACTTCGAAAGAGAAGCGGCTTGCGATGATGCAGTCATCAACGCAGGCACACCCGCATCCACGTATGCAAAACACTTGATGGAGGTCGCCATGAGAATGAACGGACCGAAAAGTAGCAGCATCATTCCCGCGGTAATGGCCCATTCCTCCAACGTGAAGATGCGTCTGCTGAGAGTGCTCAACTCCCAGACGAATCGGAAGTCGCTCGCTCGGGGGTCCGCCGCCGCCTGGATTGCTGTGAGCTTAATCATCGCGGTGCCCTTTTCCATGCTCACACCCTGGGATGGCGGAGATATAGCAGGTACCGCTCTTGCAGATCCCTCGTCGTCGACGGGAATCCTTTCGCGCACGGGGGGCGAATACGATCTGCGATTCAATGGCAGCGACTCCCATGTTGTCGTGCCGGATAGCGACCGCTTCGATTTCCAGGGAGACTTCACCTTGGAGGCTCGTATCAATGTTGCCGATCTCAGCCAGAATGGACAGAACCTCATCCTTGTCTCCAAGCACAGGTCCCATGTGCACGATGGCGAGTGGGTGTGGACGATCCTGGGGCCGCCCAATCCCGTCGGCAAGGTCGAGTTCACGGCCTGGGCAAACGAGGATACTTACACGGCTGCGACGAACACTGGGGCGATACATGCCTCGGCCGAACACTGCGGTGGCTGGCAGGTGATCGCGCTTTGCTACTCGGCTTCAAGTCATGAATGGCGGTATTTCATCGATGGCATGGAGGAGAACTCCGGGATTGGCGTCTTTCACATCGGTCAGACCGAACGTGACGTCTGGATCGGGTGGGAGAGCAACGAACCCCACCACAATTTCAATGGCTGGATCAAGGAACTCCGGATCTCCGATACTGTGCGCTACACATCTGCCTACGACCACGAAGCACCGCTCGTCGATGATTCACACACAATCGCCCATTGGGATTTCTCGGCTGGAAGCGGAACCGTCCTGGAAGACGTGAGCGGGAACGGCCACGACGGATCGATCATGAACTGCGATTGGGATTGGTGCGAAGGCGGGGAGATCGAAGTCGAGCCGGGCACGAACCTACAGGAAGTAGTGGACTCCGCCCCCGATGGCGCTGTGATTCGTCTGTTGCCGGGCACTCACTACGGGCCCGTTGTGATCGCTGGCCGCGACCTGACAATCTGCGGCTGCGGTCCGGAAAGCACGACGCTCGATGCGAACTTCTATGACTATGCTGTGGCCGTCAGGGAGGGCGGCGATTTGATCTTCTGTGATCTGAAGGTTATCAACTGCTTCAATGACAACCCTCAGGAGTACTACTACCCGGCAGCGCTCACCGTCGACCACGGCGATTTGGAAGTCGTCCACTGTCTCTTGCAAGACAACCTCAATGGCATCGCCGCCTGGCGTTACAACTCGTTGATCCACGTGGCAGAATCCACGTTCCTGACGGATACAGCAGTTGCTGCCATTACTCGAGAGGCCGAACCCAGCACGTCGATCTCGCTGGAGAACTGCACTCTCGCCGGCAATCGAACAGATCACGATCACGGCCTGATCAAAATGTGGGGCGGAGTGTTCTCCGTGAACCAGTGCGTCCTCTCGATGCCGGAAGGCCGTGCGATCGAGTACCATTCGGGCAACTGGACTGGAGGATGTAATATCGTGCACGCGAGTGTGCAGGCAAGCGGGGGTTTGGTCCTGCCTGATGACCACTGGAACCTGGATCCTCTGCTTTGCGAGCAAGCGTCTTGGGAGTACCGAGTCTATCCTGATTCGCCCGCGCTTCCAGACAACAACAGCTGTGGGGTGCTCATTGGCAGTGGTGGAAGCTGCACGGCTCGTGTACAGGATGCGAGCTGGAGCCAGCTGAAGTCTCTCTACTAGCTGAGATTGCAAGAGCATTAGAGAACCGTATCGAGGAGCCGCAGAAGCGCCTGTGATCCTTTTCCATCAGGGATACGCGAACAACGACCTCCGCTGACCTCCTTCTCCGAGTGTCCCCCGCCCCGGTGATGGGGTATAATTGTGCGTGTCGCCCCACGCCGACCCCGGACCGGAGGCTCGCCATGCACGCCAGGATCCGTCCCCGCGCGCTCTTCACAGCCGCCCTGCTCCTCGCCGCCGCACCCGCGCTCGCCGTCATGCCCCTGGAGACCACGCCCGGCTACCAGTCCACGCCGCAGGGTCACGTAGCCACCGGCGGTGGCTGGGCGGACGTGGATGGCGACGGCTGGCTCGACATGGTCACCGCCAACGGCAACGACATCTACCGCCAGCGCGTGGCCATCTACCACAACAACGGCGACGGCACGCTGCCGCTCACGCCCACCTGGACCTCCGACGACATCGACTACCACGGCCACCTCGACCTGGGCGACATCGACGGCGACGGACTGGTGGACCTCGCGGTGGGCGTCTACCTGGGGCCGGGCGGCTTCGGCGATCCCGGCGAGGTGAAGGTCTACCTGAACGACGGCCTCGGCGCCTTCAGCGCCACGCCCGACTGGACCTCGGGCGTGGACCTCTACTGCTTCTCGGTCGCCCTCGGCGACGCCGACGGCGACGGCGATCTCGACCTCGCCTGCGCGGCCGGCGAGTCCTATTACAGCTATCCCGATCGCTACAAGCTCTTCTACAACCTGGGTGGCATGCTCGAGTCCCTGCCCTCCTGGGAGTCGGACGAGATCACCTATGCGCTCGACGTGACCTGGGACGACGTTGACCTCGATGGCGATCTCGACCTGGCCTTCGCCGGCGAGGCCGGCCCGAGCCGCGTCTACCTGAACGAGCAGACGGCCGGCGGCGGCATCCCGACGAGCGCCTCCTGGGAGAGCGCCGACCTGCCGGGCTACGCCAACACCTGCGCCCTCGGCGACTGGAACGGCGACGACTACCCCGAGTTCGCCGTAGCCGACAACAACCAGCTCGGTGGCGCCGGCCGCTTCAAGGTCTACGCGAACAGCGCCGGCGAACTCGGCACCTCGCCCGCCTGGACCTCCACCTCCGGGGGCTATGGCTCCCACGTCTCCTGGGCGGACCCCGACCTGGACGGCGACCGCGACCTCGCCGCGGGCCGCTGGTGGGGCTACGCACGCATCTTCGAGAACACGGGCGGCGGCCTCACGGCGACACCCGTCTGGACGAGCAGCACGAACAGCGTGATCGAGAACATGTTCTGGGGCGACGTCGACAACGACGGCCTGCGCGGCGACGGCCACAGCTCCGCCACCGGCGACGGCCTGCGCACCTTCGTGAAGCTGGGCCACGCGCCCGTGCGTTCGGTCGAGCAGGTGCTCGTCGACGGCGCGCCGCTCGATCCCGCCGACTACGTCGTCCATCACACGGGTGGCTGGATCTCGCTCGGCTCCGCTCCCGCGCTCCTCGCGAGCATCGACGTGAGTTACACCTACTCCTACGACCTCGACCTCGGCGTGACCAACTGGGACTCGAGCCTCGGTAACTACGTCTTCACCAACACGACTTCGCTCTCGGGCCTGCCGGGCTTCGCCGATGCAGGCTTCCTCCTCGACGCCCACCCCAACCCCGCCGCGCAGCGCACGGTCTTCCGCTACCAGGGCGAGGACGCCGCGAGCGCGTCGCTCGCGGTCTACGACGTGCGCGGCCGCCGCGTGCGCAGCCTGCACCAGGGGCCGCTCGCGGGCGGCAGCCACACCTGGGAATGGGACGCCCGCGATGCGGGTGGCCGCCGCGTGGCCGGCGGTGTATACTTCGCGCACTTCGAGTCGAGCCGCGGCGCAAGGACCGTGAAGCTCGTGCTAATGTAAGCGCACGCTTTCCGAACACAGAGCAAGGAGCGAGCGAATCCATGGATGGACCCGAACGCCTCCCGCAGGGCCCCGCCCTGGACGCCGGCGAGCTCGAGCGCTATGGCCGCCACATGGTGTTGCCCGAGGTGGGGGAGGCGGGACAGCGACGGCTCAAGGGGGCGAGCGTGCTGATCGTGGGCGCCGGCGGGCTGGGCTCACCCGCGGCCCTCTACCTCGCCGCCGCGGGCGTCGGCCGCCTGGGGCTGGTGGACTTCGACGCGGTTGACACATCCAACCTCCAGCGCCAGATCCTGCACGGCGAGGACGACGTCGGCCGCCCGAAGCTGGACTCCGCTCGGGAGAGTCTCGCGGGCATCAACGCAGGCGTGGAGATCGTCTGCCATGACGAGCGTCTCGTCGCCGCGAACGCGCGCTCGATTCTCGGAGACTACGACGTTATCATCGACGGCTCGGACAACTTTCCCACCCGTTTCCTGGTCAACGACGCCTGCGCGCTCCTGGACAAGCCGCTCGTCTACGGCAGCATCTACCGCTTCGAGGGCCAGGCCGCGGTCTTCCACGCGGGCCGCGGGCCCTGCTACCGCTGTCTCCACCGCGAGCCGCCGCCGCCGGGGCTCGTGCCGAGCTGCGCGGAGGGCGGGGTGTTCGGCGTGCTGCCGGGCGTGATCGGGACGATCCAGGCCACCGAAGCGATCAAGCTGATCCTCGGCCGGGGCAGGACCCTGCTCGGGCGTTTACTCCTCTTCGAGGCGCTAGAGATGGCCTTCCACGAGTTTCGCCTCGAGCCGGACCCCGCCTGCCCGCTCTGTGGCGAGTCGCCGGTGATCCGGGAGCTCCGCGACCTCGAGGAAACCTGCGCGCCAGGCGCGACCGCTGGAGGCGGCGGTGATACTGCGAACGAGGGGAACATCGCGCCCGCCGAGCTCGCAGCCCGACTGGCCGCGGGCGAAAAGCCCGTGCTCCTCGACGTGCGCAATCCCTACGAGTGGGAGATCTGCCGCCTCGAGGATGCGCGGCTCATCCCCCTCGACGCTCTCGCCGAGCGCCTGGACGAGCTGGATCCCGAGGCGGAGACGGTCGTCTACTGCCACATCGGCCTGCGCAGCGACTACGCCGTGAAGCTGCTGCGGCGATCGGGCTTCAAGCAGGCGCGGAATCTGCTGGGCGGCCTGGACCGCTGGGCGCGCGAGGTGGACTCCAAGCTTCCGACCTACTGAGTTTCCCCCGACAAGCCCCTGGCGGCTATGCGCCGCCAGGGAACGCCGCTCCGCTACGCGCTCTGCTGGTGAATGTGCACGTCGCGCTGGGGGTAGGGAATGGACACGCTCTGCGCGTCGAACTCCTCCTTGATCGCCTGGGTCACGTCGAACCAGACGGTCCAGTAGTCGTCGGCCTGGCACCAGGGCCGGACGACGAAGTTCACCGAGGAGTCGGCCATCTCGCAGACGGCCACGCTGGGCTCGGGGTCGGCGAGCACCTTGGGGTGCCGCTCGAGGATACCCATCATGATGCCCTTCGCCTTCTCCATGTCGTCGGCGTAGCCAATGCCGGCGCTCATGTCGACACGGCGGAGGCTGTTGCCGTTGACGTTGTTGATCACATCGCCGGTGAGCTTGGCGTTGGGGATGATCACCTTCTGGTTGTCGAGCGTGTTCACCGTCGTCACGAAGATGCCGATCTCGGCGACGATGCCGAGGTAGCCGGCGGCGTCGATCAGGTCGCCCACGCGGATGGGCTTGAAGACGAGCAGCATCACGCCGGCGGCGAAGTTGCTCAGCGAGCCCTGCAGCGCGAAGCCGATCGCCAGGCCGGCGGCGCCGAGTACGGCGACGAAGGAGGTCGTCTGGACGCCGAACTTGGCCAGTGCCGCGATGACGGCGAAGGCCATGACGGCGATCTTCACCATGGCGACCACGAAACCGCGCAGGGACACGTCAGCTTTGCCGCGATCGAGGGCCTTGCCCACCAGGCGTCCCGCGAGACCGGCCGCGATGCGACCGACGATGAGGATGAGGACGGCGCCGATTATGCGCAGGCCGTACTCGGTCAGCACCGGGACGGCGCTCTCGACCATCTGGCCGAAGGTCGAAGACTCCATGTTGCGCTCCTGTCTGCACGGGGGGGAGTGGTCACGGGCCGGCCGCAGCGAAGCCAGGCGGGCCCGAAGCTCTCCACTTCTGACCCCTCCCCCGCGAAAAAGTCACCGTCGCCGGGCCGGTCCTGCGGGGATGGGCTGGGCGACGGGCGCGAGCGATGGCCGGGGCGGTTTCGGCGAGTTGGCTTGGCTTCTCGGCGCCGGAATGCTATAACGGCCGCGGGCGCAGATTCCGGGCAGCGGGCGCGGGCGGCCGCACGCGATCCCGGCCCAAGCCGTCTCTCATGTCGCAGTGAGGAAGGAGCGAGCCATGCCGGTTGCCGATTACATGACCTACTGCCGAATGCTGGAGAACGCCTACGAGAAGGGCTTCGCCTACCCAGCCATCAACATCACTTCCATGATCACGGCCAATGCCTGCCTGAGGGCCTTCGCCGAGAAGAAAAGCGACGGCATCATCCAGGTCTCCACTGGCGGCGGCAAGTTCGCCTCCGGGATCGGCGTCGGCAGCGAAGCCGAGGGCGCCGCTGCACTGGCCGAGTACGTCCACCGCGCCGCCGAGCACTACGACGTCTACGTGGCCCTGCACACCGACCACTGCCAGGCCGAGAGGGTGGAGCCCTTCCTCGTCCCCCTCATCGAGGAGACCGAGCGCCGCCGCGCCAAGGGCCTGCCCAATCTCTTCCAGTCGCACATGTTCGACGGCTCCGCCCTGCCACTCAGCGAGAACATGGACATCGCGGTGAAGCTGCTTGAGCGCTGCGTCGCCAGCGAGATCATCCTCGAGGTGGAGGCGGGCGTCGTGGGCGGCGAGGAGGACGGCGTCGATACCTCCGATGCCCCCGCCGAGAAGCTCTACACTACGCCCGAGGACATGCTAGAGGTCTACCGCCGCCTGGGCGAGGTGCCGAACGCGAAGTACATGTTCGCCGCCACCTTCGGCAACGTGCACGGCGTCTATAAGCCGGGCAACGTGAAGCTGCGGCCGACGATCCTCAAGGACGGCCAGGACGCGCTGCGCGAGACCCACGGCGCGGACACGCATTTCTGGCTCGTCTTCCACGGCGGCTCCGGCTCGAGCCAGGCGGAGATCCACGAAACCCTGGATTACGGCGTCATCAAGATGAACGTCGACACCGATACGCAGTACGCCTTCACGCGGCCCATCGTCGAGCACATGTTCTCCCAATATGACGGCGTGCTCAAGATTGACGGCGAGGTGGGCAACAAGAAGGTCTACGACCCGCGCTCCTACCTGAAGAAGGCGGAAGACGCGATGGCCCAGCGGGTCATGCAGGCGGTAGACGATCTGAAGGCCGCGGGCACGACGCTTCACGGAGGCTAGCGGCTCGCTTCAGCGTCGCTACAACAAAGGCGCGAACGGCGGACGCGCGCGCTGTTTGGCGCGCGTTTCGCGTTTAAACGCCGCGGCCATTCCTGTTGCGCAGCGCTGTTCGTTGCCAGCTCTATCCGGACTCCATGGCTCCATAGCTAACAGACACTTTCTCTGATCGACGAAGGCCGGATCAACTCCTCGGCC
>CAZVHI010000057.1:0-17708 GCA_964627205.1 uncultured bacterium
GTGTCCATTAGAAAAAAGCTCGATAGTGTCCGGACCTTGCTGGCAGGAAACACCCGACCTCGCCCTACGACGTCAACATCCTCCCCTTCGGCGCCTCCATGTGGGTCGATGGAATTGACGCGGGCGGCGAGGCGATCGTGCTGATCAGCGAACCGCTCGGCTGTGAGACGCCGACCCGTGACGTCTCCTGGAGCGCGCTCAAGGCGAGTTTCCGCGAATAGGCGACAAGGTGGCGATAAAAACCCCGCCGGCCTGGGAATCATGGGGTATCCCATGCCTTCATGCGCTACACGCGGCTGGTGAGCGTTCGCCAACCTGCAGAACTCCGTCCTGGCGTGCTCGCGACTGTGGTATCATTATCCGATTCCGAAGGACGGTCCCGAGCTCTTGAACCGGTTTTTCACACTCGCGAATCGGCTCGTTCCGATTCTGTGCTTTCTGCTCCTTCCCGCCGCGCCGGCGGGAGCGGCGCTCCTCATCAACGAGGTGCAGGCCTCGAATGTCGACGGCCTCGCCGACGAGGACGGTGACTACGAGGACTGGGTCGAGATCCTGAACACCGGCCCGGGCCCGGTCGATCTAGCCGGCCACCACCTCAGCGACAATCCCCTTTTCCCCCTGCGCTGGACCTTCCCTTCGCACACGCTCGCTCCGGGTAACCGCGTGATCGTGTTCGCCTCGGGCAAGGACCGCACGGGCGCGGAGCTGCACAGCAACTTTTCCATCAAGGCCACGGGCGAGCCCGTCCTGCTCAGCGACCCCATGGGCCTGCCCCTCGACGAGCTGCCGGCGCGTTGGCTGCCGGTGGGCATCTCGGGCGGGCGCTTCCCCGACAGCGGTCCCGACGGTTTCTACTTCGGCGAGCCCACGCCGGGATCCGTCAACGACACGGAGGCCTTCACGGGCATCGCCGCGCCGCCCGTGATCCTGCCGGAGGGCGGCCTCTACGGCGGACCGGTCACGGCGACTGTCAGCGACCCCAGCGGGCTGGCGGAGCTGATCACCTGGACCCTGGCGGGCTGGGACCCCGGCCCGGACTCCACGCTCTACACGGATCCCATCACGCTTACCGAGACCGCCGTGCTGCGCGCCCGCTCCTTCGAGACGGGCAAGCTGCCCAGCCCGATCGCGACGCGCAGCTACCTGATCGGCGAGACGAGCGAGTTGCCGCTGGTCTCAGTGGTCACGGACCCAGACAACCTCTGGGACAACGAGATCGGCATCTACGTCTTCGGCGACGACTACGATCCCCAGTACCCCTACCACGGCGCCAACTTCTGGCAGGACTGGGAGCGGGCCGCCCATCTGGAGTACATCGGCGCCGACGGGCTGAACATCCTGGACCTCGATCTCGGCATCAAGATCCACGGCAACATCTCGCGCACGCTGCCGCAAAAGTCCCTGCGCCTGATGATGCGTGGCGGCTACGGCGCCGGTGCCATCGAGTATTCGTTCTTCCCGGACAAGGCCCAGGACACCTTCGAGCGTCTCATCCTGCGCAATGCCGGCAGCGACTGGTGCCTCGGCCACCTCCGCGACGGCTTCGCGCAGAGCACTGCGGAGCACATGGACCTGGACTATCAGGCCTACCGGCCCTTGCTCATCTACCTGAACGGAGAGTATTGGGGCATCCAGAACCTCCGCGAGCGCATGGACTCGCACTACATCGACACCTACTTCGGCGTGGACCCCGACTCGGTGGACATCCTCGAGGAGCGCGGCACCTCCTACGACATCGTCGCCGGCGACAACGATCACTGGGAGGACCTGGTCCACTTCTTCGAGGACTACGACATCTCCGATCCGGCAAACTACGCCTATGTCCAGACCCAGATGGAAGTGCTGAACTACAGTCACTACAACATCGTCGAGGTCTTCTTCGGCAACATGGACTGGCCGCGCAGCAACCGCCGCTACTGGCGGCCGCGCCGGCCCGACGGTCGCTGGCGCTGGTTCCTGCTCGATCTCGACATGTCGACGGGCCTGGGCGAGGCGGTCGACTTCGACAACCTCGCCTACGCCACGGACGAAGTCGGCGGTTACCAGAACCCGCTCTGGGCCACGCTCATGCTGCGCGGGCTCCTGGACAACGCGGACTACCGCTTCGACTTCATCAACCGCTACGCCGACCTGCTCAACTCGACCCTCTCGCCGGCAAGCCTCGAGCAGCGCCTCCAGACCGCCCGCGCTGCGCTGGAGAACGAGATCGAGCGCCATCAGTTGAGATGGGATAGTAGTTACGAGACCTGGGACAACGAGATGCTCTCCATCCTGGACTGGCTGCAGCAGCGTCCGGGCTACGCGCGCGAGCACCTGCGCCAGAAGTTCGCCCTCGGGGACACGCTCACCCTTACCCTCGACATCGATCCTCCGGGCAGCGGTGAGATCGCGCTCACGGCCCTGCGCGTCGACACCCTCTGGAGCGGCCTCTACTTCGAGGGGCACCCCCTTGCGCTCCGGGCCGAAGCGCTGGCGGGCTGGGAGTTCTCGGGCTGGTCAGAGGGCGGGCTGCCGGCCGATCCCGAGATCCTCTACACCCCGACCGGCCCGACCCAGCTCAGCGCCATCTTCGAACCGAGCAGCGCACCGGACACGCTGGTGGTCATCAACGAGATCAACTACAACTCCGCCTTCGATTTCGATCCGGGCGACTGGGTCGAGCTCCACAACCCCGGCGAGACGGACATCGACCTCGGGAGCTGGGTTTTCAAGGACGAGAACGACGCGCACGTCTTCGTCTTCCCCGCGGGCACGATCCTGCTCGCGGAGGACTACCTGGTGCTCTGCGAGAACCCCGCCCTCTTCACCGCTCTCTTCCCCGGCGTGGATCCCTTCCCCGCCGGCATCGGCTTCGGCTTCGGCGGCGGCGGCGACGTCCTCCGCGTCTTCGAACCGGACGGCGGCCTCCACGATCTCGTCGCCTACGACGACGTGCCACCCTGGCCCCCCGAGCCCGACGGCACCGGGCCGACCCTCGAACTCGTCAATCCCCTCTACGACAATGCCCTGCCCGAAAGCTGGGCGGCCTCGGTCGACCCCTACCCCCACGGCTCGCCGGGCGAGCGGAACAGCACTTACGAGGGGACGGCCGCCCCGGCGGGCGCTCCGGTCGCCCCGTATCTGTCCGCGCCCTGGCCCAATCCCTTCAATCCCACCGTGCAGTTGCGCTTCGCGCTTCCGGGGGCGGGCCCCGCGCACCTGACCGTCTTCGACCTGCGGGGGCGGGAGCTCGTCTCTCTTGTGGATGGGGTGCTGCCGGCCGGCGAGCACGTCGTCACCTGGCATGGGCGGGACGCGAAAGGCCGCGAGCTCGCGAGCGGCGTCTACCTCGTCCTCTTCGAGGCTGCGGGCTCGGCGAGCGCGCGCAAGGCCGTTCTCCTCCGCTAGTCATCCCCGGCTCTAGGCTTGGCAATGCACGGGAAGGTGCAATAAGATACCATTTCCTCGATGCGTGGAGTGCATGAGCATGGCTGACGACAGGCAGCGTAGTGTCTTCGACTGGACCTGGACCGAGTTGAGCCCCTCATCGCGGGAGGCCGAAGCTCGTACACTCGCTGAGAAACTGGCCGGTGAATTCGCGGCCGGCGATCGCGTGCTCGATCTCGGCTGCGGATCCGGCGCCTTCGCCCTCGAGTTCGCCGCCCGTGCTGCCCGGGTAACGGCCATCGACGCCTCCCGCACACTGCTCGAAACGGCGCGTGAAGAGGGAAGGCGCCGCGAGCTCGATGTGCTGTGGATCTGCGGAGACATCTTGGAGCACAAGCTCGGCGAAGCGGACCACGCCCTGGCCCTGTGCATCGGCAACGTGCTGCTCGACATTCCCCACCCACGATTCCCGGCCTTCGCCGCCGCCGTGGCTGCGGCCCTGAGGCCGGGGGGTTGCTGGGTGATCGAGTACCAGGATGGGGTCCTGCGCTGCGCGGGAATGGATGAGAGCGGGGAGAAGATGATCCAGGAGGAACCAGAGCGGATCGTGCGCCGCTTCCTGGCCTACGACCCCGCGCAGGGAACCTGGAGCGAGGAGTATCACAACCTCAGTCGAGACGAACGCCTGGAATACACCGCCTATCTCTACACGGGGCCTCTGCTGGCGGCCATCCTGAGCCGCTGGTTCCGACGGGAGACCTCTCGTCAGATAGGGGAACGTAGCTTCCTGGACTGCTTCCGCCGCCGTTGACGGAGGGGGACGAGGGACTGGCCCCCGGCCGAGCGCCCTGCTATAGTCGGGTTTCCGGTCGGGTGGTCCGACCGGTTGGAATCCGCCCGGAGGTCCCCCATGTCGAGATCCCAGCGACACCCCGTCCGCGTCACGCTCTTCGCGCTGCTCCTCACCGCTTTCCTCTGCATCCTCGGCGCCACCGCCTTCGCGGAGGAACTGCTCGTGGACGGCGACTTCGAGAGAACGAAAAGCGGCAAGGATCTCCGCAAGGACAGCAAGGGACCCGACTGGTACGAGAGCCGCAAGGACACCGACGAAGGGCGCGCGTTGCTCAAGCTGAGCACCAAGAACATCGGCGGCAACCGCACGCGGAAGGCGATGCTCAAGGCGCACCCGGAGCTGAACACCTACCTCAGCCAGCGCTTGATCCGGCCGCTGGAGCTGGCGACTTCGGTCCGATACGACATCTACGTGAAGGAGATCCTGCCGGACGACAACCGCTCGGCCTTCTTCTTCCTGGGCGCGATCAAGGACAAGAAGGGCGGACCCAACTCGACCGGCAAGGAGCGCTTCGCCTTCCTGGGCTTCGAGAACGCCGCGGAGCCCGGCAAGATCAACCTCTTCGCCCGCGAGGGCGGCGAGAAGTGGGCGAACAAGACTATCGTCGCGGCAGGCCTCGAGCTGAAGACCTGGTACACGATCGTCGTGGAGGCGGAGATCCCCGAGGCCTACTACTCCGTGGCGGTCGAGGGCGTGACCGAGCCCTACGAGCTGGAGTCCTTCTTCCACAAGGGCAGGACGCCCGAACGCATCACCCACGTCAGCTTCGCCACCTGGAACGACGGCGCGGGCACCTTCTACGTGGACAACGTGTCGGTGAGCGGCGACTAGCGGGCCGAGCGCTAGCGCGCGAGGGTGATCTTGCGCGACAGCAGCTCGCCGCAGGCGGCGAGCCGGGCGAAGTAGACTCCGGATGGCGCGGGCCGTCCCGTGCCGTCTCGCCCATCCCAGTCGACGACACCCTCGCCGGCCGGCTGCGTCCCCGCCAGCAGGAGCGCTACCTCCCGACCCTGGACGTCGAAGATCGACAGCCGCGCCTCCTCCGCGCAGGGGAGGGCATAGTGGATGCGCGTCTGGGGATTGAAGGGGTTGGGGTAGTTCTGCCCGAGCGCCAGCACGGGAGGCGGCAGCTCCTCCTCCACCCCGCTCGGGTCGAGGGTGATCGTGACCGTCTGTGTGCCCTGGGCCTGGATGTCCACGTCGACGTAGCAGACCTGGACCGAGCCCGTGCGGTCGGTCTGCAGGAGCGTGCCGCCCGCCACCTCGATCACACCGTTCTCGTTCGGCAACAGCAGGCGCAGCTGTCCGTGCTCGAAGCTCTGGGGCTGCTCGTTCACGATCTCGGCGCTCACGCTGTAGTGGGTGCCGTCGTTGGCCGGATCGTAGCCCACGCGCAGCTTACGGCCGCTCGAGCCCGCGTCGATGGTGTTGGTGGGCGCGAGCACGCCGCTGGACACCCTCACTAGGCGATAGGCGCGGTTGCCGCGGCTGACGTTGTTCGTCGCCAGGTCGTAGGGCTGTGTGTGGATGCTGCCCTGGTTGCTGTGGACGTGCCCCCAGAGCGCCATTTCCACACCGAGGGCCTCGAGGTCGAGCTCGTGCATGAAGTCGTAGTGGTAGAAGAGCACCTCCGACGCGCTCCCCGCTGCCGCGGCGAGGTCGCCTACCAACCAGTCGAGCTGCCCGCTGGTGAAGCTTGTCTCGCCGTAGATCTCCTCTCGCCACAGGTCGTAGTTGTCGTAGGCCTCCAGGCCGACGTAGTGCACCGCACCGTAGTCGAAGCTGTAGTTCTGCGTGTACTCCGGCGCGCCAGGCGGCGGGTCGTCGAGGCGGCCCCAGCCGAAGAAGCGCCACCAGTCGCGCCGCGCGGTGCCGTTGGGCGGAGGCGTGTTGACCCAGCCGCCAATATCGTGGTTGCCCGCGATCAGGAAAACCGGCACCTCGAATTCCGTGAGGTTCCGCTGCGAGCGGGTGTAGTAGCGCCAGTAAAGGTAGTCCTCCAGCTCGCCCTCGTTGATGAAGTCGCCCGTCAGCAAAACGAACTCCGGGTTGATCAGGTTGATGTCGGCCATCACCGCCCGCAGGTCGAGCACTGACGTGCTGTCGTCCTCGGCGCCCGACTGGTCGTTGTAGAGGTGCGTCGGCAGGTGCGTGTCGGTGATGTGGATGAAGTAGTAGTCGTCCTTGAAGGCGGGGATGAGCCGGACCGCGTTCCAGGTCAGATCCTCGATGCCGCTGTCGGCCGTGACGCGCAGGTCGTAGAGCTCGTAGAGAGGAAGTGCGTCGGGGATCACGGCCGAGAGCCGCCACCAGAGCGTGGCGGGGTTGTATGTCGCGGCGTAGACTGTGAGTGGAATGCTCAAAGCGTCGTGGACGAGCTCCGCCGCCCAGCCAGTCGTGCCGGGATCCGCCTCGCAGTCGATCGTCAGCGTGTCGCCGGGCGCATGCAGCGCGGGGACGTTGAGTAGCGGCCGCTGGATCACGGTCAACGTGTCACCGATCGGCGGGATCGTGTCGTCGATCTCGAGCAGGAAATCCCACTCGATGGTCTCGCCTTCGACGACGATTGCCCATGTCTCGGCCGGCAGGTAGCCGCTGGCGGAGGCCACGAGCTGCCAGTCCCCCACCGGCAGAGTGCACTCCGCGAACCCGCCCGCGTCGGTGAGCATCTGGAGATAGATGTCGCCGCCGACATCGAAAGCGTCGATCGTAGCGCTCAGGAGCGGTTCGCCGCCCGGCAGGCCCGCGACGGTGCAGAAAGCCGAGCCGATGGGCGTGCCTTCGATCGCGTGGATGATCGTGGCCACCGACGCGACGTCACGCCCGCCCACCACGAGGTCGCGCTCGTAGCTGACCGACTCGAAGGGTCCGATGTCGGCGCTGATCACGTTCACATCCGACCAATCGTCGCCATGCGGGCCCCAGATTTCGCCATGGGCGCTGAGGTAGCCGTAGGACACGGCCGCCGCCGTGCCGGCGAGCCAGGATTCGGTGGTCGTGTCGGAAAGATCGAAGCCGTGGCCCGGGGCGTACTTCCGGCACTCGCCCCAGTGGAATGCGTCCCCGAGTTCGAAGTTCGGGTAGGAGCCGCCGCCACCGTTACTGACGGTCGTCGTGATGTCCAGGTGTTCGGCCCCGTCCGAGAGCGAGTACTCGGTGACCACGCTCAGGGTCGTGTCGTAGGTGTCGAAACCGTTGGCGCGGATCATGGCGGGGCCGCCGCCGGCGCCATCGTCGACGATCAGGACCTGGTAGTACATGGCCTGGCGGGGCCAGTCGTTGTCGAAGTAGGTGTAGAGCTCGCCGAGGGCGTCGATGCGATCCGTGCTCGAGCCCGCGTCCAGGACGTTGCCCCCGCTCTGGCCATAGTAGGGATGGTGCCCGAGCGCGCTGATCACGATCGCGATCTGGTCGTTCTCGAGCAGGAAGTCGTTCAGCTCGCCGTCGGCCCAGGCGCCGGAAAGGAGTTCGTCGGGTGATTCGACGCGGCCGGCGTGCACGAGCGCGGCAGCGTTCGAGGCGACCAGCAGTAACGCCGGGAGTAATATGGCGAGGCGAAGCAGGCGATGTCCAAGGTACGAAGGCATGTCGTTCCCTTACGGCGATGCGCTCAGCGGCTGTAGGGCCACTCCTCGATGGCACGGAGGAAGCTGTGGCTCAAGTACTCGTCCTTGATCACCTGGGCCATCTCCTCCACGTCGCGGTACTGGTTCCAGGACACGCGGATCAGCGGGATCACCCGGCTGATCTCGCGCACGAAGTTCTCGTACTCGGCGTGGAGGGCGCGGAGGTAGTCGAGCGTGATGGGACTTTCCACGTCGCGGCTGCGCTCTCGAACGCGCGCCAGGCTGGTCTCCGGGTCCACGTCGAGGTAGACGATGACGTTGGGCTTGCACATGAAGTTCGACATGTGGCGGAAGAGCCGCACATAGGTGCGGTAGTCCCGCGGATCCATGAGCCCGGAGTCGGAGAGCATCTTCGCGAAGACCGAATCCTCGTAGATCGTGCGGTCCTGGACTGCGGGGCGCCCGCGCCAGATGATCTCCTGGTGCTGCTGGAAGCGCCGGTTCAGCAGGTAGACCTGCATCGCGAAGCTGTAGCGCGCCGTGTCGCGGTAGAAGTCGTCCAGGTACTCGTTGTCGTCCACCGGCTCGTAGTAGACGTCGATGCCGAGGTGCTCGGCCAGCGCCCCGGCCAGCGTGCTCTTGCCCGCGCCGATGATGCCCGCGATACCGATGAACAGGTTCTCGATCCGTTCCATACGCCCTCCTTGCCCCAATAGTTTGACACAGATCGCGGGCGAAAACCCGTGATTTCGGGGCGCGCCCGCGCGGGCGCGGGGGATGCGATTCTCAAAGAGGGCTCTAGGAGGTGAGCATGGTCCGGTCAGGGCTTGAGCTTGCCCGCGAATTCCTCCCTGAGCTTCTCGAGCTTCGGGGCGATGACGATCTGGCAATAGGGCTTCCGGGGATTCCGGCGGTAGTACTCCTGGTGGTAGGCCTCGGCCGGATAGAAGCGCTCGAAGGCCGCCAGCTCCGTGACGATCGGATTGGGCCAGATCCTCTCGGCGCCGAGCGCCCGGATCAGCTTCTCGGCGGTCTTCCTCTGCGTCTCGTCGTGATGCAGGATGAGCGAGCGGTACTGGCTGCCCACGTCGGCGCCCTGGCGGTTCAGTGTGGTCGGGTCGTGGATGCTGAAGAAGACAGTGAGCAGCTCCTCGTAGGAGAGCAGGGCCGGATCGAAGGCGACCTGCACGACCTCCGCATGGCCGCTGTCTCCCTCGCAGATCTCCTTGTAGCTGGGATCGGGCGTGTCGCCGCCCGCGTAGCCCGAGACAGCGCCGGCGACGCCTTCCAGCTCCTCGAAGACGGCCTCGAGACACCAGAAGCAGCCTCCGCCGAGGGTGGCCAGCTCGCGCTGATCCGCACTGGTTTCGGAATTCGCGTGTTCGTCGCTCATGGCGTGGCTCGCTCCCGTGAAGGCGAGGATCAGGATCAGGCTCGTCAGGCCGGCGGTCTTCATGCGGCGTCTCCCCTGTGCAGGGATTGGAGAGAAAAGTACGGTATGAGGCTTGGATGCGCCAGCGGTCGAGATGGATGCTGCCGTTCACGCGGCGTTCGCACTGCCGAATGGGATTCATCGCATGCCGCCAAGCCTCCCGGACCCTGTCGTGCAGCGCTCGTGACGAGGGCAGTATTTCCGCTGTACAGAATGCCGCGCGAAGGCGATGATGCGAGTCAAGCGCGTTCAAGATCCTGCATTCCGTGTACATCCGGAGAGGTGGCCATGAGCTTTCATCGCGATGTATTGAAGATCGATCCCGCGGCGGAGACCGAGCGCCTCGCCGCGTTCGTGGTCCGAGAGACGAAGGAGGTCTACCGTCGGCGCGGCGTGCTGGTGGGCCTCAGCGGCGGGGTCGACTCGGCGGTCATGGGCGCGGTCGCGGTGCATGCTCTTGGCAAGGAGAACGTCGTCGGGCTGATCCTGCCCGAGAAGGAGTCCAACCCCGTCAGTCGCGAGTACGCAGCCAAGCACGCAGCGGCACTCGGCATCGAGTGCCGGGAGATCGACGTCACCGGCACCGTTGACAGCGTGGGCGGCTACGACTGGCGCGACGAGTACATCGCGAAGCTGGTGCCGGAGTATACGCCCGGCTGCAAGTACAACATCACCCTACCCACCGATCTGCTGGAGCGCGACGCGTTCAGCTTCTACGTGCTCCAGGTGCAGCTCGCCGACGGCGAGATCAAGAAGAAGCGCCTGAACGCGGAAGCCTTCCGCACGATCGCCGCCTTCGCGAGCATCAAGATCCGCAGCCGGATGATCCATCTGTACTGGGAGGCCGAGCGCCGCAGCCTGGTCGTGGCGGGGACCACGAACCGCACCGAGTTCCTCCTCGGCGACTTCTGCAAGTACGGCGACGGCGGCACCGACATCGAGGCCTTCACCCACCTCTACAAGGACCAGATCTACCAGCTCGCGGATCACCTCGACGTCATCCCCGAGATCAAGGATCGCTCCCCGAGTCCGGACACCTTCAGCCTGCCCGTGAGCGACCAGGAGTTCTTCTTCCGTATCCCCTTCGACAGACTCGACCTGCTCCTCTACGCCTGGGAACACGAGGTGGCGGTTCCGCAGGTGGCCGTGATCCTCGATCTCCCCGAGGACGCGGTGAAGCGCGCGTTCCAGGATTTCGCAGCGAAGAACCGTGTCACGGAGCATCTACGCGAGCTGGCGCACACGCTGGACTGAGCGGGCGACCGCACAGGCCCCCGCAATGGAACGAGCCCCGGGCGCGGTCGCGCACCCGGGGCTCGTTGTTTGCGTGGGACGGGCGGCTATTTGATCTCGAAGAGCTCCACGTCGAAGACCAGCATGCCGGCCGGCGCGCCGGGACGTCCCTGGTAGGCCAGGTCCTCGGGGATCCAGAAGCGGCGCTTCTCGCCGACGACCATCAGCTGCAGGCCCTCGGTCCAGCCGGCGATGACACGGTTCAGCTGGAAGGTGGCCTTCTCGCCGCGCGTGATCGAGGAGTCGAAGAGCTTGCCGTCGGTGGTCCAGCCGCTGTAATGCACGGTGACGGTGCTGGTGGCGGTCGGGTGCGCGGAGCCACTGCCGGGCGCGATCAGCTTCGAGGCGAGGCCGGAGGCCGAGACCTCGGCGTCCTCGGGTGGCGCGGCGACGTCGGCCGGCGCGGGTGGGGGCGGGGGCATCTTCTCGATGCCGAAGAGCTCGACGTCGAAGACCAGCATGCCGGCGGGGCGCCCTTGGCGACCCTGGTAGGCCAGGTCCTCGGGGATCCAGAAGCGGCGTTTCTCGCCGACCACCATCAGCTGCAGGCCTTCTGTCCAGCCGGCGATGACGCGGTTCAGGGGAAAGGAGATCGTCTCGCCGCGGGCGACCGAGGAGTCGAACATCTTGCCGTCGGTGGTCCAGCCGGTGTAGTGCACCGTGACCTTGTCGGCGGCGCCCGCGTGTTCCTCGCCCGTGCCGGCCTGCAGCACCTTCGAGGCCAGCCCGGAGTCGGTGAACTCCGCGTCTTCGGGCGGCGCGGCCACGTCGGCCGGCGCGGGGATGTCCTCCGGCGTGGAGTATGCGGGTGCGAGGAGGCCGGCGGCAGCGAGCGCCATCAGTGCGAGGGCGAGGCGTTTGAAGTTCGTCATGGAATCCATCTTCCTTTCTTAATGTTCTTCGGGGTGGCGACGCGGCCGGCCCGAACGAAGAGACGAAGATACAACGAAGCCCCGCCGCTGTCCAATGCGGAGACCTGCCGGAATCGACCGATGCGTGCTATAATCGGATTTGCGGTGGGAGATCCCTCTATCTCATGGAGGACCCATGGAGCTGCAACGCAGACTTCGCGCCTGCCGGGCCGCAGGCCTCGCCTTGCTGGTGGTCGTGACGACGGTCCCCCTCGCCCTGGCCGACACGATCCAGGATCTCGTCGATCAGGTCTCCGAGACCCGGCTGAGCGAGCACATTTCCGCGCTCGAGTTTCCCCGCTGGACGCCGGGCGGTCTCGGGCTCGCCGCTGAATACATCACCGAGCAGCTGGAGAGCTTCGGCTACAGCGTCAGCGAGCAGCCGGTGGACTACAGCGAGAATCTCATCGCGCGCCTCGAGGGCACGGTGTTCCCCAATCGGGTCTTCGTCGTCGGCGCGCACTTCGACACCATCGCCAACACTCCGGGGGCAGACGACAACGCCAGTGGCGTGGCCGGCATGCTCGAGGTTGCTCGCATCCTCGCCGGCAGGAACATGCCCTGGACCATCGAGTTCGTCGCCTTCACGCTCGAGGAGCTGGGGCTCTACGGCAGCTACCACTACGTCGCAGACGCCTTGGCGCAGGGCAAGGACATCTTCGGGTTCGTCAACTTCGAGATGATCGGCTACACCTGCGACACGCCTGGCTGTCAAACACCCGTCTGGGGCATCGCCGACTGCTTCGACGTGGACCCCGCGGGCGTGACCGTGGGCACCTACGCGGGGGTCCTCGTCAACGACGCTTCCGCGGGGCTCCTGGCTGCCGCCGCCTTGGCGACGGAGCAGTACGTGCGGGACCTCGAGACCGTGATGATGCAGGTGGCGGGCAGTGGCGAGTGCGCCGGCCCGGGTTTCAACTTCACGCGCCGCAGCGATCACGTCCCCTTCTGGGAAGCGGGTTTCCCCGCCATCGAGTTCTTCGGCACCTACAACTTCCGCAATCCCTACTACCACACACCCAACGATCTGCTCGAGACCCTGGACATGACCTTCTGCCGCCGGATCGTGCAGACCGGCCTCGCCATCGCGCTGATCTACGAGGACACGGGAACGCCCGTGGCGCCAATCGGGCCGGCCCTCGCCAGCCTGCACGACGCCTACCCCAATCCCTTCAACCCGATGACGACGATCCGCTACGACCTGCCGGAAGCCGGGAAGACGTCCCTGGCGATCTTTGACCTGGCGGGGCGCCGAATCCGGACGCTGCTCGACGGGGAGATGCCCGCCGGACGGCACAGCAGCATCTGGCGAGGGCGGGATGACGCCGGGAGACCGGTGAGCTCGGGCGTGTACTTCTATCGCTTGACGGCGCCCGGCTACCGGGATTCGCGGAAAGTGCTGCTGCTGCAGTGAACGCCATGCGGAAGAGACCCCGCTGCCGATCCTCAGCTCAGCATCGCTAGAGGAGGAACTGGAGGCCGAAGAGCAGTTGCTCCCTGCTGTCGCCCCAGCGGTACTCGACTCCACAGCGGGCGTTGTACCCCTTCAGGAAGTAGTGCAGGCCGGCGGTATAGTCGCAGGTTGCGTCGCCGCCATCCGGGTCCTGGCGGCTGTACTTCAAGGTCAGCAGGGGCTTGCCGGCCATGATCCCGGCTTCCACGAAGGCGGTGCTGCCCTTGAAGGCGGCGTTGTCCCAGTCGTACCAGGCTCCGTTCAGAGTGATGTCGATAGAGCCCAAGCCGAATCCCGACTGGACATCCACCACCCACGCCTTCGAGTCCTCGACGACTTCCGTGCCCTCGATGTCGTCCTCGGGATCGGGGTCGTCGATCGTGAGAGTGGCCTTGCTCTGGAAGTCTCCGCCGAAGCCCAGCGAGAGATAGTCCGACTTGCCGCGGCGGTCCTGGCTGTAGAACCAGCCGGTCTGGGCCTTGCCGATCACGCTCAGAGTCAGATAGCCGGTGCCGCGCAGGGACGCGCCGGGGTTCTTGTTGCCCGTCTTGGAGTCGTAGCCGTCGAAGGCGCCGACGCAGTAGGCGATCCTGTCGCCGAAACCACCGTGCAGCTCGGCGCCGAAGTCGCGCCACACGAAGTGGTTCACGAACTTGATGGTCTCGGAGTTGTAGTCGTGGCCCAGCAGGGATGCCGCGGAGGAGCGGTTTTCGAAGGAGAAGGGCAGGAGGATCAGGCCGGCCTCGACCCAGTGCTCGCTGCCAGCGATGCGGAGGTCGATGAAGGCGTCCTGGATGTCGGTCGAGGCGGTGCTGGCGCCGTACTTGCCCGCGTTGTCGTTGTCCGTCTCCACGAAGAAGCGGATGCCGTCCGAGATCTGGCCGGCGAGGATGATGCGGCTGCGGCGCAGGAAGACATCCGCGTTGGGTTCGGCGTCGTCCACGTACGTGGCGTGGACCTGGCCCAGATAGGACAGCTTCATCCAGCTGTCTTCGCCCAGTTCCCATTTCGGCCCCGCCGCGGCGGAACCAGCAACGATCAGGATTGTGACGACACACGCGAGATAGGCGAACCCCTTCATCATGCCCCCCTAGTGGATACTTGCATCGGACCGGTAGCCACGGCTTTCTGCCGAGAACGGGGCTCAATATACTGCCCCCTTTGCGCCGGGCAAGTCGGAACGTGACTCGGGATTTCGGAACTTCTCGATCGAGGGGCGGGGCTCGACGGTATGCCGAAATGCTTCTCGTATCGCCTGTCTACTTGCGAACGGGCAGGAGAGTCATGAGAAAAAGGCTCGCATCGCTGCGAGCCCTACGATCTGTCCTTAGTCTAGGTACGCCACCCGAGACTCGAATCCCGATCCACCTGATCAAGAGCAGTGTGGGAGCGATTCCCCCCCCTACCTGAGCAAGATGATGGGTGACGACGCCTTGATTCCCGTTGCGGAGCGGACTCTGGCGAAGTAGACACCGCTGGGTACGAGGCGGCTGGCTGCGTTCCTGCCGTCCCAAATCACGGCTTGCCAACCGGCGCCGATCGAATGGGGCTCGAGGGAGCGGATCAGGCGGCCCTTCAGGTCGTAGATTCGCAGCCTGGCGGCGCTGTCGCCATTCAGGCAGAAACTCAGGCGTGTCGAGTTGCTGAAGGGATTGGGCGATGTCTGAATGCGCAATTGCCCCTGCGCCGGATCCGTTGCGAGCACGCTGGTCAAGTCGATGGGGATTTCGAAACCGTACTGGTTCGTGTTCCAGTTGTCGTGGAACAGGCCACCCCACTCGATCGCATCGGGCGGCGCGATGCCCGAGAAGTCCCACAGGGCGACATCGCCGGTGGCCATGGTCATGGCCATGTCGAGATCGCCGTCGCCGTCGACGTCGGCGATTTCCGGACTGTTAGGCGCGCTGGCGCCGGGCTTGTAGATGGGGAAGTCCGCCGCCACCGTTCCGTCGGCGTTGTAGCCGAAGATCTCGCCGGGATTCCAGTTGTCGCCGATGGCGATCTCCAGGCCCGGGATGGCGTCGACGTTGGCGACGATCGCCGAGCCCTCCATGTTCGGATCGGCGGGAGTGGGCCAACCCGGGAGAAGGACTCCCGTGTGATCCCAGGCCCAGAAGGCTTCGGGCGCGGGGGGGGCCTTGCCCGCGGTGAAGATCTCGAGATCGCCGTCGCCGTCGATGTCGGCGAGAACGGGGCAGGAAAAGGACTGGAGAGAGCTGTAGGTAACGGGGAAACCGGGGAGCGACGTGCCGTCACCACGGAAAACAAAGAGGTGGCTCTCGATGCCGGAGTTGTAGCTGGTGATGGCGACCTCGCGATAACCGTCGCCGTCGATGTCGCCGATGGAGGGCGCCGACCAGGAATGGGAGTAGCCGAAGTAGGCGGGCCAGCCCGGTGTACCGGATCCGTCGGCTTGCAGGACGCTTAGATAGCCGGCTCCGCCGACCGCGCAGATTTCGGGTTGATCATCTTCGTTCAAATCGCCGATCGCGAGGGTTCCGCTTACCGATCCGATGACGGACGCTTGCCAGAGCAGTGATCCATCCGCAAGTCAGGCTCTGACTGCGTTGCCGCCGCCGATCAGGATCTCGGGGACCATGTCGCCCGTGATGTCGTAGAGCGTGGGCGAGATGAAAGGAAAGGTGAGGCCGGAGGGCTGAGGCCAGCCGGTCATCGGCGTTCCATCGTGATGCAGAACGTGGAGATGGCCGGTCTCGACGGAGATGATGATTTCGAGGTCGCCATCGAGATCAAGATCGGCGACCGCCGCTTTGGACTGGATTTTCGCGGTGAAGGCGACCGGCCAGCCCGGAAGCAGGTTTCCGAGATAGTCCCAGGCGTAGAAGTTGTTGTCCGTGGAGCCGACCAGGACTTCCTTCGTGCCGTTGCCGTCGAGATCGGCCAACACGACGCCGACGGGAACGTACCAGGGGTCCACCGGCATCGTCTGGGGCCAGCCTGGCATCATGGGCGGCGCCGTGCGATCGTATGCTGTTGGTGTCTCCGCTCGATTCGGGGCATCGTTGCTTTGCGTGTGAAGCGAGGTCGTGGTTTTTCCGGGTGTGGGGCTGTCCGCGGGCATCGTGTGGGTGACGGCTATTGCCTGCATGCTTCCGATAGAGAGAAGAGCAGCGATGGTTAGGACGGTGCCTGAGATTCGCAACATGAGTCCCCCTGGTTGGACTGGCGGCGCTGATGGACCTGCTTGCTCGATGCGGGTGGAGTGAGGCTATTGAGGTGATTATACCGGACCGGGGGCTTCATTTCGAAGGTACTTGGCAGCTACATTTCGACATGGGAAATCACGCAGAAGAACCTTCTCGCGAATGGTGCTCTCTAGTAAATCCGTTGCTGTTCATCGAAAACCAAGGGCTAGACGGAATGAGGGTGTTGCTGCCCCTAGTAATCCTCTCGGTTCCTGCTTAAAAGGCGTGAGCGGGTCCATGTTGCATGATATCATGGAATATTCGAGAAATAGCCTGCATGTTCAGGCTACAATTCCTCCGCGAAGGTTGCATCCCATGCTCAAATCGAGAAATCGCTTTCCCTCGGCCCTGTTGCTTGGCTCCCTCTTGATGATCGCGGGAACCAGCGCCAACGCTTCAGTTCCCCGCACGGTGGCAGCCGAGCTCTTCACCGCGATCTGGTGACCCTCCTGCCCGGGCGCCGTGTGTGGCCTTGAAATCGTGAGCGATGAATTCGGAAGTGACCTTATCGTCATTGAGCACCATGGCGCCGATCCGTATGAGATCGACTGGACTTTCGATCGATTCTATTCGTTCTATGGCTTCATCGGTTTTCCAACCGTTGTTTTCGATGGAATGGCCGAACACGTTGGAGCATTCCTCGACTGTGAACTCATGGCAGATTATTACCGCGAGGCCATCCAAGCCCGTTGGGCGGAAACCGGGGGCGTCAGCCCGGTCGCTATCGAAGGATTCTGCTCGCTCGACGATGTTCAGATCCATGTCGCTGCAAGCATCGAGCTTGTCGATCCAGTGACCATCGTCGATGCCCAGGCCACGGTGATGATCCTCGAGGATGGACTGATCTTCGATGGAGAGACCTACAACGATGTCACCAGGTTCGGAAGCGACCAGGCGATCGCACTCGACGACGTGGGACAGGTGGTCGAAATCGATCTGACGATCCCTTTGAATCCGGACTGGAACCCACATCGACTCCGCTGCATGGTTCTTGTACAGCGGACAACTGGAGATCAGGAGGTCCACCAGGCGGCTGAACTGCTGCGGGGCATCACCGGTATCGGCTCCTATGTGGCGCAATCGGCGCGCAGCGGAATCATTGGAATCTGGCCCAACCCCTTCGTGGTGACGAGCTCTGCCGGTGGCAGAGTACACTTTGCGCTGGCTCCCAGCGAGCCCGCGCAGCGGTCGTCGGCCATCAGCTTAGATATCATCGACGTGAGAGGGCGACAGATAAGAAGCTTGGATGCTCGCAGTGGAACTGGACCCTTGTCGAGGCTGCAATGGGATGGCCGCGATGAGCGGGGAGAGCTTGTGAGCAGCGGCGTCTACTGTGCAAGACTGCGGACTTTCGAGGGAGAGTCCAGCAGACGATTCCTCGTGCTGAAGTAGCCCCCTTCTCGCTCAAAACGCAACAAGGGCCCGCATTGGCTGGCCCTTGCTGCGTTTTGACATTCGGTACGCCATCAGGGACTCGAACCCCGAACCGCCTGATTAAGAGTTGCGGGTACACCGCTCTGGACAGGTTCCGTTAGGCGCGCTCGGTTGAACTTTCAAGGGCTTTGGGCTTTGCAGACCAGCCGAGGGCGCCTTGGGATGACCGGGTATGGAAACAGAGCTGGAAACAG
>CAZVHI010000058.1:0-17573 GCA_964627205.1 uncultured bacterium
GAACGAATCGTTGAGCGGCTGAAAGCTGCATGACTTTTTGACGAATTGGGGTTAGATCATCGATCCACTTCTGGAGATATTCCCGGTCCAGTTCATCCCAGCGAATTCGAAGCAGCTCCACAACGTCTTCCACCTGTCGCTCGGATCGTCCGAGCTTGGCCCACTCGAGCTTGGCGAGGATGATGTCCTCCGCGCTGGCCACAAAGAGCTGAACTCCGAAGACATCGATCGCAACTCGCCGATCGAACTCCACCTGACTGAACGCTCTCGACTTCCGTATGATCAGGTCGACTTTCCACCCGGTTGCTCGATCGATGATGTTGAACATGGATTCGTCTTCGAAAGCTTTACTGGCATCGTTTAAATCCACGTAGTAATCGGTCGGCGGAAGAAGTTTCACGAGGTCTTCAAGCTGGTCTTGTGTCGGAGCGATCACGAGATCTATGTCCTGCGTGGCCCGAGGGGATCCGTGGTAGGAGCTGGCGAAGGATCCCGTCAACATGTAGGGAATCCCAACATTGGCAAGCACTCCCACGATTCGTCGAAATACATCCTCCACGCTCATACATTCACTCCGTGCAGTGCCTGAACGAGAAGGCGCCGGTTATCGGCGTCGCTGTGCTCGGGATGCTCGGTACTGAGACGGCAGAGCGCCAGCTCCCATGCTGCCTCACTCATCTGCACCGCCAAGGTCAGACGCTCCGCTCCCGACTGAGCGGCTCGGATCCTTCTTCGCAGGACTGCAGCTTCAGGGGTCGTTTCCAAACCAATCTGTACTCTCAAGCTGGAGGTAAGGTCGCATGGAAGGGTTTTCCCCCGATGGATGCTAGCGCCTCAGTTCTCTTAACGCTACCCATTCGCCTTTCTCGTTCCGATAGTGCCAGAACGCCCATCCGTTACAAGTCCTTCCAATGGCCGCACGACCTGCTGCGCTTGGTGAGTCGTGCCGTTCTCTCATGAAACTGATCAAGCCGTCCTTGAGTAGGCTGCCTCTGTACTCCTGGCCTTTATACCAGGCCCATAGACTTATCCTCCTGTCCACGACACCTACCAACTGCCGCCTGACCTCCTAGCCTCACTAACGGAATCATCACGCTACCATCATCACGCTCCTCGAAGCGATAAGATACGGGCTTTGAAAGCTCTGTTCAGCACTGATGAGGTTGTAAACTCGAATATCCAGAGAGCAGAATCGTAGTGGCGCTCTAAGCGCCGGAGGAGGCGGCGCTTCCGCCGAAGGCGCGGGCTGCGGCAAGAGCGACCAGCTCGCGGCCGAGGTCGCGTTTGTCCATGCGGGAGAACTCGCGGCGGAACTCGCCGGGACCAAGGACGACAACTTCGTTCGTCCCCGTGCCGAAGCCCGTGCCCTCGCCGGGAGTATTCGCCACGATCAAACCAAGGCCCTTGCGATCGAGCTTCTCGCGGGCGCGCGCTTCGACATCCGAAGTCTCCAAGGCGAAGCCGACCCGGAAGCCCCCGAGCCCCCGGCGTCCGAGCCCCGCCAGGACATCCTCTGTCGGCTCGAGCTCCACGCTCAGCGACTCCGCGCCCTTCTTCATCTTCTCGGCAGCAGTATCCTTGGGACGCCAATCCGCCACTGCCGCGGCCATGAAGGTTAGCTCCGCGCCCTCAGCCGCCGCGTAGACGGCGCCGGCCATCTCCGCCGCGCTCACTACATCCACTCGCTCGATACCCGCAGGCGAAGCCGCCACGCCCGGCCCGGCGACCAAAGTCACCCCAGCTCCAGACAACCACGCCGCCTCGGCGATCGCGAGGCCCATGGTGCCGGTGGACGCGTTCGACCAGAAGCGCACGGGATCCACGGCCTCCCGCGTCGGCCCGGCCGTGACCAGCACCCGTCGGCCGCTCAAGGCGCCACGGGGCGCCGCCGCCATTTCCGCGAGCGCCGCGAAAATGTCAGCAGGCTCGGCCATGCGCCCCTCATCGACGTCGCCGCAGGCGAGATCCCCGCTCTCGGGCCCCACTGTCCGGTAGCCCCGCTCACGCAGCAGCGCCACGTTCGCCTGCGTGGCGGCGTTCCGCCACATGCCCGTGTTCATCGCGGGCGCGAGCAGACTGCGCACGGGATCAAAGGCCGCAAAGAAGGTCGACACCGGATCGTCGGCGAGGCCCTGCGCCAGCTTGCCGAGCGTGTTCATGGTCGCGGGCGCCATCACTGCGAACTGCGTCCACTTGACCAGACCGATGTGCTCCACATCGCCGGCCCGCTCGGGATCGAGCACCGGCTCCCAGAGGCTGTCGATGACCGGATTGCCCGAGAGCGTCGCGAGAGTCAGGGGGGTGATAAAGCGAGAGGCCGACTCCGTCATGGTCACCACCACTTCGGCGTCGGCCTTCCGGAGGAGGCGGATCAGGATCGCCGCCTTGTAGGCCGCGATGCCTCCCGTCACCGCCAGCAGAACCCGCAGCCCGCTCAGGGCTCGATCGGGCTCGTCGCTGTTATTCATCGTCCTCCGCTTCCTCCTTCGCCTCGGATTCCGCTGCCTCCGCCTCTTCCTCGTAGTGGTACTGCACCTCGCCGTCGATAAGGCTCTGGAGGGCCATGGAGGTAACCTTCGGATGGTTGATGCTCGGGTCGAGATCCTGCAGCGCGGCGATGCTGTTCTGCACCCGCGCCTCCTTGGCCGCGATCAGGATGGCCTCGTAGGGATTCTCGACAACATCGGTCAGCTTCTCGAGGGGGACGAAGCCCATGGGTCACCTCGCGTTGGAATCGGGATAAGTCCTGACGGGGCATGGCAAAATAGCAAAAATCCGGCCGGATCTCAAGCGCGAGCCGATCCTTCGCCGCAGGAAACCCCGGCCAGCCGGCGAGAGGGGACGCCGAGCCCATTCCAGGCTCCGAATCTGCCCCCGGAGCATCCCCACATCTTCTTTAATTTAAAGAACTTCGCGGTCAGATACGCAGGACAGAAAAACGGACACGGGATGAGCCTATGTCCGTCTTGAAATCCCGATTCTGATGATACTACTGGAGCAAGGTCAGCTTTGTCATCTGACTGCTCGATTCACAGCGCAGAACCGCAAGATAGGTTCCAGACGCAACCGGCTCCGAGGCCGAGTTCCGCCCCTCCCATCGAATGGAATGCTCACCCGCGGTCAGGATGCCACTCGCCAGGGTCGTGATTTGACGGCCCTGGATGTCCACGATGGACAGATTCACGTCCTGCTCCTGCGCCAGGGTGAAGCGGATCGTGGTCTTGGGATTGAAGGGATTGGGATAGGCACTGGCGAGCTTCGTCGCCGAAGGCGCGCCTTCGGACACGGGCGTGACGGGCGCGTTCTCGATCTTCATGAGCAGCGCATAGCTGTTCCAGCCAACCCGGATCTGCCCACAGGCCAGGAGATCGCCCTGCGAATCCTCCGCGAGCTTGATGGCGGTGCCCCCCGACTGCGCGTCGTAGATCGTCTCCCACCTCAGAGCGCCGTCCGCACCGATCGTGAAGACCCAGGGGTGCCAGGTGTCACTTACCGGCGAGTTGAAGCCAGCCACCGCAAAGCCGCCATCGCCGAGAGCCATCAGGTCGTTGCAGGAGTTCCAGTAGTCGCCCCCGTAGGTCTGCTCCCAGATTACGTCGCCGACCGTATCCAGGCGCAGCAACCAAGCATCGGCGTCGCCGAAGTTGCCGACGAAGCCGCCGATGAGGTAACCACCACCGGCGGCGAGGACGATGCTCTGGGCGCGCGCGCGGACGATTCCGTCGTACTCGCGCGTCCACTCCAGATCAAGATCGCCGTTCAACTTGACCAGCCAGCACTGTTCGGTGCCGGCGGGCTTGGTGTGACCGCAGAGGATGTACGCACCCTCTGGGGTCTGCTGGATCTCGTTGAAGGCCTCATCCACCGCAGTGCCGATGACCGCGGAATCGAGCAGATCGCCATCCGGAGAGTAGACGGCCACGATGCCCTGGTAGCCCATGCCGTCGGACTGGGAATAGCCGGCGCAGACGATGTCGCCGTTCCCATTCAGGATGAGAGACTGGAAGTTTGTGTAACCCGGTCCGTCGAAGTACTGCTCCCAGACCAGGGCGCCCGTGGCGTCCAGCTTCCAGAGGAAGGCGTCTTCGATGTCCACGGTGTAGGATTCGGATTGCCCGCACACGAGGAATCCGCCATCGGGCAAAGCCTTGACGTCCTCGGGCTCGTCTTCCGCCGCGCCGCCGTAGGACACGGACCAGAGTTCGTTTCCGTCGGCATCGGTCTCCATGATGACCACGTTCCCGCCGCCGGTACCCACGCAGATGTAACCGTCGGAGAGGGTGAGATCGAGACTGGTGAAGCTCCCGGCTGAATCGAAGGAATTCGCCCAGAGAACGTCACCGGGAGCGGCCGATGCCGCAGCGGTGAAGAGCAGCAATACAGCGCTGGCCAGTAGTCGTTTCATGGTGCTGTACTTTCTCGAGTTGAGGAGATGAGCCGCAAGGGCGGGGCTCGTGATATACGGATCATAATAGTGCCATGAATTTAAGTTGTTGTCAACAATACGCCAGCAGCGCAAGATGATAGGCTAGCTACACCTAAATGAGTCCTCGGCCTCGAATTGTGAAGTCGCGGAAGTATCAGCCGGGCCTACTCCAGGTTCTGGATCTGCTCCCGGAGCTTCTCCACATCTTCTTTGATGAGAAGGACTTCCTGGATCAGAGAGAGGGCCTGGGTCTTCGAGCCGATGGTGTTGGCCTCCCGCAGCAGCTCCTGGAGGAGAAAACCGAGCTTCTTGGAGATCTCGCCACCAGCCGCCAGCACCTCGCCGGCCTGCTCCAGGTGGGAGCGCAGGCGGACGATCTCCTCGGTGATGTCCGTGCGGTCCACCAGGATCGCCGCCTCCATGGCCAGGCGCTGGGGCTCGATGGCCGCGTCGCCCAGCAGCTCCGCGAGACGCTCCTCGAGCTTGGCACTCAGCTCGTCCCGGGCCTGCGGCGCCTGCTCCTCGACGCGATCCATGCTGGCCAGCAGGGTGTCGAGCCGCCCCCGCAGCTCGGCAGCCAGGGTGGCCCCCTCCCTCTCCTTCATGGCGACGATCGCGCCCAGGGCCTCGTCCAGGGTGGCCAGCGCGAGTGCGCGCAGGGTGTCCTGGTCGGCATCAGCGTCCTGGACCGCGAAGAGGTCGGGCAGACCCAGGAACTGCGCCGCCGTGCCCCGCTCGGCGAAGGCCCCCGCCTCGCCCACCTGCTCCAGGGCCTCGAGGTAGGCCTTCAGCGCCTCGGGATCCAGCGCGGGCCGCTTCGTCTCGGCCGCCCGCTCCAGGCTGACCAGCACGCTCACGCGCCCCCGCTTCAGCTTGCCACGCACGCGCTCGGCAATCTCCCCCTCGAGGAACTGCAGCTCGCGGGGCTGGCGGGTCTGGAGGTCGAAGAAGCGGTTGTTGAGGGAGCGGATGTCGACCTGGACCTGCAGCGGGCCTTCCTCCCGGCGCGCGCTGCCGTAGCCCGTCATGCTTCGGATCACGGGGACCTCCCTCGCGGATTTGATTACGGGTCGGTCGTCAGCTGCCGGCGGGAGCCCTGACGACGCCAGCGGCCAGCACGTCGCCCGGCCGGCTCCGGAAGACGCGGTAGTCGATGTCCGGAAAGATGTTGTCGCAGGCCTCGATCTCGGCGAGCCAGGCTTCGTCTACCTGGCCCTCGGTGAGCATGTTGGCCAGCCGCAGGAAGCGGTCGACGTGCTCCTTGCTCCGCTTCTCGGCGTACTCGACCACGGTTCCCGTCCGCATGATGAAGGCCCAGTCGCTGCTCTGGGCCAGCAGCAGCTCCCGCGCCGCCTGATTCAAGACGCGCCGCGTGAGCGAGTCGGGATCGCCGCCGTTCGCATTGGCGAGCACGGTCATGCGCTCCTGCGCGTTGTGCAGGTGCCGGTAGACCCAGTCGTTGGTCTCGTTGAGCCAGTACTCGCAGTAGCCCTTGTAGCCCCAGCTCGAGAAGCTGGGCGTGGCGCGCTGCATGACGGGATAGTCGTCCATGATGTCGCCGGCCGTGGCCAGCTTGTAGACGCTCGTGTCGAAGACGCTCTTGCGCAGGAAGTTCTCGAGGAAGCGCAGGCCTTCGTACCACCAGTGGCCGAAAAGCTCCGCGTCGTAGGGCGCCACCACCACGGGCGGCCGGTCCATCTTCTCCGCGAGGCCCTCGATCTGCTGCTCGCGGTTGAAGAGGAAGTTGCCCGCGTGATCGGCGGCCTTCTGCTCGGCGAGCCAGGGGTCGTAGAGCTCCTTCTCGTGCAGCTCGACCTTGCCGGTGACGCGGTGGTACTTCAGCCCGGTGTACTTGCGGAAGCCGTGGTGGCCGAGGAAGGGGCGCAGGTAGTCGAGGTCGAGGTCCCAGCCCACGTCACGGTAGAACTCGCGGTAGACGGGATCGCCCGGGTAGCCCGTGTCCGCGCTCCAGACCTGGTGGCTGGTCTCCAGATCGCGGCCGAAGGCGGCCACGTTGTTCTCGGTGACCAGCGGCGCGAAGACGCCGTAGCGCGGGCGCGGCTCGGCGTAGACCATGCCGTGCGTGTCCACGAAGAAGTACTCGATTCCCTCGTCGGCGAGCAGGCGGTCCACGCCCGGCTGGTAACCGCTCTCGGGCAGCCAGATGCCGCGCGGCCCGCGGCCGAAGCGCTGCCGGTAGTGTTCGGCGGCCACCGCGATCTGCGCGCGCATGGCGGGCTCGTGGCCGTTCATCAACGGCAGGAAGCCGTGGGTGGCGCCGCAGGTGATGATCTCGAGGTGCCCGCTATCCTGCAAGTCCCGGTAGCGGGACACGATGTCGCGGCCGTACTCGCGCGTGTAGCGCTCGTACATCTCCTCCAGGTGCTCGCGGTAGTAGAACGCCAGGCGCCGGCGCGCGTCGTCGCCCTCCGTGCGCTTCACCTCCGACTCCGCCAGGCGCAGGAGGCGGGTCAGGTGACGCTCGGTGCGCTCGCGGAGGAGGGGATCGTCCAGCATGGAGATCAGCGGCGGCGTGAGCGACACGGTCAGCCGGTAGGGCACGCCCTCGCCTCGCAGCTTCTCGCAGACCTGCAGCAGCGGCAGATAGGTTTCGGTGACGGCCTGGTGGAGCCAGTCCTCCTCCATGAAGTCCTCGTACTCCGGGTGGCGCACGAAGGGGAGATGGTGGTGGAGCAGCAGGACCAGGTAGCCCCTGTGATCGCTCGGGTTCAATTCGGGGACGCCTTCTTGCTGGAGGGTTTGGGCGGACGCGAGGCGCTGATCTCGGAGGCGCCGAGGCGCGCCGCGGCGATCGCCTTCAGCTCCTGCTTCAGGAAGTCGACGCCGGCGAGCGAGCCGGGGAAGGGCCGCGCCTCGCGCTCGAGGCGCTCCCAGGTCTCGCGGCTGAGGCCGACCCACTCCTCGTCCCAGCGCTCCGAAGGGGCGTCCAGAGGAGCGCGCACGGTGTTGCTCGCCACGAGCCGCCGGTAGCGGCCACTGGCGTCGACCAGGCCCAGCTCGACGCGGAAGAGCGCGCCGGGCCGGCCCGTGTGGACGTACCAGTTCTTCGCGTCCTCGGAGATGCCATGCTCCCAGCCGTCCATGACCATCTCGCCATCGTCCAGCAGGTGGACGCGGAGGACCTTGTGGGTCGGGGCGTCGAACTCGGCGCGAACGCGCTCGAGCAGGCCGTCGGTGACCTCCCAGTAGCAGAAGAGCCAGTGGGGATCGCGGACCATGAGCGTGAGGCGGTCGTGGCCGTAGCCGTCGGGCAGGTCGGGGGGATACCAGGAGGCGTCGCGCATCTCGTGCAGACCGGGAGCGGGTGGCGCGGGCTCGGCCTTCGCTTCCGAGGCTGCCTCGGCGCGTTCGTCGGCCGCCTTCCGCTCGGAGGCGCCCGATGGTTCGTGGAGCAGGATCTTGAGCCCCGGCATGGAGCCGCGGCGATGCTCGCCGGCGGCCTCCTGCTCCCGGCGGACGAGCTGCTCCAGGTGACGGGCCACGCGCTCCACGAGGTCGGCCTTGCGTAGCTGGCTGTAGCCGATGAGCCGCTGCTTCTTGGCCAGGCGGCGCAGCTCGCCCACCTTCATCTTCTTGAGCTCGTCCCGTGTGTACATGCTCTCCCGCCCCCTCCACCGGATGCAGCTCCGCGCACCGGCAATCAATGGGAGCCACTAATTAAGCACAAAGCAGTATGTCGTCAATGCCAATGCAAGTAAAGAGATAGTGGGACGGGAATAGGCGGCGCTCGGCTCCCGCGGGGGCCTCTTCGGACCCGGGAGGCGGGAACCCTTCCTTCGGCCCGGCCCGCGTGCTATCTTGAATCCCTGGACCGACTTCACCCGACCGGAGGCCGAAAATGTCCCGACTGGCGCCTGCCATGCTGACGCTCCTGCTCGTCCCGATCCTCGCGGCCCCCGCCGCCGCCCAGAAGTGGGTGAACATCTCCTATCCCTGGAGCTTCGTGGAGCACCACGCCGCCGCCGAGATGATCGACGACACCACCGATTCGTTCGTCTTCGGGACCGAGCGCGGCTTCCTCTACTTCATGGAGCGCGACCGGGCCACCGGTCGGCTCAAGACCATGCGCCAGCGCGAGGTCTGGGCGCCGGTCCGCGAGGTCCGCGCCGCCGACACCACCGGCGACGCCCGGCCGGAGCTGATCGTGACCACCCGCCGCGGCGACCTCTTCGTCATCGACCTGGGCACCCTCGAGGACATCTGGCGCACGCCCGAGGGCTTCTTCCAGGCGGTCAACTCCTTCTCCGTCGCCGACGTGGACGGAGACGCCAAGCCCGAGATCGTGCTGCTGGCCGACGACCGGCTGGTCATCTTCTCGGGCGACGAGGAGACCGAGGAGTTCCGCAGCGCGGAGGAGTACCTGGCCCAGCAGATCCTCGTTGCCGACGTAGACGGCGACGGCCAGGACGAGATCGTGCTGAACACGGGCCTCGTGCTCGACGCGAAGTTCCGTCAGATGGAGTGGGAGCACCCGGGCGGCTTCGGCCCGCAGATGGACATCTTCGATATCGACGGGGACGGCAACCTCGAGATCGTGGGCCTCACGCCCGCTGGCGACATCCAGATCGTCGAGGCCGACGAGCGCCGCGTGAAGTGGGAGTAGGGGTTCCCTAGCCGCCTTCGATGCTGCGGACGAGGTGGATCTCGATGCGGCGGTTGGCGGCGCGGCCCTCGACCGTGTCGTTGCTCACCAGCGGCCTCTCCGCGCCGAAGCCCATCGATCCGATCCTGCGCGCCGGATAGCCCAGGCGCACGAAGTACTCCCGCACCGCCTTCGCGCGGTCGAGGGAGAGCTGCCGGTTGAACTCCACCGAGCCGGTGTTGTCCGTGTGCCCCTGGATCTCCACGGCCTCCACGTTCGGCGTGCTCACCAGGCGTGCGAAGATCTCGTTGAGGATCGAGAAACTCGCCTCGTGGATCTCCGAGCTGTTGAGCGTGAAGGTGATGCCCTGGAGCACCGTGACCTTGGACAGGGGCTTGAACTTGTCCTCCTGCAGCGTGTCCTGGCGGGCGGCCATGAGCGAGTCGTAGGCCATCGCCCGCGCGATGATCTGCCGCGCGATGCTCTCGCTCTCCAGTTTGTCGGCCGCCTCGCGGAACTCGAAGGTCACCGCCACGCGGTGCACCGGCTCGAAGTCCTCCTTGGGCGCATAGGTATAGTCGAAGCGGTAGTTGCCCACGCGCAGTCCGCAGCCGTAGCGGAAGCGGTCGCCGTCGGGGGTCTCGTCCTCCATCAGCGTGCGGCGGTAGCCCGCGCGCAGGATCAGGATGTCGCGGTAGTCCCACTCCGTGCCGAAGCCGAAGGACGCGTGGTTGTCGCGCGGGATCACGTAGTCCAGCGAGTTCTGCAGGCGGAACTTTCCCTCGCCGATCCGCACCTGGTGCGACACGCCGATGCGGTAGCGCATGGGCGCCGGATCGCTCAGCTCACGGAAGCGGATGCCGGGACCGATGTCCTGCACCGCGGCGCCGATGCGGAAGCCGTCCATCTCGGGGCTGATCAGCCCGACCGAGCCCAGCACGCCGCCGGTCCGCTCGCGGCCGAGCGACTTGTAGAGCACGGCCAGCCGCGCGCCGAAGCTCAGCACCGAGCCCAGGTCGCGCGCGTAGCCCACGCCGAACTGCATGTCGCGGGCGCCGAGGCGCTCGCCGGTGTAGGTGCCGTCCTCGAGCACCTCGTCGACGGTGCCCTGGTCGAAGTGAACGAGCCCCAGCGTGATCACGCCCTCGTCGCGGAAGGGAAAGGCCACGAGCGTCTGACTCAGGTTCGTGTCGAGCACCCAGTTGAGATGGCCGAGGTAGAGGCGCCGGCCGTCGATCAACGCGGTGACGGCCGGGTTGTACTCCAGACCCGTCACGCCGAGGTCCACCGCCGTGACCGACTGCCCCAGCGCCGCGGCGCGCGCGTCCAAGCCGATGGCGCCGAGCGCAGAGTGGCTCGTGCCCACGTCGTCGTTCAGCTCCGCGCCGGACGCCTGGCGCTCGGCCACGGTCAGCAGGGCGAAGAACGCCGCGATGAACAGGGTCAGGATCACTATCTGTCGCTTCTCGTTCATGCCTCTCCTAGCGCAGCACCATGATCTTGTCCCGGATGGTCCGGGTGCCCGTGGGCGTCTCGAAATGGACCAGTGCGAGGTAGACGCCGCTGGCGACGCGGCGTCCCGACTCGTTCTCCAGGTACCAGACCAGCGAGTGCATCTCCTCGTCGGTGTAGGGGCCGGGGCTCTGCAGGCGCGCCACCTTCTCGAGCGCCATGGTGAAGATCTCGATCCGCACCTCCATGCCCGGCTCGCTGCGGAAGCTGAAATCCGCCGAGGAGGTGATGTCGGCGTGGACGGGATTCGGCACGATCTGGAAGCCGCCCCCGCCTTCGACGCTCACCGCGAAATCCACGAGGTCGTAGGGCACGCCGCCCTCCGCACTGGCGGTGATCAGCCCGCGGAAGGTGCCCGCCGACGCCGCCTCGGGGATGGTGATCGTCACGGTGACCATCGTGTCGGCGCCGCCCTCGAAGAGGAAGATCTGCTCGGGCTGGATCCGCACCCACTCCGCGGGGAGCCGCCGGGCGGTCTCGCTGAAGAGATCGCGGACCTCGATCTGCACACCGCTGAGGTCGCCGAGGCCGGGGCCGTCGCTCGTATCGGGGTTGTTCGCCGCGTCCGTGTTGACCAGCACCAGCGTGTCGACGACCATCGCGCCCATGCCGAGGGTGACCGCCAGGCTGTCGGCGGTCCAGTCGAGGTCGCGGGAGGAGAAGGGCAGCAGCGGGTCGCCGCCCTGGGCGATCTCGTAGCCGTCGGCGAGGCCGTCGCCGTCGGTGTCGACGAGGCCGGGGTCGGTCTCGCCGCCGGAGAGCCAGTCGGAGATGGCATCGGTGGGGTCGTTGCCGTCGCGCTGGCCGTCCAGGTCCGCGTCCTCGAGGCCGTCGAAGAGGCCGTCGCCGTCGCTGTCGGCCTGGGCCGGGTTGCTTGTCGTCAGGCCGGCGTCGCTGTCCGCGACGAAGACTTCCATGTCGGTGTCCTCGCCCTGCGGCGCGTCGAGGCCCAGCTCCTGGCCGTCGGACAGGCCGTCGCTGTCGCTGTCCCAGGCCAGCGGCGAGGTCACGCCGTCGCGCTCCGGTCCGTCGGTCAGGCCGTCGTCGTCGCTGTCATCGTCGTCCAGGCGGGTGGACAGGGCCGCCTCCTCGCCGTCGAGGAGCCCGTCGTCGTCGCTGTCGGTGTCGAGCGGGTCGCCGCCCAGCGGGGCCTCCTGGCCGTCGATCAGTCCGTCGCCGTCGCTGTCGGGATCGAGGGCGTTGATCGCACCGTCGCCGTCGACATCGCTGTCCCAGAGCTGCTCGGAGCCGTCGAGGATGCCGTCGCTGTCACTGTCGGGGTTGGTCGGTAGGGTGCCCGCCGCGATCTCCGTGCCGTCGTCCAGGCCGTCGTAGTCAGAGTCCGCCTCGACCGGGTTGGTGCCGCCCGCCACCTCCTCGGCGTCCCCCAGGCCATCGAGGTCCGTGTCCGGGAAGTGGGGGTTGGTGCCGTAGTCCGCCTCGGTGCCGTCGTTGAGCCCGTCGTCGTCGGTGTCCGCGTCGAGCGGGTCGGTCACCTGGCCGTCCCAACCCAACTCCGTCTCCTCGTAGTCGTCGAGGCCATCGTAGTCGGTGTCGGTATTGTTGGGGTTCGTGCCGTGGGTGATCACTTCCGCGTAGTCACCCAGGAGCTCGCCGTCGCTGTCGGTCGAGTTGGGATTGGTGAAGTAGACCTGCACCTCGACGTCGTCGTCGAGGCCGTCGAGGTCGGTGTCGGGGTTGTTGGGATTGCAGCCGTGGATCATCTCCAGGCCGTCGGACAAGCCGTCACCGTCGCTGTCGCCGTTGAGGGGATCGGTGTTGTGGCCGTCCTGGCCGGGGTAGATCTCCTCGTAGTCGCTCAGGCCGTCGCCGTCGGTGTCCCAGACGACCGCACTGGTACCGAAGCCGCCGATCCCTGTCGGGCGCTCCTGGTAATCGGTCAGACCGTCGCCGTCAGTGTCCGTGCTCCAGGGATCGGTGATGAGGTTGTCCTGGCCGTAGGTGACCTCCTCGAGATCCGACAACCCATCGGAGTCGGTGTCGTAGGCCACCGGGTTGGTCATGTAGACGTAGACCTCGGCGTAGTCGAGGAGCGCGTCGAGGTCGCTGTCCACCAGCACCATGCTGGTGCCGATCGCGAACTCCTCGCCGTCGTCCAGGCCATCGGCGTCGCTGTCGACGTCCAGCGCGTTGATGAGCCCGTCGCCGTCCGTGTCCAGGTTCCAGGAGAACTCGGTGCCGTCGAAGACCTCGTCGTTGTCGCTGTCCGGATCGTTTGGATCGGTGCCCGCGAGGATCTCGACGGTGTCGTCGAGGCCGTCCCCGTCCGAATCCTGGGCCCACGCCTGTCCCGGCAGCAGGAGCGGCAACAGCAGCGCCAGGAGCAGCAGGATCGCGCAGCGCCCCACTCTGGTTGCGGATGGACTCATTCCGTGCTAGCTTCTCCTGTTTCCAAGTCCCTAGACGATGCCGTCATTCGCGGCCTGGGGGCCGCCGCCCATCGTCCGCCAACTCATGGTTTCGGCCGATTTCCTCTTCGGCTGAAGTGGGTAGAAGAGTCCCATGGACTTCCCGAAGCTCCTGATGGCCTCCCCGCTCTTCGACCGTCTGCAGGGCCTCCGACTCGAGAGGGTCACCTGGAACGGTCCGGTCGTGGTTCTGATCTTCCATGCCCACCGGGGAAGCGAGTATCTGGTCATCCACCTGCGCCAGGAAGCGCAAGGGCTGCATCTGGATACGAAGCTCCGCGAGGAATTCGAGCATATTCAGTTCCAGGACAGCCGCCACGACTTCTCCTTCCTGCCCGCCCACCTCGAGGGGGTCACCTTCCTCGGCGGAGCCCCGCTGAAAGGCCAGAGCCTCCTGCGCCTGGACTTCACCAGCAGCGGTAACTTCAAGGAAGACATCCCCTTGTTCCTCTACATCGAGTTCTTCGCCGGGGGACGGCTAGTCCTGACCGACCGGGGAAACCGGGTCATCCGCGCCAGCCGCAAGGGGGGGCCTCAGTACAGGCCCGGCTCGCAGTACTGGCCGGGCGCGGCGGATCTGGCCGAGGTCGGGCAAGATTTGCCCCTGGCCCCCGAGGCGTTCTCGGACTGGCCCGAGACGCTGCTAGAGCGCGTGCGGCGCGGCGGCGAAGAGCCCCTGGACGAGGTGGACTGCCGGGGGATCCGCGGCTTCAAGCCGCCGTCGGTGCGCTTTCTCGTCGAGCGCAGAAAAGCTCGTCCGAAGGAGAAGCCCGAGGAGGTGCTGGCTCGCCGATTCCGCCGCTGGATCCGGCGGGTGCGCGAGCAGCGGATGCCGATCCACGTGCTCAGCTTCCCCCCCGAGGACGGGCGGCCCTGCATGGTCATCCCCCATGGCATGAAGATCGTCTCCAGCCGGCAGCTCGAGGCCGAGGCGCTGGAGATCTCTCGCTTCGACAACTTCACCACCGCGCTGCAGTTCATGGGGCGCAACTGCCTGGCCCGGATGCAGATCATCGAGATGATGACGGCCGTGCGCCGCGCCCTGGAGCAGCGCCTCGCCCGGAACCGCCGGCTTCTGGCAAAGCTGGAGCAGGACTGGGAGCGGGCCGCGAGCGCCGGCGACATGCGCCGCCAGGCCGACACGCTCGCGGCGCACCTGCACGAGGTGAAGCGGGGCGTCGACAGCGTCGAGCTGGAGGACGTACACGGGGAGGGCGAGCGCGTGCAGGTAAGTCTCGATCCCGCGCGCAGTCCGCACGAGAACCTCAACCGGCTCTACCACCAGGCGGCAAAGGGCGAGCGCGGGCTGAACACCATCGAGATGCGCATGGAGGAGGTCCGCAGCCGCATCGTCGAGGACGAGGAGACGCTGAGCGAGCGGCTCCCGGCCCTCGTGAAGTGCCACTGCCAGGAGGCGGGCGAGATCTCGACCCTGCGGCAGGCCCTGCTCGAGCTGGGCGCGCAGACCTCCGTGCTGGACGCGCGGCGCCGGCCGGAGGCGGGGGGCGCGGCGCCGGAGCCGGTTCTCTTCCGCCAGTACGAGCTGCCCGGCGGCTGGGAGGTCCTCGTGGGACGCAACAACCGCGAGAACGACCTGCTCACCCATCGCGAGGCGGCGCCGCAGGACATCTGGCTGCACGCCGCCGGCGTTTCCGGCAGCCACGTGATCCTACGCACAGGCGGGCACAAGAGCGGCCCGCCGAAGAGCATCCTGGAGAGCGCAGCCGCGATCGCCGCCTTCCATAGCAAGGCGCGCCACAGCGGCACCGTGCCCGTGATCTACACCGAGAAGCGCTACGTCCGCAAGCCGCGCAAGGGCGCTCCCGGCCTCGCCCTCTGCACGCGCGAGAAGACGCTCTTCGTGAAGCCCGAGGTGCTGGGTGAGAGGCCCCAGAGGGGCTGAACGCTGCCCGCAGGGTCCGATCCTCGCCGGACCTGGCTTCCGCTTCCACGAAAGCCCCCGCGATTCCCGCCCGGGACCCGATCTTGCATTTCCTCCTCAACCCGGCTCCGCCAGCTGCCGATGCCTCTCATGGGTAAGCATGTCTGGCTGGGCGGTCCTCCCCGCCTGCGGGCCCTACCATCATCGAGGAGGCGTCGATGCGCACGGTTCTCATCACACTCGTTCTTTCCCTGACGTTCAGCGCGCCGGCCGCGGCGGTCACGCTCGCAGTGCCCGGTGACTACGCGAGCATCGGTGACGCCCTGGACGCTGCGCAGTCCGGAGACACAGTGCTCGTGGCCTGCGGGATCTACGAGGAGTACGGGCTGAGCCTGAAGTCCGGAGTCGTCCTGCGCAGCGAGACGCGCGGCGCCTACTGCTGCACGATCGACGCGGGCGGGCAGGGCCGCGTACTGCTCGCCGTGGACGTGGACGCCACGGCGTCCGTCATCGGCTTCACGTTCACCGGCGGGCTGGGCGGATCCGGGCAGGCGGGCGGGGGCGTCTACTGCAATAACTCCTCGCCGGTCTTCGAGAACTGCATCATCCGTGGCAACGAGACCCAGAACGGGGCGGGCGGCGGCCTGGCCTGCGTGAACGGCTCCGCGGCAAGCTTCACCTTCTGCGACTTCACCTGGAACCGCGCGGACGGGGACGGCGGCGGCGTGTACCTGGACAGCTCCGCGCCCAGCTTCACGGACTGCCAGGTGCTCGGCAACCTGGCCAGCGGCAGCGGCGGCGGGCTCTTCGCCACGGGCGCGGCCTTCAGCGCCGTCCACGGCAGCTTCGCGGAGAACACCTGCACGGGCTTCGGCGGCGGCGTGTTCCTGGGCAACTCCTCGGAGGCGAGCTTCTCCCTCGACGCCTTCTTCGGCAACCACGCCAGCGCGGGCGGCGGGGGGCTCGCCTTCGACGGATCGAGCCCCGACCTGACGAGCTGTACGATCGCCGAGAACTCTAGTGCCGGTCCTGGCGCTGGCATCCACGTGGGCGGGGCCGCGAGCCCCGACTTCACGCAGGTCGTCGTCGCGTTCAACACGCCGTTCGAGGGGGTGTCGATCGCCGGCGGCAGCGCCGCCTTCCTCTGCAGCAACATCCACGGCAACACGGGCGGCAACTGGACCGGCGATCTCGCCCAGCAGCTCGGCCAGGACGGCAACTTCGAGGCCGACCCCGAGTTCTGTGGCGCGGAGAGCAGCGGCAACTACTACCTGCAGATGGACTCGCCCTGCGCGCCGGGCAACAATGTCTGCGGCGTGCTCGTGGGCGCGCGCATCGTCGACTGCGGCTTCATCGCCACGCAGCCGACCAGCTGGAGCACGCTCAAGTCCATGTATTGATTCGGGCGCGGAACGCGGTGTGGGGCCCATAGTAAACCCCGGGGGCGCCCCCCGGGGTTATTCTTTGGCCGGCAGTCGCCACGTGGCGACTATCCGTGTGCGTAAGAAACTCCTGACACTTATTGTGCACGGGGAATCTGCCACTGGTGCCTTGTCACGCGAAAAAGAGCCCCTACCTCACTTCGAGGACGCGGGAACCGGACTCCCATGCTATAATTGATTTCGAATCCATGGCAAGGGAGGCCGTGATGCGTGCCGCGCCGATCGTCGTCCTCGCTCTCCTCGTCCCCCTCGCGGGACACTCCGCAATCCTCCACGTGAATCCCGAAGGCACGGGCGACTACCCGACCATCCAGGCCGCCGTCGATGCCTGCGCCGCCGGCGACACCGTGCTCTGCAGTTCCGGCACCTACACCGGCGCGGGCAACCGGGACATCGAGCTGCGAGGACTGGACATAGCCGTGATTGGCGAGTCGGGAGCCGATGAAAGCATCCTGGATTGCTTGGATGCCGGCCGAGCTTTCTTCATCCACGGAAGCGAGACAAGCGCGTCACTCATCCAGGGCTTCACTATCCGCAACGGACACAACGCCGACACCGGCGCCTCAGCCGGGGGCGGGATTCGCATCATCGGCGCCTCCCCCACGCTTCGCGATCTGGTCCTGGAGAACGGCTGGACCGAAACCTGGGGCGGGGGAATACACCTCTACCAGTCCGAGTCCACGATCGAGAATGTGATCCTCCGGCACAACGAGGCCGAAGATCACGGCGGCGGCGTTTCGATCTGGCTCTCAAATGTCACATTGTCCTGGCTCCTGATTCACGACAACGAGGCGAACGGCTCGGGGAGCGACAACGGCGGCGGTCTCTATGCTCTCGATGCCACCGTGAGCGCATCCCATCTCTCCGTGGTGAACAACTTCGCCGATTACGGCGGCGGCCTGTTCGCAGACGACGACGCGAACATCATCCTCGACGCGAGCATCGTGGCGCACAACAGCTATGGTGGAGGTATCTACCGCCAGCCTTCTGCATCTGTGATTCTCACCTGCTGCGACGTATATGGCAACGAAGGCGGTAACTTCCTTGGCTCAATGGACGATCCTACCGGGACCGACGGAAACATCTCCCAGGATCCCTGGTTCTGCGACTTCGATGCGGGCGATTTCACTCTGAGCTCAGACTCGCCTTGCCTGCCGGCAAACAACGACTGCGGCGTTCTCATGGGCGCCCTCGAACAGGGCTGCGAACTCGACCATGTCTTTATCTCGGGGAGAATCATCGACATCAACCTCATGCCGATCGAAGGCGTGGAGCTAAC
>CAZVHI010000059.1:0-17131 GCA_964627205.1 uncultured bacterium
AAGTGTCTGTTAGCTATGGGGCCATGGAGTCCGGATAGAGCTGGCAACGAACATCGACGACCCAGTCCCCACCGGAAGTCTGGATGGAGAAAGAGCCGAACTCGAAGTCGTCGATGACCTTCCCCGCGCCGTTTGTGGCCATGCCGAGCAGCCCGCAGAGGGCCAGGAGGGCCGCGAGGCGGTGGGACCGGGTGGGGATGGCGTGCTTGGCGGTTCCTGTAGTCATGATCCCTTCCTTGGCTGGGAAGTGGAGCCTGCGGTCCCTGTCAGGGAAAACCTAATCCGGGAACCTGCGCGCCCATCCGACCGGAGACAGAGGGACCATGAGGGTGTGAGTACCGGGAGATTATACAGAATCATATCTCGATATGGAAATTGATCGCATGAGAATGTCGCAGATCTTGGCGTGCCTGGGACAATCGCGATTGTCGTGGCCACGAATGCCCCAGCGGTGTCTACCTTGCGCTGAGGGAGGCCAAGGACAGAGTCGAGAGCCTGAGCCATACACTGTGATAATCCGGATCCTGGCAAGGATTCTGCTGATCCCACCCCGATGAGGTGAGAGATTCTAGGCGGGCGTCCGCGCCCGGCGCCAGACTGCTCTATCTATTGATATAGAACAAGTTACCTCAGCGGGAGGCATCGGGAAGATTGAAGGTCAGAATCTCGGAGCAGGATCAGGAAAAACTGGAAGCTCCCCCGGAAGCTTTCTGTCAGGCCGAGCGCCGCTCCTACGCCGGCGAGGACCTCAGCGGACAGGATTTTGCCGGCAAGGATCTTTCGGGTATCGACTTCACGGAGGCGGATCTGTCGGGAGCCAATTTCTTCAAGGCCAAGCTTGCCGGAGCGATCCTGAGGAACGCGAAACTCCATCGCGCCGAGTTCACCGGTGCGGATCTCAGCGAGGCCAACCTGGAAAACGTGGCGGCCCGGCAGGCCGGCTTTGGTATGGCTTGCCTGAAGGGCGCTAATATCTTCCAGGCCGATCTCTCGGACAGCACCCTGAGCAAGTCGGACCTGGAAGCCGCGAATCTCAGCGCGGCCTGCCTGAAGGGCGTCCGGATGCGGGAAGCGATGCTCGGTGGCGTCAAGTTCACCAGTGCGGATCTCAGCTATTGCGATCTGGCCATGAGCAACGTTGCTCGCGCCAGCTTCAAGAACGCAAACCTGCAGAATTGCAGCCTGCGACTTTTGCAGGGTTTCGAAAAGGCCGATTGGACCGGCGTAGACGTGCGGGACATCAACTTTGCCGGCGCCTATCGTGTTCGACGTTTCATCCTCGATCAGAACTACATCAAGGAGTTTCGTGAAAGCAGCCGTGCAGCGAACGTCCTCTACTACCTCTGGTGGATCAGTTGCGATTGCGGACGAAGCATGTTGAGGTGGTGCCTGCTCATCGTATTCCTGTCCATGATCTTCGCGGGGCTCTACTCTCTCGTCGATATCGATTACGGTGATCGGGTCACCTGGCTGTCCTCGCTCTACTACAGCGTCGTCACCCTGACCACCTTGGGTTACGGCGACATCGTGCCGGCCTCCGCAGCCGCCCAGGGAATTGCCATGTTGGAAGTCGTGATCGGTTACATGATGCTCGGTGGATTGCTTTCCATCTTCAGCAATAAGATCGCCCGCCGCGCGGAATAGCAAACTGGATGAGGAAAACATGTTGAGAATGTTTGGAAAGCAGAAACAGTTCTCCGCGAAAAATCTACCCGACCTCCTCGACGGCTATGAACTGCCAAGTTTCCAGGGCGTGGTCATGGACGTACTGGGAGCCTTGCGGGATCCGGATACATCCATACAGGACATCGCGCAGAAACTCCAGGCCGATCCGGGAATGCACGTCAAGGTCCTGAAGACCGTCAACTCCGCCGCCTTCAGCCTCTCGTCGAAGGTGAGCAACCTGCATCATGCCGTGATAATGCTGGGTCGTTCCCGGGTCGAAGCTATCGTCCTGAATCACGCGGTCAAGGACACTCTACCCCAAGCCAAGATCGAAAACTTCAGCTCCCGGCGATATTGGCTGGCGGCGACGCAGCGGGCCAGTCTCGCACAGGTCATCGCGCAGCGCATCCATCCCAACACGGCCGTCGAGTCCTTCTCTGTAGGCTTGCTGCAGGACATGGCGATTCCCGTGCTCGCGACTGCCAAGGGGGAACACTACGGCCGATTGCTGGGCGATTGGATCAATGACGAGAGCACCTGTCTGCACGAAATGGAGATGGACACGTTCGGTTTCGACCATCCGAGCATCGGCGCCGCGATGGCCCAAGAATGGAATCTACCGGATGAACTCGTCAACGGCATCGCCAGCCATCACGAGGACCCCGATCAGGTGGATGTCATGCCTGCCGTGGCGATCGCTTCACGCATCAGGGAGAGTGAGGATCTATCGCAATGCAGCGCGCTGGTGGATTTCTGCAAGCAAGCTCTCGCCATCAGCGAGGAGGATGCCCGCGCCTTGCTGGAGCAGACCTTCAGTGATGCGGCAGAACTCTGTAATCTTCTAGGCTGATGTCGCTCCGATTCCACGAGATCGTCGAGGCGGAACACCGTATACTCAATCCGTTCACACCGGAGGCATTGAGTGCACAGTATCCGATCGAGGAGGATCAATGCCGAGCATCCTGGATCAGGGACAGCGAGAGATGCTCCTCGCGCGCTTCCGCCAGCTCACGCCCGAGCACGAGCGGCTCTGGGGCAGCCTCAGCGCGCCCGCGATGGTGAGCCACCTGTCGGATCAGATCCGCGTCGCGCTGGGGGACGTGGAGACGAGGCCCGCGGGAAACATCCTCACGCACACCCTGATGAAGTGGCTCGTCGTCTATCTGCCCGTACCCGCGCCGAAGGGAAAAGTCCAGACCTCCCCCGAGATGCTCACGACCACGCCCGCCGATTGGGAGGCCGACACCAGAGGCTTCGAGGAACTCGTGTCCCGTCTCGTGCGCGCGCAGGAAGTGGCGCCGCACCCGATCTTCGGAACGCTCTCCCACCGGGAGTGGTGCATCTTGGCCGCGAAGCACATGGATCACCACCTCTCGCAATTCGCAGTCTAGACGCTGGCGGCTGCCGCTAGCCATCGAGCGAAACTCCTGAATCCGGTGAAGATATCTCTTCATTTGGCTGGCCGGCGGCAGCCTCGGCCCGGCACGCGGAAGATTGGCTGACGCCCTTTCAATTGACCCGGCCGCTCGCTATACTGGGCGGCCGACTTGCTCCGGGAGCCGAATCCATGGACGAAGAGCGCAAGATAATCATCGCGGACCTGCGCCACTGGCTGCGCCAGCAGCGCACTGATGGCGTCGAGCGCCTCGTCCTCGAGCCGCCCCGGCCCGAGGCCATGGCGGCAGTCGCTGCGGCGGGCGGGGGCGGCACTGCGTCCGACCCCGTTCCCTCCGACCCCGCCCCGTCAGACCCCGAGCGCGATGCCGGACGCGGAGACAACCCGTCGCCAGAGGAGAGCGCGCCCAAGCCGAGACCCCGCCTCCAGCCGAGGGAAGAGGACCTCTTCGCCGCCACCCGACCCAAGCCCGAGTTCTCGGCCGAGCTGATCGAGAAGTTGAGCAAGCGCCATCCCGAATGGCAGAACACCGAGCTGCTCCAGCTCGCTTGCGAGGTCGACAGCTGCCGTGCCTGCGGGCTGGGTGCCATGCGCACAAACGCGGCGCCGGGCACCGGCCACCCGCGCGCGAAGCTGGCCTTCGTCGGCGAGGCGCCGGGGGCGGAGGAGGACGCGCAGGGCATCCCCTTCGTGGGCCGGGCCGGGCAGCTGCTGGACAAGATCCTCGCCGCCATCGAGCTCAAGCGCGAAGACGTGCACATCCTGAACATCCTCAAGTGCCGCCCGCCGGAGAACCGCAACCCCGCCCCCGACGAGATCGAGTGCTGCCGGCCCTTCCTCGAGCGGCAGATCGAGTTGATCGAGCCGGGGATCCTGGTGGCGCTCGGGCTCTTCGCAGCGCAGTGGCTGACGGGCAAGAGGATGAGCCTGACCAAGCTGCGCGAGACGGGGCCGTTTGAATATCGGGGCGTGCCGGTCTATGCTACGTATCACCCCGCCGCGCTTCTGCGGAACCCGAACTGGAAGCGCCCGGCGTGGGAGGACTTCAAGATCATCCGACGCGAGTACGACAAGCTGTAGAGTCGACAGCAGCAGGGAGCGAGTGAAGCTGTGAGCGCAATCGGAGAGCCGGCCGGCGCGGGCGTCAGCCCCGGAAAGGATCCGCGGGTTCCCCCGCAGAGCAATGAGGCCGAGGAGGCCATCCTGGGCGCGCTGCTGCTGGACCGCAGCGCGATTCACCGGGCCATGGAGCTGCTCGAGCCCGAGCACTTCTACCAGCCGCGCAACGCGGAGATCTTCCGCGCGATGGTGGGGCTATACGAACGGGGCGAGGCGGTGGACATCGTCACGCTCACCGAGGAACTGCGCAAGGCCGGCCAGCTCGATCTCGCCGGCGGCGCGAGCCACCTAGGCGGGCTGCAGGAGAGCGTGGCCACGGGCGCGCACGTCGAACACTACGCGCGCATCGTCATGGAGAAGTCCACGCTGAGGCGGATGATCGAGGTCTCGGGGCAAATCGTCCGCAGCTGCTTCGATGGCCGCGAGGAGGCCGTCGAGATCCTCGACCAGGCCGAGCGTTCCATCATGGCCATCAGCCAGGGGCGGCTGCGGCAGGGCTTCCAGCCCGTGAAGGAAATCCTTCGCGGCACCTTCGAGAACATCCAGCGCGTCTACGAGAGCCAGAGTCACATCACGGGCGTGCCCAGCGGCTACACAGAGCTGGACAGCATGACCGGCGGCTTCCAGAAATCCGATCTCATCATCATCGCGGGCCGGCCGAGCATGGGCAAGACGAGCCTCGTGCTCAACGTCGCACAGCACACGGCGATCGAGGAGAAGAAGCGCGTGGCCTTCTTCTCGCTGGAGATGTCCAAGGAGCAGCTCGTGCAACGTCTGCTCACCGCCGAGGCCCGCATCGACGCGCACAAGCTGCGCTCGGGCAACCTCAAGGACGAGGACTGGCCGCTGCTCACCGAGGCGGCAGGCCAGCTCGCCGACGCGCCGATCTACATCGACGACACCGCCGCGATCACCGTGCTCGAGATGCGCGCCAAGTCGCGGCGCCTGCAGTCCCAAGAGGGCCTGGACCTCATCGTGGTGGACTACCTGCAGCTCATGCGTGCCACGGGCCGCTCCGACAACCGCCAGCAGGAGATCAGCGAGATCAGCCGCAGCCTCAAGGCTCTGGCCAAGGAGCTGGGCGTGCCGGTGCTGGCTCTGAGCCAGCTCAGCCGCGCCGTCGAGTCGCGCACCGACAAGCGCCCGCAGCTCTCGGACCTGCGTGAGTGCGTGACGGGGGACACGCTCGTCTGCCTCGCTGACGGCCGCCGCGTGCCGATCCGTGAGCTCGTGGGGGAAACCCCCTCCGTCCTCTCCATCGATGCCACGGGAAAGCTCTCCATGGAGATCAGTGACAAAGTCTGGGCGGTTGGCCGGAAACCGGTCTTTCGTATCGCGCTTGCCAGCGGGCGAGCCATCCGCGCAACCGCCGAGCACCGGCTGCTTGGGGCTGACGGCTGGAAGGAGATTTCGAAGCTCAAAGTCGGCAACCGCCTCGGAATCACTCGAAAGATGCCCGAACCCGTGCAGGCGGAGCGCTGGCCCGAGTTGCGGGTTGCGCTGCTCGGACAACTCATCGGCGATGGCAGCTACCTCTCGGGGCAGCCCATGCGCTACTGCACAGGTTCGGAAGAGAACAGCCGCATCGTCACAGAGGCCGCGACACGTGAATTCGGCACAACGGTCAAGCGATATCGTGGCCGTGGAAACTGGCATCAACTCCTGATTAGCGGCAACGGGAATCGCTGGCACCCGGCAGGCGTCAACAAGTGGCTTCGCGAGCTGGGGATCTTCGGGCAGCGATCCCACGAGAAGCGCATTCCGCAGGCCGCCTTCCGTCTCGCCAATGAGCAGATCGCTCTGCTCTTAAGACATCTCTGGGCGACGGATGGCTCGATCAGCGTCCGCAAAGCTGGTGCAAGAGGCAGCAACGGAGTCCACTTCAGCACATGCAGTAAGAAACTGGCGGACGATGTAGCGGCGCTGCTCCTTCGTCTTGGCATCGTAGCCAGGATCCATGAAGTAGAGCAGAGACGTGGTCGTCCCGTCCATATGGTCATGGTGTCTGGCAGCGAGGCACAGCGACAGTTCCTGAAGTGTGTCGGAGCGTACGGACCCAAGATCCTTCCAGCGATGAGATTGAAGAAGGCGCTGGAAGGCGTGGAACCGAACCCCAATGTTGATACGCTTCCGAACGAGGCTTTCGGTGAGGTCAAACAGGCCATGGCGGCGGCTGGAATCTCACAGCGACGCATGGCGAGCTGGCGAGGTACCTCCTATGGAGGTACCTCTCATTTCAAGTTCTCACCCTCGCGTCGTACGATCGATCACTACGCAGAGCTTCTCGATAGCCCATCATTACGTGAGATGAGCGAGAGCGATCTCTTCTGGGATCGCATCGTGGGCATCGAACCGGCGGGCGAGGAAGAGGTATACGATCTTACCGTCCCCGGACCTGCCTGCTGGCTGGCGGACGGGATCGTGAGCCACAACTCAGGAGCCCTGGAGCAGGACGCGGACCTGGTGATGTTCATCTACCGGCCGGAGGTGTACGAGGACGACGACGAGAAGGAAGGCATGGCGGAGATCATCGTCGGCAAGCAGCGCAACGGCCCCATCGGCACCGCCCGCCTGGCTTTCATCAAGGAGTACACGCGCTTCGAGAACCTCGCGCAGGAAAAGTTCTACGACTAGGCCGCGGGCGCGCCGGTGAAAGCCCGCGTTGCTACGAATCGGACGGCGTAGCAAGGGCATCATGGCAGCAAGCGACTTGAACGCCATCGTCACGCAGCGCATCGAAGTGGCGCCGGGTCTGATCATCATGCGCCTGAACCCGGACGGCTGGGAGCTGCCCGAGTTCAAGCCGGGGCAGTTCGCAGTACTGGGCCTGCCGGGCTCGGCGTCCCGCTTCGAGCTCTCCGATCCGGAAAGCGATCCCCCCGATCCGGACAAACTGATCCGCCGCGCCTATTCCATTGCCTCCTCCTCTGTGGCCTGCGAATACGTCGAGTTTTATATCGCCCTGGTGCACTCGGGCGCCCTGACCCCGCGTCTCTTCGCCCTGAAGCCCGGTGACCGGCTCTGGCTGGGCCCGAAGGTCAGCGGCATGTTCACCCTCGACCGCGTGCCCGAGGACCAGCACATCGCCCTAGTGGCCACGGGCACCGGCCTGGCGCCCTACATGAGCATGCTGCGCACCCAGCTCCTCTGTGGCATCGAGCGGCGCTACGCCGTCCTGCTCGGTGCACGTCACTCCTGGGACCTGGGCTACCGCTCCGAGTTGCTCGTCATGGAGCAACTCTGCTCCAACTTCAACTACCTGCCCGTTATCAGCCGCCCAGATGACGAGCCCGCCCCTTGGCCGCGGCACACGGGCTACGTGCAGGACCTCTGGCGCGGTGGCGCCCTGGCCGAGGCCTGGGGCTTTGGGCCGACGCCGGCTGACACGCACGTGCTCCTCTGCGGCAGCCCGGCCATGATCGAGGGCATGACGACCATGCTCGCCGAGCAGGGCTATCGCGAGCACAGCAGAAAGGCGCCCGGTCAGATCCACGTGGAGAAGTACTGGTAGCCGGCCGCGACAGCGACGCGCGCGCCCGAACCCTCGTCTTCCCGAAAGGCCGCCATGCGCATCGAAGTCCATCCCCTCGACGCGACACGCCGCGACGACTTCCACAGCCTGCACAGCGAGCGTAACGAGCACGGCTGGTGCCGCTGCGTGGCCTGGTGGGTGGAGAGCTTCGATGATTGGGGCGAGCGCACGGCCGAACAGAACCTCGCCCTGCGCGAGGCCGTGATGGACCGCGGCAACTGGGACGGCTACCTGCTCTACGCTGACAGCGAGCCCGCCGCATGGTGCCAGTGCTGCCCGCTCACCTGGCTGGAGCATCTTGAGCGCCGCCACGAGTTGCCGGCGGATCCGGACGCCTGGGTGCTCGGCTGCCTCTTCGTGGCGCCCGCCTTCCGGCGTCGGGGCCTCGCGCGGCGGCTGCTGGAAGGAGTCGTGCGCGACCTGTGCCGCCGCGGCGCGCCGACTCTGCTTGCAGTTCCGCGACGTGGCGACGAGCTCGAAGACGGCGAGCTCTGGACCGGCCCGGAAGCGTTGGTCCGCGATCTCGGCTTCGAACTGGCACGCGACGACGAACGCCTGCCCGTCTACCGCCTGGACCTCGCCGCCGCGAGCGAAGGAGAGTGACGTGAGCACGATCCGCCCGGCAACCGAGTCGGACATCCCCGCGCTCTGCGCCCTCGATCAGGTCGCGTGTGCTGAATCCGCGCGACGGGACTTCATCCGCGACGCCGTATTGACCGGGCGCTGTACTGTAGTGGAAGACCGCGGCGAGGCAATTGCCTACGCCGTGCTCGAGCACGGGTTCTTCGCGCACAGTTTCGTCGCCATGCTCTACGTCCACCCCGACCTGCGGCGCCAGGGCTTCGGTGCGGCCCTGATGGAGGACATGGAGGCGCGGAGCCGAACAGATACGCTCTTCACGTCCACCAACGAATCGAACCGGCCCATGAGGGACCTGCTCGACAAGCTGGGCTTCGAGCCCAGCGGGCGCATCGAGAACCTCGACGAGGGCGACCCCGAGCTGGTCTTCTGCAAGCGCCGGAGCTGCGACGCGACGGATCCCTGAGCGCTGCCGAAGGTCCTGGCGCGATGAAAAGAGGTGCGAGAGAGCGAAATAGGTCGCGGCCGATAAGCCGAGAAGGTAAAGTGACCGATGGGTGATCAACGAGGAGGTCCGAGATGGCCAAGGTCGTTGTGATCGGAGCGGGGTTCGCGGGTCAGACGGCGGCGCTCTACCTTGGCGCGGCCCTGGGCCGAGATCACGAAATCACGCTTGTCAACCGCTCGGGACGCTTCCTCTATATTCCATCGTTGGTCTGGGTCGGGGTCGGCCACATGGCCCCCGAGAAGACACAGTTCGATCTGCAACCGGTCTGCGACCGGATGAACGTGAACTTCGTGCACGGCCGCGCCACAGCCGTACACCCCGACGAGAACTACGTCGTCACCATTCCCAAGGGCAACGGCGCCGACTCGCTCCGCCTCGACTACGACTACCTCCTCATCGCCACCGGACCCTACCTCAACTTCGAGGGAACTCCGGGCCTCGGACCCGCCACGCGCAACAGCTGGTCCATCTGCACCGTCGGCCACGCGGTGCAGTGCCGCGACGCCTACCTCGAGTCCGTGGCGCGCATGGAGAAGGGCGAGCGCCAGCGGCTCCTGATCGGCACGGGCCACCCGGGCGCCACCTGCCAGGGCGCGGCCTTCGAGTACATCACGAACATCCACAAGGACCTCGTGAAGAAGGGCGTGCGCGACAAGGCGGAGCTCGTCTGGCTCTCCAACGAACCCTGCGCGGGCGACTTCGGCGTGCGCGGCATTCAGGTGTCGCAGCAGGGGCGAGTGCTCAACAGCGAGGAGTTCATCAGCGCCGTCTTCCGCGACTACGACATCGAGGTCCAGGTGCGCCGCGGCGTGACCGAGCTGCAACCGGGGGTCGCCGCCTGGGAGGACTACGAGGGGGAAAAGGGCGAGACGCGCTTCGACTTCGCCATGCTCATCCCGCAGTTCAAGGGGCAGCCCCTCAGCTTCATCGGCGCGGGCGGCGAGGATGTCGCGGAGAAGGTGGTCAACCCCGCGGGCCTGGTAAAGGTGGACGGCATCTACGGCCTGCCCCACGACAAGCTCTCCGTGACGCCGGAGGCCTGGCCGGCCGTCTACCAGAACCCCGACTACCGCAACCTCTTCGCCGCGGGCATCGCCTTCGCGCCGCCGGGTTCGATCTCGGTGCCGCACAGCACGCCGAACGGCACCACCATCACCGTCGCGCCCCCGCGCACGGGCATGGTGTCGGGAATCATCGGGCGCGTCGTGGCGAGGAACATCATCGACCTCATCCGGCACGGGCGCATGATGCACAGCGAGCGCATGTCCGAGATGTACGCCGCCTGCATCGCTTCGATGGGGGACTCGCTCTGGGACGGCTCCGCGGCCACCATCATGATCTACCCCGTCGTGCCGGACTTCCGTCGCTACCCCAACGAAGAGGGACGCGACCTCTTCGTCACCCACATGGAGATGGGCCTGGCGGGCGCCTGGATGAAGCGCCTGATCCACAGCACCTTCATCCACAAGCTCCAGGGCCGCGCAGGCTGGAAGCTGATTCCCGAGTAGGAGGCCGTCATGGAGATCACGCCCAGGCAGCGCTTCTGGATGAACAACAAGCTCTTTCAGCTGCTGCGCTTCGTCGTGCTCAATCTGAAGATCCTCAAGGCCGTCGATCGCCACAAGCGCCACTGAGCCATTCGCTCACCCTCCCGCCGTGCTATAATTGCAGCCGGGACCCCACGGGAGGAGACAGCCATGAAAACCACGCCGTTCCTTGCACTCACGCTCATCGTCCTGGTCGCGTCGTTGGCTCAGGCGGGGGAGATCCACCCCGCGCTGGAGGAGCAGCTCGCGCTGCTCGGGGCCGACGAACCCATCCGCGTTCTCGTGCACATGAGCGAACGGGCGCCGATTGCCCGGCTCGATATGGAGCTGAAGGAGCGGCGGGCCACGCGGCGGGAACGTCACCGCGAGGTCGTGCTCGCGCTGCAGGACGCCGCCCGCTCGCAGGGCGGGCTCCTGGAGCACCTCGAAGAGCGCGCTCGCTCCGGTGGCGTGCGCGGCTACACGAGCCACTGGATCACGAACCTCGTGGTGCTCACCGCCACGCGGGGCGAAATCGAAGAGGTCGCCTACCGCGACGACGTGGCCCTGGTCGCGCCCGACTTCACGCCGGTGCTCATCGCACCCGTCGGCGGGATCGGCGCGGATTACGGCGCGCGCGATATCGGTGTGACCCCGGGCTTGCGCGCGGTGCGCGCCCCCGAGGTGTGGTACGAACTCGGCTACACCGGCTTTGGGCGTCTGATCGGCAGCATGGACACGGGCGTCGACGGGCACCACACGGCGCTCGCAGACCGCTGGCGCGGGCTGCACGCGCCCTGGCAGGAGTGCTGGCTGGACGTGCTGGAGGGGGACACCTCCTTCCCCGAGGACGGGGACGGCCACGGCACCCACACCACCGGCACCATGACCGGCGTCGCTCCGAACGACAGCATCGGCGTGGCCTGGGGGGCGGAGTGGATCGCCTGTAACGTGATCGGCCAGCCCGTGAGCGAGGACTTCGACAACGACGTGATCGCCGCCTTCGAGTGGCTTACCGATCCCGACGGCGATCCGGGGACGGTGGACGACGTGCCGGACGTCGTGCAGAACTCCTGGGGCGTCGGCGAGCATCTCGGCTACCCCGACTGCTACGACCTGTGGTGGGAAGTCATCGACAACTGCGAGGCCGCGGGCGTGGTGACCATCTGGTCAGCGGGCAACTCGGGCCCCGACGCGGGCACCATCGGCTCGCCGGCCGATCGCGCGGCGACGCTGACGAACAGCACCGCTGTTGGCGCCGTGGACGCCACCAACTACGACTGGCCCTACCCGATCGCAGACTTCTCGAGCCGCGGCCCCACGCTCTGCGACGTGCCGCCCGAGCTCGAGATCAAGCCGGAAGTCGTCGCGCCGGGCGTGGACGTCTACTCCTCGATCCCCGGCGGCGGCTATGGCGAGAGCGACGGCACCTCCATGGCCGGCCCGCACGTTGCGGGGATCGTCGCGCTGCTGCGCCAGGCCGACCCGAACCTCGACGTGGACGCGATCAAGGAGATCCTCATGCTCACCGCCCACGACGAGGGTGACCCCGGCGAGGACAACACCTTCGGCCACGGGCACGTGGATGCCTACGATGCCGTGCTGCTGGCGATCGACGGCTTCGGCGAGCTGCGCGGCTTCGTGCGCAACGGCAGCTGGGGCGACGTGCCCCTGCCAGGCGCCATGGTCGAGCTCGTCGGCGCGGGCTGGCGCTTCTACACCGCGGCGGACGGCTACTACAGCGGCCTGGCGGCCCCGACCGGCTACACGGCGCGCGCCAGCCTCGCGGGCTTCGCGCCGCAGGAGTTCGCGGTCACTGTCGTCGGCGAAGGCATCACAGTGCAGGACTTCTCGCTCACCGACATCGCTGGACCCGGTATCAGCAACGTGAGCCTTCCCGGCACGGTCCCCGGCCCCCTGGGATCCTACGAAATCGACGCCACCGTCATCGACTACAGCACCGTGAGCGAGGCGCGGCTCTACTTCCGCTTCAATCAGAGCGGTTGGGCAAGCGTCGCGATGACGCCGCAGGGCGGGGATGTCTATCGGAGCGCGATGCCTGCCCTGCCTGTACACACGACCGTCGACTACTACATCTGGGCGCGGGACGGCCTCGGCCAGGAGAGCACGGATCCCCCCAGCGCGCCGGTCGACTTCCACACGCTCCTCGTCACCGAGCTGGTCTACGCCTACGACGCCGAGGACCCCGCGGACCCGAACTGGCAGCTCGGCGTGTTCGGCGACGACGCCACCGACGGCCTCTGGGTCCGCGAGGACCCCGTGGGCACGGAGCAGGCCGGCATCCCCATCCAGCCCGAGAACGACCACACGCCCGACCCCGGCGTGAAGTGCTTCGTCACAGGCAACGGCGAGCCGGGCGGCAACCCGCACGCGGATGACATAGACGGCGGCTGCACGACCCTGCTCAGCCCGACCTTCGACCTCGCGGGCGCCGAGCAGGCCTACCTGAGCTACTGGCGCTGGTTCGCCCAGGTCGGCATCACCGCCGACGACGAGTTCGCGGTGGACGTGTCCGGCGACGGCGGCCAGAGCTGGGTGCCGCTGGACAGGGTTTCGAGCAACGAGAACTGGTGGGAACGCGTGAAGGTCGAGCTGAGCGCGCTGATCCCGCTGAACGGCGAGATCGTCGTGCGTTTCCTGGCCTGCGACGTGAACCTGCCGAGCCTGGTCGAGGCGGCCGTAGACGACTTCCTGCTCGAGGGCTTCACGAGCACGACCACTGCCGCGCCCGGCTGGGAGCCGCAGGGTCATGCCTTCGCCGGCCTGCGTCAGAACCGGCCGAATCCATTCCGGCCGGCGGGCGGCGCGACGAGGATCTCCTTCAGCCTGCAAAACGGCGCCGAGGCCCGCCTGGAGGTCTTCGACATCGCCGGGCGCTTAGTGCGCACGCTCGCGGCCGGCGACCACGGGTCAGGCGAGCACGAGGTCGTCTGGAACGGGAGGGACGAGCGCGGCCACGATGTGAGCTCGGGCGTGTACTTCTACCGCCTGCGTTCCGGCGAGCAGAAGCTCGCCCGGCGCATGCTGCTGATCCGTTAAAATGGAGGAAACGTTCAAACCCTTATTCGGCACCGGACAGATACCCATGACCCCGAGGGAGGAGACAACATGAGACTAGCGAGGACAATCCTGCTCGCGACGATGCTTCTGGCTGCGGCGGGCGCACAGGCGGGCGTGCTTCATCCGATGCTCGAGCAGCAGATGGCCGAGACGCCGCCGGACCAGCCGCTCACGGTCATCGTGCACATGAGCGAGCAGGCTCCCATCGCGCAGATGAACGAAAACCTCAAGCTGCAGCGCGCCACGCTCGCGAAGCGGCACCGCGACGTCGTCCTGGCGCTGCAGGACGCCGCGCGCTCCCAGGAGGACTTGCAGCGCGAACTCGACGAGCGCGTGATCGCGGGTGGCGTGCTCGGCTATACGAGCCACTGGATCTCCAACCTCATCGTCGTCCGCGCCCAGCAGCAGGACATCCTGGACATCGCCGCTCGCTCGGATGTCCTTCAGATCGAGCCGAACTTCCAGGTCGAGTTCATCGAGCCGGTCGGCAACCCGGGCCTGAGCGGCGGGGAGATCGGCAATCGCGGCATCGGCGTCCCGCCCGGCCAGCGCGCCATCCGCGCCCCGGAGGTCTGGTATGAGCTGGGCATCAACGGCACCGGCCGTCTCATCGGCAGCATGGACACGGGTGTCGACGGCAACCACCCCGCCCTGGCCTCGCGCTGGCGCGGCCTCAGTCATCCCTGGCAGGAGTGCTGGCTGGACGTCCTGGGCGGCGGCACCAGCTTTCCCAGCGACAGCCACAGCCACGGCACCCACACTACGGGCACCATGACCGGTGTCGCCTACGACGACACGATCGGCGTGGCCTGGGGAGCCGAGTGGATCGCCTGCAATGCCATCAACCAGGGCGTGGGCACCGAGTTCGACAACGACGTCATCGACGCCTTCGAGTGGTTCGCCGACCCGGACGGCGATCCCTACACCACCGACGATGTGCCCGATGTCGTACAGAACTCCTGGCGCGTCTACGACGGCCTCGGCTATCCGGACTGCTACACGCTCTGGTACGAGGTCATCGACAACTGCGAGGCCGCGGGTTGCTGCCTCACCTGGTCGGCGGGCAACGAAGGTCCCAACGCCTACACCATAGGCTCCCCGCCCGACCGGGCCGAGACGACGACGAACGCGTTCTCCATCGGCGCCGTCAACGCAACCAACTACGACTGGCCCTATCCCATCGCCGGCTTCTCGAGCCGCGGACCCAGCGACTGCCCGAGCTCGCCCGAGACGGAGATCAAGCCAGAGGTCGTGGCGCCCGGAGTCGAGGTATATTCCTCGGTGCCCGGCGGCGGCTATCAGCAGACCGGCTGGAACGGCACCTCCATGGCCGGCCCGCACGTGGCGGGCATCGTCGCCCTCATGCGCCAGGCCAACCCCGATCTCGACGTGGACACGATCAAGACAATCCTGATGGAGACGGCCCGCGACGAGGGCACCGCGGGCGAGGACAACACCTTCGGCCACGGCTTCATCGACGCATACGAGGCCGTCATCGCCGCCATGTCCGGCTTCGGCGCGATCGAGGGCTACGTCACCAACGCCTCCTGGGGCGACGCGCCCCTGCCCGGTGCCGTCATCCACATGCAGGGCACCGGCTACTACTACTGGACCGACGAGACGGGCTTCTATTCGGGTCTCGCCCCGGCGGCCGACTACACGGTACACGCCAGCGTGCCCGGATTCGCCGCCCAGGTGCAGCCGCTGACGGTCAATGCCGACGAGACCGCTCTGCTCGACTTCTCCCTGACCGATGTCGCCGGTCCGTCCATCAGGAATGTCTCCCAGCCCGGCGCGACGACCGACACCGCGGGCCCCTATGTCGTCACTGCGGACGTGAACGACTTCAGCACGGTCGTCTACGTGAAGCTATTCTACCGCTTCACCGAGACATCGGACTGGATCGAGGTTGCGATGAGTGAACGGCGCGGCACCTACGAGGCCAGCATTCCCGGTGCGCCGATCCACACGCGAGTCGACTACTACCTGGAGGCCGAGGACGGACTGGGGCACACCAGCGTCTCGCCCTCGCCCTTCGAGCCACCCGAGGGATTCTACCGCCTCTACATCACAGAGCAGCTCTATGGTTACGAAGCCGAGGATCCGGGCGATCCCTACTGGACACTCGGCGCGCCGGGTGACGACGCGACCTCCGGCCTCTGGGAGCGCGCGGATCCCGTTGGCACCGAGTGGAGCGGCATCCCCGTGCAGCCCGAGGACGACCATACGCCCGATCCCGGTGTGAAGTGTTTCGTCACCGGCAACGGCGCGATCGGCGGCAGTGCCGGCGACAACGACGTGGATGGCGGCTGCACCACCCTGACCAGCCCCGTCTTCGATCTCTCCGAGCCCGACTTCGCGTTCGTCAAGTACTGGCGCTGGTTCGGCCAGACGGGCAACGCCACCGACGACGAGTTCGCGGTGGACATCTCCGGCGATGGCGGCAGCACGTGGACGGCGCTGGAGCGCGTGCCTGGCAACGAGAACAGCTGGCTGCAGATCACCGCGGACATCGGCGCCCTCCTGGACGGCCTGACCGACCAGGTGACCTTCCGTTTCATCGCCTGCGACGAGGGGAACGGCGGCCTGGTGGAGGCGGCCATCGACGACTTCGCCCTGGAGGTCTTCATGTCCGAGCCCACCGATGTATCCGACTGGGAGCCGCAGGCCAGCACGGGTGTCACACTGTTGCAGAGCCGGCCCAATCCCTTCCACCCGGGCACCGCCGAGACGACCATCCAGTTCGCCCTGGAGCAGGAATCCAAGGCGAAGCTGCAGGTCTTCGACATCTCGGGCCGTCTGGTGAAGACCCTTGCCGAGGGCAGTTTCGAGCAAGGCGTTCACACGGTGCTCTGGAACGGGCGCGACGAGCGGGGCCACACCCTCAGCTCGGGCGTCTACTTCTACCGTCTGAAGGCCGGCGAGCGCATCCTGAACCGTCGCCTTGTCATCCTGCGCTAGCACCTTTCCAACGCTTTACAAAGGGGCCGCCGGCGTTCGCCGGCGGCCCCTTTCGCATCTTGGTTGGATGCAGTGGACTTCTCGCTTCCATCAGGACTGCAGGAAGCCGTCATGTTTTCCTGACGTTTTCGTTTGGCCTCGCCATTAAGGCGTAATGTTTTCCTGACAAACCAATTTTTCCCCGTTTCTATCACATTGGCTTTTACTGGTTTGCTATAACACTGCGAAATTTACACTGTACGTCTATTGACAATATGGGGGGGGCGAGTCTAGAAAGAGATACGATGATCGGGTTCATTGCTCCTAGCTTGCCGATGCTGCTGAATACAGAACCTGAGCACTCTGCTGCACAGTAACCATGCCGATGGGTCGGTAGTGGCAAGTGAGAGGTGTGTCTTAGATCACAGGAGCCACTCCGTACTATTGGGCGCTATCTCGCCTGAAGGGCATGAGGTTAGAGGCTTCGGTCAAAAGCGGTCTGAAAAGACAGGAGGGATCGGTATGCGGTTGTCATCCACGCGGAATGTATTCAGCGTTTATCTCTTCGCAGCTGGGCTGTTCGTCTACTCTGTTGCGCTTGCTTATGATGAACATGGGCCGTGCACCAATGACTGTCCTCCGGAGCCAACGGTTTACTACGAACTCCCTCAAGAATACTATGAGGTGTTTCTCGACAACTTCCATTTCAATCACCACGATTATCCCGATAGGTCATGCAACATCCTTTCTGTAAATTCGCTCAGGCCTCGCCACTCTCCATGCTG
>CAZVHI010000060.1:0-16760 GCA_964627205.1 uncultured bacterium
GACCTCCATCCCAACCCCTTCAACCCGTCGACGCGCGTGAGCTTCGGCGCCCCGGTGGCGGGGCCCGCTTTCCTCGAGGTCTTCGATCTCTCGGGTCGCCGCCTGGCCGAGATCTGGCGCGGGACCCTAGATGGCAGCGACATGAGCGTGGTCTGGGATGGCAGGGATATGCGGGGCCGCGAGCTGAGCAGCGGCGTCTATCTGCTTCGCCTGCGTGGCGCCGATGGACGGAGCGCCAGCCGGCGCGCCGTCCTTCTCCGCTGAGCGCCGCGCCGCAGCTCTTGCTTTAGCTAGCGGTGGTAGCGCTTGACGAACTCCGCCATCTCGGGCAGGCCGCCCTGGTAGACGAGGTAGCCGTCGTGGGGCTCGCGCTCTGTGATGTCACTCACGGTGGGCGTCTGCATGATGCGCTCTATCTCATCCCGGTCCTCGCTCTGGCCCAGCGCCCAGCCCAGCTTCATGTAGGCTACCTCGGGCAGCATGTTGCCCAGGGGAACCACGCCCATCTCCATGATCTCCCGTCCCGTCTCGTAGACGTACATCTGCGCATAGCCCCAGAGGGTCTGCACCGTCATGAACACGGCCACGCCAGCCTCGCGGGCGCGCTCGAGGGCGGGATAGAGGGGGCGGTTCACGTGCCCGAGCCCCGTGCCGGCGATCACGATGCCGCGGTAGCCGCCGTCGATCAGGGAGTCGATCATGTCCGCCTTCATACCGGGATAGTAGTAGACGATCGATACGCGGTCGTCGAAGACGGGCTGGCAGGTGAAGCCGTCAAGGGCCCGCGCGAGCGCCTCGGGGCTCGCCTTCCGCGGCCCGCGCGTGGCGTAGCGGCGCCGGTCGTAATCCTGGCGCAGGGGGATCATGCCTTCGCGGCTCACGCGCGCCAGGGGGATGTCGCTCAGGGTGCGGAAGGTGCTGCGGTAGCTGGAGTGCATCTTGCGGACGCGCGTGCCGCGGTGAAGCAAGCCATACTGATCGCTCGTCGGTCCGAACATGCAGACCATCACCTCCGCGATGTCGCCGTGGGCGGCGGCCGTCGCGGCATGGATCAGGTTGAGCGCCGCGTCCGAGCTGGGGCGGTCGCTCGAGCGCTGGCTGCCCACCATCACGATGGGCACGGGCGGGCTCTGCAGCATGAAGCTGAGCACGGCCGCCGTGTGGTGCATGGTGTCGGTGCCGTGGCCGATGACGATGCCATCGGCGCCGGCGCGGATCTGCGTCTCGACGGCCTCGGCCGTAGCGATCCACTGCTCGGGGCCCATGTTCTCGCTGAAGACGCCGAAGAGCTTCTCCGTGTCCAGGTTACAGACGTCGGCCAGCTCGGGCACGGAACCGTAGAGTTCGCCCGGCGTGAAGGCGGGGATCACGGCCCCCGTGCGATAGTCCAGGCGGCTCGCGATGGTCCCGCCCGTGCCGAAGAGCTTGACGAAGGGCTTCTGCGGATCGAAGGGGAACTCCTGCTCGGGAATCGCGTAGTGCGCCTCCTTGCGGCCGTGCTCCACGATGCCGGTCACCGTGTCCACGTGGAGGCCCACGTTGTAGCCGGTGGCAAGCTTGAGTACGAGGTGACGATCGTCCGCCGTCTCGCTGCGCGGCAGGATGATCCCCTCGAAGTCTCCCTGCTCGGTGGCCACGCTCACCTCGCTCCAGACGCCCACGTCGAAACGCTCGAGCAGCTCGCGGCCCGGGCCGCGGTAGCCCTTGCAGCGGTCCTCGCTCATCGCAGCTCCTCCTGCCCGACACTGAGCAGCGAGCCCAGGGTCTTCGCAATCTCGCGACCCGGCACCTCGCCGCCGAGGTGGCGGCGGATCTTCCCCGCGTAGTATCGCAGCCGCGCCGACGGCTCGGCGGCCTCCGGCTCCGCGAGCGCGCGGAGCAGGCGGACGATCTCCTCGCCCGGGGCCTCGCTCCGCACCGTCGTCGCGGGCTCCGGCCGCCACTCGCCCCCGGAGCGCGCCCAGGCGCGCAGGGCCTCTTCGTCGCCCTCTCTGGTCGAAGCGGCGAGCCAGCTCGGCAGCCAGTCCAGCTCCGCGGGATCGGGCATGTCCAGCCCCTCCCTCTCCAGCCGCCGCCAGCGGGAAGTGAGGATTTCGGCCAGGCGCGTGTCCTGACCCGCCAGCGCGTCCAGCGACAGGAAGAGCTCCGCGCGCCCCATACGTAGGAGCTGGCCGCCGAGCTCGGCACCGAGGCCTCGCGCCCGCATCCCTTCCAGCAGAGTCCACGGCGGCGTGGCCAGCCCCGCGCGCACCCGCTGCCACTCATCCACGGAGACGGGCAGCGGCGGCAGGTCGGTGTCGGGATACATGCGGTCCGGGCCCGGGAGGACGCGCTCGAAGCGCGTCGTGCCGTCCGGCTGGGCCTGCCGCGTCTCGGAAGGCACCCCGGTCAGGGCCTCCCGGGCGCGGAGTTCGATTTCGCCCAGCGCGGTCGCGACGTCTGCGGGCGGCCCCCAGATCAGGATGATCGGTGCATCGTCCGGCGCGTCCAGCTCCTGGCGCATGCGGTTCCAGGTCAGACGGCCGGGCCCGTCGTCGAGTTGCTCGTTGCAGACCAGGTTGGGCATTGCGTCGAGGCATGCCACCACGCGCACCCGGTCGCTGAACTCCCGCAGGAAGTGAACGCTGGGCTGGACCTCCTGCATGAGGAGCTCCTCGAAGCCCGGCAGCGCGGCTGCGCCGAGGCTGGCCCCCTGCTCGAGCGCCCGCTGCAGGGGACGGTACTCACTGTGGGTGATCAACTCGGTCACGTCGGCCGTGACGGCCTCGTAGCCCACCGCCGCCAGGCCCCGCTCGCGCAGCGCGTCGCGGATCTCCAGCAGGCTCTTCTGGCGCAGCGCCTCGTTGTGAACGAGGCGGCCGATGGTCGGGATGCGCGACACACCCTTGATCTCGATCCGGGTCCCGCCGCGCACGCTCACGTTGACATCCTGGCGCGCGGCGCCGATTCCCGTACGCACCTTGCCCGTTGCACGCGCCAGGCGCCGCAGGACCTGGGCCGTCTCCTCGACCTCCCAGGGCGTGCGCATGTCCGGTCCCGTCACCGTCTCCACCAGGGGCATCCCAAGGCGGTCGGTCTTGAAGGTGCGCCAGTGCCCTACATCGGCCAGCTCGCGGCAGGAGTCCTCCTCGAGGCTGAGCTGGAGGATGCTCACGCGGCGGTCGCCCACCGGGATCGAGCCCTGCACGCCGAGGATAGCCGTGCGCTGGAAACCCGTGGGGATGGAACCGTCCAGGTACTGCTTGCGCGCGATGTGCAGCTCGCCCACAGGCTGCAGGCCGAGGAGCAGGGTGATCTCCATCGCGATCTCCAGAGCCTCGCGGTCGAGCTCGAAGGGCGGGGCGTCGTCCATCTCGTAGGTGCAGACGCTCTCCTCCTTGAGCCGGTAGAGGATCTCCTTGCGCGTCTTGAACTCCATCAGGGCAGTGCCGTCGTACTCGCCGAGCTCCGACAGCGTCGGCCGCATGTGGCGCAGGATCTCCGCGTCGTGGTCGCGGGTGTAGAGGCCGGCGGGGCAGTGGCAGAAGAGCTTCGTCCGCGTCCTCAGCTGCTGGTGGACCTCGAGCCCCGCCATGAGGCCGAGCGCGGCGTAGTCGCAGGCCGAGAGCTTTCCGTATTCGGGCAGTTGGGACATGGATATCTCCGGGGCCGGGCGGGAATGACGAGGAACTTAGCGCGACGCGGGCGCTTTCGCCAGCCCCCCTCCGCCGGGGGACAGGCCGCATTCCTGGCAGCGCTGAGAGCCGACTCTCCGGATCGCGCCTGGACGAGGGTCGCCTGCGGTCCTATATTAACCGTATTCCCGCCGGTAATAGGAGAAATGATGCGAAAAGGGATCCCAGCGCTCCTCGCGGCGCTCCTGATCGTGGTCCCGGCGCCCCCCTCGGGGGCGGCCGAACGGACCGTGCTGCTCGAGATGTTCACCAACACCTACTGAGGGACCTGCGGGTCGGTGGAACCGATCCTCCTGGCCTTCCTCCGGGACCATCCCGACGACAGCGTGGGCGTCCTCTACCACAGCGGCTTCCCCGGACCCGGCGATCCATTCTACCAGCACAACATCGCCGACAACGATGGGCGCATCGCTGACTACGGCGTGATCGGCGTGCCAGAAGAGCGGGCGGACGGCGTGCTGGAGCCCATCTTCCTCTACACCTACGAGCGGATCCAGGCGGTCTACGACGCGCGCAAGGCCACGCCCACCGACGTGACCCTGAGCGCCGGCGGCAGCTACGATCCCGGCAGCGGGGAGGTGCAGATCACGGTCACGGCCGACGTCCCCTCGCCCCTCCCGCCCGGCGACTACCGCCTTCACATCGTGCTGACCGAGAGCGGCATCGACTACGACGCCAGCAACGGCATCGATGTCCACGACCACACCATGCGTCGCATGCTGCCCGACCACGGCGGCACGCCGGTGGATCTCACCGGGCCTCTCCCGGTCCAGGTGGAGGCGAGCGCGCTGTTCGGGCTGGATCCGTCCTACGCTCCGGATAGGTGCCACCTCGTCTACTTCCTCCAGGAGGCCGCCGGCCGCGAGGTCCACCAGGCGGGCTCGCTGCTGGTGACCGACCTGCCCGAGCCGAGCGCCGTGGCCACCGCGAGCTGGAGTTCCCTGAAGGCCTCCTACCGCTAGCCTTGTGCCTCGAAGATTGTGTCTGGTGAGCCGGAAGAGGGCCACTCTAGAGGACTTTGCTCGCAGCGGCGGTCATCTTACGTTTTCATAGCTAGTTACATTGATTCCTTGCTCTTGGACCTGCCCAGCAACAATCTCCGCGGCACAAGGCAAGATTTTACGAATCGAATCCTCTATAAGGGACATCGAATAGGCAACTCAACCTCGTGGAAGTCCCCCAAGGAGGTCATGCCGGTGAATCGACGCGTACTCCCGCTGCTCGCGACACTGGCCCTGCTGGCCAGCGTGTCCACCGCTCCCGCCGTGGAACGCACTGTTCTCTTCGAGAAGTTCACGAATACCGGCTGAGGCGCCTGCGCATCGGCGGAGCCGATCTTCGTGAACTTCGTTCAGACCCACGCCGACGACTGCGTGGCGGTCATCTATCACACCAACTTCCCCTATCCCTTCGACCCCTTCTACGATCACAACGTGGAGGACAACGAGGGCCGCCGCAGTGACTACGGCATCGGCGGCGTGCCCCACGTGCGCGTGGACGGTTCCCAGTCCGGCACGTCGAGCGGCGCCTTGCAGGCCGCCTACGACGCCCGCAAGGCCACGCCCACGGACGTGGGGCTGATCGTCGAGGGCAGCTGGGACGACGAGACCCGCCAGGTCGAGGTGACGGTCACCGCCAGCACCATGAGCCCGCTGCTGGGCGAGTACAGCCTGCACATCGTCTTGATCGAGAACGAGGTCTACTTCGAAGGGACCAATGGCATCGACTGGCACGAATTCACCATGCGAGACATGTTCCCCGACTTCGGCGGCACGCCCGTCACCTTCTCGGGCGACTTCCCCCAGGAGGCGCAGGCCTCGGCCAGCTTCGTGCTGCCGACCGGGGCGCCGCCCCACGAGTACGTGGCAGGCAACTGTCAGCTCGTCTTCTTCCTGCAGGAGCTGGCCGGCACCCGGTCGGAGAACGAGGTGCATCAGGCCGCGGTGATCGGGGTGACCGAGCTGGGCGGCACGGCGGTCGCCGAGGCGGCGCCTTCGAATTTCCGCCTCGGGGCCAACTATCCCAATCCCTTCAACCCCACGACCACGATCCCGGTCACGGCCGAGAAGGACGGGCCGGCCCGCCTGGAGATCCTGGACGCCACCGGTCGGCGGGTCCGCACCCTCCACGATGGCCCCCTGGCCGCCGGCACGCGCGACTTCCGCTGGGATGGCCGAGACGACAGCGGCCGCCGTCTGGCCAGTGGCGTCTACCTGGCCCGGCTCGTGGGCTCGCTCGATCAGCAGAGCCGCCGCCTGGTCCTGCTCCAGTGAGGACTCGCGGTCCCCGCACTATGATATATTGCATCCCCGTAACAGCAGGGCCGGCAACGCGCTGGCCCTGCTCGCTTCCCCCGCCCGAGCTTCATCTCCGCTATTCCAGAATTCGTCCAAATCTGCTATGATTATTGCTGTTAACTCACTCCAAGGGGGACCCATGCGTAAAGGTCTATGGATACTTGCGAGCACACTGCTCGTCCTGAGCATGAGCAGCGCCGCCTTCGCCGTCCAGCGGACGGTGATGGTCGAGCTGTTCTCGAACACTTCTTGAAGCTACTGTCCGCAGTCGGAGACTGCGCTTCACAATCTGCAGATCAACCATCCGGAAGTCGCCATCGTCGAGTACCACGTCTGGTGGCCCGGGGGTAACGACCCGTTCTGGAACTACAACCAGGCGGACGTAGAAACGCGCGTGAACTACTACCAGGTCACGGGCGTGCCTTACATGAAGGTGGACGGCAAGTTCCCCGGCAACCCGGCGACACTCGAGACGATGTACGGCAACCGCTACAACACGCCGACGCCGGTGAGCCTGGTAATCACGGGCAGCTACGACAGCATCACCCGCGACGGCACGATCACCGTGACCCTCGACACCGAGGAGCCCCTCTCCGCGGAAGTCGACTGGAGGCTGCACATAGCGCTGACCGAGACGGAGATCTACTACAACACCGCGTATAACGACTGGCACTACAACATCATGCGCGACATGTTCCCCAGCGGTGCCGGCACGCCGGTCGTACTGAATGTAGGTTCGCCCGTCGAGGTGAGCTACGACTTCACTCTGCCGACGGGCGTTCCGCCCAACGGCGGCATCGTGGAGGAGAACGCCCGCATGGTGGCTTGGCTGCAGCCATTGCAGACCGGTGGGCCGCTCTACCGCGAGATCTACCAGGCGGGCTGGGAGTGGGTGCTCGACCTCGACGCCACGGGCGTGGAGGAACAGCCCGCGCGCTTCGCTCTGCAGAAGAACTTCCCCAACCCCTTCAACCCCCGCACCACGATCCCGGTGCAGGTCGAGAAGAGCGGCTCCGTTCTCCTGCAGGTCCTGACCGTCGACGGTCGCCAGGTGAAGACGCTCCACGATGGCGAGCTCGGCGCCGGCGCGCACGAGTTCCAGTGGGATGGCACCGATGCCAACGGCAGCCCCATGGCCAGCGGCATCTACCTGGCTCAGCTCCTGGGTCAGACCGAACGCCACACCGAGAGGATGGTCCTCCTGAAGTGATCCGGATCTGAGAGGGCAGCATCAGGGCCCCCAGCTTTGAAGAGACCCGGCGGGAATGCGCCGGGTCTTTTTTCGTGCTTAGCCTGCCTGATCGTGGCGATGGGGTGCACGCGGCTCTGTTCACCGCTCGCGGCGATCGCCTCCCTCGCCCAGCTCAGGCCGGAGCAGGTCGAGCTGCGCTCTTGCGCGCTCCGCGTAAGCAATGCTGCTGTCCGCGAGGGCTGCCAGCGGAACCAGGGCCCCCTCCGGATCACCGCGGAGCAGATGCGCTTGGGCGAGATACCAGCGAGCCCGCTCGCGCAGGATCCGGATCGGCGATGTGGTCAGTGGTTCCAGCGCGTGCCGCGCCTGGTCGGGACGGTCTGCGAGTAGAAGGCTGACCCCGAGGTAGAGCCGTGCCTGGCCGATGCCGTCCCAGTCCACTTCCCGGGGGGACTCTGCCAGGCGCAGGGCCTCGTTGAGCTGCCCTGCCGCCTGGCCGTAGCGGCCGGCGATGTAGTTCGTCATGCCCTCGGTGAAACGTAGTTCGGCCTCGGAGTGGCCGACCGGACGCGTGTCGATGGGAACGTAGGGCAGCGCCTCCAGCATCGCGAGTTTTCCGAACTCGGGAGTGTCGTCGGAACCAAAGGGCATTAGCAGCGCCAGCAGGATCGCCGCCGCGGCCAGCGCGGGGACGTAGAAGCGTGGCGAGCCCAGGATCCGGAGTCCCCGCCAAGGGCTGGGCGCAGGATCAGCCCCGGGCTCGACGCCCGCCTCGGCGAGCCGCGCGGCAATGCGCCCTGGCTCGGAACTCAGTGCCGTCGCCACTGGCGACATCTCGTAGAGCTCTTCGAGGCAGGCTGAGCAGCCCGCCAGGTGCTCCTCGAAGCGTAGACGGTCTTCGGCGGGGAGGAGTCCCAGCTCGTAGGCGGCGAGCAGCTCCCCGAGATCCGGACTACAGCAGCGCTCGATCTCACTCATGATCCACCTCCCCAGCCATCTCCTCGACGATCTCGCGCAGATGCGCGCGGCAGCGATGTAGGATCACGTAGAGGTTCCCCGCCTTCAGGCTGCGATCGTCGCGCAAGAGCCCGTCGATCGCCCGCCGCGTGACCTCGCGCGGATCGCCGCCCCTCTCGAGGTTCTCCAGGATCCTGCGGAAGACGAGCCCGCAGCGCGGATGACGCCGAGACAGGATCGTGATCGCCTCGACGACGCGCTCCCGCGTCTCCGCGGATTCCAGCGCCGCCGTCCCCGGCAAGGTTCCCTCGTCCCGGACCGGGAAGGCCCTCGGATCGGCCGTGATCTGCTCGCGACGCCGCCGGGCGCCCATAGCCTGGTAGTAGTTGCCGATCACGTTGCGCAGGACAGCACAGCTCCATGGCAGCATCCCCCGATCGCTCTTCTTCTCGGAGTACTTCGCGTGGATGATGCGCAGGGCTTCCTGGGTCACGTCTTCCAGGTCGCTGTCTTGCACCCTGCGTTTGGCGATGTCCAGGAACCTTACACGGAGGGTCGAGAAGAGCGCGGATTCGGCTCTCCCGTCCCCGGCGAGGGCCCGCTCGGCCAGCTCGTCGAGGCTCTGCAGGAAGGGTGTCGAGTCGGCCATGCTCCCGCCTTTCCATGGCCCGCGTGCGGCTTGTCCGCCATGGGCACGCCGTGCATAATGGCGGAGCCGTCATCCGGCGGCGACCTCGCGCGAGGGATTGCATGCTTCGCATCGGAACGATGACCGGACGCATCCGCCGCCCCTGCCGGAGCCGCCGATCCATCCTGCCCTCGGCCGCTCCCTCGCATTCGCGCCGCGGCCGCCGTGATGGATACTGTCCCCCTTCGCCCCGCTTTGGCAAGGCTCTCCTTCCCCTCCTCGCGGTCATGCTCGTCCCGGCCTTCGCCGCGCCGCTCGCGGAGCGGGAAGAGCCTCTTCTCGACCCCGCGGAGTCGGCCTGGCGTCGGGTCGCGAAGGGCGACGCGGCGGAAGCCGAGGCCGAAGCCCGCCGCATCCTCCGCCGGGACGCGGGGGACGCGAGGGCGGCCTATTGCCTCTGCGAGGTCCTGCACGAGCAGGGGCGGGCAGTGGAGGCGCTGGCCTTCCTGCGCGACTCCCTCCCATCCGCCGCGGGCCATGGCCTCGTCCTGCTCGCCGAGGGCAGACTCGCCGGGCTCGCGGGAGAGAGCGCCGCGGCGGAGTCCCTGCTGGCGCAGGCGCTGGCGGACTTCGAGGCCAGTGGCGACACGGGCGGCCGGCAGGTCGCCGGCGAGCAGCTCAGCCTTCTCCTCCTGCAGGCGGAACGCAGCGCCGCCGCCGGCAGCTTGCTGACCGCCTCCCTCGCCCTCGCCGAGGAGCTGGAGCGTCCCCTGGCGGCCACGTACTGCCGTCTCAAGCTGGGCGTCGCTCTGACTCGTGGCCGGCAGGCGGACGCCGCGGAGCCGATGCTCCTCGAGGCCATCGAGGAGGCGGCCCGCCTGGAAATCCCGCTCTGGGTTGGAGATGGAGAGATCTCGCTTTCGATCGTCTACCGCCTGCGCATGGACCTGGATCGCGCTCTCCATCATCGCGAGGCGGCGCTGGCGGCCTACCGGGAGGCGGACAATCTCCCCGGCCAGGCCCGCAGCCAGCACTACATCGCCACGATCCGCATCTTCCAGGGCGAGCTGACCCGCGCCATCAGCGAGCTGCGCGAGGCCCTCGACCTGTCCCGCGCGGCGGGCGAGGACGGCGAGGCGAGCGCCTGCCTCGGCGACCTGGCAGCCATCGACTACATCCTCGGGGACGAGGAGCAGGCGCGCAGGCTCATGCGAGAGGCGCTGCGCATGGGCGAGGGACACAGGCCCGCGCGCTGGATCGGAGGAGTGCAGAACAACGTGGGGCTGACCTACCAGGACCAGAGGCGCTATGGGGACGCCCTGGAGTGGTTCGAGCGCTCGCTGGCCACCCTATGGGACGTCGGAGAGCGCCGGAACGAGGCGGCGACCCTGAACAACATCGGCCGCTGCCTCTGCGAGATGGGCGAGTACGAGCGGGGTATCGCGCGCCTCGAGGAGGCCGCTGGCCTGGCGCGGGAATGGCGGATCCCCTTGACCGAAGCCCACGTGATGCGCGACCTGGGATTCTGCCGCCTGGAGATCGGGGATCCCTTCGCCGCCGAGGAGGCCTTCGCCGCGGCCGAGGCCGTTGCGCGGGGGACGGGCTACTTCCACGTCCTGCGAACGGTCCACCTCGGCCGCGCGCTGGCAGCCCGCGAGCGGGGCTCGCGCGAGGAGACGAGGAGCTACCTGACCGAGGCCATCGATGTCGCCGAGGGTGTACGGAGTCGCTGCGCGGGTTCCGCACCAGTGCAGAGCAGTTACTTCGGCATGGCGAGCCAGGACTATGTGGAACTCGTCGACCTCCTTCAGGCGATGCATCGCGACGCGCCGGAGGCGGGTTACGCGCGAGAGGCCTTCGACTACGCGCAGCGGGCGAAGGGGCGGGCCTTCCTGGACATGCTGGCCGAAGCGCAGGTGGACCTGCGCTGCCGCGCGGACACGCTCTACCAGCGTCGCGAGAGCGAGATCCTTAACCGGGTCTCGGAGCTCCTGGCGGAGGAGGCGGAAGGTCCGGTGCGGGCGGAGGACGAGATCGCGCGCCTCGAGGAGGAACTTCTCCTCTTGGAGCTCGAGTTGCGCCGCGCCGATCCCCGCTACGCCGAGCTGCAGTATCCGCGGCCCAGCAAACTGCCCGAGGTCCAGGAAGAACTGCTCGCAGGCGACGAGCTGCTCCTCGAATACCTGCTCGGGGACCGGGCCTCCTATCTCTGGGCCGTGACGCCGACTTCCTTTCGGCTGCACCTTCTGCCGCCGCGCGAGCTCCTCGAGGAGCAGGCGGCCCAGCTCCTCCCCCTGCTCGGCGACTACAACCTGCTCGGTCCCGAGCCCAGTTATTTCGTCGCAGCAGCCGCCGAGCTCTCCCGCGCCCTGTTGTCACCGGTGGCCGAGGAGCTGGCGGCGGCAAGGCGCGTGATCGTCGCGCCCCATGGCATCCTCCACTACCTGCCCTTCGAAGCGCTGCTCCTGGGCGAGACCAGCGGCAGCCCGGAGAGCTTCGGCGCGCTCCCCTATCTGGTGAAGCGTGTCGACGTGAGCTACGTGCCCTCGGTCAGCTCCCTGGCCCGGCTCCGGAGCACGGAGCGCCTCGCGCCTGAGCAGGGCAGGTCTTCCACCGCGGATCGGGAGCTGCTGATCGTGGGCGACCCGCTTCCACCCGCTCCCGGTGAGGTCAGCGCCTTCGCCCGAACCGTCCTGGGCGACGCGCCCGCCCCCCTCCGTTTCGCGGCGCGTGAGATCTCAGGCATCCGCGCACTCTTCCCAGCCGGAAACGGCATCGTGCTGACGGGCGCCGACGCCACGCCAGCAAGGCTCCGCGAGGCCGCGGCGAGCGGACCCTTCCGGCTCGTGCACTTCGCCGCGCACGGCCTTTTCAACGAGCGTCGACCGCAGTTCTCGGGACTCCTCCTGAGCCCGGACGCGGCGGGCGAGGGCTTCCTGAGCCTCGGCGAGATCTTCGCGCTGGAGCTGGAATCCGAGCAGGTCGTACTGGCCACCTGCTCCTCCGCGCTCGGCGAACACGTGAGCGGCGAGGGCCTGGTCGGGCTCACGCGCGCCTTCCACTACGCCGGCGCGCGTAGCGTGGTGGCCTCGCTCTGGGAGGTCTCCGACCGAACCAGCGCGGACTTCATGCGGAGCTTCTACCGGGAGATGGACCGGCCATCCGGGACGCGTCGCGACCACGCGCTGGCCCAGGCGAAACGGGCGCTGATCGGTAGCGAGACGGGGGGCACAGGGCCCGTGCTAGCCCACCCCTTCTTCTGGGCGGCCTACGTGATGCACGGCGACGGGCGCTGAGACAGGGGCCGTTGATCACGCGGGTGGGACGGCCATGTTCCCGCTGGAAGCGCGAGCCCGTGCCTGCTACCCTGCGGCTCGCGCAGCCGCGCGGGCAGGCCACCGCCGAATGCGCGGGACGCTGCCGCGAATCCGCCGTCAATATAGCGACATCTCGAGGGAGGCCATCGTGCCGGACAAGCTGTCGGAAATCTTCGCGCTCCAGGAGGAGCTGAATCGCTACACCTTCGAGCGGAACGAGCTGGGCGTCGACTACGGCGAGATCCCCCGGGACCGCAAGCTCCAGAACGAGTGGGTGCGCAACTACGCGCTGGCCATGAGCCAGGAGATCGGCGAGCTCGTGGATTCCACCAACTGGAAGTGGTGGCGGCGCAAGGTCGACCTCTTCGACGAGCAGAACCTCAAGGTGGAGCTGGTGGATATCCTGCACTTCTGGGTGAGCGCCTGCCAGGTGATGGGCCTGAGCGCGGACGACGTGCACCGGATGTACATGCAGAAGAACGCCGTCAACCGCAAGCGTCAGGACGAGGGATACGTCGTCAAGGACGAGGCAGACAACCGCAGTATCCGCTAGGGATCACTCGAGCAGGACGAGCTTGCGCGAGACCGCTTCCTTCCCCGACACGAGACGTGCCACGTAGACGCCCGCGGCCGCGCTGCGCCCCGCTGCGTCGCGGCCGTCCCAGAGCGCGGAGTGCTCCCCCGCCACGTGCGGACCGTCCGCCAGGACCCGGACCAACCTCCCCGAGAGATCGTAGACGTCCAGGCGCGCATGCCCCTCGGTGGGCAGGCGGTAGCGCAGGGTGCTGCGGGGATTGAAGGGGTTCGGGTGCGCCGCGAGGGTGAGCGCCGCGGCCGCCGTCGCCGGGGCGTCGGAGCTCGTGGCGTGGAGACAGTAGGCCATGTCCTGGGGGATGCCGGTGTAGTGGTCGATGGCGGTCCAGCGCGTGTAGCCCCACCACTCCGCGTCCAGATAGCAGACGCAATAACCGTGGTAGGTGTACATGGGCGTCGCGCAGATGCCGGTGAAGGGCTCGTCGTGCCCCCAATCGATGAGGACCGTCGCGCCGAGGGAGCTGCCCGCGGTCGCGGGCACGGCCCCGGGAAGCCAGGCGGTCACCTCGTAGACGGTGCTGCCGCTCGTGTTCAGGACGAGCGTCTTCTCCAGTTCTTCCCAGGTGAACTCGAAGCTGTGCACCGGCACGAGCTCGGGCGGGCAGCACTCGTCGTAGAGGTTTATCCGCAGGCCCAGGGGATCTTGCCAGGTCGGGCCGCCGACGCTGTACCACTCCCCCACCCAGAGGGTCACGCCCTCGAGGAGGAAGCGCCCCATCTCGACGGGGATGTCGTCGGCCATCTCGGCGTCGAAGCCCGACGAGATGTTGTAGATCATTGCGAGGTCGGGCTCCTGGCAGTAGAAGGCATCCCGATCGCAGGGCGCCGCAGCACCATTACCGGTGCCGGACTGAAGCGGCGCGGCCGATGCGGCCGCAGTGAGAAGCATCAGCGGGATGAGGGAAATCCAAGCGCGTGTCATGGGGGCCTCCCGGTTGGTCCTCAATTGTAACATAGGGAAGGCCCTACCGGAACCTGCGGTCCAGGCGGTCGTCGAGCTTCAATGCGTGCGCAGCACGACGAAGACCACGATGCCCATGCCGATGGAAACCTTTAGCAGGGAGGCCAGCAGTTTGCCGAGGAAAGCGCCCCAGCCGGCGCGCAGAGCTTCGTGGTCGACACGACGCAGGTGCCAGGCCTCCAGAAGCACGGCGCCCGCTGCCGCGCCGAGGAAGGCGCCGATGAGGCTGCCGACGATGGGAAGCACGGCCGAGCCCAGCAGCACACCGGCGATGCCGCCGACGAAGGCGCCGCCGACGCCCCACCAGGAGGCGCCGTACTTCTTCGCCATGGCGGAGCCGAGCAGGGCCTCGATCAGTTCCGCCAGCAGGACGAGCGCGGCCATGACGATCAGAGCCAGCCAGCCGATAGCCTGGAATCCTCCGAGCCAGGCCGCCAGCAGCGCGAGGGCCAGGAGCACGAAGTTGCCCGGCATCCCCAGGGGAACGAGGATCAGGCTCCCGAGCATGGCCAGATCGAGGAAGGCGAGGCCGACGACTTTCAAGACTGTCTGCCACATCGGGTGAGGTCCTCCGGGTGAGTATAGCCGAGAAGCCGAACGTGCTACGCGGTTCTCGCCGGCAGGTTACCACGCGGCTCCTCGGCCGAGAACAGCGGTCCCAAGGCCACAGCCTTTTTCATTTGATTCCGACAGAAAGCTAGGGCCGTTAACCCGGTAGCAGAGAGTCCTCAAAGCCGGCCACCATCCCGGATGACGGGACGGTGACATCTGGGCTCTCTTCGCGGCCGATCTTGAAAACCCTAGGGATAGGCATGATCGCAACTATTTACAATCACAACAGATACGGGAGTTGCATGGATCGGAATTTCTTATCATTCCTGGCGATTTACATTGTTTTCGGGTCCGAATTTCTGCTACTATTTTCACTATCTCACAATCAGATCAGAGAACGCAGGGATCAGGTTGAAAAATACGCGAGTTGTGGATCAACATCAGTTATTTATTGCCACAGTGACTCCCGCGGTACGGCGGTTGGCCGCGATGCTTCCCTCGCTCCTGCTCGCGACCTTGCTCGCCGCGAGCGCGGCTGCCGCACCCTCCCATCTCTCCGTGCCGGCCGAATTCATCTGCCAGCTCTCTCCTCCGGGCAGCGGCGATCACCTCCTGCGTCCCTCCGCCGTCTTCGTGGACCGCCGCTTCGGAGAAGTACTCGTGGCAGACTCCGGCCACAACCGCATCGTCATTTTCGATGAGCACGGCACCTACCGCTTCGAGTTCAGCGGCGCGGAACACTACTCCACCGCTGTCGACCTCGCGGTGGACTCCCAGGGTTACATCTACATCCTCGCCTCTACGACCGAGGGGCGCAGGATCCTGCGCTACGACTACGACGGCCTCTTCCTGGAGACCTTGCCCCCGCTCGAGGACGCGGGCGAAGACGGCAGCTACTTCAGCAGCCTCGCCATCACGGCCGACGATCGCCTGATCGCCCTCGACCGCAACGGCCGGAGGATCTGCATCCTTTCCCGCTCGGGGAAACTGATGGGTGACTTCCCTCTGGTCGAGGATCTGGACGCCAGGCAGGAAAACGAGACGGTCTTCGGGAACATCGAACTCCACGGCGAGCGGATCTACGTCCCCCTGTCGGGGCTCGGCACGGTACGCGTCTTCACGCTCGCCGGACAGCACCTGCGCTCGATCGGACACAAGGGCAGCAACATCGGCGAGCTGGGTTTCCCGACTGACGTGGCCATCACGGAAGAAGGTATCCTGCTCGTCCTCGACAAGATGCGCTTCAACGTCGTCTGTTTCGACCTCGCGGGCCGCTTCCTTGGCGAGTTCGGGGGCAAGGGCATCAACCCCGGCTGGTTCTACTACCCCAGCCTGCTGGCCACGGGCGGCAAAGATCGCGTCTACGTGGGCCAGATCTTCCAGAACAAGGTCCAGACCTGCCGCCTGCCGGATTTCATCCGCGCGGCCCGGCGGGGCGCCCTGGACTTCGATGAGGAGAGTAAGTTCGGCAACCGACGATGGGAGGTGCGAACGGCAAACTTGCTAACGGTTCCGAAGCGGTTGAGAGAAAAGCAGCGCTGCAGTATCTCCGCAACTTAGTTTGGAGGTAAGAAATGAGGAGACTGTTCTTGTTGGCGTTGGGTCTCATGCTCGCGAGCAGCCCGGCGTTGGCATTCCACGATGACGGTGTGGCTCACTGTAACGGGTGCCACACCATGCACAACAGCCAGGACGGTGCGCTTGTCGATCCCGACAGCCCCGACGGCAATCCCTGGCTCCTGAATGACGCCACCCCGAGCGACGTCTGCCTGAATTGCCATGCGGACCACCTCGGTGCGGTGTTCGCCGATGACGTTCTGAATCCGGCCCCCGAGAAGGGCGGCGGAAACTTCATCTTCCTGCTGGAGGACAACATCAACGACGGCCATGGTGGCGCGGGCAATCCCATCTCGGGTGACGCCGCAGGCCACAACCTGGACGCGCCCGGCTACGGGCTCGCCGCGGACGCCACGTTGACCTCGTCTCCCGGCGGAAGCTTCCCCGCTTCCCTGCTCGGCTGCACGAGCTGCCACGACCCGCACGGTACGGATGCATTCCGTATCCTCTACGGCGACGGCCGCCTGGTGCAAGGCACCTACACGTTCACGAATGACGCTCCCGACGCCGCCGGCCTCAGCATCTTCTACGGCTCCGAGGCTGACGACAATCACACGGCGTACAAGAGCGGCATGAGCGCCTGGTGCGGGAACTGCCACGGCGATTTCCACGCCAACACCACCCAGCTGATCCACCCGTCGGGCTTCGCCATGGGCGCGACGATCGCCGGCACGTACAACCTGTACAACGGCACCTCGGATCAGATCGGTGGCGCGCAGGCCACGGCCTATCTGGCGGCCGTGCCCTTCGAGGATCCGGCCAACACGACCGGTTCGACGGCCGGCCCCTCGGGCACCAGCCAGGTCTCCTGCATCACCTGCCATCGTGCGCACGCCACGTCGGCTCCCGATGCGGGTCGCTGGGATTTCAATGTGACGTTCCTGCACGAGGACGGCGCGGAATCGGGCTCCTACCTGATTCCCGATCCGTACGGCGACCTCAACCAGAGGTCACTGTGCAACAAGTGCCAC
>CAZVHI010000061.1:0-16345 GCA_964627205.1 uncultured bacterium
TCTCGATCAGCCTACGCGCGCCCAGGAACTCGAACAAGACAGGGCCGGGCACTAATGGACCCGAGTGACATGCTCACTCGCGGCCGAAAGGAGATGAAATGAAACATCTACACCCGGCCTGGCTCATCCTCGTTGCGCTCTTGCTGCTTTCCCTCCCCGCGGAGGGGCAGATTCAGATGCCACGCTCCGTCGTCGGCGGAGGCGGCGGCGGTAGCGGCGGCGCGAGCAACAGCGTCGTCGGCACCATGGGTCAGACCGTCATCGGGATCGTCAGCGGGCCTTCGCACTGGCATCACATCGGATTCTGGGGCGGACCTCCCACCCCGACCGATGCGGATGACACGGCCGGTCTCCCGACGATCTACTGGCTGGGCCAGAACCATCCCAACCCGTTCAACCCCAAGACGACCATCCGCTACGCGGTGCCGGATCCGGGCCGCGTGAAAATAGTACTCTACGACATCCGGGGTCGAGCGGTACGCAGGCTTCTCGACGAGGACCACGAGGCCGGCTTCTACAAGCTCGACCTGGACGCCGACGACCTGTCGAGCGGAGTCTACTTCTACCGCATGCAGGCCGGCAGCTACATCGAGACGAAGAAGCTGGTGCTCATGAAGTAGCGACACCGGAACCTTCAGCAAATTCCCAGCGAAGCCCCTTCCTGCTCGGGAGGGGCTTCTTGTTGTCTGTCCGGGCCAGCATCCTTGTTCTCGGAATTCACCTGTGATACCATATCTCCCGCTTCGCCTCACGCTAGGGAGACCCGACAGATGCCATTACGATTCGGATCGCCCATGCCTCGTTCGTGCCCGCTCGCAGCGCTGTCGATCTGCCTCTTCTTCCTCCTCGGCACCGGCATGTCCGCCCACTCGGCGGAGTCCGCTCGCAAACGCGCCGAGGGACTCAGCGACTTCGTTGCACATGTCGCCGAGCAGCTCCGGGAATCGCCTCGCGCGCTGGAGCTCGGACCGCACGAGCTATTCTGGCCGGGCGACCAGCTGTGGCAAGAGACGGGAGATCCTGTCCCTGCGCCATCTCCGCGCGCGAGAGAAGCTACCAGCGACTGGACTCCCTATACGGGCCCCTTCGACACGGCCGAGGCGGCGCACCTGCTTCATCGCGGTGTCATCGGCCCCCGCTTCGACGAGATCCTGAACGCGGCGGGCCTGGGCCTGGACGCCACGGTGCAGGATCTCCTGAGCACGGGGGCCGAGCCGCCCGCGCCCGGAAGCTGGGCGACCGAACCCTTCCCCGACATTAACGGCTGGACCCAGGAGCAGATCGACTCGCTGGTCGTCGAGTACGGGCGGCGCATGGAACTCCTGCGCTACTGGTGGGCGGACGTGATGCTGGAGACGGGCGGCATCCCGGCGCGCGGGCCGTCGGTCCGTGAGAGCATGGTTCTTTTCTGGCACGACCACTTCGCCACCGGTGGCCGCGACGTCATCCTGCCCCAGTCCATGTATGTGCAGAACAGGCTGCTTAGGACCTACGCAGTCGGCAACTTCCGCGAGCTCGTGAAGAGGATCTACAAGGACCCCGCCATGCTGCTCTGGCTGAACGGCCAGGAGAACTACGCCGACCACATCAACGAGAACTTCGCCCGCGAGCTCCTGGAGCTGTTCACGCTGGGCCTCGACCAGTACTCCCAGGACGACATCGTAGCGGCGGCGAAGGCTTTCACCGGGTGGATCACCGAGGACGGCCTCGTCGGCACATTCCATCCCGAGCTGCACGACTACAGCGAAAAGACCTTCCTGGAGCAGACCGGCGCCTGGTTCGGGCACGACATCGTCGACATCATCTTCCAGCAGGACGAGACCGCACGTTTCCTCTGCCGGAAGCTCTACCGCTGGTTCATCGACGAGTACCCCGACGAGATCCTGATCGAGGACCTGGCTCAGACGCTGCGGACAAACGACTACGAGATCCAGCCCGTGCTCGATCGTCTCTTCCGCAGCGAGCACTTCTTCGATGCGAACTTCCGTGGGTCGATCCTCAGCGACGGCATCGACCGCAGCGTGGGACTGCTGCGCAGCCTCTACTTGGAGGACCTCGACCTGATGGGCGGCTACGACGAAGAGGCGGGCCCGACCGCGTGGACCGGCTACTCGATGTTGGTGTTCGGACACTACCTGCTCGATCCGCCCAACGTGGCCGGCTGGCCCGGCTACCGGTCCTGGATCAATGCCACCACGCTGACCGCCCGCAAGGCGCTCGATGTGTCGGTGATCGACGGCGATTACTACGGATATGATCTCGGGATGCAGGCCGATGCGCTACTGCTGGCGAGCGAGATGACGAATCCCGAGGACCCACTGCAGCTAGTCGACGACTTCGCGGTCTACCTTTTCGGCCTTACGCCCACGGAGGCCGTCCGGCAGCGCATGATCGACGAGCTGCTGCAGGGCGAGGAGCCCTGGGAATGGTCACTCGGCGACCCCGAGGCGGAATCGCAGGTGCAAGGGCTCCTGCGTCTCATGCTCCGCCTGCCCGACTTCCAGCTGAAGTGAGCGACATGGATCGACGCGAATTCATCTCGAACGCTCTCAAGCTCGCCGCCGCGGGGCTCCTGCTCCCGCCCATGGGCAGGCGAGGCTCCGCCCTCGGCAAGCAGGCCGCAGCCCGCGCCGGTCGCCTCCGGGCGATGTCCGAGCTGCGGGTCCTCGACGACAAGATCCTCGTCATCGTGAACCTGAGCGGCGGCAACGACGGCCTCAATACCGTGGTGCCCATCACCGACAACCTCTACTACGGTGCACGGGATACGATCGCGATCCACCCCGAAGAGGCAGTTCCCATCGGCGTGAACGCCGGCCTTCACAGCGGGCTCGCGCCGCTGCAGGACCTCTGGGAGGCGGGGCGCATGGCCATCATCCAGGGCGTGAGCTACCCGGAACCGAACCTGTCGCACTTCCGCTCGACCGACATCTGGTTCTCCGCCTCGTCGAGCGCCGATGACGTGAGCACCGGCTGGCTGGCCCGCTTCATCGAGGCCGTCTTCCCCGACTTCCCCGCCGAGCTCCCGTTCGCGCCCTACGGCCTGCAGCAGGGCTTCGGCCACGAGATCCCCCTGAGCGGGGACCGGGGGACGATCGGAGTGGTCGTCGACAACCCGGACACCTTCTACGACCTCGTCAACCAGAACTATACCGGCGAGTGGGACGACGAGCTGCCCGACACGCGCGGCGGCGAGGAACTGCAATACGTCCGCAACATTGACGTGGCGACCTTCCAGTACGCGGACGCCATCTCGCAGGCCGCAGACGCCGGCTCGAACACGGTCGTCTACCCCCAGACCAACCTGGGCATCCAGCTCGAGATCGTTGCGCGGCTCATCAGCGGCGCGCTGGACACGCCGATCTACCTCACGGCGGACGTCGGCTTCGACACGCACGTCGGCCAGCTCCCCGCCCACGCGGCTCTGATGGACAGCCTCGGCCGCTCGGTGGCGGCGTTCTTCGCCGACCTCGACAACCAGGGCCTGTCCGATCGCGTCGTGCTCGTGACGACCTCCGAGTTTGGCCGGCGTGTGGAGGAGAACGGCGGCTTCGGCACCGACCACGGCACCGCGGCCCCGCTCTTCGCCCTCGGGGCGGGCGTCGTCGGCGGCATGTACGGCAGCAACCCCGATCTCGCCGACCTCGATATCTATGGGAACATGAAGCTCCAGCACGACTTCCGCTCCATCTACGCCACCCTACTCCGCGGTCACTTCGACGCCAGCGCGATCCTGGCCGGGGACGTCCTCATGGGTGACTTCGATCCCATCGACTTCATGGCCATCTCGACCGGCGTCGCGGACGCGATCCCGCCGGGGGCCAATCGCTTCTACGGCGCCGTGCCCAATCCTTCCTTGCAGTCCCGTTCGGGGCCGGTCTTCGTCCGCTTCGACCTCGCCCACCCCGCGCGTGTGGAGCTACAGGTCTTCGACGTCCGCGGCCGCCGCGTCTCGCATCTCGGCGGGCGCGCGTTCCCGGCCGGCCGCCATAGGCTGGCCTGGGACGCAAGGGGCTTGTCTGCCGGCGTCTACCTGGCCCGCCTCGGCGCCGGCGAATGGCACGCGACCGAGAAGGTGCTCATCCTTCCTTAGCAGCCTGCCGATCCTTCGTGTTATCATAGTAGGTTCCCGATCCTCCTGTCATCGGAAGGAGTTCCCATGTACTCGAACGCCCCCTTCTTTGCACGCGCGGCGGCGGCACTGAGCGCAGTTCTTCTCGGCGTGATCCTGGGAGCTGGCATCGCGCTGCCAGATGGCGCGGCGGCGAGCACGGACGCCGGCGAGTCCGTTCAGGAGTGGCTCGCACAGATGGCCGAGCACTACGAGCGTAATCCCGAGTTGAAGGAGACGGGGGGCAGCGGCTGGAAGCCCTACAACCGGGCGAAGTGGTTCGTCGAGCAGAGGCTGGCGAGCGGCGCGATGCCCGCGCCGGGCGCGCGCTGGGAGGCCTCGCAGGAGCGGCTGCGTCGCGAGCAGGAGGCCGGCGGGCCGCCCAGGACGAGCTGGTTTTCTACCGGGCCCATGACACTATCTGGGCGCATCCTCGACATCGAGTTCCATCCGACCAATCCCGACATCGTCTACGTCGGCTCCGCGAGCGGCGGGCTCTGGAAGTCGATCGACAACGGCCTCACCTGGTCGACCAGCACCGACCAGCTGCCCGTGCTCGCGGTCGGCGGCGTGGCCGTGCTGCCCTCGAACCCGGACATCGTGCTGATCGGCACGGGCGAGGGGAACGGCGCGGGCGTCTGGGGCGTGGGCCTGCTCAAGTCGACCGACGGCGGCGAAACCTGGAGCGAGACGAGCCTCGACTACGAGGTGACCCAGAGCCACGGCTTCAATGCCATCGAGGTGAATCCTGCGACCGGCACGATCCTGGCCGCGGCGCGCGACGGCCTCTGGCGCTCCACGGACGACGGCGACAACTGGACGCAGATCGAGACCGGCCGCTGGTACGACGTAAAGTGGCAGCCGGAGAGTCCGCTGCGCGTCTATGCGGCAAAGGCCTCACCGAGTGGGAGCGGCAACGGCGTCAAGGTCTCCACAGACGACGGGCTCACCTTCGTCCACGCCGGCACGGGCCAGCCGGGCGGGAACCTGATCGGCAAGACGAAGATCACCGTCACCCCTGCGGACCCGGACGTGATCTACTCGAACTACGTGAACCGCAGCACGAACGAGACTCTGGGCATCTACCGCAGCAACGACGCCGGCGCCACGTGGACGGAGGTGTTTTCGGACTACAACATGACGGGCGGGCAGGGCTGGTACAACCTGAGCCTCGTCGCCGACCCGAACGACGTGAACCGGCTCGTCGCCGGCGGCGTCCGGCTCTACCAGTCCGACGACGGGGGCGCCAACTGGACGATCACGGGCGGCGGACACATCCTGGGCGACAGCACGGCCGTGCACGTTGACCACCACGCCGCCGCCTACGAGCCCGGCTCGGACAGTAACGTCTGGGTGGGCAGCGACGGCGGCGTCTGGCGCTCGACCGACGACGGCCGAAACTGGATCACGCGGCGCGAGGGGCTGGTCACCTACCAGTTCTACGACATCGCCGTCGCGCAGACGGATCCGGTCTTCATGATGGGGGGCACCCAGGACAACGGCATCCCGGGTCGCACCGGCACGACCACCTGGTTCCCGTCCACCCTGCTCGCCGACGGCATGGTCTGCAACGTAACGCCGGACAACGCCGACATCGTCTACGGCGAATGGCAGTTCGGCAACCACGTCAAGAGCTTCAACGGCGGCGTCAACTGGCACAACATCATGCACGGCATCACCGGCAGCGGCGCCTGGGTGACGCCCGTGGACCAGGACCAGAACAACCCGCAGATCCTGTTCACGTCGACCAGCCACGGCGTCTTCCGCACGACCATCGGCGGCAGCCTGTGGGAGAATGTGTCGGGCCACTTCGCGAACTGGATCTCCATCAGCCGCGCCAACGGCGACGTCGTCTGGACTCTGTACACGGTCGCCGCCTGGCTCTCGACCGACGGCGGCGACACCTGGGGGCCCTCGTCGTCCTGGGGCTTCCCGGCGCTGGCGGCGACGAAGATCCTCACGCATCCACACGACGAGAACTTCGCGCTCGTCACCTTCTCCGGCTACAACGAGGGCTACGCGCACGTCGCGCTGACCACCGACCAGGGGGTGAGCTGGCAGGACGTGAGCGGCGACTTACCCATCCAGCCGGTGAACGCCGTCGCCATCGATCCCGCGAACCCGAGCGCCTGGTTCATCGGCACCGACACGGGCGTGTGGTGGACGACGAACGGCGGCATCAACTGGCTGCCCTACGAGACGGGCCTGCCGCACGTGGTCGTCACCGACCTGGAGATCAACGGCCTCGCGCGGAAGCTCGTGGCCGGCACCTACGGCCGCGGCGCGTGGGAGATCAATCTGCCCGACCTGACCGGCGCCGGCGATCCGCTGAGCGTGTCGTCGCTCCGGCTGATGCTCGACCCGCCCTACCCGAACCCGGCTTCCGAGCTCACGACCCTGCGCTTCGCCGCGCGGGATCTCCGCAGCGCGCGCCTCGATATCTACGACGTCCGCGGCCGCCTGGTGGAGCACGTCGCGGAGACCCGCGGCGACGGCATCATCCGCAGCGTGAGCTGGTCGCCGGGCGAGCTGCCGAGCGGAGCCTACTTCGCGGTCCTGCGGGCCGGGGACGAATCCGTATCCCAGAAGCTGATCGTGCGCAAGTGATGGTGGACTCCACACGTTCAAGGGACTGAACGATGACGAACCTGCTCACGATCCTGGCCGGCTTCCTGGCGGGCAGCCTGCACGTCTTCATGGGGCCGGACCACCTCGCGGCCGTGGCGCCGCTGTCGGCCGACCGCCCGGGCCGCGCCTGGCGGCTGGGGCTGCAGTGGGGGCTGGGGCACGCCGCCGGGATCGCGCTGATCGCGGCGCTCGCCTTCCTGCTGCGCCGCTTCATCCACCTGGAGACCCTCTCCGCCTGGAGCGAGCGGGCCGTGGGCTTTGTCCTCATCGGCGTGGGCGTCTGGGGCCTCTCGCGCCTTCGTCGCTACCACCTGCACGCGCACGGGCACTCGCACGACGGCGACAGCCACGAGCACGTCCACTTCCACGACCGGCGCAGCGCCCATGCCGCGTTGGAGGGCGCGCCGGAGCACCGGCACCGCCACGTGGCCTTCGCCGTGGGGACCTTGCACGGCGCGGCGGGCAGCCACCACCTGGTCAGCCTGCTTCCGGCCCTCGCCCTGCCGACCATGCTCCTGGCGGGCCTCTACCTGGCCGCCTTCGCGCTGGGCAACATCCTGGCCATGACCGCCTTCACTGGCCTGGTGGGCGTCCTCTTCTCGCGGCTCCAGGACTCCGGCAACCGCTTCTACCGCTGGCTGCTGGGGATCACATCGGTGGCGGCCATCGCGCTGGGCGCCATCTGGTTGGGGAAGTGAGCATGGGTAACGATGCGAACAAGCTGAACGAATTCCTCGCGGCGTACGCGCGGCACGTGAAGAACGTGCTGCAGCCCACCCAGCTCGAGATCCGGGAGAAGCTCACCCTCTGGCAGAATCCCGACTACTGGACCAAGTACAAGCGCACGGACCGGATCCCCATCCCGACGCCGATCCGAACGGCGATGAGCCGGATCAAGCGGCCGGAGCAGGTGGTGGACAAGATCTACCGCAAGGAGGAGGAGTACCCGGACGGCGTGGTTCCGGCCAGTTTCCTACGGATGCGCGACGCGCTCGGCGTGCGCATCCTCGTCTACTTGAGCAGCCACCTGCCACTGATCGACCGGGAGCTGCGCAACGTCGACTGGCTCGAGGTGTCGGCGGAGGTGTCGCCCACCGCCTACATGGGCGCCCAGCAGACGCGCGTGCCGGGCCTGGAGCACCTGGATTGGATCGAGAAGGAGAGCGGCTACACGTCGATCCACTACGTTCTCCGCCTGCGCGAGAGCGAAGTCTCCGCGGACAATCGACCCTGGTTCGAGCTACAGGTGCGGACGCTCGGGCAGGAGTGGTGGGGCACGATGGAGCACCACCTCGGCTACAAGCCCGGCAAGCGCACGCACATGGCCGCCAAGAGGCAGTTCCGCGTGCTGAGCCGGATGATCGGCGCCATCGACGAGCACTTCAATCTTCTCTACGAGGAGTTGAGCCGCTTCCAGGAGGAGACCGACTACAGCTCCACCGATCCCCTCAATCCCGAGAATCTCCCCGCGGTGCTCGCGGAACTCGGTATCAGCTGCGCGCAGCGCGACATCAACAACATCCTCAAGTTCCTCTACAGCCGTGACGTCGAGATGGTGGCGGACCTGCGCTCCCTCGCCACGCCCAATCGTCTCGAGATGATCCGCAACACCTACCTCGCGGAGGTCGGCCGGGCGCCCTTCAACCTCGAGGTGATCGCCGCGCTCGCGGCGCTCCGGCACATCCCCGCCGAGCCGGAGGCGATCCGCCGGACCGTGCTCGCACAGATCGCTTACCGGGGCGCCTGGGACGCGATCCGCCAGGAGTTCACGCAGGAAAGCTGAGTTCAGGCTCGGGATCGCCGGCTTCCATGCCTTCGGCGTTTCCGGTGGAAGATGGCGGCGATCTTGCATTCCCGTCCTGGGCATGTTATTGTCCTTCTCATCACCCTGGTTTGGAATCCCCGACAAAATGAACGAACTGCGCAACAAGAGGATCCTTCTGACTGCCATGAGCGCCTTCCTGCTCTTGGCATCGGTGGACTTGTGCCAGTACGGCCAGGATGTGCGTGGGCGCCCTGCAGCCTGCCCGGATGTGGAAGCTGCCACTCCCGGCACGATCTGGGGCGCGCTCGAATGCGCGGACGCTTGCCACGGTTCTGTTCCGTGCACCGCGTCATCCGGTCACTGCACCTTCTGTCCCTGCTTCTGTCATGTCAGCGGCATCCTCATTGCCGGCGCCAATCCACTCCACGGCTCCTCGAGTCCCGAACGGCTCGTCGAACCGACCGTAGCGCGGATCTCGGAGTTCCCTTCCGAGATCGACCACCCCCCTCTCCCTTCCTGAGTCTCCCCGTAGATCGTTCTCGCTGAAGTCCCCGCAGGGGGACGGCATCTCTCGTATTCCTTCGAAAGGAGAGATCCATGCCTACCGGCATGATCCTTCGTCTGCTTGCGGGACTGCTCGCTCTCGCCGCCGGCGCGGCGCTCGCGGGTGCCGACGAGATCCTCCGCTGGGAGGAGATCGAGGCTCGCCTCGACCAGCACCCGGCCCTGGCCGCGGCACGCGCCAACGTGTCTGCGGCCGACGGCGAGCTGCGTGCGGCGAGACAGCTGCCGAACCCGGAGCTCGAGCTGGGGGGCGGCCGGGCGGAGGCCAACGCAGGCGGCGAAACGGATGAGATCTGGGACCTGGCGCTTACGCTCCCGCTGCGCCCCTGGGGACCCTACCGCCACGCGCTCGCATCCGCGAACGCGGCGCGGGATGCCCGGAAGCAAGAGCACCTGTCGCTGCGCCGCGAGGTCGCGCGCCAGCTGCGCTCGCAGTTCTGGCGCATCGCGCACGACCAGCTCCGTCTCGGTTCCCTGGCGCGCTCCCAGGACCAGTTCGAACAGCTCGTCCGGCTCGCCCGCCTGCGCTCCGAGGCGGGAGAGGCCAGACCCCTGGACCCGCTCCGGCTGGAAATCGAGCTCGAGAAGCTGAGCGCCGAGATCCGCTCGGTGCACAGCGAGGCCCGGCTGAACCGTAAGGCCCTGCGGAGCTGGATCGCACCAGATCTGCCCGAGGCCTTCCAGGTGGAGACGGACTGGGATCACCTGCCCGAGCTTCCGCCCCTCGCGGGGCTCCAAGCCCGTGTCACCTCCACCCATCCCGGGCTGAAGGCAGCCGAACTCGAGTTCGAACAGGCGGGGGCCGAGCTGCGCGCGGAGCGCGCGGAGCGACTGCCGGGATTGCACCTGGGCGGGTTCGTCGCGCAGGAACTCGACGCGCGGAACACGGGCCTCACACTCTCGGTCGAGCTGCCGCTCTGGAACTGGAACGGCGGCGGCATCGCGCGGGCGCGCGCCGAGCGGGAGGTCGCCCTGCACCGCCGGAGCAGCTTCTCGCGGGAGCTGGAGCAGAACCTGGCCGAGGCCCACACCCGTGCGCAGCTTGCGCGGGAGACCAGGGAGAGTTACCGCCGGGTGATCCTCCCCAAGAGCATCGAGGCGGTGCGCGCCCTGGATCGCATGTACCAGGTGGGCGAGGTCGGAATCCTCGACCTCCTGGTCGCGCGGCGCGATCTCATCGAGACGGAGATGGAGATGCTCGCGGCGAACCTCGCCTTCCATCTCGCCATGACCGACCTGAACGCCCTCATCGGAGGTGTGAACCATGAATAGGCATGTTGGCATCCACGGGATCGTACTGGGACTGGGCTGCCTCGCCCTCTCCCTGATCTCTTGCGGCGGAGCGGAGAGTACGAGCGGAGAGGACGCGCACGACGAACGCAGCCAGGTGGCGGACGCCCACGCCGGGCACGACCACGGCGAAGCGGAAGATACCCACGCCGGACACGATCACGGCGAAGACGGCGCGTCGGATCTCGACCGCTCGGCGGCGGAGCTCTTCGCGGAGTCCTGCGAGCACGGTGTGCCCGCGCACCAGTGCACGGGCTGCCGCTTCGAGGTCGGCGTCGTCAAGTTGTCTCCGGATCTGCTGGAGCAGGGACTCGTCTCCACGGAGAGGGTCGGTGAGCGCGAGATCCCGGTCGAGATCGAGCTGACCGGCGAGATCCGCTTCGACGAGAAACGGATCGCCCATCTCGGTCCGCGCATAGGGGGAGTCATCGCCCGCGTGCTGGTGGACCTCGGCATGTCGGTCGAGGTTGGACAGGTTCTCCTCGAGATCGAGAGCGTCGAGCTTGCCGAAGCCGAGGCCGAGTTTCTCTCGGCCCTGGCCGAGCAAGATCTCGCCCGAGCCGCATTCGAACGAAAAGAGGAGCTGCACTCCTCGCGCATCACGAGCGAGCGCGAGTATCTGGAGGCCGAGAAGAGATTCGCTGCGGGGAAAATCCACGCCAACTCGGCGCGGCAGCGCCTGCTGCGCTTCGGCTTGGAGGAGCCCGAGATCACCGCTCTCGAGACGTACGGTGTCGAGCGGGCCACCGGGCGCCTGGCCGTCCGCGCCCCCTTCGCCGGCGAGATCCTCCGGCTCCACGCGGTCCGCGGAGAGACGGTGGAGCGGGACACCGAGCTGGCGCTCCTGGGCGACACGGGGTCCCTCTGGGTCTGGGCGGACCTCTACGAGACGCACCTCGCGCGGGTGAGCGATGCTCTCGCCGCGGGAGCCGTGCCCGCTCAGGTGGAAGTGCGCGCCTTCCCCGACCACCGCTTCTCGGGGCGTCTGGATTTCCTCGGTCGCGTGATGGACGAGGCCACGCGCACGGTCAAGGCGCGAGTCATTCTGGAAAACCTGGACGGCCTGCTGCGGCCGGGCATGTTCGCCCGCGTTTCGCTGGATCTCGGCGGAGCCGGTAAGGGACTGGTGGTTCCCAGTTCCGCCGTGCTCGGTGACGAGGGCAGGGATTTCGTTTTCGTCCAGCACGACGAGGACTACTTCCTACGGCGTCCGGTTCGCACCGGGCTCCGATCGGACGGGTTCGTGGAGATCACGGAAGGCCTCGAGCGCGGGCAGACGGTGGTCGCCGCCGGCGCCTTCCTCCTGAAATCGGACGTCCTGCGCTCGAAGATGGGCGCCGGGTGCGCGGACTAGGAGGACGACATGAACTCGTGGATCGACTTCGCCCTGCGTAATCGCGCGATCTTCCTGATCGTCATCGCGCTCCTGATACCAGCGGGGCTCCTTGCCTGGCAACGGCTTCCCATCGACGCCTTCCCCGACGTCACCAACCAGCAGGTGATGATCCTGTCCGAGGCAGAAGGCCTGGGGCCGACGGACATCGAGCAGCAGGTCACCCTTCCCATCGAGACCGTGATGGGCGGGCTGCCGCGCGTCCGCATGCTGCGATCTCTCTCGAAGACCGGCCTGTCCCTAGTGGTGATCGTCTTCGAGGACGGGGTCGACACCTACTTCGCCCGACAGCTCGTCTTCGAGCGCCTCCAGCTGGCGCGGGAGAACCTGCCCGCGGGCGTCGAACCCGAGTTGGGCCCCATCAGCACGGGGCTCGGGGAGGTCTTCCAGTACACGCTCGAGAGCGATCGGCACGACCTGATGGAGCTGCGGACCCTGCAGGACTGGTACGTGGCGCCCCGGTTGCGCGCCATCCCGGGCGTCAACGAGGTCAACAGCTTCGGTGGGCGGGTCCGGCAGATCCACGTATTGGTCGAGCCGGAGGCCTTGCTCAAGTACGACATCACCCTTCCCGAGATCACGCAGGCCCTCGCCGCCAACAATGCGAACGCGGGTGGCAGCTTCATCGTGAAGGAGTGGGAGCAGGAGAACATCCGCAGTGTGGGGCTCTTTAGCTCCGTACAGGACATTCGTGACGTCGTGCTCGAGGCGCAGGACGGCACGCCCGTCTACCTCTCGGACCTGGCCGAGGTGACGGTCGGTAACGTAACGCGCCTAGGCGCGGTCTCGCGCGACGGTGACGGGGAGGCCGTGGCGGGCATGGTCATCATGCTCAAGGGCGAGAACTCCAAGGAGGTGGTGGAACGCGTGAAGGCGGCGTTACCGAGCATCGAGTCGTCCCTGCCGGAGGGCGTGGACTTCGACGTCTTCTACGATCGCACGGATCTCGTGCGCTCCGTCATCGGCACGGTATCGGGCGCCCTGCTGCAGGGCGGTCTTTTCGTGATCCTCGTCCTGATCCTCGTGATCGGCCGGCTGCGGACGGCGCTCGTCGCCGCCTTCAGCCTGCCCATGACCGCGCTGATCGCCTTTATCTTCATGGACGCCGCCGGCGTGACGGCCAACCTGATGAGCCTCGGCGGGCTGGCCGTGGCCATCGGCATGGTCGTGGACGGGTCCATCGTGGTCAGCGAGAACATCATCCGGCACTGGAGCCGAACGGATAGGCCGGAGCGCCTCGCCCTGATCGGGCAGGCGCTGCGCGAGGTCGCCAGGCCCATCACCTTCTCCATCCTGATCATCGTGCTCGTCTTCCTACCCCTCTTCTCGCTGCAGGGCGTCGAGGGGAAGATGTTCGGGCCCCTCTCGCTGACGATGATCTTCGCGATGATCGGCTCGCTCATCGTGGCGCTGACCGTCGTGCCGGTCGTGATGAGCTACCTGCTGCGTGATTCGGAGACCCTGCGGGAACCGCGCCTGCTCCTCTGGCTGCGCGCTCGCTACCTGGCGCTGCTCGAGAGGGCGATCGCGCGGAGCAAGCTGACTCTCGGCATCGCAGCGCTGCTGCTGATCGCCGCCCTGTCGCTCGTGCCGCTGCTCGGCTCCGAGTTCATCCCCCCGCTCGACGAGGGGGCCATCGCCATCAACATCGTGCGCCTGCCGAACGCGGCGCTTGCCGGATCGGTGCGCACGTCGGACTTCATCGAGGAGAGCCTCTTGCGCTTCCCGGAGGTCGAGACCGTGGTGTCGAAGACGGGACGAGCCGAGATCTCGGAGGATCCCATGGGTCCGGAGCAGACCGACGTGCTCATCATGCTCAAGCCGGAAGGCGAATGGAAGAGCGGCTGGAGCAAAGAGGAGCTGGTCGAGGCGATGCAGGACGAGCTGGGGAAGATCCCCGGCCTGCGCCTCGCCTTCAGCCAGCCCATCGCGCTGCGCGTCAACGAGCTGATCTCGGGCGTCAAGAGCGACCTGGCCGTGAAGATCTTCGGCCCCGACCTCGAGCTGCTCAAGGAGCATGCCGATCAGGCGGCTGTTCTCCTGCGGGGCGTGGACGGCGCGGAGGATGTCAGCGTCGAGCAGGTGACGGGCTTCACCCAGCTCGACATCGTTCCCGACCGCCGCGCCATGGCGCGCTACCAGCTCAACGTCGAGGACATCAACACGATCGTGGAGATCGCGCTAGGAGGGACCGTAGCCACGGAAATCGTGGAGGGGCAGATTCGCTACGGAGTGCAGGTCCGTTACCCCGAGGCGCAGCGCAGCGACGAGGAGAGCATCCTCGGCATCCTGGTGCCGACTCCCGCCGGGGCGAAGGTGCCGCTGGGGCAGGTCGCGGCGCTGCGGCGCGTCGAGGGCCCGGCTCAGATCAGCCGCGAGAACGGGATGCGACGGGTCGTCGTGGAAACGAACGTCCGAGGGCGGGACCTCGGCGGTTTCGTCACCGAGGCGCAGGAGAGGCTGGCGGAGCTCGCGCAGTCGCTGCCGCCAGGCTACTGGATCGAGTACGGCGGCACCTTCGAGAACCAGCGCCGCGCCATGGCGAGGCTCGCTGTCGTCGTGCCCATCTCGATCCTGCTCATCTTCCTGATGCTCGTCTCCGCCCTGCGTTCCCTGCCAGCCGCAGGGTTGGTCCTGGTCAACCTTCCGTTTGCCCTCGTCGGGGGGATCCTGGCCATGCTGCTCTCGGGCATGAACCTGAACGTGCCCTCGACCGTGGGCTTCATCGCGCTGTTCGGCACTGCCGTCCAGAACGGGACGGTGCTCCTGACCTTCATCGGCCAGCTGCGCGAAAGTGGAATGGAGCTGAGGGAAGCTGTGATGGAAGGGTGCAAGCTTCGTTTCCGCGCGCTGCTGATGACGGCCGCCACCACGGTGCTCGGTCTGATGCCGATGCTCTATGCGCGCGGTCCGGGCGCCGAGATCCAGCGCCCCTTGGCCGTGGTCGTCATCGGCGGCCTGCTCACGGCCACGGCCCTGACCCTGATCGTACTGCCCACCCTCTACACCTTCGCCAAGCCGAGGCTGAGCATGAAGTAGCGCCCGATGGACTCGGCCGGCCGCCGGGACTGTGTCATCCCCGGCGGCCTCCTCACTTCAGACTGATCGTCTTGGCGACCAGCACCCTGCCACCGGCCTCGAGGCGAACCATGTAGACACCTGCCGCGACACTCGCGCCGCTGTCGGTGCCGCCGTTCCAGAGGTATTCCTGGGGACCGGCGTCGAGCTCGCCGTCGGCGAGAGTCGCTATCCGGCGTCCGGCCACATTGTACACGGCGAGGCGCACGCGCTGGGGGCGCTCCAGCGCGAAGGAGATGCGCGCGCTGGCCATGAACGGATTGGGGCGGATCTCGAGCACGCTGAGAGAGAACTCGCCCGGATCGCCGTCATCGGGTTCGTCCACCGCCGTGGGCAAGGGCGAGCGCCAGACGCCGCCGGCCTCGAGGGCAACGAAGCCATCGTCACCGGCGGCGACAGCCGCGTGCACGGCCAGGTAGGGCTTGAGCCCGTCGCTCTCGTCGGACCAGGTCGCGCCCGCGTCGCCCGTCGCATAGAGAACACCCCAGGTTCCCGCCAGCAGTATTCCACCGGCGTCGTGCAGGCAGAAGATCGTGCCAGTCGTCAATGCGGTGGCGTCCCACTGGCTCGTACCTCCGTTCCAGCGGTACACGCCGCTGCCGTCGAGGCCGACGAAGAGTTCGCCGCCCTGCGCGGTCAGCGACCACAGGTTCAAGGTCGGTAGGCCGTCGTTCATGGCGGCCCAGGTGGTCTCGCCGTCGGGCAGGACCCATACGCCCTGGCCCATGAGCGCGGCGTACAAGTTCGTGCCGATGCGCACGACGTCCTGCACGGTGGCGAATGGCAGACCCGTGCCTTCCTGATTCCAGGTCTGGCCGCCGTCGCCGGACGACCACACCGTGCCGCCGAAGGTGCCCGCGTAGATCAGCCCCGACCACACGCCGAGGGCGAAGATGCCATTGCCCTGCAGGCCGGAGGCGCTCCACGAAGCGCCATGGTCCTCGGTTTTCCACACGCCGTTCCAGGTGCCCGCATAGGCTCCGCTGGCGTCCGCCGCCAGCTCGTGGACGCTAACCTCGCCGAGCCCGTCGATGCTGTGGGTCCAGGTGTCGCCCAGGTCGCCGGAGACATGGACCCCGGCACCGACGGCGCCGGCGTAAAGGTACAGGCCATCCCATGCGAGGCTGCGCGACAGGGGAGCGGTGAGGCCGGAGCTCGTGTGCGACCAGGTTTCGGTGTCCGGGTCGAGGCGGAAGACGCCGGCCCCGAAGGTGCCGGCGTAAGGGGAGAGGCCGCGGCGAGTCATGACGCGCACGTCGCTGTTCCAGAGATCGGTGCCAAGCCAGTCCCAGTTCCAGTCGTAGTAATTCCAGCGGAAGACGCCGCCGCCCATTAGCCCTGCGTAGAGTGTCTGGTCGACCTGCAGCACGACGTTGACGTTGTCGTCGTAGAGACCGTCGTTCAGCACGGTCCACTCTGTGTCGTCGCAGTCCAGGTGGAACACGCCTCCCTCGTGGGTCGACAGTGTTCGTTGCCAGCTCTATCCGGACTCCATGGCCCCATAGCTAACAGACAC
>CAZVHI010000062.1:0-16124 GCA_964627205.1 uncultured bacterium
ATCAAGATCATCGGCGAGAACACCGACAGCTTTGCCCAGGGCTACTTCGTCTACGACTCGAAGAAGTCGGGCTCGATCACCATCAGCCACTTGCGCTTCGGCAGCGAGCCGATCCACTCCAGTTACCTGATAGGCGAGGCGGACTTCGTGGCCTGCCACCAGAACGTCTTCCTCGAGAAGTACGACATGCTGCGCCACGCCAAGCCGGGCGCGGTCTTCCTGCTCAACACGCAGGTCGCGCCGGACGAGGTCTGGGACACGCTGCCCCGCCAGGTGCAGCGGGACATCCTCGAGAAGCAGCTCAAGTTCTACGTCATCGACGCCTACCAGGTAGCGGGGCAGGCCGGTATGGGCCTGCGCATCAACACGATCATGCAGACCTGCTTCTTCGCCATCAGCGGCGTGCTGCCGCGCGAGGAGGCAATCGGGCAGATCAAGAAGTCGATCGAGAAGACCTACGGCAAGCGCGGCGAGGAAGTGGTCCGCAAGAACTTCGCAGCGGTGGACTCGGCGCTGGACGGGCTGCACGAGGTCACGCTCCCCTCCGCCGCGGAGGGCGACCGCGAGCTGCCGCCCGTCGTATCCGACGAGGCGCCCGACTTCGTGAAGAATGTGCTCGGCGAGATCATCGCGGGCCGCGGCGACCAGTTGCCCGTGAGCGCCTTCCCCGCCGACGGCACTTTCCCGACCGACACCGCGCGCTGGGAGAAGCGCAGCATCGCGCTCGAGGTGCCCGTCTGGGACCCGGTGACCTGCATCCAGTGCAACAAGTGCTCGCTGAACTGCCCGCACGCGGCGATCCGGCCGAAGATCTACGATCCCGCCGCGCTGAAGGGCGCGCCGGCGACCTTCAAGCACACGGACGCGAAAGGAAAGGAATTCAAGGAGCGGGTCTACACCCTCCAGGTCGCGGCGGAGGACTGCACGGGCTGCGGCCTCTGCGTGCACGCCTGCCCCGCGAAGAACAAGCACGAGGTGCGGCTGCGGGCCATCAACATGGAATCGCTGGCGCCTATCCGCGCGCAGGAGCGGGAGAACTTCGACTTCTTCCTCGACCTGCCCGAGCTGGACCGCCGCGAGCTTAAGATCGGCACGGTCAAGGGCAGTCAGTTCCTCGAGCCGCTCTTCGAATTCAGCGGCGCCTGCTCCGGCTGCGGCGAGACGCCCTACGTGAAGCTGGTCAGCCAGCTCTTCGGCGACCGCAGCATCGTGGCGAACGCCACCGGTTGCTCGTCCATCTACGGCGGCAACCTGCCCACCACGCCCTGGGCCCGGAACGCGGACGGCCGCGGCCCCGCGTGGTCCAACAGCCTCTTCGAGGACAACGCGGAGTTCGGCTTCGGCTATCGCCTCAGCATCGACAAGCAGACGGAGCACGCGCGCGAGCTGCTGGCGGAGCTGAAAGACGAGGTGGGCGCGGAGCTGGCGGACGCGATCCTGGGCGCCGAGCAAAAGAGCGAGGCGGACATCCTCGAACAGCGGGAGCGCGTGGCGAAGCTGACGCAGAAGCTCGCCGGCAGCGACAATCCTCGGGCGGGGCGACTGCGCGACATCGCCGACATGCTCGTCACCAAGAGCGTGTGGATCATGGGCGGCGACGGCTGGGCCTACGACATCGGCTACGGCGGCCTCGACCACGTGCTCGCCATGGGCCGCAACGTCAACATCCTCGTGATGGACACCGAGGTCTACTCGAACACCGGCGGGCAGATGTCCAAGGCCACGCCACTCGGCGCGGTCGCCAAGTTTGCCGCGAGCGGCAAGCCAACGGGCAAGAAGGACCTCGGCATGATGGCAATGGGCTACGGCAACGTCTACGTGGCGCAGATCGCGATGGGCGCGAGCGACGCCCAGACCGTGAAAGCCCTCGTCGAGGCCGAGGCCTACGACGGGCCCTCGCTGATCATCGCCTACAGCCACTGCATCGCGCACGGCATCGACATGGGCAAGGGCACGGACAACCAGAAGGCCGCCGTGCAGAGCGGACACTGGCCCCTCTTCCGCTTCAACCCGGACCGGATCAAGGAGGGCAAGAACCCGCTCATGCTCGACTCGAAGCCGCCGAGCATCCCGCTCGAGGACTACATCTACCAGGAGACGCGCTTCCGGATGCTCGCGAAGAGCAAGCCGGAGCGGGCCGCCCAGCTACTCGCCCAGGCACAGGAGCTCACGGATGCCCGCTGGCGCTTCTATGAGCAGCTCGCCGCGATGCATTTCGGGGAGGAAGTGGAAGAGGAGACCGAACTCACCGAGACCGTCACCGAGGGATAAGGAGGCCGATCATGGACCTGAGGACCCGCTACCTTGGCATCGAGCTGAAGAACCCGATCGTGCCCTCCGCCTCGCCCTTGAACGCGAAGCTCGACCACGCGCGGCGCCTCGAGGACGCGGGCGCGGCGGCGATCGTCTTGCCCTCGCTCTTCGAGGAGCAGATCCTCAACGAGGCGAGGGAGCTGGACATGCACCTCACCCACGGCACGGACAGTTACGCCGAAGCACTGAGCTACTTCCCGGAACAGGAGGACTACCGCCTCGGGCCGCAGGAGCACATCAAGAAGCTGCAGCGCATCAAGGAGGTGGTCGACATCCCGGTCATCGGCAGTCTGAACGGCGTGTCCGACGGCGGCTGGATCGACTGCGCGAAGCAGATGGAGGAGGCCGGCGCCGACGGCATCGAGCTGAACATCTACTTCATCCCCACCGATCCCGAGATGACGGGCCGCGACGTCGAGCAGATCTACGTGGACACGCTGAACAGCGTGAAGAAGAGCGTGTCGATCCCGGTGGCGCTCAAGATCAGCCCCTTCTTCAGCAACATCGCCGAGATGGCGAAGCGCTTCGAGGAAGCCGGCGCGGACGGGCTCGTGCTCTTCAACCGCTTCTACCAGCCCAACGTGGACATCGAGGCGCTGGAAGTGCGGCCGAACATCGAGCTCAGCTCGCCGGTCGCGCCGCAGGCGATGCGCGTGCACCTACGCTGGATCGCGATCCTGCACGGGCGCGTGCAATCCAGCCTGGCCGCCTCGGGCGGCATCCACACGGGGCAGGACGCCCTGCGCATGCTCATGGTCGGCGCGGACGTCGCCATGATCGCTTCCTTGATCTTCAAGAAGGGCCCCGCGTCCATCGCTGGCCTGCTGGCCGAGATGTCCGCCTGGATGGAGGAGAAGGAGTACGAGTCCGTGGCCCAGCTCAAGGGCAGCATGAGCCAGAAGTCGGTGGCCGAGCCCGCCGCCTACGAACGCGCGCTCTACGTGCAGGCCCTGCAGACCAACCCCTAGGCCGTCAGCAGCCTACGCCACAGGCCGAACGCCGCCGCCCGTCATGGGCGTGCCGGTTCTGCTGGCGATCTGTTATAATCGACAGTGTGACAGCGCCGTCACACGCCGTTTCCACGCCCCCGAACCGAGGGAATCCCCGATGAAGCACATCGATCCCATCCGTGTTGCCCTGCTCGCGGCCCTGCTCGTTCTCGCCGCGGGGTCCGCGGCGGGGCAGGTGCTACTCGCGGAGGACTTCGACGACGGCGTGGCCGACGGCTTCACCCCGCTGTCCGGCGACTGGGAGGTTGTCAGCGGCGAGTACGTGGGGTCGGTCGAGGGTTATGAGGTCTTCGGCTTCAGCGCCGCCGGCGGTCCCGAGTGGATGGACTACCGGATCGAGCTCGATCTGCGGGTCCTCGGCAGCATCAACCACGTGCTGCGCTTCCGCTTCACCGAGCCCGGCGAAGGCTACGAGCTGAACGTGCGCGCCTCGCCCCACAACGACGTCTTCCTCTACAAGTGGAGCGGCGGCGTGCACGTGCTTCTCGCCAGCGCGGACATCGGCTACACGGAACCGGGCTTCGAGCATCACTTCCAGATCGAGCTGCTGGGAAACCGCATCGTGGTATTCTTCGACCGGGAGGCCGTCTTCGACCTGGTCGACGCTTACGATCCGATCCTCGCCGGCGGCATCCAGCTGGGCTCCTTTTCAGGCGGCGCTGTCCAGTGGCAGAATGCCCACTACGACAACGTGCTCGTCGAGGCCTTCGTCATCCCCGCGGCCGGCCTCTCCTGGAGCAGTCTCCGCCGCCTCTACTGAGCCGCGCGCTCAGCGGATCACCGTGAAGCGCCCCACCTTCTTCGGGAAGCCCTCGGCCTCGAGGGCGAAGAGGTAGACCCCGCTCGCCACGTCCTGCCCATTGCGCGTGGTCAGGTTCCAGGCCAGCGTGCCCGTGGATGCGTAGTTGCCCGTCTGGTTCGCGCTGCGCGCGTCGTGGGTGAGGGTCTGCACCAGATCCCCCGCCAGCGTGTAGATGCGGATCCGGCAAAGCGCGGCAGGCAGGTGGCGGAACTCCACCTTGAGTCCGGTCGGGTCCTCGTTGTTGGGGAAGAGCGTCCACGGCGCCATGCTCTCGCGCGTGGCCGGGTTGGGCACCACGTAGACCTCGTTCTCGTCGTAATCCCAGGCGGGCTGGCTCGCGCTCTGCGGGATGGAGAAGGCGAAGCCGTTGGCGGGATCACCGATCAGACCGGGCCCGTAACCGATCACGTGCCCCTCCCCGTCGTAGCGGAGCTCGTGGTCGAAGGCCGTCACGCTGTAGAAGTAGGGCATACCCAGACGCACGCGGGGATCGGCGTAGCTGTAGTAGACCTTCCCCCCGGGCATGCCGAGCTGGTAGCGGGCGAGGATGATAGCGGTGTCGGCCTCGGCGATGGCGTAGCCCGAGGGCGGCAGGTGGTCGAGCGCCGTCTCGATGTCCGGGTCGGCGAGGAGGCGCTCACTGTACCAGGCGACGAGGTTCGCGTCGACGTTCGGATGGTAGCGCAGGGCGCCGAAGCCCGTGTCGTGCCCGAACTCGTTGGCGATGTCGAACTCGTCGAGCACCATCCACAGATCCTTCGGAGGGCCATTCGCGGCGGAGGTGCCGGGTGGGCGCAGCCAGTTGTCCGCCCGCCAGATCCGGTAGCCCTCGAAGTCGTAGACCCGGTCGAGCGCGTCGGGCACGTGCTCGCTGAAGTCGTCCCAGAAGAGCACGTTCTGACCCTCCGCGGGCCAGATGCGCAGGTTGGGAGGAGGAGGGGGGGAATTCGAGAGCCAGCCGACCGGCGACTCCCTGCCATTCTCGCCCGTGCACCAGTAGAGCAGGTTGAAACAGGTCGCGTTGACCCGCGCCTCCCAGAGGCAATCGGCGTTGACCCAGGCCTTCTCCCCCTTGCCCAGGATGAGCGGGTCGGCGAAGGGGTTGCAGGGATCGAACCAGACGATGCCTTCGTCCGGGTTGTAGAGCATGGTCTCCTTGCAATCGACGCCGGTGTTCTCGTTCTGGTCGAGGTCGTACCAGACGCCGTCGTAGGCGAGCCGTGCCTGGGTGGCGTTCTCGAGCAGGCCCTCGCGGCCCTCGCCGGCAACGAGCGCGAAGCGCACGACCGCGCTGTCGCCCGGCGCGAGCAGGAAGGGCCCCGTGGAGAGCAGCATGCGGTAGTCCGCCTCGCGGTCGGTGACCTCGTCGACGCCGGGGGTGGACATGAGCAGGTAGCGCTGGTCGTCGTTCACCGGTTCGCCGCCCTCCGAGAAGGGCGCGTTGCCCGCGAAGGAGTTCCAGCTGAGCAGGTAGACGAGCCCCGGCGCCGTGGCCCAGGTGCCGTCGGTCTCGTAGCCCAGCAACATCACACCGAAGTGGCCGGGGGCGGGCGTGTCCGTGTGCTCGTCGCCGTCCTTGTCGTAGGCGATGCCCATCATCAGCGGGATCGGCAGGCTGTAGGGCCGCCGGTCGTAGCAGGCGAGCATGTCGAGGTGGTCGACGACGTCGTCCAGGTAGCCACGCGAGGCGCTGCGCGAGGCGACGTCGGGGTCGGCGTAGAAGCCGAGGTATACGCCCGTGAGCAGCTCGCGCCCGACGTTGATCACGGTGTACTCGAGGCCCACGAAGTCGTCCACGCGGTCGTTCTCCCACTGGTAGCTCTCCTGCACGATCTCGACGCCCAGCGGGTGGTGGTCCGGCGAGACGATCAGGCTCTCCTCGTAGTCGTCGCGGTAGACGCAGCGGAACATCTGGTCGGAGGTGGCCGCGAAGTCCTCGTCGACCGAGCCATCGCCGTCGTCGTCGAGGCCGTTGAGGGGATCCTCGTCGACGGCGCCGTCGCCGTCGTCGTCCACGCCGAAGGCTGGGCTCCGCAGCGACCCCGGCGCGCCCGCGAAGCTGCGGTAGACGGTGTCGGTCGCGCGCGGGCCGGGCAGGAGCTCGCGGTCGGGGTAGGCCGTGCTCACGTGCGGGATGCCCCAGACCTTGCCGGCCACCCAGATCCCGCCCGCGTAGAGGTACTCCACGCCGCTGGCGGCCGGCCACTGCGCCGACGGCGCGTCGGACATGTCCAGCGCCGCGCCGGGGAAGGAGCCGATCAGGCCCCAGTTGGTGATGTTCACCTGCAGCTCGCCCACGTTGTGGACGAAGCGGCCGTCGAGGACCATGGAACTCTGGACCGAGTGGGGCTGCGAGAGGTCGGGCGGCGGCAGGTCGCGGGCCTGCGCCACGCCGGCGCCCGCGAGCGTGACTGCCGCCAGCGTGGCGATCGCGCGCGTGCCGACCGCGAACCTGCCGGCCGCGAGCAAGGGCGGCGCGAACGTGCGCGAGAGGGTGGCGAGACAGGGAAGGCGCACCCGATTTCCCTTCGGTCGGGAGGAAGTATCCGGGGAGTCTCGGCAGGGGTCTGGGAATGATCGGGAAGGAGCGCCCCCCTGTCAACGGATTGCGCGCTGTGGGCGAGTCCAGCCGGCTGGACTCGAGGCAGTCGCCACGTGGCGACTCCGCCGGCTGCGAGTGCATCCGGGTGGAATTTCTCAGGCGAGTCCAACCGGTTGGACTTTACAGCCAGCTGTAATTTGTACCCGGGTAGAAGAGCTGCGGGATGTGCTGTGCTCCGATTACACGTGGCAACAGCGCTACTTCAAGAGCAGAAGCTTGGCGCTCTCTGTGAAGGCACCGCTGGCGAGGCGGCAGAGGTAGACGCCGGAGGGCAGTTCGTCGCCCCCATCATCCAAGCCATCCCAGCGGTAGGCGTGCTCGCCGGCGGGAAACGTCTCGCCGGCGATCAGCGTGCGCGCGAGGCGGCCGTCCGCGGCGAAGATGCGCAGCTCCACCCGCGCGGCCGAAGGCAGCGAAAAACGGATCGTGGTCGACGGGTTGAAGGGATTCGGGTGGCTGCCCAGCAGGCGCGGCGCGCCGATCGGCGCATCGGCGACGGCGGTCGGGTCCTCGAACTCCAGCCAGATGGGATTCGTGTAGGCGCGGTGGCCGGCGTGGCCGTCGGCAGTCAGGCACTCGGCGCGGAGCGCGCGCCAGCCGATAAAGCCCATCCCCGCCAGATCGAGGCTCGTCTCGCCGCCGTAGCCCTGGCCGGAGGCGTCGGGGTCGAAGGACAGGATCTCCTGGCTGCCGGCCGCGCTCGCGGCGAAGAGCCTCACCGACACAATCGGCCCGAACTCCGGCAGCGAGGCCCAGCGGATCTTCAGCGGCAGGGGCACGCCGGCCGCAGCGAAGCCGTCGCCGCCGTGGACCAGGTCGCCTTCCTCGTACCAGTCGCCGTCGTCGTCGCGGTCGAGGCCGATCTCCAGGAAGGGCCCATCGGTGGCGGTCGAACGGCCGGCGCGGTAGGCGGCCATGATCTCGGCCGTGGGCGGCAGGTCGCCGGGCGCGTAGGGGCCGGGCACGTAGGCCACGGTCTGCACCTTGCCGATGGCGTTGTCCGTGGCGTAGTCGTCCAGGCTGAGGTAGGTGGCGTAGTTCAGGTCGCCGTGGGCGTCGCTGCCGCCGGCGAGGAAGACCTTGCGTGGCGGGTCCGCGGCGAGGCCGTCCCGCAACAGGCCATCCCAGATGCCCAGGCCGACGAGCAGCTCGTCGGGGTAGGCGTCGGCGCCCGTGTAGGGATTGCCCGCGTCGAAGTCGCCCCAGGGATCGTCCTGGTCGTTCGACTGCAGCGTGGCCCGCGTGTTGAAGATCTGCACGCCGGCGAAGGCGTCATAGGTCATCGACAGGGCGAGGTCCTCGTCGCCCCAGACGCTGCCGTTCACCGTCCAGTTGATGCCCCCCCACTCCCCGCCGAGGTCGCTCACGGGGTGCGCCGCGTAGGCGAAGCCCTCGGGATCGAGCTGCGCGAGGCCGTCGGGCAATGAAGGGTAGACGGGCCGCTCGCCGATGGCGCCGCACCAGGGCGAGTGGATGTAGGACGGGTTGTAGAAGAGGCAGTGCAGGGTGCGGTCGTAGGAGTCGGCGTCGATGGACGCGAGGTTGATCTCGACGCCGCGGTAGAGGCGCATGGCCGGGCTCGAGAGCAGGGCGACGTCCGACTGCAGGGCGTTCCAGGTTCCGCCGATGCCCGCCACGTCGCGGTAGACAGTGCTGATGCCGCCCGGCGTCTGGAGCGTGTACTCCCAGGCGAGCGTGGCGTAGGAGTAGGCGCCGTCGCCGGTCTCGTCGATGTCGCAGGAGTGATCGGTGGCGCAGAGCCAGTGCAGTCCCATGGCCTCCGCGCTCATGGCCACGGCGGGCAGCGGCGCGCCGTGCTCCGCGATGTTGTTCGTGTACATCGTGTGGTAGTGCACGTCGCCGCCGTACCAGCCGGCGGGCCAGGGGAAGGGGCCGCTGCCCACGTGCACGCGCAGGCGGCGGGTCTCGGTGTAGTTGAACCAGTCGTCGCGGTAGTGGATGGAGACCTCGAGCTGGATGGCGTCGCCCGCGGCGTAGCCTAAATGCGCGGGGGTGAGCAGGGTGCCGTTCGGCAACGAGGGGTGCCCCTCGGTGACGGTCGTGATCCAGGTCCAGTAGTCGTCCTCGCTGGCGTCGTCGCCGATCTCCTCGTCGCCGTAGTCGTGATTCCAGAGGATGGTCGAGCCGCCGCCGGTGACGTCCCAGCAGCGGATCCAGTGCAGCTCGCGGATGTCGTCGACGTCGCAGTCCTTGAGGATGATCGTCAGCGGGATGGGCGTGTCGGCATCGATTACGCGCCAGGGGGCGTCCATCACGAAGTCCTTGGCGAAGGTGTTGTTGTAACGGTCGCCGTTCTCCCAGGGGTAGGGGCTGCGCGGCTCCTGATGAGCGAGGGCGAAGCTGCTCGCAAGGACGAGGGCGCAAAGGGCCGCCCGGGCGGCAGCATGTGTGAACGCGCTTGTCATGGACGCCTCCCTCGAGGGGTGTTCGGCAGCGCCTCGCGGCCGACAGCAGCCGCCAAGCGACACAAGTATACCCTGGATGTCAGCGCCGTGCCCAGACCGCCCGCCTCCTCCCGGCGCTCCGCACTTCCCCACCCGCGCCGCCTGTGCTAGCCTGCCGGCATGGAAAACAGCCGTTTCAGCCGCGCCTTCCTGCTGCTCCTGCTCGTGGCCATCTCGGCCTTCTTCGTGGCCATGATCCGCAGCTTCCTGATGACGATCCTGCTGGCCGCCATCTTCGCCGGCCTCGCAAGCCCCCTCTACACCCGGCTGCGCGACCGCGTCTTCCGCGGCCGCCGCGTGCCGGCGAGCCTCTGTACCCTGCTCGTCCTGCTGCTGGTGATCCTTGTGCCCCTGCTCGCCCTGCTGGGCATCGTGGCCACGGAAGCCTTCCACATCAGCGAGCAGGTGGCGCCCTGGATCACCGCCCAGCTCGAAGAGCCCGACCGGCTGATGACCTGGCTGGAGGGCCTGCCCGGCGTCCAGGATCTCGAGCCCTACCGCGCCCAGATCCTGGAAAAGGCCGGCGCCATGGTCGGCAAGGCTGGCAGCTTCCTCTTCAACAGCATCACCGCCACCACGCGCGGCACCGTGACCTTCTTCTTCCAGTTCTTCATCCTGCTCTACTGCCTGTTCTTCTTCCTCATGGATGGCGGCCCGCTGCTCCGCAAGATCCTCTACTACCTCCCGCTCGAGCATGCGGACGAAGAACGCATGGTCGAGAAGTTCACCTCGGTGACTCGCGCCACGCTCAAGGGCACGCTGCTCATCGGCGCCACGCAGGGCGCGCTGGCGGGGGTGGCCTTCGCGATCGTCGGCATCGACGGCGCCGTCTTCTGGGGCACAGTGATGACCTTCCTGTCGATCATCCCCGGCATCGGCACGGCCCTGGTCTGGCTGCCGGCGGCCTTGATCCTCTTCGCGATCGGCCAGGTCTGGCAGCCGATCTTCCTTTTGATCTTCTGCGGGCTCTTGGTCGGCAGCATCGACAACTTGCTCCGCCCACGGCTGGTCGGCCGCGATACGCAGATGCACGATCTGCTCATCCTCTTCGGCACGCTCGGCGGCATCCTGCTCTTCGGCGTGCTGGGCTTCATCGTCGGACCCATCCTCGCCGCGCTCTTCGTGACCATCTGGGACATCTACGGACACGTCTTCCGCGACGTGCTGCCCTCGGCCGGCGGGCCGGCGGAGTGAAGCCGCCCGAGCCGGAGTACGAGCAGGACGGGCCGCCCCTCGTGGAGCCGCGCGCGCGCTCGGGGGAGCCGGAGGGGCCGGGCTTCCGCAGTGGGCGCGTGCTGGACATCGCCGGCGCGCACTTCATCCACGACGTTTTCTCGAGCTTCCTGCCGCCGCTGCTCCCGCTGCTCATCGCCAAGTTCTCACTGAGTCTCACCGCGGGGGGCGCGCTGACCCTCTTCCTGCGCGGCCCGATGATCTCGGCACCCTGGCTCGGCGCGCTCGCCGACCGGCGCGACCTGCGCTGGTTCGTGATCCTGGGGCCGGGATTCACGGCCGTGACCATGACGCTGATGGGACTGGCGCCGGCCTACTCGCTGCTCGCGCTGCTGCTGCTGGTGGCGGGCGTGAGCGTGGCGGCCTTCCACACGCCGGCGCCGGTGATGATCGTGCGGGCGTCGGGCGAGCGCCTGGGCAAGGGGCTGAGCTGGTATCAGCTCGGGGGCGAGATGGCGCGCACGATCGGCCCGCTGGCCGCCGTGGGCGCGGTGTCGCTCTGGGGACTCGAGGGACTCTGGAGGCTCATGCCCGTGGGCGTGGGCAGCTCGGTGCTGCTCTGGTGGCGTCTGCGCAGCCTGCCGCGCCAGGACACGAGCCTTGCCAAGAGCCTGCCTTTCGCGGAAACCTGGCGGGACATCCGTGCCGTGATAAGGCCCATCATCGCCGTGGTGCTCATCCGCGCTCTGCTGCTCAGTGCGCTGAGCGGCTTTTTACCCGTCTACGTGATCCAGCGCGGCGGCTCCCTCTGGCTGGCGGGCGGCAGCTACTCGCTCTTCCAGCTCGCCGGCGCGGCGGGCGTGTTGAGCATCGGCACGCTGAGCGACCGGCTGGGCCGCCGCCGCACGCTCCTGATCGCGGCCGCCGTCTCGCCGCTGCTGCTCTTCCTCTTTCTCATGGTGGACGGCTGGCTGCAGGTGCCCGTGCTGATCCTGCTCGGCTTCTTCAGCCTGTCGACGATGCCGGTGATGATCGCGCTGATCCAGCAGCAGCGGCCCGCCCACCCGTCGACCGCCAACGGGCTGTTCACCGCCACGAGCTTCGCGTTGCGCAGCCTGATGATCCTCGTGGTCGGCGCGCTGGGCGACTGGCTGGGCCTGTCCGGCGCCTTCTGGATCTCGGGCGTGCTCGCGCTGCTGGCCCTGCCCGTCCTCTTCCTGCTGCCCAAGGACGACGGACGCTCGGTCAGAGGCGGCTCAGATTAGAGTCTCCCCAGAGTAGTACTGCGCCCGCAGTTACCGAAACCATCGCCGTCGCTGTCGAAGAGCCAGAGGAAGAAATCCCCGTCCCGGTACAGCATGAACTGGGCCTTTTCCCGGGGATTGGCACCCTGGGATGCCAAGAGCCATTGTTGCCGGCGACCCTCGGGCCCCTCGTCGAAGGCCAGAGCAAAGTCGCCCTCGATCCGCGCTTCCTTGCCGTCGTAAACGAGATCCGGTTCGCCATCCAGATCCAGGTCTGCGCTCATGGCGTGGGGTTCGGGCGGGACGGTGAGGTGAACATATACCCGCTCCCTCTCCTTGCTCGCGTAGAACGCGGTCTTCCCCGCCGAGCCCTCGCTCTCGCTGCGGGAACCCACGCCGTCGCCGTTGAAGCTGAAGGACGTTCCCATCTCGGACCAGCTCCGCCGCTTCATCTTTCTACACGCATTCTCCGTGTTGCAGAGGTCCTCGATGTTCTCTGGCGGAGTGAAGACAGCGTTGTAACGACGGTGCATAGCCCCGGCGAAGGCCTCGTAGAAGACCATGGGATCGATGCGCTCCGATAAGCTGTTGAGTACGTGGAGCGAGACCGGCAGCTTCGTTCCAACCAGCGCCATCAACTCATCGTCATCGCCTTCCTCCATGGCCGCCTCCATGCGCGCGACCATCTCCAGACTCGCCTCCACCTTGTCCAGGATCATGGACATCTCTTCATTCCGGTCGGTCTTCTGCCCTTTCGACGCGGCTGTCGCGAGAGTCGACACACTCAGGAGGATGGCGAAGACGATCACAAACCCTGCATATAACGCAGAGCAGGGCATGAAGGGAGCGCGGCGAGCCGGTGTACTGATCCGCCGCCCTCGAATCGAGGATTGCCGGTGCATCCTTGTCCCCTTTCGTGATAGTTCGGAGTGATGATACTTGGTCGTGGAGTATAGTCTTGTCGGCGCGGCCGGTGCCCATCCCCAAATCCTTGAAATATATACCTATTACCCCTTGCGCTCGGAGCTCGATCTCCTATTTTGCTGGGTCTCGATTCATCCGGTCGGCGACCGCCGGCCACCCTCAGCAACACAGGAGATTTTGGGATGAACGGCGACCTGGCGAAGGTCCGCAACATCGGCATCAGTGCGCACATCGACTCCGGCAAGACAACCCTGACGGAGCGTATCCTCTTTTATGCCAACAGGATCCACGCGATCCACGAGGTGCGCGGCAAGGACGGCGTCGGCGCCACCATGGACTCGATGGACCTGGAGCGTGAGCGCGGAATCACGATCGCCTCGGCGGCCACCCACGTGGAGTGGGCCGGCCACCACGTGAACATCATCGACACCCCCGGTCATGTGGACTTCACCATCGAGGTGGAGCGTGCGCTGCGGGTGCTCGACGGGGCCGTGCTGGTGCTCTGCGCCGTGGCCGGCGTGCAGAGCCAGTCGATCACCGTCGACCGGCAGATGAAGCGCTACAAGGTACCGCGGGTGGCCTTCGTCAACAAGTGCGACCGCTCGGGCGCCAACCCCGCGCGGGTCACCGAGCAGCTCCGCGAGAAGCTCGGCCACAACGCCGTGATGATGCAGATCCCCATCGGCCTGGAGGCCGATCACGATGGGCTCGTCGATCTCGTGACCATGAAGGCACTCTACTTCGACGGGCCGAGTGGAGAGGAGCTGCGCGAGGAGGAGATCCCCGCCGCGCTGCTGCCCGAGGCCGAGACGCGGCGCGAGATGATGGTGGACGCCGCGTCCATGTTCGACGACGAGCTGATGGAGGCGGCCCTGGAAGGCACCGCCAGCGAGGAGATGATCCGCCGCGCGGTGCGCAAGGGCGTGATCACGCAGCAGCTCACGCCGGTCTTCCTCGGCTCCGCCTACAAGAACAAGGGCGTGCAGCCGCTGCTGGACGCCTTCGTGCACTACATGCCCGACCCGAGCGAGGTCGTGAACGAGGCCACGCGGCTGGACAACGGCGACGAACGCTTCGTGGTCAGCAACGATTCCGCCGACCCCCCGCTCGCCCTGGCCTTCAAGCTGGAGGATGGCCTCTATGGCCAGCTCACCTACATCCGCCTCTACCAGGGCGAGATCGCCAAGGGCGACACGATCCAGAACACGCGCACCGGCAAGAAGGTGAAGGTCGGGCGCCTGGTGCGCATGCACGCGGACAACATGGAGGACATCGAGCGGGCGGGCGCGGGCGACATCGCCGCGCTCTTCGGCGTGGACTGCGCGTCGGGCGACAGCTTCACCGACGGCAAGCTGGCCGCCACGATGACGAGCATGCACGTGCCCGAGCCGGTGATCAGCCTGTCGATCACGCCCAAGGACAAGAAGGCGCAGGACAACATGTCCAAGGCCATCGGACGCTTCACGAAGGAGGATCCCACCTTCCGCGTGAGCGCCGACCCGGAGACGGGCGACACCGTGATCCAGGGCATGGGCGAGCTGCACCTGGACGTGTACATCGAGCGCATGAAGCGCGAGTACAATGCCGAGGTCGACACCAGCCCGCCCAAGGTGGCCTACCGCGAGGCGCTGGGCCGGCGGATCGATTTCGACTACACTCATAAGAAGCAGACCGGCGGCTCGGGCCAGTACGGCAAGGTGCAGGGCTCGCTCGAACCATGTCAGGAAGACTTCGAGTTCGAGAACAAGGTCGTGGGCGGGAACATCCCGACGGAGTTCATCAGCGCGGTGGAGAAGGGCTTCCGCTCGGTGATGGCCAAGGGGCCGCAGATCGGCGCGCCGGTCGTGGGGATGAAAGTAGTTCTAGTCGACGGCGGGCATCACGCGGTCGACTCGTCGGACAACGCCTTCCAGGAGGCGGCCAAGGGAGCTTTCCGCGCCTTCTATCCGAAGTCGAACCCGAAGGTGCTCGAGCCGTTGATGCTGGTGTCGGTGGAGACGCCGCGCGAATTCCAGGGCGATTCGATGGGCACGCTGATGCAGCGGCGCGCGATCGTGCTGGGCACGACCGAGGACGAGGACTTCGTGCGCATCGACGCCGAGGTGCCGCTGGCCGAGATGTTCGGCTACGCCACGGTGCTGCGCTCGGTGACCCAGGGCAAGGCGACCTTCACCATGGAGTTCAAGCGCTACGCGCCCGCGCCGGGCGAGGTGGCCGAGGATCTGAGGAAGCAGTATCTCGAGAAGCGCCAGGCCGGCGGCTAGCCGCACGGCGGTTCTATAGCGAGGCGATTCCAGCCGGCTGTAAAATGCCTGGCGTTTGATATCAAGGCGAATCGTGCCGGCGGCACAGGCCGGCGCCAGGAGGAGAAAACGTGGTCTTTCGCAAGGAGCTGAACAGGCGCAGCCCGCTGCGGGTCTTCGAGCGCTCGCTGCACGGCGGGCTCGGCAAGGGCAACATCGGCGTGGTCACGAGCCGCAAGGGCGTCGGCAAGACGGCCTTCCTCATCGGCGTGGCCCTGGACGACGTGATGCGCGAGCGCAAGGTGCTGCACGTGACGCTCGACCATCCCGTCGAGAGAATCGCGGACTTCTACGACGAGATCTTCGGCGAGCTGGCGCGCACGCAGCAGCTCGAGGACTCGGCCGAGACGCGGCTCGCCGTGGAGCGCAACCGCCACATCCTGCGCTACCGCGGGAGCGAGGACTTCTCCATCGACCGCGTCCGCGGTTCGCTGGCCTTCCTGGCCGAGCACGCGGCCTTCGCGCCGGAGACCGTCATCATCGACGGCTATCCCGACTTCGAGACAGTGAGCGACGAAGCGATGGCCGCGCTGAAGAGCCTGGCCGATGACTTCCAGGTGGAGCTGTGGATCACCGCCCTGCGCCACCGCGAGGGCCAGGAGCGCGACGAGCGCGACGTGCCCGTGGAGGTTGCCCGTTTCGACGCGCATCTCTCGGTGATCGTGCGCCTCGAGCCCCGCGCGGACCACGTCCGCCTGCGGCTCGTCAAGGACCACGAAAACGAGGAGCTCGCCGAGCTGCACCTGGAGCTCGACCCCAAGACCCTGCTCCTCCGCTGGAGTTAACGCACGATCACTTCTGAGCCACGAATCACTTAACTCCAGGCCCTATCGGGGCTTGGAGTATTTTCTTTTCCCTGGCGATTCCACGATAGTTCAAGAGAAGACTACGTCTTCTCTGCATACTTGTCGGCCAATCTCCACATATACACCTCCTACTCCTGGAACCACTCCAAGCGCCGCTATCTCGGCAGCCTACGTACACTACTCTCAGAACAGTGGATTGCGGGCCCCCTCGTCTACCCTCTTGAAATAAGCGCTTGCGTTGGAGTATCCTCTCGGCGTTCCGAAGCACGATATGGACAAACAAGCTCGGCTTACTGCCGCCTGCATAGACCACCCAGTCGGAAAGAGGCGCCAGCCCGCGAGTGGACTTGGCGAGATCAACGGAGCTGCCCAACGTATCCAGATTCACTGACCAACCCGACTGGATACACCGGTCAGTCGAATTTTAGTTAGAAACACAGTGGTTGGCCAGCAGGAATTTGGATTGTAGAAAGTGACAGATA
>CAZVHI010000063.1:0-15574 GCA_964627205.1 uncultured bacterium
CGATCGCGATGGAGGAGAACCTCCGTTTCGCGATCCGCGAGGGCGGCCGCACGGTCGGCGCCGGTGTGGTAACCAAGATCTACGAGTAGGGAACATCTGATCGGCGGGACGGCGCGGGCTGGTTCGCCTTCATCCGTGGAGTCGAGATGCGTGACCTGGTGAAACTGCGTTGTACCTCCTGCAAGAAGTTCTGGTACACGACGACGAAAAACAAGCGGCTCCACCCCGACCGCATCGAACAAAAGAAGTACTGTCCGCGCTGCGGTCAGCACAAGATGTTCAAGGAGGCCCGCTAGGGCCTCGATAGGCCAGTAGCTCTAATTGGTAGAGCATCGGTCTCCAAAACCGAGGGTTGGGGGTTCGAATCCCTCCTGGCCTGCCCGAGCCGGCGGGACCCGAAGCGGATCCTGGCGAACCCAAGGGAAGGGCGACGACAATGATTCAGCGGCTGCGCAAGTACGTACGAGAGGTGTGGCTGGAGATGAGCAAGGTGACCTGGCCCACCCGGGACGAGCTACGGGAGTCCACGCTCGTCGTGATCGTGGCCACGATCATCGTCACGGTGTTCATCTTTCTCATCGACCGGATCATGGACAACGGAATCAGCGGAATCATCCGCCTCCTGACCTGATAGCGAGCGGACGAAGCGTTACCATGCTTGAAGAGCGCCTGAACGGCAATAACGGCGACAACGGCGAGGCCGAGGCCGCCACTGAGACGACGTCCCCTCCGGCACCCGAGGCCGGCGAGGAGGCCGCATCCGGCGAGCCCGCGGTGCGGGGGCCGGTGGTGGATCCCTTCTCCGAGACGTCTGAGGACGCACCCGCGGCCGAGGAGGCCCCGGTCGAAGCGGCTGACGCCGAGCCTGCTGCGGACGCCGAGGTCGCCGAGGAAGCCGCAGAGCCCGCGGCCGAGGAAGCCCCGGCCGAAGCGGCCGACGCCGAGCCTGCTGCGGACGCCGAGGTCGCCGAGGAAGCCGCAGAGCCCGCGGCCGAGGAAGCCCCGGCCGAAGCGGCCGACGCCGAGCCTGCTGCGGACGCCGAGGTCGCCGAGGAAGCCGCAGAGCCCGCGGCCGAGGAAGCGCCGGCCGAAACCGCTGACGCCGAAGAGGTCGCAGCGGCCGTGGCGCTGGAGCCGCCTCGGAACCCCAAGCTCAAGTGGTACGCCATCCACACGTACTCCGGCCACGAGAACAAGGTGCGGACCAACCTGCTGAAGCGCATCGCCGTCGAGGAGATCATCGACAAGTTCGGGCAAGTGCTGGTTCCCACCGAAGAAGTGACCGAGATGAAGCAGGGGAAGAAGACGGTCGCCAACCGCAAGTACTTCCCCAGCTACATCCTGGTCGAGATGGAGATGTGCGACGAGGCCTACCACCTCGTCAATCAGATCAGCGGCGTGACGCGTTTCGTGGGCCTGGATCCGAGGGATAGCAGCCGGCGGCCCGTGCCGCTGCGCCCGCACGAGGTGGACCGCATCCTCGGCCGCATCGAGCGGCCCGTGGAGCACAAGGTCACGGAGATTCCCTACCAAGTGGGCGACCACGTACACGTGATCGACGGCCCCTTCAGCGACTTCAACGGCGTCGTGGACGACGTCAACACCGAGCGCGGAACGCTCAAGGTCATGGTGACCATCTTCGGGCGCGAGACTCCGGTGGAACTGGACTTCCTCCAGGTGGAACCGATCTAACGAGCCCGCGCCGGGCTGATCCGGCGGCAACAAGGCAACATTCGGGAGTGCGAGGCAATGGCCAAGAGCAAGAAGAAGATAACGGCACAGATCAAGATCCAGATCCCTGGCGGGCAGGCCACGCCGGCCCCGCCCGTGGGCCCGGCCCTGGGACAGCACCAGGTGAACATCATGGAGTTCTGCAAGGCCTTCAACGCCCAGACGCAGAACGCCGCCGGCATGGTCACGCCCTGCGTGATCACCGTCTATGGGGATCGCAGCTTTTCATTCATCACGAAGACTCCGCCCGCGGCCGTGCTTCTCAAGAAGGCCGCGAAACTGGAGAAAGGGTCCGGCGAGCCGAACCGCGACAAGGTGGGCACGGTGACCCGGGCGCAACTAAAGGAAATCGCAGAATTGAAGGCGCCTGATCTCAACGCGGCCGATGTGGACGCGGCGATCGAGATGATTGCGGGCACCGCCCGCAGCATGGGGATCGAGGTCGAAGGTTAGCCTTCAAGGCCGGGTGCATGGGCCTCCCGTGTGAGGGGGGAGGCAAGCTTCTCCATCCCCGGTCCCAATCCCTCTTCGACATCCAACGCTGGTTTCGATGCTGAGCTGATCGTGAGGAACTTACGATGAAGCGTGGGAAGAATTACCGCGAGGCCGCCTCCCTGCGGGAGAGGACCGACAGCTACTCCATCACGGAGGCCGTGGGTCTCATCAAGCAGATGGCGAAGGCCAAGTTCGACGAGACGGTCGAGGTCTCGGCGAGGCTGGGCGTGAACCCGCGTCACGCGGATCAGATGGTCCGCGGGACGGTGGTCCTACCTCATGGTACCGGTCGTACGGTGCGCGTGCTGGCCCTGGTCAGGGGCGAGAACGTCGAGGCCGCCAAGTCCGCCGGAGCCGACATGATCGGCGCCGACGAGTACCTGGAGAAGATCCAGGGCGGGTGGGCCGACACCGACGTTATCATCACGACGCCGGACATGATGAAGGACGTGGGACGCCTGGGTAAGATCCTGGGCCCCAAGGGACTCATGCCCAACCCGAAGAGCGGCACCGTCACAAAGGACGTGGCCAAGGCCGTGAAGGAGGTCAAGGCGGGCAAGGTGGAGTACCGTGTCGACAAGGGATCGAACATTCACGTCCCGGTCGGCAAGGCCTCGTTCGAGCAGGCCCAGCTGGAGGAGAACGTCCGCACGTTGATCCTCGAGCTGCTCCGCGTGAAGCCCGCCACGGCCAAGGGCAAGTACTTCAAGTCGGCGTCCCTGTCTTCCAGCATGGGCCCCTCGGTCAAGCTGGAAGAGGCCGACCTGTCGGCCCTGGGCAAGTAACCCAAGCAGATCAGGAGAGGCATCCACATGCCCAACCCGCAGAAAGTTGCGCTGGTCGAAGAGATCGCGGGGGAGCTGAAGGCTGCGAGCAGCCTTGTCCTGAGCGATTTCACGGGCATCAACGTCGAGGAGATCTCCGAACTGCGCAAGCGCTGCCGGGAGTCTGGCGTCACGTTCCGTGTCGTCAAGAACACCCTGGTGGAGCGCGCAGTGGAGGGGACCGAGATGGAGGGGCTCAAGGAGCACTTCGACGGGCCGACCGCCGTCGCATTCAGCGACGACATGACCGCCCCGGCGAAGGTGCTCCAGGAGTTCTCCAAGGAGTTCGGCAAGCTCGAGGTGAAGGCGGGCTTCGTGGACGGACAGGTGATCGACCAGGGCGGAGTGAAGACCCTGGCCGATCTCCCCGGACGCGAGCAGCTCCTGGGAATGGTGGCAGCCGGGTTCCAGGCTCCGATCGTGGGCCTGGCGCGCTCGCTGAACGCCACCATCTCGGGCCTCGTTACCGCCCTGGACCAGATAGCGAAGAAAAAGGCGGAGGCCGCGTAGCGGCCTGCCGACCGCAGGAGACCACCCGGCATCCGCCGGATAGAGAGACTAGAGGAGACAGGCAGTTATGTCCGAGAAGGTTGAACAGATCGTCGACCAGGTCAGTGAGCTCACCGTCATGGAGCTCTCCGAGCTGGTGAAGGCCATCGAGGAGAAGTTCGAGGTCAGCGCCGCGGCTCCCGTGATGGCGATGGCCGCCGCGGCGCCCGGTGCCGCCGCCGAGGCCGAGGAGCAGACTGAGTTCGACGTCATGCTCAATGCCGCCGGCGACAAGAAGATCCAGGTGATCAAGGTCGTCCGCACCATCACCGGCCTCGGCCTCAAGGAGGCCAAGGATCTCGTGGACAGCGCGCCCAGCAAGGTCAAGGAGGGCGTTTCCAAGGAGGAGGCCGAAGGTCTCAAGGCTCAGATCGAGGAGGTCGGGGGAGTGGTTGAGCTCAAGTAGCCGACCGCGCTCCGATCGCAACACAGTCAGAAGACGATGCCCGGGGGGACGCGTGTCCCCGGGCACCGGTCTGTCTATTTTGGCCATGCTTCTGGGAGGATTCGCGTGAGCTTGCCAACTCAGCTCCCCAAGCGGGACTACTCCAAGCTGAGCCCCGTCATCGACATCCCCGACATGCTGTCGGTGCAGCTGGAGTCCTTCGCAGACTTCCTGCAGGCGGAGCTGCCTTCCAGGCAGCGGGAGGAAGTCGGTCTCGAAGGCGTCTTCCGCTCCATCTTTCCCATCGAGTCGAACCGCGGGGATTTCATCCTCGAATACCTCGACTACGCGGTGGGCGAGCCCAAGTACTCGGTGGAGGAGTGCCAGGAGCGCGACCTCACCTTCGTGGCGCCGCTCAAGGCCAAGCTCCGCCTCATCGTCAAGGAGTCGGAGGAGGTCGATGGCGAGCGCCGCGTCAAGGACATCATCGAGTCCGAGGTCTACCTCGGCGAGCTGCCCCTGATCACGAGCAAGGGGACCTTCATCATTAACGGGGCCGAGCGGGTGATCGTGAGCCAGCTGCACCGCTCGCCGGGCGTCTTCTTCAGCGAGAACGTCCACCCCAATGGCAAGCTACTCTTCAGCGCCCGCATCATCCCCTATCGGGGCTCGTGGGTCGAGTTCACCACGGACATCAACGACACGATGTTCGTCCACATCGACCGCAAGAAGAAGCTCCCGGTTACCACACTGCTCCGGGCCATCGGCTTCGACAGCGACTCCAAGCTGCTCCGAGCTTTCAGCACCACGGAGAAGATCGCCATCGCGAAGCGGCCCGCGAAGTCGGACAGCGAGGTGATCGACCGCGTCATCGTGGAGGACATCTACAATCCGGACACTGGGGAGATCGTCGCCGAGGCCGGCACGCAGATCACCGAAGCGATCGTGGCGCTGATCCGCCAGTTCAAGATCTACAGCATCGAAGTGCTGTCCCGCGAAGAGGACGTGCGCAGCAACGTCATCCTCAACACCCTGGCCAAGGATCCGACGAAGTCCGAGGAGGACGCGCTCAAGTACGTCTACAACCTCCTGCGGCCGGGCGACCCGCCGAACATGGAGACTGCGCGCGCCCTGCTCGACCGCCTCTTCTTCAACGAGAAGCGCTACGACCTGGCCGGCGTGGGCCGCTACAAGCTCAATACGCGCCTGGGGCTGGACATCCCCATCGAGACGACCGTGCTGACTCCCACGGACTTCGTGGCGGTCATCGCCTACCTGCTGGACATCAAGGCCGAGGTGGGCCGCACGGACGACATCGATCATCTGGGGAACCGCCGCGTGCGCTCGGTCGGTGAGCTGCTGAGCAACCAGTTCAGCCTGGGTCTCTCGCGCATGGCCCGCATCATCCGCGAGCGCATGGCGCTGCAGGATGGCGACAACATCACCCCGACCGACCTGGTCAACGCCCGTACGATCTCCGCGGTGATCCAGTCCTTCTTCGGGAGCAGCCAGCTCTCGCAGTTCATGGACCAGACCAACCCGCTCTCCGAGCTGACGCACAAGCGGCGCTTGTCCGCCCTCGGGCCGGGCGGCCTCACCCGCGAGCGCGCGGGCTTCGAGGTGCGGGACGTCCACTACACGCACTATGGCCGTATGTGCCCCATCGAGACGCCGGAGGGCCCGAACATCGGCCTGATCACCAGCCTCTCGACCTACGCCCGGATCAACCCCTTCGGCTTCCTCGAGACACCTTACCGCAAGGTGAAGAGGAACAAGGTCGGCGACGAGATCATCTACCTCAGCGCCGATGAAGAGGACCGCGTCGTCATCGCACAGGCCAACGCGCCGCTTGATGCGCGCAACCGCTTCGTCAACCCGAACGTCCTGGCGCGGAACAAGGGCGAGTTCCCGATGATCGGCGCCGGGGAAGTGGACTACATGGACGTGGCGCCGTCGCAGCTCGTCAGCGCCGCAGCCAGCCTGATCCCCTTCCTCGAGCACGACGACGCGAACCGCGCGCTCATGGGCTGCAACATGCAGCGCCAGGCCGTACCCCTGCTGCGCACGGAGTCGCCGCTGGTCGGCACCGGCATGGAGGGACGCGTGGCCCGCGACAGCCAGGCCGTGGTGCTCGCCAAGCGCTCGGGTACGGTGATCAGCGTGACGGGCGACCGCATCATCATCCAGCCCGCCCGCAGCCGTGCTTCGGACCTGGAGGACTTCTCGGAGTTCGAGGGGCAGGACGTCTACACGCTGCAGAAGTTCCACCGCTCGAACCAGGACACCTGCATCAACCAGAAGCCCATCGTGAAGCTGGCGGAGAAGGTGCGGGCGGAGCAGGTCATCGCCGATGGCCCTGCCACGGCGGGCGGCGATCTCGCGCTGGGCGTGAACACCCTCGTGGCCTTCATGCCCTGGGGCGGCTACAACTACGAGGACGCAATACTGCTCAGCGAGCGCCTCGTCAAGGACGACCGCTTCACCTCGATCCACATCGAGGAGTTCGAGTGCCAGGTCCGCGAGATCAAGGCGGGCCGCGAGGAGATCACGCGCGAGCTGCCCAACGTCGGTGAGGACGCGCTCAAGAACCTCGACGAGAACGGCATCATCCGCGACGGCGCCCGGGTCAAGGCCGGCGACATCCTCGTGGGCAAGGTCACGCCGAAGGGCGAGACGGAGCTGTCCCCCGAGGAGCGGCTGCTGCGTGCCATCTTCGGCGACAAGGCCGGCGACGTACGCAACGCCAGCCTCAAGGCGCCTCCCGGCATGGACGGCATCGTGGTCGACGTGAAGGTATTCTCCCGCAAGGAGCGCGGCGATAGCACGCGCAGCGAGGAGAAGCGCCGCGTGGAGCGGCTGCGCCGCAAGGCGACCGAGGAGCGCAAGCGCATCATGATGCTGCGCGACGAGCGCCTGCGCGAGCTCATGATCGGTCAGTTCAGCCAGAAGCTGGTGAACGCCGAGACGGGCGAGGTCGTGCTGCGCGACGGCCGCAAGATCAGCGAGGCCCTTTTCGAGGAGCTGGACCTGGACGGCCTGCACTGGGGCCTGCCCATCGTGAAGGACCTCACCACGGACAAGCGCATCAAGCGCCTCATGGACGCCGCCGCGCGTTCCCTGGAGAAGGTGGACCGGGAACTCGAGAAGGAGGTGGAGCGCGTCACCATGGGCGACGAGCTCCCGCCGGGCGTGATCCAGCTCGTGAAGGTGCTCGTGGCGCGGAAGCGCAAGCTGTCGGTCGGCGACAAGATGGCGGGCCGGCACGGCAACAAGGGTGTCATCGCCAAGATCCTCCCCGAGGAGGACATGCCCTACCTGCCGGACGGCACGCCGGTGGAGATCGTCCTCAACCCGCTGGGCGTCCCCAGCCGCATGAACGTGGGGCAGGTGCTGGAGACCCACCTCGGTTGGACCGCCAAGATGCTGGGCTTCGAGGCGCAGACGGCGGTGTTCAACGGCGCCACCGAGGCGGAGGTCAAGGAGGCGCTCGTCGAGGCCGGCCTGCCGGATAACGGCCGGTCAGTGCTCTACGACGGCCGCACGGGCGACTCCTTCGACGAGGAGGTCGCGGTTGGCTACATCTACATGATGAAGCTGTCGCACCTGGTCGATGACAAGATCCACGCCCGGAGCATCGGCCCCTACAGTCTGGTCACGCAGCAGCCGCTGGGCGGCAAGGCCCAGTTCGGTGGCCAGCGCTTCGGTGAGATGGAGGTCTGGGCCCTGGAGGCCTACGGCGCCGCGCACACCCTGCAGGAGCTGCTCACGGTCAAGAGCGACGACGTGGCGGGGCGCAGCGCCATCTACGAGGCCATCGTGAAGGGGGAGAACCCCGCCAAGCCGGGCATTCCGGAATCGTTCAACGTCCTCGTCAAGGAGCTGCAGAGTCTCTGTCTAGACGTGCATCTCGAGAAGGCCTGATCCATTTCGGTCGGGCGCTAGCAAGCGCCCAAGGAGGTAAGCGTGTTTCTCAGCTTCCGCAACCGGGAAACCGAGCAGCCTGACATCAGGGCGTTTCGGATTCAGCTGGCGAGCCCCGAGGCGATCCGGCAGTGGAGCTTCGGCGAGGTCACCAAGCCTGAGACCATCAACTACCGCTCCTTCAAGCCGGAGAAGAACGGCCTCTTCTGCGAGAAGATCTTTGGCCCGGTCAAGGACTGGGAGTGCTCCTGCGGCAAGTACAAGCGCATCCGCTACCGCGGCGTGATCTGCGACCGCTGCGGCGTGGAGGTCACGCTGTCGCGCGTGCGCCGCGAGCGCATGGGACACATCGAGCTCGCGGTGCCGGTCGCCCACATCTGGTTCTTCAAGGGGCTTCCGAGCCGCATCGGCCACCTGCTGGGCATGACCATCAAGGACCTCGAGCGGATCATCTACTACGAGTCCTACCTGGTCATCGACCCCGGCAACACGACCCTGCAGGTGCGCGAGCTGATCAGCGAGGAGCGCTACTACGAGTTGCTGGACGAGGGCTTCGAGTTCGAGGCGAAGATGGGCGCCGACGCGATCGAGCACCTGCTCGTCAAGCTCGACCTGGACGAGCTGTCCATCGAGCTGCGGGACCAGATCGCCACGGAGACCTCCATGCAGCGCAAACAGGACGCCCTGAAGCGCCTCAAGGTGGTGGAGGCCTTCCGTCACTCCGGCGGCAACAAGCCAGACTGGATGGTATTGCACGTCATCCCCGTGCTGCCCCCCGACCTGCGGCCCCTGGTGCCCCTGGAGGGCGGGCGCTTCGCCACCAGCGATCTCAACGACCTCTACCGGCGCATCATCAACCGGAACAACCGGCTGAAGAAGCTCATCGAGATCAAGGCGCCCGAGGTGATCCTGCGCAACGAGAAGCGGATGCTGCAGGAGGCCGTGGACGCGCTGTTCGACAACAGCCGCCGCAGCCGCGCGGTGCGCGGACACGGCAACCGGCCGCTCAAGAGCCTGTCCGACATGCTCAAAGGCAAGCAGGGCCGCTTCCGCCAGAACCTACTCGGAAAGCGCGTCGACTACTCGGGCCGTTCGGTCATCGTGGTCGGGCCGGAGCTGAAGCTCCACGAGTGCGGCCTGCCCAAGAGCATGGCGCTGGAGCTGTTCAAACCCTTCATCATCCGGAAGCTGGAGGAGAAGGGCTACGTGCAGACCGTAAAGAGCGCGAAGAAGCTGGTCGAGCGCGAGCGGCCGGAGGTCTGGGACATCCTCGAGGAGATCATCCAGGACCACCCCGTCCTCCTCAACCGCGCGCCGACGCTGCACCGCCTGGGCATCCAGGCCTTCCAGCCCGTGCTGGTGGAGGGCAAGGCCATCCGGATCCACCCGCTGGTCTGCCAGGCCTTCAACGCGGACTTCGACGGCGACCAGATGGCCGTGCACGTGCCCCTGTCCTTCGAGGCCCAGCTCGAGAGCCGCATCCTGATGCTGTCGGCCAACAACGTGCTCCTGCCGTCCAACGGCAAGCCCGTGGCGACGCCGCACCAGGAGCAGGTGCTCGGCTGCTACTACCTCACCAAGGGCCGATCGGGCGCGGCGGGTGAGGGTCTGCGCTTCAACGACCGCACCGAGGTGATCCAGGCACTGGACCACGAGGTCCTCGAGCTGCACAGCCTGATCCAGCTCAACTTGGACGGCGAGTGGATCGAGACCACACCAGGGCGCGTGATCTTCAACGAGAGCGTCCCCGCCGACCTGGGCTTCATCAACGAGGTCATGGAGAAGAAGTCCCTCACCGCGCTCGTGCAGCGGGCGCACCTCGAGCTGGGCGGCGAGCAGACGGTCTACTTCATCGACGAGCTGAAGGACCTGGGCTTCAACTACGCGACGCTCGCCGGCATCACTATCGGCATCGACGATCTGATCATTCCCAAGAATAAGGAGAAGATCCTCGCGTCCGCGCAGAAGGACGTCGACAAGATCCTGGCGGACTTCGACAACAAGAAGATCTCCGAGGGAGAGCGCTACAACCGCGTCATCGACCGCTGGACCCAGGCGCGCGATGCCGTGGCCGATTCGATGATGGACGCCATGGAGGAAGACCGGCAGGGCTTCAACCCCGTCTACATGATGGCCCACTCCGGATCGCGGGGCAGCCGCGACCAGATCAGCCAGCTCTCGGGCATGCGCGGTCTGATGGCCAAGCCCCAGAAGAAGATGACGGGCCAGGTCGGCGAGATCATCGAGCAGCCCATCAAGAGCAACTTCCGCGAGGGGCTGACCGTGCTGCAGTACTTCATCTCCACGCACGGCGCCCGAAAGGGGCTGGCGGACACGGCCCTCAAGACGGCCGACGCCGGCTACCTGACACGCCGGCTCGTGGACGTCGCGCAGGACGTGATCGTGACAGGGCAAGACTGTGGCACGATCCGCGGCCTCGAGATGAGCGCCCTCGAAGAGGGCGGAGACGTCATCGAGAGCCTGCGCGATCGCATTTTGGGCCGGGTCACCGCCGACGACGTGCTCGACCCGCTCAACAACGAGATCCTCCTCGAGCCGGGCACGCTGATCGACGAGCAGCTCGCGGACGAGATCGACCGCCGGGGCATCGAGATGGTCAAGATCCGCTCCGTGCTTACCTGCGAGACTCGCCGCGGGGTCTGCATCAGCTGCTACGGGCGCAATCTCGCCTCGGGCAAGATGGTCGACATCGGCGAAGCCGTGGGCGTCGTCGCGGCGCAGTCCATCGGCGAGCCGGGCACGCAGCTCACGCTGCGGACCTTCCACGTGGGCGGCATCGCGGGCCGTATCGCGGAGGCGACGACCAAGACGGCGCCCTGCGACGCCGAGGTGGAGTTCCTCAATGTCCGGACCATCCGTAACGTCGAGAGGAAGCACGTGGTCATCGGCCACAAGGGCGAGATCCTGGTCAAGGTCCAGGAGGGCAAGAAGGAGCGCATCCGCGCCCGCTACAACGCGCCTTACGGAGCCATCCTCTCGGTCAAGACGGGCCAGGCAGTGAAGAAGGAAGCCACCCTCTTCGCCTGGGATCCCTACGCGGATCCCATCGTCACCACGCGCAAGGGCGAAATCCAGTTCGTGGACGTCGAGCCGGGTCGCACGCTGAAGCAGGAGACGGACGAGAAGGGCCGCAGGCAGGCGGTGGTCACGGACGATCTGCAGAAGGACCTGCACCCCGAGATCAAGATCCTCAACCCGGACGGCCGCGTGCTCGAGAAGTTCTTCCTGCCCACCGGCGCCATCCTGCTGGTCAAGGACAGCGAGCAGACGCCCGCTGGCACGACACTGGTCAAGGTGCCCAAGGACATCGGCCACTCCGGCGACATCACCGGCGGCCTGCCCCGCGTCGTGGACCTCTTCGAGGTGCGCAAGCCCAAGGATTCCGCGATCGTCACCGCCATCGACGGCATGATCGACATCGGCGGCGTGACCCGCGGCATGCGCAAGGTCACGGTCAAGCGCGACGAGGAGAGCGAGGCGGAGTACCTCATCCCCCAGGGCAAGCACATGCGCGTCCACGACGGGGACGAGGTGACCGCCGGCGATCGCCTCACCGAGGGTCCGATCAACCCCTTCGACATCCTGAACATCAAGGGTGTCCAGGCCGCGCAGAGCTACCTGGTCAACGAGATCCAGGAGGTCTACCGCCTGCAGGGCGTGGGCATCAACGACAAGCACGTCGAGGTCATCGTGCGCCAGATGCTCCGCAAGGTGCAGGTGGAGGAATCCGGCGACACGCGCTTCCTCGAGGGGGACCAGGTCGAGCGCGCAGAGTTCCAGGAGGAGAACGAGCGCGTGCTCACCGAGGGTGGCAAGGCTGCGACCTACCGCCCGCTGCTGCTCGGCATCACCAAGGCCTCGCTGACCACCGAGAGTTTCATCTCGGCGGCCAGCTTCCAGGAGACGACGCGCGTGCTCACCGAGGCGGCGATCCACGGCAAGACCGACCACCTCTACGGCCTGAAGGAAAACGTCATCATGGGCCGCCTGATCCCAGCGGGCACGGGCCGCAAGGAGTACGACGGCCTCGAGGTCTCCCGGGAGAAGCTGGAGAAGTTGCAGGCGGAGGTTTCCGCCCGCAAGGCCGCCGAGGAGGAGGAGGCCCTGGCCGCCGTTGCCAACAAGGCGGAGCAGCAGGCCCAGAGCATCATGGATGAGGGCAAGATGCTCTTCCCCGACACGGAGGCGGCCGCGGCCGCAGGAGACCAGTCGTCCGAGGCACTGAGCCCCGCGGGCGGTGAGAAGGAAGGCGAGTAGGGAGGCGAGGGTGAGCGGCGACGAGGGAGAAAAATCCCGTAACGGCTTGACATTCAAGGTGCTTTGGAGTAGATTCGCTGCCTTGTGCGTCTCGCCTTGCCAGGCTGGATGAATCCCCAAAGCTGTTACCTGACAATGAGTTGCGAGTCGGGCAAAGCCGACTTTCCCGGAGTGTGAGGAGTGCGAGCGTGCCAACGCTGAATCAGTTGATCCGGAAGGGCCGGAAGGTCGTCGGCAAGAAGAGCAAATCGCCGGCGCTGCAGTCCTGTCCCCAGAAACGGGGAGTCTGCACGCGCGTCTACACGACGACGCCCAAGAAGCCCAACTCGGCCCTGCGCAAGGTGGCGCGCGTTCGCCTGACCAACGGAATCGAGGTTACCGCCTACATCCCCGGTGAGGGGCACAACCTGCAGGAGCACTCCATCGTCCTCATCCGGGGCGGGCGAGTGAAGGACCTGCCGGGCGTGCGCTATCACATCGTCCGTGGCGCTCTGGACACCAGCGGCGTCGAGGGCCGGGCCCAGCGTCGTTCGAAATACGGCGCCAAGCGCCCCAAGAAGTAGGCCGGCTGAACCGGTAAAGCGAGGAGCTAAACAGAGATGCCGCGTGGCAAGATCAAGAAGTCTCGGGACCTCATCCCCGAACCGCGCTTAGGCAGCACACTGGCCTCCCAGTTCATCAACTGCATGATGAAGGGCGGCAAGAAGAGCACTTCCGAGATGATCTTCTACGATGCCATGTCCGCCATCGAGGAGCGTTCGGGCAAGAAGGGCCTGGAGGTCTTCACCACGGCCATCAACAACGTGAAGCCCATGCTCGAGGTCACCACGCGCCGCGTCGGCGGCGCCAACTACCAGGTGCCGATCGAGGTGCGTCCGGCCCGCCGGACCGCCCTCGCGATGCGCTGGATCCTGCAGTTTTCCCGCAGCCGGCCCGACCACTGCATGGCCGAGAGGCTGGCAGCGGAGCTCTTGGCGGCCTACCGCAAGGAGGGGCCGTCGATGAAGAAGCGTGAGGACTCGCACCGGATGGCCGAGGCCAACAAGGCCTTCGCCCACTTCCGGTTCTAGAAAGCGAGGTTGCGAACACATAGCGTCCGGCGGCGTTTTCCGCGGAGCCCTTGCATCGGGGACTCCCCAGCGCCGGTCGCAGATGTCTGCAGGGTCGGGTCCTGTTAGGGATACCCCTCCTGAGGTCTCGGACTGCAGACGTCGTGCGCGTTCGAGACCTCAGGAGGGTTTTTTCGGTCTCATGTCTAGGAGCGACTCTCTCGATCGAATACGGAACATCGGTATCGTGGCCCATATCGATGCCGGCAAGACGACGACGACCGAGAGGATCCTCTACTACGCCGGAATCATCCATCGCATGGGAGAGGTGCACGACGGCGCCGCAACCATGGACTGGATGGAGCAGGAAAAGGAGCGGGGGATCACGATAACCTCCGCGGCCACGACCTGCTACTGGCGCGGGCACCGGATCAACATCATCGATACGCCGGGGCACGTGGACTTCACGATGGAAGTGGAGCGCAGCCTGCGGGTCCTGGACGGGATGATCGCCGTCTTCTGCGCGGTGGGGGGAGTGGAACCCCAGTCGGAGACGGTCTGGCGGCAGGCGGATCGCTACCACGTGCCGCGCCTCGCGTTCATCAACAAGATGGATCGCGTCGGGGCGGACTTCGAGGAGGCGGTCAAGCAGATCCGGGAGCGCCTGCTGGCCAACGGAGTGCCGGTGCAGCTGCCCATCGGGGGCGGCGAGGACTTCGGCGGAATCGTGGACCTCGTGCGGATGAAGGCCGTCTTCTACGACGAGGATTCGCTGGGAGCCGAGTACGAGTACCGCGAGATCCCGGCCGAGATGGTGGAGCCGGCCCGGGCGGCCCGGGAAAAGCTGATCGACGCGGTGTCGGAGTTCAGCGACGAGGTGGCCGAGGCCTACCTCGAGGACGGAGAGGTTCCGGAGGAGGTCCTGCTGGGGGCCGTTCGCGCGGGGACGCTGAGTTCGGCCATCGTGCCCGTCTTCGCGGGAGCCGCCTTCCGCAACAAGGGTATCCAGCAGCTGCTGGACGGAATCGTGGAGTACCTGCCCAGCCCGCTGGACATGCCCGCCGTCGAGGGCGAGCAGCCGAAGGGGCGGGGCAGGGGAGAGCGGCGGGCGGATAGCGACGAACCCTTCGCCGCCCTCGCCTTCAAGATCGCCAACGACTCCTTCGCGGGGAAGCTGGCCTTCTTCCGGGTCTACAGCGGGTCGCTGAAGGCTGGCGACCAGGTGCTGAACGTGCTGGCGGAGAAAAAAGAACGAATGGGGCGTCTGCTCAAAATGCACGCGAACAAGCGGGAAGAGCTGAAGTCGGTGAGCGCGGGCGACATAGTCGCGGCCGTCGGGCTGAAGACCGTGCGTACGGGGGACACCCTGACCGACCCGAAGCACCCCATCGTGCTGGAGTCGATGAACATCCCCGAGCCGGTGATCGACATCGCCATCGAGCCGAAGACCAAGGCCGACGAGGAGAAAATGACGATCGCCCTCGAGCGCCTCGCGGACGAGGACCCGACCTTCCAGGTCCGCATCGACGGGGACACGGGCCAGACGCTGATCTCCGGGATGGGAGAGCTGCACCTGGAGATCCTCCGGGATCGGATGATCCGGGAGTTCAACGTCGAGGCGAACGTGGGCAAGCCGCAGGTGGTCTACCGCGAGTCAGTGTCCCAGCGGGCCGAGGCGGAGCACCGCTACCAGCGGCAGATCGCGGGCCACGGTGTTTTCGCCCAGGTGCGGCTGGCCATCGAGCCCACCAAGACGGGCGAGGGCTTTCTATTCGAGAGCGAAGCGGACCCGCTCGAGGTGCCCAAGGAGTTCGTGCCCGCCGTGGAGCGGGGGGCGCACGAGTCGATGAGCTCCGGCGTGATCGCAGGCTACGAGATGGCCGACTGCAAGGTGACGCTTCTCGGAGGGAGCTTCCACGAGGTGGACTCCTCGGAGCAGGCCTTCCGGGTCGCGACGGCCCTCGCTTTCCGCGAGGCGGCGCTGGCGGCCGAGCCCATCCTGCTGGAGCCGGTGATGTCCGTCGAGGTGGTCACGCCCGATGACTTCACGGGCGACGTCGTGGGGGACATCAACTCCCGGCGAGGAAAAGTCGAGGGGATGTACCGCCGCCTGGAGGTCCAGGTCGTGGCGGCCAAGGTTCCGCTTTCGGAGATGTTCGGCTACATGACCCAACTGAGGTCGTTAACCCAGGGGCGGGCGGTGTTCACGATGCAGTTCTCGCACTTCGAGCAGGTGCCGAGGAACATCGCAAGCCGATTCGTGACATTCGGGGGCTAAGGTCCCTACAGGAGGTCGATTCGTCATGGCGAAGAAGAAGTTCGAGCGCACGAAGCCGCATGTG
>CAZVHI010000064.1:0-15443 GCA_964627205.1 uncultured bacterium
GTGTCCATTAGAAAAAAGCTCGATAGTGTCCGGACCTTGCTGGCAGGAAACACCCCGGCAGCCGTTCGTGCTCCTCCTCGTGGATCAGCTCGCGGAAGTCGAGCTCACCGGAATTGATCCGGCGAGCGTTCTCCGGACCCACGATGCGGGCGAGCGTCGGGCTGCGATAGATTGAGCTACGCCGGCCGTCTTTGCGGCGGATGTAGGAGAAGAGCGCCCCCGGCAGGTTCTCAGCGATGGCGTGCAAGTGCTCCTCGCTCTTCCGCAGCGCCTCGGCCATCTCGGGCGCCTCGGCGGAGAAGGGGAGGAAGCGGGCCAGAACGAGTGCATCGCCCAGGGGTGAGAGGTTCAACTCGCAGGTGAGCGTCCGACCGTCACCAAAGCGGGCAAGTGCGTGCTCGTAACGGTAGGGCAGTGAGGGTGGCAGGGGGCTTGTCTTCCCGGTCGTGGCGTCTCGCCAGGGATGGGGTTCGGCGAGGAGATCGACGAGCCGGACGCCAAGCAGGTCCCGATCGGGCCGGCCGAGCCAATCCGTGGCGGCAGGGTTGCTGTTACGCACGGCGCCGTCCATGTCCATCACGAGGACCGGATCGGGCAGGGCGGCGAGGATCGCGTCGAGCGTGGGCTGAAAGGATGGATCGATAGCCGGTTGGGGATGTCCGTCGTCAAGATTCATGACGGCCTCCGGATGAGTATGGTGGCTGGCCCGATTCCGCCTCCTAAAGCCGCGGCGGAAGCCCCGGAGATGGGCAAGCAGTAGTCTACACATTGCTAGCTTCTTTGTGTACCCATGTCTTGGGTTCTTGTGTTTCGGTCCGTCTAGTCCTACTCCGCCGGCAGCAGGCCGGTGAGGCGCTCGATCTCCAGACGGGCGAGGCGGGCCTGCAGGCGCGCGGATACCAGGGCGCTGCGCGCGCGGGCCAGGGCGAGCTGGGCGTCGCGGAACTCCAGGCTGGTGGCCGCGCCGCTGCGGTAGCGCTCCTCCTGCAGTTCCAGGCTGCGGCTTGCAGCGCGGACGTTCTCCTCTTCCAGTTCCACCAGCTCCAGCCGCCGCTCCCAGGTCGCCAGGGCCGCCAACGCGTCGGTCTCGAGCAGGCGACGCGCGTCCACCAGTTCGAGCGCGGCGATGCGCGCCTCGGCCTTCGCGGACCGCAGCCGCGTGCGCTTCCGGAATCCGTCGAATAAAGTCATGTCCAGCCGCAGCCCGACGGTGAGGTCCTCGGTCTCCGATTCGATGTCCGCCGGCAGCTTCTCGGGAGCGGCGCTCAGGGTGTAGTCCCGGTAGTCGTAGCCGATGTTCAGGGAGAGCTCCGGCCAGAAGGCGGCTCGGGCGCCGGCGACGCCCCGCCGCGCCAGGGAGGAGCTGAGTGCCATGCCGGCGAGCGTGCTGTTGCGCTCGAGCGCCACGGCGACCACCGAGTCCCGCGCGAGCGGCAGGGGAGGCAGGGGGATCGCCCCGCTGACCTCGCAGGTCGCGCCGGGCGCGCGGCCCAGAAGGCGGTTCAGCTCCTGCCTCGCCACCTGCACGCGCAGCTCCTGGTCGAGATAGGTGGCGTGGTCCGTGTTGTAGTCGACCTGCGCGGTCAGGAACTCCGCCGAGGAGAGGCCGCCCAGGTCGTGGCGGATGCGCTCCTGCTCCAGCCGCGCCGCCGAGATCTCGCGCGTCTCCCGCGTCACGTCCAAGAGCAGTTCCTGGCCCACGAGATCCAGCCAAGCGGCCCCGATGGCCAGCACCTGCCCCTCGATGGCGGCGCGGGCGCTCGCCTCGCCGAGCCGCGCCAGGTCCGCGTAGCGCCCGCGCTCCACGAACATGTCGAAGCCGTCGAAGATCGTCCAGCTCAGCGAAAGCCCGGCGCTCCAGCTCTGGCTCTCCGTGTCGCCGAGGTTCGAGCTCGAGTTGCCCGTCTCCGCGTGGTCGTTGCCCTGCCAGCCCGCGGAGGCGTCGAGGCGGGGCAGGAGGGCGGCCCGGCCCAGCGCGCGCTCCGCCTCGGCCTGGGCCGCGCTCTCGCGCGCGATGCGCACGCCGAAGTTCTTCGCCAGACCCTCCCGGATTGCCTCCTCGAGTCCAAGGGGCTCGGCGGCCGCGGCGGAGGCCACGAGCAGAATGATCAGGGTGCATAGCATGCGCATGTTCGACCTCGCCGGGTTTCTTAGTGTACTGGTTCGCGGTTCATCTCCCGCACCGCGGGCTCCACCGACTCGGGGCTCGCATCGCTCCGCCCGAGCACGTAGCGGGCGAAGGCCAGCCGCAGGCGATTGTATGCCAGGATGGACGCGGGCAGGATGACGAGCAGGATGATGGTTCCGAAGAGCAGGCCGTAGGCGACCGAGACGGCCATCGGGATCAAGAACTGGGCCTGCCGGCTCTTCTCGAGGATGAGGGGGGCCAGGCCGAGGGCTGTTGTCAGCGTGGTCAGCAGGATGGGACGCAGTCGTGCGAGACCCGCATTGAAGACGGCGTCGTGCACCTTCTGTCCCTGGCGCAGGAAGCGGTTGTACTGGTCCACGAAGACGATGCTGTCGTTGATGATGATCCCCGACAGGGCGATGATGCCGTAGAGCGAGAGCATGTTGACCTGGAGGCCCTGTATGCCGTGCCCCCAGACGGCCCCAAGAATACCTATGGGAATCAACGAGAAAATCATCCCCGCCTGGGCGTAGGAGCGGAAGACGAGCACCACGAGGATGAACATGCCGAGCACTGCCAGGGGGAAGGCCATGCGCATCGAGCGCATCTGCTTCGCCCGCTGGCGGGACTGACCCTCGAAAGACGCCCGCACACCAGACGTCTCCGCCAGGAGGCGGGGGAGGACCTCTTCGCGGATCTCCGCGAGGATGGGCGGCAGGTCGTCGTGCACGTCCGCCTGCGTGGCCTCGACGCGCACCTCGCGCATGCGATCCAGGCGGTTGATCGCAGTCACGCCGCGCGCGAGGCCGTACTCGGCCAGCTCGCCGAAGGGATACTCCCCGCCGTCGGGCGTGCGGATGCGCATGCGCTCCAGGAAGGCGAGCGAGGCGCGGTCCTCGGGGCGGTAGCGCACCCAGACGCGGATCTCGTCCCGCCCGCGCTGGATGCGCTGGATCTCCTGGCCGAAGAAGCCCTGGCGCACCTGGCCCGCCACGTCGCTGAGGGTGAGCCCCAGGGCGTGGGCGCGCGGTTTCAGGCGGATGTCGAGCTCGCGCCGCCCCGCTTCGTCCGTGTCGGTGACGTCCTTGAGATTGTCGAAGTCCTTCAGCTCGGTGACGAGCCGGTCGCGCGCTTCGGCCAGGTTCTCCCGATCCTGCCCCAGCAGGCTGATGGACACGGGCTTGCCGAAGTGGCCCGTGCGCCCGAAGGAAATCTGCCTCGCCTCCGGTACGGGGCCCACGGCCTCGCGGATGCGGTTGGAGATCAGGAAGCTGTCCATCTGCCGGTGCTCCCCGTCGAGGAGGCGCAGGGTCAGGCGGCCCGCGTGGCTGCCCGCGTCGCCGAGGGCGTTCGTGCCCAGCACGCGGCTGATGCCCAGGATCACATCCTCGCCGCCCTCACGTTCCTCGCGGATCTCGTCGTTGATGCGCCAGGCCGCCTCCTCGATGCGGGCGAGCAGGCGCTCGGTGCTCTCTTCCTGGCTGCCCGGCACGAGGCTGACGTTCACGGGGATCGTGTCCCCGTCGATGAAGGGGAAGAAGGTCGTGCCGATGATGCCGCCGCCCAAGAGACCGATGGTGATCATGATCAGGGCGATGGGCAGCGCGACGACCGCCCACTTGTGGTCCAGCGCGAAGCGCAGGGTGGGGGCGTAGATCCTCTGCGTCAGGTGCGTGATGCCAGCATCGATGCGCCGGCGCAGGGGGGAGACGGGCCGGGAGTGGTCGAGGGCCTGCGAATGCCCCAGGTGCGAGGGCAGCACGAGGAAGGCCTCGACCAGCGAGAAGAGCAGGGAGGCGATGACCACCAGCGCCATCTGCCAGATGAACTTCCCCATCATGCCGTCGAGGAAGAAGAAGGGCAGGAAGGCGAAGACGGTGGTGAGCACGGACGTCGTCACCGGCGCGAGCATCTCCATGGTGCCGTCGACGGCCGCCTTCAGCGGGGGCGTGCCGCGTTCAGTATGCGCGTAGATGTTCTCGGCCACGACGATGGCGTCGTCCACGAGGATTCCCACTACGACGATCATGCCGAAGAGCGAGATCACGTTGATGGTGATCCCCCAGAGCTGGGCCACGATGAACATGCCCGCGAAGGAGAAGGGGATCCCCACTGCCACCCAGAAGGAAAGGCGCAGCTTGAGGAAGAGGCCGAGGGCGATGATGATCAGCCCGATGCCGATGAGTCCGTTCTTCAGCAGCAACTGGAGGCGCTGGCGGAGGTGGACGGTGCGGTCGTCCTGGATGCCGGCGTGCAGTCCCTCGTAGCGCGTGTTGAAGTCGTCCACGAGCTCGCGGCCCTTCTCCGCGATGGCGATGATGTCTTCTTCCGCGGCCTGGTCGACGTTGAGATGGACAGCGCTCTGGCCGTTGAACCAGATGCGGTCCGGCACGTCCTGCCACTGCTCGCGCACGTTCGCGACGTCGCCGAGCAGAACGGCGGTGCCGTCGGGGTTTCGGCGGACGGGGATCTCCCGCAGGGCCGGCGCGCGGTAGCTGCGTCCCCAGGCGCGGATCAGGATCTCCTCGGCCGCCGTCTCGAACTTCCCGCCCGACAGGTTGATGTTGGCCTCGCGCACGGCGTTGCGGATCTCGTCGAAGCGCAGTCCGTAGCGGCGCAGCACCTCTTCGGAGACCTCGATGGAGAACTCGAGCGAGGGCACGCCGTCGATGCTCACCTGGGAGATCTCGTCGGTGGCGAGCAGCTCGTCGCGGAAGTGCTCGGCGATGGTCTTGAGGTTGTAGAGATCGGTCTCGCCGTAGAGGACGATCGAGAGCGCCCGCTCCCGGAACTTGCGTTCGAAGATGATGGGCTTCTCCGCGTCGACCGGAAAGGAGCTGATCTGATCCACGGCGTTGCGCACGTCGTTGAGCACCTTGTCGATGTCCGCGCTCCGCACGGTCTCCACCGTGACCGTGCCCATGCTCTCCCGCGACACGGAGGTGATCCGATCCACGCCGTCCACGCCGTCGAGCTTCTCTTCGATCTTGAGGACGACTCCCTCGGCCACCTCCTCCGGGCTCGCGCCCGGGTAGATCATCCGGACTGTGATCACGTCCGGCGTGATCTCGGGGAAAAATGAGTAACGGAGTAGCGCGAGAGAAATTAGCCCGAAACCGAACATCCCGAACATCAGGACCGTGGTCCAGACGGGATAGCGCACGAACCAGGCGACGAGGCGGCGCATCATCGGCTGCCCTCCCCGCCGCTGCGAGCGCGGGCGGGCATGCCCGGCGCGACCCCTTGCAGGAGGTCGGTGACCACGCTGTCCCCGGCCGCGAGCCCAGCCGTCACGACGATCGTGCCGTCCTCGCGGCGCGCGACCTCCACCTCACGCAGGGCCAGGCGACCGTCCTCGATCAGGTAGAGTCGGTCCTCGCCGTGCAGCGCCTGCTGGGGGAGGCGCTGCGCCGCGGGCAGGGGCAAGCCGGGCAGCAGGGCCTCGAGGAAGGTGCCCTCGAGAAGCGGGGCCGCCGCGTCGCCCATGAGGCTCAGGTAGATGGGCACCGTCTGCGTGCCTTCGTCGATGGCGCCGCCGATCCGCGCGACGAGCCCGCGCCACTCGCCGCCCGTCTCCGCCGAGCGGAGCCGCACTTCTCGCGTGGAATCGATCCAGGCCAGGTCCCGGGCCGGCAGGGAGAGCTCCACCTCCATCTCCTCGCTGCTCACCAGGAGGCCGAGTCGGCTGCCCGTGCGGACCGTCGCGCCCTCGCGCAGGTCAGCTTCGAGAACGACGCCGGCGAAGGGGGAGGCTATGCGGTGCTTGCTCAGCACGATCTCCTGCTCGCGGATGCCGTAGTAGAGCTGGTAGATCCGGTAGCGGGCGAGCAGGAGTTTGATCTTCTCGTTCTTCGCCGGGGGCAGATCCGCGAGCGGCCGCTCGGTATCGCAGGACGCGAAATAGTCCTGCCAGGTGGGGTAGAGCTCGGGGAAGTCCAGGCGGATGTCGGGGAGGACGCCGGCCAGCGCGCTGAGGAGCTCGCTCTTCCGGCTGGCGATGCTCAGGCGCAGGGGCCGGTCGTCCACGCGAAGGAGCAGGTCGCCCCGCGTGAAACGCCGGCCGGGACGAAAGGGCAGGTCGACGCCCTCGATCACACCGCTCACCTCGCTGAAGAGCTCCAGCGGTTGGGCGCTCCGCGCCCGGCCGTAGGCTCGGATCTCGGGCGTCACCGGCCCCGGCCTGGCCACCTGTGTCGTCACGATCAGCTCGCGTCGATGGGGCCGGCGCCGCGCTGGCTCGTCGCGGCGTCCCAGGAAGAAGCGCATGATGACGAAGGCCAGGAGGATGATGAGAACGGGGATTCCGAACCGGAGAAAGCGCTTCATGGCTCGCCTTTCGTGGTCCTGTCGATCGGGATGCTGCGGGGGCTGTGGATGCCCGAGTCAGAATAGGGTGAGGACGGTCGCTGTCAAGGAGACCGAGCAGTGAAAAGGCCCCCGGCGAATGCCGGGGGCCTTGGCAGCCTGGGAGCTGTGGAAGAGGCGTAGGGCCCGGGATCAGGGTCCCGTTGGCATCGCGGGCATCATCTGCATCTGCTGCATCTCCTGCATCTGGCCGAACATGGTGGCCAGGGTGCCGCCGAAGACCAGCAGGGCGACCGTGAGCAGGATCAGGCCGACCAGGGTGATGATCCCGTTCACGGTGAAGAAGGTCTTGAGCTTGTTCATGCTGTGCAGCAGCGCCACCTTGTCGCCGCGGCGCTGGGCTGTCTCGATTGCCTTGCCCGACTTCCAGAGGAGCCAGCCCATCCAGATCGGCAGCCAGGCGACGAGGATGCCCCAGCCAGAGAACACGGTCAGCGCGCCGTGGACGATCATCAGGATGCCCATCAGCTTCATCCAGCGCTTGGCCTCGTAGAGGGGTTTGGCCAGCTCTTTCAGCAGGCGGGTGCTGTCGGAAAAAGCAATCGATTCACGCGTCGTCGAGAGGTCCATCTTCTCGCTCCCTGTGTTCCGGTTTCCGAGGAGAGCTTCGATCCCCCCACGGGGTCTCGGCGCCCACCCGCGGTCCTCACGCATTTGCAATCGGCGAGCCGGAGCCGGGAAATGCGTACGTGACTTTTTTTCACATCCCGTATAGTCTTTTCACGGCTCGAGCTGGCGCCTGCTTGACGCTTCCCGCAACATGCTTGATATCAACAGCTTAGAAGCGTGCTCGAGAAGGCATTTCTGGTATGCCCCTTGATGGAGCTCAGCAGACCCTAGGGGGATGCAATGCCTGTTCCCGCCTCGATGCGATCCATTCCTCACGCCGCTCTGTGGCTCGCGCTGCTGGGCGCCCTGATCTCGGTCTCCGTGTACGCCGCGACTCCCGTGGCGGGGACGGCGGCGGTCGAGCGGGTGCTGCGCGTGGAGGCCGTGGAGATCGAGGGCGCCTGGAAGACCCGCGAGGCGGTGATCCGGCAGCTCCTGGGACTTTCCCCCGGCGATGCCATCGATGCCGAGTCCGTTTTCCAGGGGCGAGAGCGGCTCGTCCGTTCCGGCTTCTTCCACGATGTATCCCTCAGCACGCGCCCCGGCGCGCGGCGCGGTCTCGTCATCCTCGTCTTGAATGTCCGGGAGCGCCACCAGCCTTACCTCGACACCGGCTTCGGTTTCCGGGATCCGGAGGGCTGGTATCTCACCCTGCTCGGCCTCCGTTCGGAGAACCCCTTCGGCTACGGCGGCCGCGCGACGGCCGGCATCCGCTTCGGCTTCCGCACCGTCGGCCTGGAGGGCGAGCTGCGCATGCCCCTGCGCGCGGACCGGCGCCTCTCGCTCCGCGTCCGACTGCGTGGCTACGAGGAGCAGGCGCTCTGGTACGAAACGGAGCCGGGCTGGCAGGGTCTCTATGACGAGCACCGCCTGAAGCTCGAGCGCAGCGTCGCCCAGTTGGCCCTGAGCTGGCGGCCCCACGATCTCGTCCGCCTCGAGCTGGGCCTGGGACACCTGGAAGCGAGCCCGGCCGACGAAGCGCGCAACCGCGACCAGGACGAGACCGTGCCGCTGGCCGACCTGCCGCCGGAGATCCGCGAGGAGGTCGAACCACTGCGCCTCCCCTCCGTCCAGGCAAGTCTGCGCCTCGGCGGCGGGGGAATGGACGGCCGCCCCGGGCACTCCCTGCACCTCGACGGACGCTGGGTCGCGGGTGGCCTGGGCGCAGACCGCGATTACCTGCGCCTCAGCGCCACGCTCCGCTCCACCCTATCCCTCGCCGCCGGCCAGAGCCTGGCGCTGGGTTTCCGCGCCGGCGTGGTGGGGGACCAGGCGCCCTGGTACGAGCGCTTCCGCCTCGGCGGCTCTTACTCGCTGCGCGGCTTCCGCGACCACAGCCTCTCTCCCTCCGGCGGGCATCGGGGCTACTGGACGGCCGCGGCGGAATACCGCTTCCCGATGATCCGCAAGCGCGGCTCGGGAGACGCTCGTCTCTCGGGCCTCGTCTTTCTCGACGGGGGCCGCGGCTGGCTCGGCGAGGATCCGGCCACCAGCGAAATCGACTACGAGGCGCTGCAGATCGGCGGCGGCTACGGCGTCCGTCTCCACCTACCCTGGCTCGGAGTCGTCGGCTTCGACGTGGGGCTTCCGATCACGGAGGGCGTGACCGGTGAAACCGTCTGGTACTACCTGACCGTGGGACACAGCTTCTGACGATGCGAAGCACGCACGGCATGAAGGGTGCCCGGAGCCTGCTGCTGGCGGCGGTCCTCGGGGCGCTCCTCACCCCGGCCCTTCTCGTGGCTGCGGAGCAGAGGGCGCGCGTCGGCCATGCCACACCCCTGCGCAGGGGCGGAGAGCTGGTCTGTGACCTCGGTCTCACCGGCCTCTTCCCGCCGGCCATCGAGAACACGCTGCGCAGCGGGCTGCCGGTTGTCATCGACCTGGCCTGCGAGGTGAGGCCCGAGGGCGGCGGACGGACGATTGGCCAGTTCCAGCGCAGCGAGGTGCGCTACGACGTCTGGGAAGATCACTACACGCTGATCCGCGACGGACGCAGCCGGGACTTCCCGGACTTCGAGGCGGTGCACAATGCCTGCCGCCGGCTGGAGAACCTCGTCCTGGCGCCCCTGTCGGCGCTGGCGCCGGCGGCGCGCGTCAGCCTCAGCCTTCGCGTGGCGGTCAACCCGCTCTCGGGCGAGGAGCGGGAGCGCATGGCGCGCTGGCTTGCCGAGACCGTGACCGATCCCGGCGACCCCTCCTCGCGGGAGCTGCGCCTGGACCTGGGCGGACTCATCCAGAGCTTCTTCCGCGGCGGCGATGCCGGGCGTGGCTGGGGCGAGGAGCGGCGCTTCGGGCCCTACCTTCTTGTCGATCTGCCCGAGCAGTCCCCGGCGCGGCCCGCCGTACGGGATTCGTCCACCGCGAAGGACAGCAAGCCGCGTCGCAAGGAGGAGAGCCCGTGAGCCTGCGCCTGCGCATCTTCCTGGCCTTTGCGCTGCTAGCCCTGCTGCCAGCCCTGCCGGTGACCTGGGCCGTGCAGAACCTCATCGACAAGAGCTTCGAGGTCGGTCTCAGCCCGGAGGTGCAGGCGGGGCTGGAAGGGGGAGCCGACGCGGCGCGGCGCTGGCTGCGCGCGGAGCGGGACGCCTTCCGCCGCGACCTGGCGGGGCTCGCCGCCCGCAGCGACGAACTGGGGGAGCTCTTCTCCTCGTCGGAGACCCTCGCGGCGGCTACGCTGCCAGCGGGGAAGCTGCTTCTCCTCGGCAAGGGCGGCCGCAGCCTGGCGTCGCGGGGGGAGTGGCCGGCGGCCGAGCTCGCCTGGCTCGGCGAGCAGGCGCGGAGTCGCAGGGAAGGCGGGAGCGTTCCCGCAGGCCGGCCCTTCTTCCCCCAGGGCTTCGATCGCCGGAGCCTGCGCGCCGTCCTTCCGCTCGCCGAACCCGCCGGCGCGTCGCTGCTCGTCTCGCGGCCCATCGACGCGGAGTTCCTGGAGGACTTCGAGGGGGTCGTCGGCGCGCAGCAGCTCTTGGCCGGGCTGCGCCTGGAGACCGGCAGCCTGCGCCGGGGCTTCGTCTATCCCTTCGTGCTGGTCTATCTCGTGGTGCTCGCCGGTTCGCTGCTTACTGCCTGGCTGCTGAGCCGCCGCCTCACGCGGCGCCTGGCCGCCCTGTCCGACGGCGCCCGCCGCATCGGCGAAGGCGACTGGACGACGCGCGTGGTGCCGGCCGGCAAGGACGAGATCGGTCGCCTAATCGCCGCCTTTAATCAGATGGTCTCTAGGCTCGAAGGACAGCGGCGCCGGCTCACGGACCTGGAGAAGATGGCCGCCTGGCGCGAGATGGCGCGCAGCCTCGCCCACGAGATCAAGAACCCGCTCACGCCGATCACGCTCGCCGTGCAGGAGATGCGCGACCGCTACCCGGGCGGCGACGAGGAGCACGCACGATTCTTGACGGAATCAGGACGTATAATCGAGGACGAGATCGAGAGCCTGCGCCGTCTCTCGCGGGAGTTCAGCGAGTTCGCGCGGACGCCGGAGATGCACAAGCAGCCTGCCGACCTACCCGCCCTCATCCGCGACCTCGCCGCACTCTACGGCAGCGTCCCCGTGCGGCTCGAGCTCGACGAGGCCATGCCGGACTTCGACTTCGATCCCGAGCAGATGCGCCGCGCGCTGAGCAACCTCTTCGAGAACGCCGTGGCCGCCTTGGCAGGCACGCCGGAGGATAAGCGCGAGATCGTAGTGCGCTGCCGGGCGTCGGAGGACGCGGTGCAGCTCGACTTCGACGACACGGGCCCCGGCATTCCCAAGGGGATTCGCGGGCGCGTATTCGAACCCCATTTCACGACCAAGGGCGGGGGCATGGGTCTCGGGCTCGCGCTGGTGAGCAGCGTGGTGTCGCTGCACGGAGGCGCCGTGAGTCTCGCGGACGGTCCCGGCGCCCGCTTCCGCATCGTGCTGCCGCTCGCGGACGCGGGCGGGAAGGAGAAAGCATGAACGGTCGCATCCTGGTGGTGGACGACGAGCAGAACATCCGCCGCACCATGGAGATGATCCACGAGGGCGCGGGCTACGAGGTCCACTGCGCGGGCACGGGCGAGGAGGGCCTGGACTTCCTCGCCGCCTGCGGCGAATCGGCCGCGGTGGATCTCGTCTACCTGGACATCCAGATGCCCGGCATCGACGGGATCGAGACCCTGCGCCGCATCCGCGAGCGCTGGCCCGGGCAGGCGGTGGTCATGATCTCGGGCCATGCCAGCGTGGAGAAGGCGGTCGAGGCGCTCAAGCTCGGCGCGGCCGACTTTCTGGAGAAGGGCTTCTCCAAGGCGAGGCTGCTGGCCACCACCGAGTCGGTGATGGAGCGCGTGTCCCTGCGCCGGGAGAACCAGGTCCTGCGCGCGCGGGTCGAGGGCGGGGGGGAGATCCTGGGCAGGAGTGACGCCATCGAGGCCGTGCGTGAACAGATCGCCCGCGTGGCGGCCACGCCCGCGCGCGTGTTGATCACGGGCGAGAGCGGCACGGGCAAGGAGCTGGCGGCACGCGCGGTGCACCAGGGGTCCGAGCGCGCGGCGGCGCCTTTCGTCAAGCTCAACTGTGCCGCCGTGCCCGAGGAGCTCATCGAGAGCGAGCTCTTCGGCGTGCTGAAGGGCGCCTACACGGGCGCTGACTCCACGCGCGAGGGCAAGTTCGCGGCGGCGAACAACGGCACGCTCCTGCTCGACGAGATCGGGGACATGAGCCTGAAGACACAGACCAAGGTGCTGCGCGCGCTGCAGGAGGGCGAGTTCGAGAAGGTGGGCAGCCGGGACACGGAGAAGGTGGACGTCCGCGTCCTTGCCGCGACGAACAAGCGGCTCGAGGACGAGGTGGCCGCGGGCCGCTTCCGCGAGGACCTCTACTATAGACTGGCCGTCGTGCCCGTGCACATGCCGCCGCTCAGGGCGCGCAAGGAGGACATCCCTCTATTGGTGGAGGCCTACGCGGCGGAGTTCTGCGCCGAGAACGGCCTGCCCGAGCGACCCATCGAGCCCGAGGCCATGGCGCGGCTCAGGCGCTACGGCTGGCCGGGCAACGTCCGCGAGCTGCGCAACCAGGTCGAGCGCTTGCTCATCATGAGCCGGGGCGAGACGATCGGTCTTTCCGACCTGCCGCCCGAGCTGAGCGGCGAGTCGCCCTCGCCGCTGCGTGGCGCCGGGGGCGAGGAGGATTTGATGCGCGACCTGGCCAGTGTGCTCGTCGGGCAGCCGCTCAAGGAGAGCCGGCAGCGCTTCGAGGCCGAGATGATCCGTTTGGCCCTCGATCGGCGGGACGGCAACGTGACCCGCGCCGCAGAGGACCTCGGGCTGGAGCGGACGAACCTCCACAAGAAGATCCGCCAGCTCCAGGTGGGCGGAGAGGACGGCACACTGTGACGGATCTTCACGCCCCCAGAAGGCTCCCTCTTGGCTCCCCGCGCCACAGGGCACGAGGTGTAATAAGTTTAAATTCAAAGGCTTGCACCTTCGCGCCACAGCGGGAGCATGCTGCGGCGCCCAGGGCACGAGCCTTGCCCGGGAGAGGTCGAGCAGCGATTTCCCACCCGGAGGAGGAACCCTCATGAAGACCCGAAACAATCCCCTGATCAGAGCGGCCCTGAGCCTTACGGCTCTCCTGGGCCTGCTCATCCTCGGCAGCGGTTGCGAGCACAGCGTGCCCGTGCAGGAGAACCCGGACGCGCAGATCGCGGCGTCCCTGGCCGCCTCCTCGCAGACGGCCGCTGCCGTGGACGAGAACCTCGACCTGGCCGAGATCTTCGCCAACCCCATGGGCGAATCGATCGAGGACCTGGGCCTTGACGAGGATCCCGACGACTTCGATCCCTGGACCGGCGGCGGCGTGAACTTCCCCGAGTTCGCGCGGATCGGCGCCGACGCCTTCCGCGGCACCAAGGACCTGAACCTGAACATGGCCGCCCTGCCGCAGAGCAAGGACAGGGCGCTGGAGAAGCTGAACATCGCCCTGGCCGGCGGCGATCGCGCGGACGCCTTCGAGGGCGAGCCCGGCGACACCATCGCAGCCTACTACTACAATGGCCCGGACACTCTCGGTGTCGACGCCCTGATCATGGTGGAGCCGCCGAGCCTCGTGCGCTGGATCTCCCTGCAGACCTACCCGAACGGCGTCTACGATCCCGAGCATCCCTTCGTGAACAAGGTGCGCCAGGACAGCGAGATCGTGCTGGACACCATGGGCACGGACGAGGACGGCTCCGACGACCAGTTCTACAGCCTCTTCTTCGAGAAGGAGTGGGCCAACGGCGAGATCGACACCGGCACCATGGCGCCCCAGTCGGGCGAGGGTCCGATGCAGGCCGGCGAGCTGGTCGAGGCCACGCACCGCGTGGACAATCCGATGTTCCATCCGCTGCAGGACTGGGTCGAGTCGGTCGTCGTGCTGGATCCGGGCGAGATCCCGGTGGAGGAGGACGAGGTCCTCTATTCCATGCAGCACACCGTGCACTGGCTGAGCGACGCCGAGCACACGGCGCTGATCCGCGCGGAGGACGAGGGTCCGCTGGAGGACGGCTCCACCGTCGAGGTCAGCGCGAGCTTCACGGCCGCGCCCGGGAACCCCTGGCTGGAGTCCATCGCCGACGCGATGCTCGCCGACATGGGCGTCCTCGACGACGAGGGCGACGACCTGCTGCTCTTCGTGAGCCGCGACATGGTCTTCGACGGCACGGCCATGGACGGGGGCAATCCCCGCAGCCACATCGAGTTCACCCCCGAGGAGCCGGTGGCGCCGGGCGAGGAGCCCTGCGGCGGCGAGGCCCACGAGGTCGTCTACTACCCCGAGAACTGGTGGCTGCTCTATCTCGAGCGCGACGCCGAGATCGGCTGCGACGGCTCCGGCACGCTGCGCGTCTACATGGAGTTCCTGGACGGCAGCACCTACGAGCGGATCATCACCTGGTATCCCGACGGCACGGCCGATCTGACCGAGACCCGCGCCGACGGCACCGTGGTGGCCGGTAGCTGGAACGAGAACACCGGCGAGTACGACGTGACCACCACCTTCCCCGCGGGCAACGATCCCGTGAGCCGCGAGCAGAGCGGACAGGTGCAGGAGGGCTACGTCACCGCGCGGGACGAGACCATCTGGCAGGACGGCCACGATGACGTGACCGAGTTCACCGCCACCGAGACGGAGAACGGCTACACGGTCGACGGCACCAAGGTCGACGGCGACGTCGAGGAGACCTTCCACCTGGAGAGCCAGGAGGACGAGAGCCTCGAGGGTAGCTGGTCGCGCAGCGTGGGCGGCTCCGAGGTCGCCAGCGGCAGCTTCGCGCTCGAAGCCCTCGAGGGCGGCGGCAGCCACCTGACCTTCAACGCGATGAACCTCGAGGAGGAGGGCGAGCCCTCCATCGTGGGCGAGATGTGGTTCGCGCCCGATGGTAGCGGCCACGGCACCATCGAGGTCACGCAGTTCGGCAAGACCGTGACCTACACCCTCGAGTGGGGCCCCGACGGCGAGGGCTACCTGACCGACACCGAGGGGAACACCTTCCCCATGAGTTGATCGCCGGAGTGAATGTCACAGATCATCCCCGGGCCGGCGCTTGCCGGCCCGGGACTTCGCGTGGGAGGAGGACGATGAGCCGGCTCGTTTACCCGGGTAAACTCGCTCGCCGTACGGCGGCATTGCTGCTTGCCGGCTTGTGCCTGCTGCCGCTGCATGCGGCTGCTTCCGTTCCCATGCGCGATATTCAGTCCGCAGCGGATTTCAGGCGCTGGGAGATCGGACTCGGGCTGCGGGGGAGCTGGGCCCACCTGCGCGAGGCGGGCGAGGAGCAGTCTTTCGAACTGGACGAGTCCGCGGTCGGTATGGGCGTGGTCCTCGGCGCCGCCTGGCGGGTGACCCCGCGGGTGAGCCTGGCCTTCGAGATCGCCAGTAGCCGGCACGACACGAGCCTGCCCGGCGTGCGCGGCCACCTCGCCGAGTTCACCCTGGGCTTCCGCTACCTGCTACTTCCCGCCGGCGGCATCCGGCCCTACCTGCGCGGCAGCTACGGCGGCTCCGGCGCGATCATCGCGCCGGAGGGCGGCGGCGATGGGCTAGAGCTGAACGGCATGGCGGGGATCTTCGGCGCGGGGCTGCGCCTGGCGCCGTCGCGGCGGCTGCAACTCGACCTCGAGCTCAGCCACGCGGTGGTCAACTACCAGGACGCCTCGGTGACCCTCGAATCGGTCTACACCGGCACCCGCATCGACAAGGCCGGCCACGCCATCCGCCTACAGCTCGTCAGCTACTTCCTGTTCTGAGCGTACACATTCGACTCTCTATGATGCCTGGAGGCCCAAGCCGGTGTTCAAGACAATGGTCTGATCGCACTGGAGCCCCGTCGACTTGTTCACCGGG
>CAZVHI010000065.1:0-13932 GCA_964627205.1 uncultured bacterium
AGGAGTCGGAGCTGTCGGTCAAGCAGACCCTGGAGCAGCTCGACGTCAATCGAGGCACCTTCTACACCTGGTACCGGCGTTATCTCGATGATGGTTTCGAGGGTCTCAAGGCGCGGAAGCCAAACGCAAAACGATTCTGGAATCGGATCCCCGATCATGAGCGCAAGCGGGTCAGGGAGATCGCCCTGGATCATCCGGAGCTGTCTCCGCGGGAACTCGCCTGGCGGATCACCGATCAAGAGGGGTGGTACATCTCCGAATCGAGCGTCTATCGGATACTGAAGGCCTACGATCTGATCACCAGCCCAGCCTACATCGTGATGTCTGCCAGTGATTCATTCAAGCATCCAACGCGGCAGGTCAACGAGCTCTGGCAGACCGATTTCACCTATTTCAAGGTGATCGGCTGGGGCTGGTACTATTTGTCCACGGTACTCGACGACTACTCGCGCTATATCATCGCCTGGAGGCTTTGCTCACGCATGGCGGCGAGTGATGTGACCGACACCCTGGATCTCGCCGCCGCTAAAACTGGTGTCGAACAAGTGCAGGTCAGGCACCGGCCGCGTCTGCTCTCGGACAATGGGCCATGCTACGTGTCGAAGGAACTCCGTCAGTATCTCGCCGAGCGGGCGATGACGCACACGCGCGGCAAGCCTTATCACCCGATGACGCAGGGCAAGATCGAACGCTACCATCGGACGATGAAGAACATCGTCAAGCTGCAGCATTACTATGCGCCTGGCGAACTGGAAGCGGAGATCAGTCGTTTCGTTGACTACTACAATCAGGAACGGGTCCACGAGTCGCTCCAGAATCTAAGGCCCGCTGATGTATTTGAAGGCCGGGACAGGGAGATCTTGGACAGACGATATCTGATCAAGCAGCAAACGATCGCTCGCAGGAGGGAGGAAAACAGGTTAGAATGGGAGGTGCAGAAAACAAGAACTGCTGAGGCCTTACAAACGGATAGTGTCTCTTAGCATCAGGCCATCGTAGTCAAATTGGCTTTGAAGACGTACACGGGGACTACAACCACGCAGTGGAGCCCTGGCACAACTGGCGCGGCAGCATGATGGGGCAGGCCATGCGCGATCCCCTCTTCCTCGCCACCATGGTCGTCTCCGAGCAGGCTGCACCCGCGGTAGGCGACCTCTGCCTGCGCTGCCACACTCCTGGCGGCTGGATCGAGGGCCGCTCCGTCGATACGACGGGCGGCATGATCACCGCGAAGGATCGCCAGGCGATCCAGTGCGACTTCTGCCACCGGCAGGTCGACCCGATCTACCAGCCAAGTACCAGCCCGGTGGAGGACCTGCCCATTCTGGACGCGCTCGAGACCCTGCCCCTGACTTACGCCAACGGACAGTTCGTCACCGACCCCGATCCGGTGCGCCGCGGACCCTACGCCGACGCGGATGCCGACCACCAGTTCCTGGAGTCGCCCTTTCACCGCAGCGCGGACCTCTGCGGCACCTGCCACGACGTGAGCAACCCGGTCTTCGTGCAGGGTTCTACATCGGCGGAGTACGTCGCGCACGATCTCGACGCGCCCCACCCCGACGGTGACCTGCGCAACATGTTCCCCGTCGAGCGGACCTTCAGCGAGTGGTTGATGAGCGAGTACGCGACGACGGGCGTCTACGCGCCGGAGTTCGCCGGCAACAAGCCGGACGGCATCGTGTCGACCTGCCAGGACTGCCACATGAAGGACGTGTCGGGCCGCGGAGCGGACGGTGGGCCAGTGCGCAGCGATCTTCCCCTGCACGATCTGACCGGCGGCAACACCTTCGTGCCGGACATCATCCCGCTCTTCTATCCCGACGAGGTGGATGTCGCGGAGCTCGAAGCGGGTAAACTGCGCGCCGAGTACATGCTCTCGCTCGCGGCCACCGTGGAGCTGACCGAGACCGTCGTGGAGCAGCAGCCGGCCCTGCAGGTGCGGGTCACGAACCAGACCGGCCACAAGCTGCCCTCGGGCTACCCGGAGGGGCGCCGCATCTGGCTGAACATCAAGGCCTACGACGACTACACGAACCTGCTCTACGAGTCGGGCGCCTACGACGCTGCGACAGGCGTGCTCACGCAGGACGAGGACGCCAAGATCTACGAGATCAAGCCGGGCATCTCGCAACGCCTGGCGGCGGCGGTGGGGGCCGAGGCGGGACCGTCGTTCTTCTTCGTGCTCAACGATTCGATCTACTCCGACAACCGCATCCCGCCGCGCGGCTACACCTATGCCAACTTCGAGGCAGTGCAGTCGCCGCCGGTGGACTACGTCTACCCGGACGGGCAGTACTGGGACGACACGGTCTACGTGCTGCCCGGTGGCACGCGGCAGGTGGACGTGACGCTCTATTACCAGACGACTTCGAAGGAGTACATCGAGTTCCTCCGTGACGCGAACGTCACCGACGACCTCGGCCAGCAGCTCTACGACGCCTGGGTGGCGCAGGGTCGCGCGGCGCCTGTGGCCATGGCCGGCGAAAGCATCCTGCTGGAAAGAACGGGCGTCCCGGAGGAGGAGACGCCGGCGTACGCGAACCTGCTCTCCCAGAACGTGCCGAATCCCTTCAACCCGGGCACTCGCATCGAGTGCAGCCTGGCGCAGGCGGGTCACGTCACCCTAGCGGTCTACGACGCGCAGGGGAGGCGGCTCCGTGTTCTCGTCGACGAGCTGCGCGGCGCCGGACCCCACGTGGTGCGCTGGGACGGGCGCGACGAGGCGGGGCGCCAGCTGCCCTCGGGCGTCTACCTCTATCGCCTGGACGCGCCCGGCTTCACGCAGACGCGCAAGATGCTGATGATCGAGTGATGTGACTCGTGCGGCGAGCCACCTCCGGGCCCCGGCGACTGTTGCCGGGGCTTTCACATGCGGCCCTGCACGCCGGCGTCGTGGTCTGGGCTACGAGGCGTCCACTCCTACTGCAGCAGGATCATCTTCTTGGCCTGCCTTGCACCCCCGCTCTCGACCTCGTAGAAGTAAACGCCGGTGGGGACCACCTGGCCGTGCGCGTCGCGACCATTCCACTGATACCAGTAGGTGCCGGTCGTGGAGTGGCTTCGCTCTACCTCCAACAGCATGCGGCCGCCAGCGCTGTAGATGCGCAGGCGCACATCCCCCGGCTCATTCAGCTCGTAGTAGAAGGTCGTGACGGGGTTGAAGGGGTTGGGGTAGTTCTGCCCGAGGCGCAGCCCGCGCGGGATCTGGGCCGTGCCGCCTGCCGGCGCGCCCGTGAGATCGCTGCGGTAGAGGATGAGCTGCGTGCTCATCGAGTAGATCGGGATCGTGTGCCCCGTGTAGTTGTAGTCGCAGTCCGGGCAGGTCTCGCCGTCGATGCAGTCCGGGTTGTGAGGCCCGCACTCGTTGAAGTAATCCTGCACGTTGTAATCGAAGAGCAAGGGCTCGCCCGGCGTGAGCAGGTGCGTGATCTCGTTGTCCCAGGGGTCCACCTTGTCGCCGGGACACCAGCCCGCGCGGCCGTACTGCCAGGTGCCGTACTGGGGGCTGCACTCGTTCAGGGCGCAGTCGTTGCGCCAGAGGATGTGCATGGTGTCCTCGCCGCCGACCACGACCGTGTGCTGGCGCGCACAGAATTCGGCGCAGTTGAAGGTGTTGCCCTGCCCGTGGCCGGTGACGACCGCACGGACCTTGGCGGCCGCCGCGTCCGCGGGGATGTCCACCCAGACCGGCTGCAGGTAGTCCTCGATGGGATCATTGGGATTGCCGTATTCCATCCAGTTGTCGTGCCAGAGGTTCACGACCATGTAGGGCTGCAGCTCCGTGACGCCGTGGACGAAGGCGAAGTCGGTGGTCATCAGCCAGCCCTCGTCGCCGCCGATCCAGGACTCGATGTAAAGGCTCAGGGTGACCGTGCCGGTCAGCAGGAACTTGTAGTCGGTCACGTCGAGGACCCAGGTGCAGGTCTGCGGCATGTGCGGCGGTCCCGTGATGTCATAGGGCGTGATGAAGCGGGCGATCTCGTAGTAGGTGTCTGTGCCCGGCGGGTCCTCGTGGATGATGCTCAGGTGTCCGAGGCGGTCCCAGGGGTCGCAGTCGCCGGGTGAGTCGGGGCAGGCAATGGTGATGAAGAGCAGGACCTCGCTGTAGACTTCCGGGTTCGAGGGGAAGACGAAGTCCTGGACGTGGGCCGAGGCCCAGTTGATGAACTCCTCGTCGAAGGTGGACACCCAGGTGGTGTCCTGGAAGGCGTCGGCGGCTTGCGCCGCGGGAGCGATGGCGAGACAGGAGCAGAGGAGTGCCAAGACGACAGCGGGATGACAGCGGGGAATCACGGTCGACCTCCTGGAAGCATGATCCAGCCAGCGGATCCGGGCCAGACGATCGAGTATAGCAGATCCCATCCTCGCCCCGATAGGACGGCAGGAGCCGCGACCGACCCCGATCCCGACGGGGGGCGGCGGCCGCCGCGGGGATGGCTGGCCCGGCCGGGACCCGCTGTGATATAATCGGGTATTCCGACACCAGATTGCGTCACCGCTGCACCGGAGGATCCCCATGCGCCGCCGTGCCCTGCCCTTGCTCTCCCTCTGTCTACTCATCGTCGCCTTCGCGCCCGCCCGGGCCGAGTGGGACGTCGACGGCCTCGAGGAGCTGCTGCCCATAAGCGAGACCGAAGCCGAGCGCCTCCGCTGGGAGGGCCGCGAGGACCAGCTGCCCGGCGGCGACCGCCTTTCCGATCCGCCGCCCCTGACGCCGATCCGCAACTGCGCCGAGTGGGAGCCCTGCACGGGCGTGCTGATCCGCTACCCCCTGGGCCTGCCTTACGATCTGCTGCGCGACTTCGACGACGACGTGATCCTCCACGTGATCGTCTCGAGCGGCTACTACAACACCGCCTTGAACAACCTGACCAACAACGGCGTCGACATGAGCCAGGTCGAGTGGCTGATCAAGCCCAACGACTCCATCTGGACCCGCGACTACGGCCCCTGGTTCGTCTTCGACGGCAACGATGACATCGCGATCATCGACCACACCTACAACCGACCCTGGCGGCCCAACGACAACGAGATCCCCATCGAGTTCGCCAACCAGCAGGGGATTCCCGTCCACAGCCATGACATGTGGCACACGGGCGGGAACTACATGACCGACGGCGCGCACATCTCCTCGTCCACCGAGCTGGTCTACAACGAGGCCTGGTCCAACAACGGCATGAACCAGGCCGCGGTCGACCAGCTCATGCTCGACTACTACGGCGTTGAGACCTACTACGTGCTCGACTACATCGAGTCGGGCGGCATCCACCACATCGACACCTGGGCGAAGTTCCTCGACGAGGAGACGGTGCTGGTGAAGGACGTCTGGTCGAGCCACCACACCTACAACACCCTGAATCAGCGGGCGGCGCTGCTCGCCTCGTTGCCCGCGTCAACGGGCCGCAACTATGAAGTCCACCGCGTCTACTGCTACAGCACCTCCAGCGGCCCGGCCTCCTACACCAACAGCCTGATCCTCAACGACAAGATCTACGTGCCCTTCTTCGGCAATTCCGGTTACGACAACGACGCCATCGCCGCCTACCAGGCTGCCGCTCCGGGCTACGCGGTGGAGGGTTACTACTACGGCGGATTCCTAAGCGACGACGCGCTGCATTGCCGGGCCAAGGGCATGATGGATCGCAGCATGCTGCGCGTGGCGCACGTTCCGATCGTGGGTGAGCAGGAGGGACCCGTGACCGTGAGCGCCTTCGTCCACGATCACAGCGACACTGGCGTCGGCGCGGTAGAGCTGCACTACCGCCACGCGGGCGGCGCGTGGCAGACGCTGGGCATGAGCCCCGCGGGCGGCGACGACTACGAGGGCGTGATCCCGCAGCCCGCCAGCGACGGCGTCACCGACTACTACATCCATGCCGAGGACAACGGCGGCCGCGCCGAGGGCATGCCTCGCACCGAGCCGGCCGCCTGGTACAGTTTCGATCACGTGACCGTCACCGACGTCGCGGAGGGCGCCGCCGCCGGCGCGCCCGCCCTGCTCCACGGGAACTACCCCAACCCCTTCAACCCGAAGACCACCTTCTCCTTCGAGCTGCTCTACGCGGACCAGGTCGAGCTGGCAGTCTACGACGCGCGGGGACAGCGGGTGCGCCTTCTGGTCGACGGCCTGGTCGCGGCTGGAGAGACCCGCGTCGAATGGGACGGCCGCGACGACGTCGGCCGCCCCCTCCCCTCGGGCATCTACCTCTATCGCCTCCGGGCCGCCGGCCTCCAGTACAGCCGTCCCGCGGTGCTGTTGAAGTAATTGGGAGCCGGGAACCTTTCTGGAATCAAGGGGATGGCCCCGTCTCGCGAGAGGCGGGGCCTTTCCGCGAGGACCAGGGACATATATATCAAACATACGACAAACCGGACACCGCCATCCTCAATTATGTTAATCCTTGACTTTCCCAAAATAGAGGATACCTTACGTCCTAATTCTGCGAGCTACGCTCACCACGGCAGAGCAACATTCAGCGAACCTTCAGGGTGAAAGGGAGGTGATGGCTCGGATTCTCGGGCCTGTGGTATGAAGACCTATCCGAAGTGTCTCAAGTGCAACGAGGGCGATCTGCTCCCCCTCTCCGACTACGGTAGGGACGGTGCGACGATCCAGTTCAAGGCTTGGGTCTGCAGCAAGCCGGACTGTGGCTACAACATCCGGATCGACAACGGTGAAGTCAGTCTGGGACGGCCCCTCAGCACTTCGAACAAGTAGAAGGACTGGAACGCCACCATCCGCTTCACTTTGCCCCCGCCGAGAGGCGGGGGTTTTTTCGTGCTCAACTCGGGCGGGAGCGAATCCAGAAGCGGCTGAAGAAGGCGAAGAGCAACGTGCTGACCGTGAACCAGAGCACGGGATGCTGGCTGAAGGGGGAGACCGGCAGCGGATCCAGGCCCGCCGGCGTCGACCAGAGCACGATCAGGTTCGCGAAGTTCCAGATCGCGTGGGCGAGGATCGGGTAGTAGAGGTTCTCGAGACGGTAGGCCATGGCGCCGAAGTAGGCGCCGAGCAGGGCCACGCCGGGAACGGAAAAGAGCGGGTGCACCACGCCGAAGAGCAGGGCGACCAGCGCCACCGCCATGTAGGGCGAGCTGTGGCGCAGCAGGACGCGCTGCAACAGGCCCCGGAAGAGCAACTCCTCGGCTAGCGGCACCGCGAGTACCAGCGCGATCCCCACTGTCAACATCGAGGGCAGATCGTCCGGCCGCAGCTTCTCCACGAACTGCAGGTAGTAGGGCTTGGGAGGATAGTGACGGCTCATCAGATCGGTGATGACCTCCAGCGCGGGAATCAGGCTGAGGGTCGCCGCGGTCACGGCCAGGCTCGTGCCCCAGCGGGGGCGGGTCAGCAGGAACTGGTTGCGGAAGGGGATCCGCAGCCTGCGTGTCAGCATGAAGAGGGGGAAGGTGACGCCCGCGAGCGCGGAGAGGGTGATGCCCACGGCGATCCAGCCGGCGCTCATCCCGTAGAAGGGGGCCTGCACGAGCTGGTAGAGGATGAAGACGAGTACGCCGATTAGCAGCAGGATCCAGTTGTTGACCCGCGCGCCGAGGCGGTCCGGTTGAAGCATGGCGGCAGTATAGAGACCGGTCGCCACGGGTGCAAGCAGGGCGCGCCGGGCGATGCGCTCCGGCGCTCCCCGGCAGCCTGCTAGGTCGTTGACAGGCGGCTCGGCGCGATTCACACTGCCGCCGGGGCCATCCGCTGGCTCCATCAATCCGTAACCGGGAGGCGCGTATGCTTGTGATCGTCTTTGTCCTCATGATCATCGTCGGTATTGCCCTGATCATCACTTCTCCCATCCGCCTGGACACCGGGCAGAGGCCCGGACGTCCGGTGGGCGCGGTCCTGGTCGTGGTCGGCCTGATCGGCGCGTTGTCCCAGAGCATCATCTCCGTGCCCGCCGGCCATGTGGGCCTCAAGGATTTCTTCGGCAAGATCTCGGAGAACACCCTCAACCCGGGCATCCATCTTGTGAACCCGCTGCTCACGATCCGCGAGATGGACGTTCGCACGCAGGAGATCACCGAGACGGCCACCGTGCCCAGCAAGGAGGGGCTGAACGTCCGCCTGGACATCTCGATCCTCTTCCGTCTGGACAAGGACCAGGCGCCGGATGTCTACAAGACCATCGGCATGGACTACACGAACGTCTTCATCATCCCCCAGCTCCGGGCCAAGGTGCGCGGCGCGACCACGGCCTACGAGGCGAAGGCCCTCTACACGAGCCAGCGCCAGGCCATGGCCCAAAGCATCATCGACGAGCTCGCGCCGGTCTTCGCGGAGCGCGGCATCAACCTCGAGCAGGTGCTGATGCGCAGCGTCACGCTGCCCACCCAGCTCGCGCAGGCCATCGAGGCCAAGCTGCAGGCCGAGCAGGAGGCCGAGCGTATGCGCTTCGTCCTCGATCGCGAGCGCCTGGAGGCCGATCGCAAGAAGATCGAGGCCAAGGGCATCAGCGAGTTCCAGACCATCGTCAGCCAGAGCATCAACGAGAACCTGCTGCGCTGGAAGGGCATCGAGGCCACCGAGAAGCTGGCCCAGAGCCCCAACGCGAAGGTGGTCGTGGTCGGCGGCAAGGACGGCCTGCCGCTCATCCTGAATCCCGACAAGTAAACGCGGGATGGTTTCGTCGCCCACGCCGGAAGGGGACAGATGCACCTGGTCAGCACCGCGCAGATGCGGGAGATCGATCGCCGCACGATCGACGGCGGCCACGTGCCCGGACCCGAGCTCATGGAAAGGGCTGGGCGCGGCATCTTCGAGCTGATCCGCCGCCGTTTCGGCGGACGGCTCGAGGGCCGGCCCATCGTGCTCGTCTGCGGGAAGGGCAACAACGGCGGCGACGGCTTCGTCATCGCCCGCCACCTCATGGAGCACGGAGCCGAGGTCGCCGTCTATGTTCTGGCGGAGGACATGAACCTCTCACCCGACGCGAAGAAGGCCCTGCACCGACTGATCCCGCTTCATCCCAGCCTGACGAAGTTCAGCGACCCGAAGGCCATGGAAAGTTTCGCCGCGCGCCTCGGCGGCGCCGAGCTCGTGGTCGACTGCCTCTTCGGCACTGGGATCGACGCCGACCTGCGCGAGCCCGCGCTGGACATCGTAGGGATGATGAACGAGCGGGCTGCGCGCATCCTCAGCGTCGACGTGCCGAGCGGCCTGTCGGGGGATGCGGGGGCGCCGCGGCGCGAGACCGTGCGCGCCCAGGTGACGGCGACCGTCGGCCTGCCCAAGCTGGGGCTCTACTATTACCCGGGATGTGAGGCGGCGGGGGAGGTGCACTGTATCGACATCGGCTTCCCCGCGGACATCATCGACGCGATGGCGCTGGAGCGCCGCCTCGTCGACGAGACGGGCGCCCGCGAGTGCCTGCCCTTGCACGAACCCACGGGGCACAAGTATCGCCGCGGGAGTTTGCTGATCGTGGCGGGCAGCCGTCGCTACGGAGGCGCCGCGCTGCTGACCGCGGGCGCGGCCCTGCGTGGCGGGGCGGGCATGGTCTACGTCGGCGTGCCCGCCTCCCTGGCGCCGCTGGTCCAGGCGCGCTGGCCGTCGGCGGTCACTCTCTCCCTGCCCGAGGACAAAGACGGCGCGCTCGCGCCGAGCGCCCTGGAGCCCCTCCGGGAGCAGGCGGCCAGGGTGGACGCGGTGGCGCTCGGCCCCGGCCTCGGCCGCGGCGAGGAGACGCTGGGGCTCGTCCGGAGCTGGCTGTCCGAACTGGAGCTGCCGGCCATTCTGGACGCGGACGCGCTCTTCGCCTACCGCGAGGCCTACGACGAGCTGAGCGCCCATCCGGCGCCACGCATCCTCACACCCCACAGCGGGGAGCTGGGCGCGCTGCTCGGCAGGCCCGCGGCGGAGCTGGAGGCCGCGCGGGAGGAGACCCTCCGCGCCGCCGTGCGCGACTCGGTCGTGCTACTGCACAAGGGCGCGCCCACGGAGGTCGCCGGACCCGATGGCCTGCTCTACACCATCGCCGGCGGGCATCCCCACATGGCCCGCGGCGGCACGGGCGACGTGCTCACGGGACTGATCGGCTCGCTGCTGGCCCAGAGGCCCGATCGCCCGCTCGACATGACCCTCCTGGGCGCATGGGCCCACGCCGAGGCCGGACTCCGGGCCTCGCTCGATCTGGGCCGCGGCCTTCAGTCCGAAGACATCATCGCCGCGATCCCGGAGGCCTGGCGGCGTCTGGAAGAGGAAGATCGGGATCCCGGGCGATGGCCGTGACCAGCCGCGCCGCCTGGACGAGCAGTAGCGGATCGATCCTATCGGGCAGATCCCCCGCCCCCTGCGCGCTCCAGGGATAGTAGCCGGGGCCCTCGCTGAGACTCGCCGACGCCAGCCCCCTCGCCAGGAAGGGGCCGTGGTCGCTCTTCGCGAGACGGTCGTCCAGGTGCAGTCGCCAGCCGAGGAGCCCGGCGTCCGCCGAGCGTGACAGCGCGACGATGCGCCGGACGAAGGGGATGCCCGCGTCCCGCGTGAAGAGCTGCAGCGCGCGGGGCCCGGAGCGGTGCCGTCCCACCTGATCCACGTTGAGAACCCAGCCGATGCGGGCCAGCCGCGCAGCGTCGGCCTCCGCCCAGTGGCGGCTGCCTTCCTGTCCCATCTCCTCCGCCGCGGAGAAGAGGAAGTCCACGCCGCGCTCGGGGGGCGAGGCCGCGAACAGCCGCATGCACTCCAGGAGCACGGCCACGCCGCTGCCATTGTCGCCGGCGCCGGGGGCGGGGGTCTCGGGATCCGCCAGGGAGGAGCGCCCGCCTTCCCAGCCCTCGTCGATGCTGTCGTAGTGGGCCACGAGCAGCAATCGAGGCAGCCCGGGATCGCGGCCGGGGATGGCGGCGTGGAGGTTGACCTGCTCGGTCTCGCGCTCGCCGACGCGGAGGGGGAAGCGCTCCAGGTAGGCGTCCAGCCCCGCCGCCTCGATGCGGCCCCGCAGCCAGGCCAGGACCGCGGGGGTCTTCTGGCTGGACGCGAAGCGCGTGCCGAAGGCGGCGAGCGCGTGCACGTCCGCCACGAGGCGCTCGGCCCGCGGTGTCACGATCTCGCGCGGCCCGGCAGGTTGGCCGCGTCGCGGTTGTGGCCCGGCGGGGAAGAGCACGAGGGCGGCGAGTAGGATCAGGAGCTGGCAGGCACGGTGTCGGATGAGCGACCTCCCGGGCGCGGCTTGCGCCCTTCGGAGGGCGATCCTATACTCCCGGCTGCGCACGGGGCAAGGCTCAAGCCCTTCTCCCTTCCAGAGGCAAGGCCATGATCGTTCTAGGCATCGAGACGAGCTGCGACGACAGCTCCGCGGGCGTCTACTGCACGCGCCGGGGCCTGCTCGCGAACGTGCGCGCCACGCAGCTCGAGCACCGGGACTTCGGCGGGATCGTCCCCGAGCTGGCAAGCCGGGTCCACCTGAAGAACCTGCCCCCCGTGCTGAGGGCCGCCCTGGCGGACGCGGGGCTCGCCCCCACCGAGCTGGACGCCGTCGCGGTGACTCATGGCCCCGGTCTCTTGGGCTCGCTCCTGGTGGGAGTGTCCTTCGCCCGCGCCCTGGCTCTGTCCTGGGGGAAGCCCCTGCTCGGCGTGCACCACATCGAGAGCCACATCCTGGCCAACCGGCTCGAGGGGGAGATGCGATTCCCCGCGCTGGCGCTCGTGGTCTCCGGCGGGCACAGCCAGATCGTCCATGTGGCCGAAGCCGGCCGCTACGAGCTCCTCGCCACGACCCGGGACGACGCCGCGGGCGAGGCCTTCGACAAGGTGGCCAAGCTGCTGGGCCTCGGCTTCCCGGGCGGCCCTCCCATCGAGCAGCGGGCGCGTCGCGGGGATCCGCGCGCGATCCGCTTCCCCGTGGCTCGACTCGGGGACGGCGGCCTGGACTACAGCTTCTCGGGGCTCAAGACTGCGGCACGTCTCGCGTGGGAAAGGGGCGAGGCGGATTCGGAAGACGGCCTCGCGAACTTCTGCGCCTCGTTCCAGCGGGCCATCATCGCGCAGCTCCTGGATCGAGTGACCCGCACGCTGCGCGGGCGCGACATCGGCGCGCTCTACCTGGCGGGGGGCGTGGCCGCGAACCGCGCGCTCCTGGAGGCCGCGCGCGAGGCGCTGGCGCCGCTCGGGATCCCGGTGAGCGCCCCGCGTCCGGAGTTCTGCACGGACAACGGCGCCATGGTCGCCTGTGCGGGGGCCCTGCGCCTCGCGGACGGGGGAGAGGCCGCGGCGGAAGCTTGCGCCGAGGGTGTCGAGCCCTTCAGCCGGGGCGTCCTCGCCTCCTGGCGCAGGTAGTTACTTGATCAGGATCGCCTTGCGCTGCAGCGCGCCGGCGTCGGTCTCGAGGCGGTAGAAGTAGACGCCCGAGGCTGTGTCCCCTGGGCGCCAGGACAGGCTGTGCCGTCCGGCGTCCAGCTCGGCGTCGATCAGCAGCTCGGTCAGCCGCCCGCCCGCGTCGTAGACCGTCAGCCGCGCGTGGCCGGGCTTGGCCAGGGTGAAGGCGATCTCGGTGGCGGGGTTGAAGGGGTTGGGATGGTTCTGCTCGAGAGCCGCGCCCGCGAAAGCCACCGGCGCTTCCGTGGGATCTGCGTGCTCCGCGATCGTGACGAGGCGGGACATCTCGCCGCCGCTCCCCTCGCACTGGTAGACGCCGTACTCCGCCGGACCCAGCCCCGCGAAGACGAGAGTGGAGCCGGTCTCTCCCGGCAGGGCGACGCCGTCCCTGTACCACTGGTAGCCGGCGGCGATGATTCCCGACTCGATGATGAAGGCGGGCACGTCGATGCCGGGCCCGGCGGCCACGTGCTGGTCCAGCAAGCCGTCCAAGACGAACTCGGCGTTGTTCATCGTGCCGAGGTTTACCAGGTCGCCCCGCGCCGTGATGGACAGGTCGTTGTTGCCGTCGCGGATGTGGCCCTCGTTGCGCAGCGTGCCCTCCACCGTGACCTCGGGCGGCATGTAGCCCCGGGACTGCAGCGTGTCCAGCACGGTCACTAGGCCGGTGAAGACCATTTCGCCCCCGATCCCGACCAGTCCGCCGAGCACGGCCTCGTCGATGACGAGATCGCCGAGGGAGCCTGATCCGTTCATGTGGATCGTGTTGCCGTTCGCCAGGAGCTCGCCGCCGCCGAGGGAGCCGAAGCCGCTGAAGGTGAGCGAGCTGCCCTCCGAGAGGATCATCGTCCCGCTAGCGAGGTCGACGCCGTCGGCGAAGTACAGGTCGCTGTCCACGACGAAGGTCCCGCCCTGGAACTCGGGCAGGAAGACGAAGGTGTCGAAGATTCCTGCCGGTCCGCCGCTGAGGTGGTGAGTCTGGGAGCCGTCGAACTGGATGTAGCTGCATTCGATCTCGCCGTCGTTGACGAGGTCGCCCGAGAAGGTGACCGTGAAGCCGTAGTTGTTGTTGCGGATCACTCCCCGGTTGATCAGGTCACCGAGGACGTCGACGTGACTGTTGCCGCCCGAGGAGAGGTTCTGGAGGGTGTCCATGATCGTCGTGAGGCCGCTGAAGTCGACCAGGGTGTCGGTCTGCACCGTTCCGTGGAAGACGGCATCGTACACCGTGCAGTAGCTGAAGTAGGTCCAGGACAGGCAGTGCAGCTCGTTGCCGTTGCAGTAGAGATCGCCGCCCTGGATGAAGCCGGCCTCCACCGTGAGATGGCTGCCGGGCTTCAGGAAGAGCGTGCTGCCTCCGAGGTCGATGCCACCGGACTTGACCCAGGGCGTGTCGATGATCAGGTCGCCGCCCGCGCCCAGGACCAGGTCGCTCGCGAAGGTGGCGGCGGGGTCGCTGGCGAGGTGGATGTCCCCGGTGCCGTTCAATGTAGTCTCGTGGTTGGTCCAGGCGCCCGCGTTCTCGAGGTCGCCGCCGATCTCGACGTAGAACCAGAGGCGCTTCCGGGATTTGTGTGGGTAGGGTGATCTGATGCGGCTATCCTCGGTCC
>CAZVHI010000066.1:0-13680 GCA_964627205.1 uncultured bacterium
TTGGCCACCGCCTCATTTAGGGGACAGGTGTTCGGTCAATACGGACTCAGATCAGGATAGCCCCTCTTGCCCGGTGACGGAGGGAGGGGGCGCCAGGCGGCGCGCGCCCTCGCATTTTGCAGAGCTTACGCGGCCCTGCCGTGCCCATGCGGGCGGGAAGCAGGGGGAGCGATCAGGCGCGACGGGAAAGCGGGCGGTAGCCGGGGACGCAGGGCCCCTTCCGGAAGGGACATCCGCGACAGGGAGGATCCTTGGGCAGCGGAAGCTCCGGAAGGGCGGCGCCCGGATCGGAGGTGAGGTCGAGGTGGGAGAGGAGGCGGGCGCTTCTGCCCAGCTTGCGAGCCCTGTTGGCCGCCCACTCAAGCTGCTGCGTGTCGATCTCCACCTGGCGAAACTCGCCGACGCGCGGAGCCGCCTCGCCTGGCATCGGACGATCGGCCTCGCCCGCGCGCAGGAAGGCAACGAGGGCCTGATCCACGGGGCAGCCCGACTCGCGCAGGGCCAGGGCGTAGAGCAGGAGCTGATACTGGTGGTGGCCCAGGCGCTTGTCGATGGCCGTGCGGCCGGACACACGGTCGCTTTTCCAGTCCACGAGGATGCGCTGCCGCTCCCACTCGAAGACCAGGTCGGTCTGGCCGGTGAGCAGGACGTCGCCGAGGTCGAGCACGAAGGGCTCCTCCCGGCGGAAGTCGCCGGCCTCGTGCAGGCGCCGCAGCCAGGGCTGCTCCCCGGCGAAGAAGACCGACAGGACGCGCTCGGCATCCTCCCTACGCCCGGGCGGCAGGCCAGCGGGGCAGGCCGCCGCGAAGGCCTCGGCGGGCGCGGTCCGGAAGTCCCAGCGCGCGAGGATCTCGTGCAGGAGGCTGCCGAACGCGGCGCCGCCTGGCGCGTCCTCGTTCCGCTCCGGGATCCAGGCCTCGCCGCGCTCCGCGAAGAGCCGCCTCAGCCCCAGGCGCTGCTCCAGCAGCCAGCGCAGTGGACAGCTCGCCAGCAGGGCCAGGCTGGTAACGGAAAGCTCGGGGACGGCCACCTCCGCCGATCCCGCCAGCAGGTGCCGCCAGGAGACATCGGCGGTGGTCGCGGGCGCCTCGGGCGGCGTTCGCCCGAGGGACGGACCCGGAATCTCCGTCTCGCCCTCGAGATGCAGGCGGTAGGCTTCCTCGGGCACGCCGTCGCGCAGCGCCGCGCGGGTCATGTCGAGGAAGCCCGCCTTCGATGCGCCTCTCGACTCGGGCAGGCCGCCTCGCGTCTCCGCCTGCGAGCAGCCCGGCAGGATTCCCGACAGGACCAGGTGGTCGCGCGCCCGGGTCATGGCCACATAGAGGAGGCGAAGATTCTCCGCCTCCTCGCGGCGCTCTTTCTCCTCGTCGATCCAGTCGTGGACCCAGTCGGGGTGCTTCCCGTTCTCGGGGTCGCGCCAGCGCACGCCCAGCAGCGCCTCGCAGCTCCCATCCGCGAAGTCCGCACGCAGGCAGGCGAGGTCGGCGAGGTGCTGGCCACGGCCCAGCTCGCGGTCGAGGTCCGCCACGACCACCAGGGGAAATTCCAGACCCTTCGCCGAGTGGATGGTCAGGATGCGCAGGAGGCTCCCGCCCTCCTCGGGCACCCACGCCTCCTCCCGCCGCGGCGAGATCTCGCGCACGCGGCGCATGTGGTCGAGGAACTCCCGCACCGTGATGCGGCGAGCGCTCTCGAGCTCCGCCACCAGGTCAGCCAGCTGCCGCAGGTTTCGCTGGATCTTCAGGGCGTGACGGTCGGTGGCGGCCTTGAGGTCGAAGCCGCTGGCCTCGACGAGATCCGCCACGAGCGCGCGAAGCGGTAGGCGATGGAGGCGGCCCGCGAGGCGGCGCCGGAGGGCGAGGAAGCGCGCCACGCGATGGCGGCCATCCGCCGAGAGCTCGAGTTCCCCTTCCGCCGCTCTTTCCAGGCGCGCCAGCAGCTCGCCGCGGTCCCGGGTGGCCTCCCATCCCCCGCGTCTCTGCGAGGGCGGAAGGAGCAGCAGGAGGTCGGCCGTGGACAGTCCGATCGGATCACCCCTCAGGCCCCTGGCGAGCTTGAGCGGCTGGTAGGGATCGTCCAGGGCGGCGAGTAGGTCCTCGAGGTCGAGGAGCTCCTGGCGCAGGAAGTACTCACGGCCGCCCGCGGCCTCGTAGGGAATCCCCTCCTCGGCGAGTGCACGGGCGATGGGCCCGATGCCGGAACTGCTGCGCACGAGGATGGCCACGTCGCGCCACTCGAGCGGGCGCGCTGCTCCGTCCTCCTCGACCGCGAGGCCGCTCGCCCAGGCCTCGCGGAGGGAACGTGCGAGCAGGCGGGCGGCGAGCAGGCGCGCAGCGGCGCGATTCAGCTCGCCCTGCGCGGAGAGCTGCAGCGTGACGCGCGGCCCGTCGTCTCCCTGACGCCACGCCTCCATGGGAGGAAAAGCGTCCGGCGGAAAGAAGGTGTTGTAGAAGCGGAGCAGACTCGGATGGCTGCGGTAGTTGCGGCGCAGCGGGGCCGCTTCGCCCCCTGCCTTCATCCGCTCGGCCTCGCGCCGGAAGAGCTCGACGTCGGCGTTGCGGAAGGCGTAGATGCTCTGCCGGTGGTCGCCGACGAGGAAGAGCGTGTTCCGGGCGGGATCCGCGTCCTCGGGGACGAGCAGCCGGACCAGTCGGAGCTGGAGGCGGTTGGTATCCTGAAACTCGTCCACCAGCACCTGCCGGTATTGCCGGCGGACGCGCTCGCGCAGCACCCGGTTCCCCTCGAGCAGGCGCAGGGCCTCCAGCTGCAGATCCTCGAAGTCCAGCCAGCCACGGGCGCGCATCTCCCCGTGCAGGAGATGGGAGTAACGCGTCTGCAGTCGCAGGCAGGCGACATCCAGGCCCGCGGGTCGCCCGGCTGTGCCGGATTCGTCGCCGAGGCGCGCCACCCGCGCGGCGCGCTCCGCGATCTCCTTCTTCAGCTCCTCCCAGGCTGACTTCATACGCCCGCCGTCCTCGATGCCCTTGCCGGCGCCGCGCATCCCCTTCAGCGTCTCGGCGAGCAGGGGCAGGGTCTCCGGATCGAGCCTGCCGAGGTCCCGCGCGTCCAGGAGCGCGCGGGCCGCCGCGAGCTTCCGGCGGCCATCCGGCTGCGGATGCTCCCCACCCTCGAAGTGCGCGCAGAGGGCGGACAGACGCGCCGGCAGCTCCGCCTGCCAGGCCAGGATCTCGTCCTCGCGCAGTGCGCGGACGCGCTCCCTCAGCCGGGCGGCCTCCGTCGCCGCGTCCCAACCCAGCGGCTCGCCCGAAGGGAGCCCCAGGCTGCGCCGCAAGGCATGGAGCTCGTCGATAGCGTCGCCCACCCGGTCCACGCCGAACTCGCCGGCGAGCAGGGCCAGATCCGCGTCGCCCTCCTCGAGCAGGCGGTCGAGGACCTCCCGGCGCAGCCCATCCAGCGACACCTCGTCGGGCACGGTGAAGCGGGGATCGAGCCCCGCCTCGGTCGCATTCTCCCGGAGCAGACGGCTGCAGAAGCCGTGGATGGTGGAGACGGGCGCGCTCTCCATCTCCCGCGCGACGGCGAGCAGGCGGGAGGCGAGCGCCCCATCTTCCGCGACGGAAGCGCGCTCCTCCAGACCCCGCAGGACGCGCTCCCGCATCTCCCGGGCGGCCTTCTCGGTGAAGGTGATCGCCAGCAGGCGCGCGGGGAGCGCAGGATCCCAGCCGCCGTCGGCGAGGATGCGGAGGTAGCGCTCCACGAGCACGCGCGTCTTGCCGCTGCCGGCCCCCGCCGCCAGCAGGAGGTGCTGGTCGTGCTCCTCCACGGCGGGGCGCTGCTCCTCGTTGAGGGGGAAGTCCGCCACGTTCACCCCCCTCCGCCTTCGCCGCCGGGGGATCCTGCTGGCTGCCCCGCAGCCTCCTCGGCCCGCCAGCGGCAGAGCTGTCCGAGCCCGCAGCGCGCGCAGGTGTCTTCCACCTTCTCCGCGGGGGCGGCGTCCAGGCGGCCCGCGCGGATCGATTCCACCAGCTCGCGCAGGCGTTGGCCCATGTGCTCGAGCCAGGCGTCCCATTCCGCGGCCTCCAGCCAGTGCCCGCCCTTGGGCGAACCCTTCCGGCCGCCGACGATCCAGTCTGCAAGCGCATCCCGCTCTTCCGCGCGGAGGTAGCCGCGGAAGGGCTTCCCCTCCCGGAGCGCGCAGTAGACGGCGCCCAGCGCCTCGCCGCGCTGGGCCATGGCGTAGAGGGCGAGCTGGAAGAGGCGCGGCGCCTCCGCGTCCGGCGCCTCGCTGTCCTTCTTGCTCCGCTTGTAGTCGATGACGAGACCGCCGCCTGCGGGGCCGCCGTCCACGCGGTCCACGGTACCGCTCACACGGAAGGGCGCAGCTCGCTCCTCGCCCGCCAGCTCCACGGACTCGAGAGTGAACGCGCGCTCGAGGCTCTCCGGAGCGGGCCGGTAGCCCGACGTGGCCAGGCGCCGGAGGTCGCGCTCCAGAAAGCTGCGCAGGACCCGCAGGCGCCGCGGGTTCTCGGCCCGGAAACGGGGCGACAGGAAGGCACCCTCACCTTCCTCGTGCGCGAGGATCTCCTCCGCCCGCGCGCCCAGCTCCGCGAGGCCTGCGTCCAGCTCCTCCGGCGCCGGCTCGCAGCGGCCGTCCCAGTCGGCATAGAAGAGCTGCAGCACCTTGTGATACCAGCTGCCCTCCTCGCGCGCCCCGGCCTCGAACTCATGCTCTTCCTCGAGGCCGAGGATCTTCTCCATGAGGAAGCGGTAGGGACATTCCGCATAGGCCTCGAGGCGGCTGGCGCTGAAGCGGTCCAGGGACGCGAGCTGCGGGGCGAGGGCGGGGTGTTCCGCCAGGGGCGTCTCACCGCGACGCCGCCGTGCCTCGGCCAGGTGTTCGCCGAGGCCGCGCTCCTCGAGCCAGGACTCGGCCGCGGTCGCGAGCTCGCCCGCCTCCCCGCGCGCGGCGGCCAGGAGGACGTCCCGAGTCAGGCTTCGCAGGCTGACCGGATCACGCAGCTTCTCCACGAGGGAGAGGGAGGGCACAGCGCGCGGCGCCGGCTCCTCGCCACAGAGACCGAGCAGCTCGTCGAGGTAGAAGGAGCGCAGGGTGGGGCGGCCATCGGCATCGCGCAGGGACCAGCTCAGGGTCAGGCGGCGCGAGGCGCGCGTCGCGGCGATGTAGAAGTGATAGCGCGACTCGGCCTGGGCGTTCTCCCGGCTCCGCAGGCGGGAGGAGCGGCCGAGCTCCCTCAGGCGAGCGTTCAGGGCTCTGCGCTCGGCCTCGTGCAGCAGGGGATGCTCGCGGACCGGCGGCGGGAAGACGCCCTGGTTCAGGCCGCAGACGAAGACGCGATCCAGCTCTGGCATACGCAGGAGACGGGGATTGCCCATCTGCACACCGCCGCCTTCGTGTCCGTGCGCGGACGGCGGGCGAGCGTCCTCGAGGGCCTCGCGCAGCAGGCCGGTCCACTGCGAGGCCGGAAGCCGCTCCCCCGCGGACGATACGGCCTCGCGCGCGACCGTCTCCGCGATCTGCAGCAGGGACTCCAGGGCGGGTAGGTCGAGCGCGGCCTCGCCGACGGCGTCGCCCTGGCGCGCCGCCTCCTCCAGGCCGGCGGACAGCCGGCGCGACAGGTGGCCCGCCAGGAGCCCGACGAGGGGGCGGACGAAGGCGGCCACGAAGGCCTCACCCGTCACGTCCCCGGCCGGCAGGTCCTCGCGCCAGTCCAGCCAGTCCCAGTCGGCCTCGGGTTCTGCCGGGCGGAGTTCGGCCAGAAGATCGTCCCAGGACGTTCTCCCCGGCACGCCGCGGGCGCGCGCTTCGGCATGCAGTGCGCTCAGCAGGGGATCGGGAGTGCCCACGAAGCCGCCGCGCAGCCTCTGGGGCAGATCCCGGGGAGGCTGCTCTCCCGCCGCCCAGTCGAGCAGGGACAGGGCCGTGTCCACGGCGGCGCTCCGGAGCAGGGAGCGGCGCCGGGACGAGCGGAAGGGGATGCCCTCGCGGCCGAGCACCTCGCCGAAGAGCTGGGCGTAGTCGTCGTGCCAGAAGAAGATCCCCATCGCTTCGGGGGGCGTGCCCCCCGCAATGGCGCGGCGCAGCTCGCGCAGCACGCCCTCGACCTCGTCCCTGCGCGTGGCGGCCTCGATCAGGACGAGGGCCTCGCCCCTGTCCGCGCGCCCCTGGCCGGGCAGGATGCGAAAGAGCCGTCGGGAGATCTCTGCCAGGACGGGCTCGGAGAAGCGGCGTGGCCTCTCCAGGCCGACGACCCGCCAGTCGTCGCGCGCGGTGAAACGCCGGGCCAGGGCGTGCAAGCGCTCGAAGGGCGGCCTCGCCTCGGCCTCGAGATCGGCAGGGTCGAGGCAGAGCGAGAGCAGCGTCTCGCCCTGCGATGGCAGCAGGGCTTCGAGGAAGTGGAGTTGGCGTGGGTGGAAGTCGCTGAAGCCGTCGGCGATCAGCAGGGCGTCCTCGCCCGGCAGCGCATCCGGCGGGCTGGCTGGATCGACGAGCAGGCGCGTGGCGCGCTCTAGGGCCCAGGACTCGTCCAGAACGGAGGAGGCGAGTTGCTCGCCGGCGTGCCGTTCATAGAGATCGGCCAGAACCCTCAGGCGCGGCGCAGCGGCGCCCCCCGCCGCGAAGTCGGCCAGCGTCGCTGGCTCCAGGTCGGCGTCCTCGAGCTCGCGGAAGAACTCGTCCAGCGTGGAGAGGAAGCCGGGCGTGCACGCGCTCGCCTCGAGGGGGCCGAGCCGGCCGCGCTGCTCGCCGAGCAGGCGGCGCAGGGCCAGGCGGCGGGATAGCGGGCTGCGCAGGGTCCAGCCGGGCAGGAGAGGATCCAGCACGCGGGCCAAGAGCGTGCGGAAGTAGACGATACCGGGCAGGAAGAGGGCCTTCGCGCCGGAGGAGTCCAGCAGTCGTCGCCGCAGCTGTTCCGCCTCGTCGCGGTTGGGCACGAGGTAGAGGACCCTGCGCCCCCCTGTCATCGCTTCGTGACAGCGCTCGACGCAGTAGCGGGTCTTGCCGCTCCCGGCGATGCCGACGACGAGTTCGTTCACAAGGCTCCCGCCCCTTCGGTTGACACTGCGGGTGAACCCTCTTTAGGATGGCCAGATGCTGCGAGCGCCATCGCAGCGCCGCCGGAGGGTTTCCCGGGAAATGAAGATATACCACATCGGCACGCGCGGCATACCGACCACCCAGGGCGGCATCGAGCGGCACATCGAGGAGATCGCCACCCGCCTGGCCGAACGCGAGGACATCACGGTCTACGCGCGCCGCTACTACGTGCCCCCCATGGCGGAGTACCGAGGCGTGAAGCTGCGCCGCCTGGCGACCCTCCGCACCAAGCACCTGGATACCATCCTCTACGCCCTCTTTGCCACCCTGGATGTGCTCCTGCGCCCGACGGGCATCGTGCACTACCACGCCCTGGGGCCAAGCGTGTTCGCCTGGCTGCCGCGGCTGTTCGGCCACAAGACGGTCGTGACCGTGCACGGCCTGGACTGGCAGCGGGCCAAGTGGGGTTTCCTCGCGCGGAACTACCTGCGCGCCTGCGAGGGTTTCAGCGCGCGCTTCCCCGACCGCACCATCGTGGTCTCGCAGGTGCTGAGGGGATACTACGAGGAGAAGTTCGGGCGCGAGGTCAGCGCCATCCCCAACGGCATCGCGCCTCCCACGATGCGCAAGGCGGACGAGATCCGCACGCGCTGGGGGCTTGAGACCGGCAGCTACGTCTTCTTCATCGCTCGCCTGACACCCGAGAAGGGCGCCCACCACCTGATCCGCGCGTTCCGCGAGCTGAACACGGACAAGAAGCTGGTCATCGCCGGCGAGGGTCTGCACGAGGAGCGCTACGTGGAGAGCCTGCGCAAGCTGGCCACGGGCGACGATCGCGTGGTCTTCACGGGCTTCGTGAGCGGCAGCACGCTCGACGAGCTCTACGGCAACGCCTACCTCTACTGCCAGCCCAGCGAGATCGAGGGCCTGTCGATCGCGCTCCTGGAGGCCATGAGCTACGGCTGCTGCGTGCTATCCAGCGACATCCCTGAGAACCTGGAGCTGGTGGGCGAGGTAGGTTTTCGCTTCCAGAACAAGTCCGTGTCCGACCTCGTCGCGCGCCTGCGCGAGCTATTGGCCGATCCTGACGGTGTGCGCGCCGCGGGCAAACGCGCGCGAGCCCACGCGCTGGAGAACTACTCCTGGGACCGCGTCGCCGAGATGACCCACGCCGTCTACGAGCTGGTCGCCGCCCGGCCTTAAGCCCCTGCCAGACATTCCCCGCCTAGCGTTCGTGCAGCTCGTGGATCGTGTAGCCCTCGCCTTGCATGGCCGGCGCGTAGTTCGCGGTGATGAATTCTCGCAGTGCCGGGAAGTCGCTGCTCGTATCCTTGCCCTTCGGCCAGGGCCGCATTGTCTCCACCTCGATGACGAAGCTTGGCCGCGCGGAGCTCAGCTCGCGCAGGAAGCGGTGTCGCAGGTCCGCGATGTAGGGTGCTGAGACGTGGTGGTGGAAGTGGTAGTCGTAGAGGAAGCTCGTGGCGAGGGGAGCGCGGGCGAGAAGCATGGCGTGGATGGCGCCGCCGGTCCAGTCCAGGGGCTGCACGTGGTCGCCGGGTTCGAGGCGCGCGCTCAGCCAGGCGGCGATCTCGTCCACCCGGCCGCCCTTCGGGGCCTGCGCCGCCCGCCCCTGCCGGAGAGTGGTTACGCTCTGCCGAACCTGCCCGGGCAGGTCGAGCTGCACGAAGATGGCGACGAAGAAGAGGACCGCCGGCAGCAGCGCCCTCGCCCGAGCGGTGCGGCCTGCAAGCTGCTGCTTCCGACCTTCCGCGAACACGAGCGACAAGGCCAGCGCGACGAAGTAGAGGAAGGGCATGTAGTGGTAGTTCCAGAACTTCCCTCCCAGCGCGGGATAGATCGCGTAGGCCAGCGCGCAGAGGAAGACCGCCCCGCCGGCGATTCTCGTCTCGCCGGGACGCTTGCCGAGGCGGAAGAAACGAAACGCGGCGAAGAAGGCGCAGAGCGCGAAGGCGAAGCTGCCGCCGAGGCGCAGGGTCTTCCCGACGAGGTAGAGGAGGCGGTAGGAGCCAGACAGGGTTTCGTAGCCGCCGCTCAGCGCGTTGTGCAGAGGCAGGTAGCGCAGCGCGATGTCGAGGAAGCTTCCGAGTGCGGAGTTCGCCGCGAGCCAGACCGCGACGAGAGCGAGCGGCGCGGTGAAGGCGGCCGCGCAGACGGCGGCGGACGCGAGAAGGTCCGAGCGCCGGGCGCTGGGTCCGCGCGAGCGCAGCCTGTGGAGCGCGACGAAGAGGACGGGCAGGGCGATCGCGTGCTGGGGTTTGACGAGGACCGCTGCAGCGAAGAGCAGGCCCAGCGCGGCGAAGCGCCAGCGCCCCAGCGCGCGCCCGGCCGTCGAGGGGAGAAGCAAGAGTGCAAAGGCCACGGGGATGACGCCCAGGTAGTCCCGCTGCAGGCTCATGCTCTGGCCGTCGCCCAGGTAGATCAGGCCGAAGAGCAGCGGCGCCGCCCACGCGACGCGGCGCCCGAAGCGGCGCAGGAAGAGATAGGTGGCCGCCGACAGCAGCGCGAGGAGCGCGAGGTCCACGAGGCGGAAGGCCAGGTCGCCCGTGCCAAAAAGTTTCACCACCAGCCAGTGAAAACCGAGGGCGCCGGGCATGCTGGTCTCGAAGAGGTCGCGGTAGGGGAAGACGCCGTGCTCGTTCATGAGCCAGGCGGCGTAGTGCAGGAGCGGAGTGTCGTGCTCCATGCGCCAGCTCAGCGAGGCGGCGACCTGCAGGCCGAGCAGCAGCCCGAGCAGGACCAGGAGCAAGCATGGGAGAGTCTCGCAGGAACGGAGGGCGGCCCCGAGTGCCCGCGAGGCCTTCGTCATGACTGCGGTGTGGCCCGCCGCGAGACCAGGAACCAGCGGGCGGATAGGGCCGCGACCGCGAGGGAATAGATCACGGGAGCGGCGTTGTAGAAGGCAACCGGGCCGAACTCCGCGATGAACTCGATGGCGAGCAGCAGGGTCAGAACCGCCATCAGGACGAGCGAGGCGTGGCGCAGGCGGAAGGCGAACACGCAGCCAACGAGCATCCCCGCGACCGATGCAAGAAAGAGCGGGATGACGACCAGGAAGCCAAGCACACCGGCGACGCCGGAGTCCCCTGGCAGCAGGCCTAGCAGCGAGATGATCAGCTGGGCGATCCCGGCCAACAGAAAACTGCCGTAGGCGATCTCCCCTTCGCGGCGTCCGCTCATCGTGACGACCTCCCGATGGCTTTGGGTCCTCTTCGAACTCACTGTATCGCACCCGGGTATCGATATGTCGGAGGGTGCTCAGCCTTCCTTGTCTTTGTCCTTCTTCTCCTCGCCTTCGTCTCCCGCTTCCTTCTCGCCCTTCAGCCCCTCGCGGAACTCGTCGAGCTTGTCGAGCACGGCGCGGTGGATGCTGCCCTCGGGGTAGACGCCCTCCGCGTCGGGCTCGCCGGCGGACTTGCCGGTGAGGATCTCCAGGCCCTGGTCGATCGTCGTCACGCTCCACACGTGGAACTCGCCCGCCGCGACGGCGTCCTGCAGCTCGCCGGCCAGCATGAGGTGACGCTCGTTGGCGGCGGGGATCATCACGCCCTGCCCGCCGGTCAGGCCCTTCTGTTTGCAGATGGCGAAGTAGCCCTCGATCTTCTCGTTCACGCCGCCGATGGGCTGCACCTCGCCGTGCTGGTTCACGCTGCCGGTGATCGCGATGCCCTGGTCGATGGGCATGTCCGACAGGCTGGAGAGCAGCGCGTAGAGCTCGGTGCTGGAGGCGCTGTCGCCGTCGACGCTCTCGTAGCTCTGCTCGAAGGCCAGCGAGGCCGACAGGGTCAGCGGTCGCCCCTGCGCGTACTGTGCGCCGATATAGCCGGACAGGATGAGCACGCCCTTCTGGTAGATCTGGCCCGCCAGCTTGCTCTCGCGCTCGATGTCGATCACGCCCGCTCGCCCCATCCAGGTCTTCACAGTGATCTTGCTCGGCTTGCCGAAGCGAATGTCGCCGAGGTCGAGCACCGCCAGGCCGTTCACCTGGCCGACGCGGTCGCCATCGACATCGACCATCAGGGTGCCGTCCTCGAAGAGCTGCTGGATGCGCTCCTCGACGAGGTTGGAGCGGAAGCGCTTCTCGCGCAGCGCCTTCTCCACGTGCTCGCGCTCGACGAGCTTCACGCCCATCTCGCCAGCCCAGTAGCTCGCCTCGCGCACCAGGTCGGCGATGTCCGCGAAGCGCGTGGAGGCCCAGTCGCGGTCGTCCACCTCGCGCGAGCCCTCCTCGATCATCGCCGCGACGCCGCTGCGCGCGAAGTGGAGCAGGTTCTCTTCCCGCACGCGCGTGCTGATGAAGGCGGGGTACTCCGCCACGGCCATCTGCATCGGCATGCGGCTGTCGAAGTCCACCTTGACCTTGAAGATCTTGCGGAAGTCCTCGTCCAGGGATTGGAGCAGATGGTAGATGCGCCCAGAGCCGATCATGATGATCTTGAGCTTCGTGGGGATGGGCTCGGGTTTCATCCCCGAGAGCGGGATGAGGCTGTACTGCTCGCCCAGGTCCTCGATCCGTACCTCCTCGTGCTTGACCACCTTCTTGAGGTTCTCCCAGACGCCAGGGCTCGTGAGCACGTCGAGCGCATTCAGCACCAGATAGCCGCTGCGCGCCTTGAGGATGCTGCCCGCCTTGATCATGTTGAAGTTCGTGAACAGCGCGCCCATGACGCTCTTGCGCTCGATGCGGCCGAAGAGGTTGTAGTAGGTGGGACTCGTCTCGATGATCACCGGCGCGCCCTCGGTCTGCGAGTTGTCGACCAGGACGTTGACGCGGAACTTGTTCAGCTTGTCCGCGTCCGACTCCTGCCGCAGGCCCATGAAGGGCAGCTGGGGCTTTTCCTCGTCCTCGCCGAAGTCGCCCAGGTTGTCCACTGCGTGCTCCTGGAAGGCCTGGAGGTAGGCTGCGAGCTCGGGAAACTCCTCGTACTTCTCCCGGTAGATCTCGACCATGCTTCCCACCACGAAGACGCCCATGCGGTGCTTGATGGCCTCGATCTTCTCGCGCGTCTCCTTGTTCAGCTCCTTGGCGGAGCGCAGGAAGCGCTGGACCTGGTCCTGCACTTCTTCCCGCTGCGCCTCCAGCTCCTCGCGTTCGGACTCGGGCAGGGCAGCGATGGCGTCAGTCTCCAGGGCCTCACCGTCCCGCACCGGCTGCAGGGTGATGCCGATCTTCGTGAACTCGATGCTGTAGGAACGCTCGGCGGCGAAGGACTCCAGTGCGTTCAGCATTTCCTGCTGGCGCGTCTGGCTCGCCTGGGCGATGGCGCTCACCTCGGTCTCGTACTCCTTGCTCTCGAAGGCCCGGGGCACCTCTTCCTGCAGCGAGACCACGAGCTGCTCGACGTCGCGACGAAACTCGCAGCCCTTGCCCGTGGGTAGGAGGAGCATCCTCGGCACGTCGGGATTGGCGAAGTTATAGACGTAGCAGATGTCCTCGGGCTGGGGCGCGAACTTGACCAGCTCCTCGAGGTGGGTCTTGATCAGGGTCATCCGCCCCGTGCCCGTCAAGCCGGCGGCGTAGATGTTGTAGCCGTGGCTCTCGATCTTCAGGCCGAACTCGAGGCTGGAGATCGCCCGCTGCTGGCCGATGATGTCGCTCAGCGCGGGCACGCTCATGGTGCTGTCGAATTCGAAGCAGCTCTCGTCGCAGATCCAGCGCAGCTTGTCAGCCGTCAGACGACGGGTCTTCGCGAAATCGTTCATGGGGTTCCTCCCCTCAGTGGCACTCCGCCAGCTTAGGAGAGCGGAGACGAGGATTCAACTACCTTGCGCACGAGAAAACCCGGCGCTGTCGAGGGCGCCGGGTTGAGTTGCCTCGGCTTAGTGTTCGGAGATTCCCACCTCAGTTCTGGTACAGTCTTTTCAGCGCGCCCCAGCTCGACTCCTCGATCACGGTTCCTTCCGGGATGCCAGTGGGGTCGCAGCCGACGCCGAACATCCCCATCAGCACGCCGCAGTCATTGTTCTCCGGCTGGCAGGGCGAATCCTGTCGCAGGGAGTAGGGCTCAGGTGGGTACAGATCGCCGCAGAACAGGGGATCGGTGGAGATGTTGCCGTTGATGCCGGTCTGATCGCCGATGTCCCCCAAGTAGTCGCCGCCCTCGTTGCCGAACACGTCACAGCAGATCACATCCATCGTCGCCGGCAACTGGGTCCAGATACCGCCGCCCTCGTTGAAGGCGATAATCGAGTTCTCAAGAGTCACGGACGAATAATACCAGCTCGAGACAGCAGCCTTGTTATACCCACTGTAATTCCCAATGAAAACAAGGTTCCGCAACACAGGAGTGGAAAAATAGCCACATGATATACCGGCGCTACCTCCAGTTGCGCAACTGTTATCAAGGATCAGGCAACTGTCGATGGTGAGATCATAGCAGTGGGACATGTGGATGGCGCCACCAGAGTTGTCGGCGTGATTCCCGCTGAAACGAACGTCCGTCAGTGTGGCGGGAGAGTATTCCCCATAGATCTCCATGCCGCCGCCATCATCGAGCGCGGCCGTATTCCCCTCAATGAGAACATCCTGAAAGTCAAGATCGCAATAGCTGGCTTTCACACCACCGCCACTAAGGCTTGCATGGTTGTAACTTGTTTCCTGCCAGCAAGGTCCGGACACTATCGAGCTTTTTTCTAATGGACACTTG
>CAZVHI010000067.1:0-13423 GCA_964627205.1 uncultured bacterium
ATCGCGCTCACCGCCTACCTGCGCCAGTCGGGCGTGGGGCTCACCGAGATCGGGCTGTTTACCGCCTCGCTCTACGCGCCCTGGGGCTTCAAGCCGCTGTGGGCGCCCCTGGTGGACCTGATCAACCTGCGTCGCTTCGGGCACTACCGCGCCTGGATCTTCGGCGCGCAGACGATGATGATCCTCACGCTGCTGGTCGTGATGATCATCGACCCCGGCGCAAACCTGAAGCTGCTGACCCTGCTCATCGTGATCCACAATGTCTTCGCCGCCACCCAGGACATCGCCATCGATGCGCTGGCCGTCGGCGTGCTGCCCGAGAAGGAGCGTGGCATCGCCAACGGCTTCATGTTCGGGGCGTCCTACCTCGGCCAGGCCATCGGCGGCTCGGGCGCGTTGCTAATCGCGGGCACCTTCGGCTTCCGCGCCTCCTTCCCCTTCGTCTGCGGGATGCTGGCGCTGATCCTGTTCACGGTCACCCTCCACCTGCGCGAGCCCGTGCTCGCGGCCCAGGCTGCGGCGGCGGAGGCCGCGCACGGCGCGGCGGCGATCGCGGCAGCCGTGTTCGCGCGCCTCCGGAGCTACCTGCGCGAGCTCTGGCTGGGCTTCTTCCGCTCGGGCGTGGGTCCGGTGGTCGGCGTGCTCTTCGCGGTGATTCCCAACGGCGCGCTCGCGCTGGGCCTCGCGCTCGGCAGCACGATGCAGGTGGACCTGGGCATGACCGAGGAGCAGATCGCGGGGCTGAACATCTACACAACGGTGGCGGCGGCCCTCGGCTGCGTGATTGGCGGCTGGGTCTCCGACCGCCTCGGCCACCGGAAGATGCTCGCGCTCTGGTACGCCCTGACTACGATCCCCACCTTCATCCTGTCGGGACAGTTCACCGGCGCGTCGGGCATGGAGGGGGTGACGATCGCGAGCTACAGCCGCGTCGCGATCGGCTACAGCTTCGCTTCGGGCCTGATCGCGGGCACGGGCGCGGCGGTCTTCATGGGCCTCACCTCGCCGCTGGTGGCGGCCACGCAGTTCTCGGGCTACATGGCCCTGCGCAACCTCATGTACAGCTACTCGAGCGCCTGGCAGGGGCGCTTCGCCGATTCCTTCGGCTACATGGCGACCCTTAGGCTCGACGCCTGGATCGCCTTCCTACCGCTGCTCGCCATCCCCTTCCTCCGGCCCTCCACACGTGGCGGCTCCTCCGCGGCGGCGCCGGCGGAGGACTAACGCGCGTCCGAACAGGGACAGTGCGCGCCTAGTAGGGCGGCGTGCGAGCGAATAGCAGGTGGGCGAGGATTCCGGCCAGCGGCGGGAAGACGAAGGTGGCGGCCACGCGCATCAGCGTGAACTTCCAGCCGAGGATGCCGAATTCCATGGGCAGACGGCCGACCGCCCAGAGCGACCAGCCCGTCAGGAATGCCACCATAGTGCCCACGCCCGCGCCCGAGCGCAGCAGCGCGGCCACGATGGGGAGGTTGACGTAGGGTCCGCCGGGTGTGAGACCGCCTGCGACGGCGCCGATGAAGATGCCCTTCAGTCCCGACTCGTTGCCCACCCACTGGGCGAGCAGCTCCCTGGGCAGAAGTACCTGCACGAGTCCCGCGAGCAGGAGGGCGAAGACGAGGAGCGGCGCGACCTCGACGAGCAGGCGGCCACCGATACGCAGGCCGGCCAGGTGCTGTCCCTGGCCCTGCCGGTAGGCGATCACGAAGAGGACAGTCGCCAGCACGGCCATCACGATCGTGGGCACGAGCATCTGCCTGTTTCCTTTCATGGGATCTCCAGGTCGCGGCGAGGCGGCCGCATCCGAGCAGCCGCCGCGTTCGTCTACCAGTCCACGCGCTTGCCCTCGATCAACGCCCGCAGGCGATTGGCGAGATACTTCGAGTCCTGGTCGTCGGGATTGATCTTGTTCGCCTGCATCAGCAGCGACGCCTCCTTGCGCGTGTTGCCGAAGAGGTGGAACTGGTGCGAGAGGAGGATCAGGCCAGTAGCCTGGTAGTAGCGCTCGAGGGTGGCGCGACGTTCGGCCGCCAGGGTGGAGTCGGCGCCCCAGCTCGCTACGATGCCGTTCGGGAAGCCGCGGTACTCTAAGATGCGCTCGAGGTTGCGGAACTCCGTGATGCGCCGGTTCATGTTGCGCGGCGCACGGAACTCGATGAGCGGCCGATCCTCCGTGTTCAGCGGACCCTCGTCCAAGTAGCTGGCCACGCGCTCCCCGCTCAGGATGATGAAGTCGACGAAGTCGTAGGCGTTTTCCACGTGCACGGCCGCGAGGTCTTCGGCCAGCGCGGGCCGCGCCATGCGCTCGGCGAGACGGTCCCAGTCGATTGCGAAGGGCTCCTTGCTGGCCATGGTGATCGTGTAGCCCTCGATCGTGTTGTTCATGTACCAGACCAGCACGTGCGGCCACACCGACTGCATGCTCCGCACGATCATACGGAACTCCTCGTCGCCGAGGAAAGCGGTGGGCAGCCAGGTCGAGAAGATGCCGTCCTCGCTGAGCGCGCCGGCGCAGATCTGGAAGTAGTCCTCCGTGTAGAGCAGGCCGTTGCCCGCGAAGCGGGGATGGATCGAGTCGGAGAGGATCACGTCATAGCGCCGGTCCGTGGTCAGCACGTAGTTGCGCGCGTCCTCGATGGTGACGGTCACCTTGGGGTCATCCAGGATGCCGCGGTTGTTCTCGAAGAAGTAGGGCGCCGCTTCGAGTACACCGGGGTTGATCTCCACGCAGTCGATGCGCTCGACCTCGGGGTGGGTGGAGACCGAGAAGCAGGTGCCGCCCGTGCCGAAGCCGATCTGCATCACGGCTTCGGGGTCTGGGTGCATGAGCAGCGGGAAGTGGGCCTGCAGCTTCTGCGTGCAGAGGAAGCCGAACTTGGTGCCGGCCACGTTCAGTCCGTTGATGTCGATGACGCGGAAGCCGCCGGGTGTCTCGTGGATCGTGACGGTGCCGGAGACCGTCTCGTCCACGTAGACCAGGCGCTTGCCTTTCTCCACGCTGGCGAAGATGGGGTGGAAGATGTTCGCGGGCACGGCGAGGGTGCCGAGCACGCCGACGAGCGTGATCCCGGCCCCGGCGATCGCCAGGCGCCCGCTGCGCCAGCGACCTTCCCGGCGGGCCAGCAAGAGCCCTGCGCCGGCCAGGTTGACGAGCGCCATCGCCAGCGTCGCGTCACGCAACCCGAGCCAGGGAATCAGGAGGAAGCTCGCGGAGAAGGAGCCGAGGATCGCGCCGAGCGTGTTGGATGCGTAGGTGGCGCCGACGCCCCGCGCCAGTTCGTCGCGGCGGCGGATGTAGAGGCGGTTCGCGAGCGGGAAGCTCGCGCCCATCATCAGCGTCGGCACGAACATGAGCAGGAAGGTCACGCCCAGCTTCCAGGCGGTGAAGGTCCACCAGGGGTCGCGGTAGTCCTCGATCGAACCCTGGAAGGCCATGGATTCGAGGAAGCCGTCGCGGAGGCCGAGGATCACGCCGAAGATAGGGAGCAGCAGGACGGCTACGAGCCCGATGGCGATCTGGAAAAGGGCCAGCGTGCGGGCGGGCCGCGCGAGGCGGTCGACGAAGCGGCCGAGCAGGTAGCTGCCGAGCGCGATGCCGGCGAGGAAGGCCGTCAGCATCAGGCTGAAGGAGTGCACGAAGTTGCCGAGCACGTAGACCAGGATGCGCGCCCAGAGCACCTCGTAGGCCAGCGCGCAGCAGCCCGAGATCCCGATCACGAGCAGCACGAGCCAGCGCTCGGTCTCGCCTTCCATGATGGGGGCGGGGACGGGCGCGGATTTGCGGGCGCGTTGTTTCTTTTCGGGACGCGCGCGCTTGCGCTTCTCGGCGGCGGGGGATTTCGGCTGCCGCGCCTCGGGTTTCGCCGCGGAGGGTGCGCCCTCCAGCGCCGCCGCGGGCTCCTCCGCGGGTGCGGGCGATTCCGTCTTCCTCGCGAGCATCATCGCGCCCGCGAAGACGAGCACGTTGATCGCAACGGCCAGATACGTGCTGGCGCGGATGCCGAGCGCCTCGATGAGCACGTAGCCGGTGAGGAAGGTGCCGAGCGCGGCGCCGATCGTGTTGACGGCGTAGAGGCGGCCGAGCTTGCGGCCGATCTCGGCGAGGCGCGGCACGCCGTGGCGCGTGACCACGGGCAGGGTGGCGCCCATGAGCAGGGCGGGCAGCAGCAGGATCAGGAAGGCCAGCGCGAAGCGTAAGAGCGAGAAGGCGTAGAAGCTCTGGCCGAACTCGCGGTAGGCGCCCACGTGGATCGCGGTGATCCCCTGGAGCAGCAGCGGCAGGAGCAACGCGTAGAGGCCGATGGCCAGCTCGATCCAGGCGTAGATGCGCAGGGGGTGCATGCGGATGCGGTCCGCGAAGCGCCCCGAGAGCCAACTGCCGAGGGCGAGGCCCGCCATGAAGGAGGTGAGCACGGTGCCGCTCGCGTAGACCGTCGCGCCAAAGGTGCTGAGCAGCTGCCGCGTCCAGAGCACCTCGTAGGCGAGCGAGGCGAAGCCGGAGAAGAAGAGCAGCGTGAGGAAGGCGGCGGACGCGCCCGGACGTTCGCTAGTCCTGTTCATCTTGTCATGCTTGGTTCGAGGCTTGGAGGACAACACGGCGCCCCGGGATCTCCGGAGAGGTCCGGGGCGCCGATCTCGAATCAGGGACTGGCGCCAGTCTTACAGATCGCACCAATTGCGTCCAGGGAAGATGGAGAAAGCCGGCACTCCGGATGGAGCGCCGGCTTCGTGTATCAACGGTGCAGCGGATCGCCCGCTGTCTAACCCACCGGTTCGGCCTCGGGCTCCGCGGCAACGCCGGTCATGACATAGCGGTGCATCGCATTCGCGGCTTGGCGGCCGGCACCCATGGCGAGGATGACTGTGGCACCACCGGTGACGATGTCGCCGCCCGCGAAGACTCCCGGCAGCGTGGTCTCGAGCGTCTCGTTGTCCGCGACGACCGTGCCCCGCCGTGTAACCTCCAGGCCGGGCTCCACCTTGGTCATCAGCGGATTTGGCGAGCAGCCGAGCGCCACGACCACGCTATCGCAGTCGATGTCGAACTCGCTGCCCTCGACGGGCACGGGCCGCCGCCGCCCGCTGTCGTCGGGCTCGCCGAGCTCCATCTTCTGCAGCCGCACCCCGCACACCCGGCCATCGTCGTTGCCGAGAACCGCCACGGGCGTGTGCAGCAGCTTGAAGTCGATGCCCTCCTCCTCCGCGTGATGGATCTCCTCTTCGCGCGCGGGCATCTCCGCCCGGCTGCGCCGGTAGACGATCGACACCATCTCGGGCCGCAGCCTCTGGGCGGTGCGCGCGGAGTCCATGGCCGTGTTGCCCGCCCCGACCACGACGATCTTCTCGCCCGCCTTCACGGGCGTGTCGTTGTTGGGGAAGTCGTAGGCGCCCATGAGATTCACGCGGGTCAGGAACTCGTTGGCGCTGTAGACGCCGTTCAGGTTCTCGCCGGGGATGTTCAGGAACCAGGGGAGCCCCGCGCCCACGCCGATGAAGACGGCGTCGAAGCGCTCGCGTAGCTCGCCGAGCGTCTCGGTGGCGCCGACGACATGGTTCAGGTGCAGCTTCACACCCATCTGCACGAGCCCCTCGATCTCGCGGATGAGGATGGCCTTCGGCAGGCGGAACTCGGGGATGCCGTAGAAGAGCACGCCACCGGGCTTGTGCAGCGCCTCGAAGACGTGCACCTCGTGGCCGAGCTGCACCAGGTCGCTCGCCGCGGTGAGTCCCGCGGGGCCGCTGCCGATGATCGCGACCCTCTTGCCCGTGGCCGGCGCGCACTCGGGCAGCGCCTCGTCGGTCACCTTCGCCATGTGCCAGTCGGCCACGAAGCGCTCGAGACGGCCGATGCCGCCGGGCTCGCCCTTCTTCCCGAGCACGCAGTGCAGCTCGCACTGGTCCTCCTGCGGGCAGACGCGCCCGCAGATGGCCGGCAGGAAGTTGGTCTCCTTGATCTTGCGATAGGCGCCCTCGAAGTCGCCCTTGCTGATGAGGTCGAGGAAAGCGGGGATGTCGACGTCGACGGGACAGCCTCCCGAGCAGGGCGCCTTCTTGCAGTGCAGACAGCGCATGGCCTCGCTGACGGCCATCTCGTCCTCGTAGCCGAGGGGCACCTCGTCGAAGTTCATGATGCGCTGCTCGGGCGGCTGCTCCGGCATTGGATTCTTCGTCTTCTGCTTGTTGATCTGACGCTTTTCCTTCTTCTCGTCGGCCATCTCTTACACCTCCTCGCCCTGTGCGAGCAGCTTGCAGGCGTGGTCCTGCGCCCGCCGGTACGCCTCTTCCTCGAGGTCCTTGTAGAAGGCGAGCCGGCTCATCAGCTCGTCAAAGTCCACCTTGTGACCGTCGAACTCCGGGCCATCGACGCAGGCGAAACGCGTCTCGCCGTCGACCGTCACGCGGCAGGCGCCGCACATGCCCGTGCCGTCCACCATGATGGGATTGAGGCTGGCCTGGGTGGGCACGCCGAACTCGGCCGTGGTCTTGCAGACGAACTTCATCATGATCACCGGGCCGATCGTCACCACCTCGTCCACCTTCTCGTGCTCCAGCAGCTCGCGGAGCGCGTCGGTGACCAGGCCCTTCTTGCCGTAGGAGCCGTCGTCGGTGGTCACCATGAGTTCGTCGGAGAGCGCGCCGATCTCGTCCTCGAGGATGAGCAGCTCCTTCGTGCGGGCGCCGATGATCGAGATGACCCGGTTGCCCGCTTCCTTGAAGGCTTGCAGCTGCGCCCAGGCCACCGCGTTGCCCACGCCGCCCGCCACGACGCAGACCGTGCTCTCCTCGCAGATCTCCGTGGGCCTGCCCAGCGGCCCGACGAAGTCCAGGATCTCCTGTCCCTCCTCCAGGCGGTTGAGGTCGAAGGTGGTCTTGCCCAGCTCCTGGATCACGAGAGTCACGCTGCCGCGCTCGGGATCGGTCTGGGCGATGGTCAGGGGAATGCGTTCTCCGCGCTCCTGCACGCGCAGGATGATGAACTGTCCGGCCCGGGCCTTCGAGGCGATCTGGGGCGCCTCGATGTCGAAGAGCACGGTCTTGGGCGCCAGGCTCCGCTTGCGGAGGATTCGGTAAGCCAAGGAACACCCCCTGGTGGCGTCGAGGCACGTTTTCGGTTAAGCGAACGGCGGGATCGCCCCGGAAGCCCGTCGGGACGGGCCCAGTCAATGTATCAAAGCTCATGCGGGAGAGAAAGAGGCGCCGAGAGGAATCTTTCTGCGCCATATCTCAAGCGCTCGAGGGAGAGCGGTCGCGTCTAGCTTGCAGAGGCGGAGGACGTTTCCTCCTCGGTCTCTTCCAGGGCGAGCAGTTCTTTCAGGAGCTGCTCCATGCTGTTGCATGCAGTCAGTAGCTTTTCGCTGCGCAGGGAGTAGAAGACCTTCTGACCCTCGCGTCGCGCGAAGACCAGTCTCCGGTCCCGCATCAACGCCAGGTTCTGACTGACGGCGGCCTTGCGCAGCCCGGTCTTCTCGACGATCTCGCCCACGCTCATCTCGCCCTGGTCGAGCAGATGCAGGATCTGTACTCGACGCGGGTTGCTCATGATCTTGCAGATCGCGCTCTGCAGCGCAATGATACGCGGGTCCTTAAAAAGAGCCTGCGGTTCCATGATCCCTCCAGGGGCGGATTGGTATGGCGAGTTTGTCTCAAGATATCGCAACCGTCAAGCTACACAATTGGTTATCAACGCTATTTCTGCCAGGATTCGGTGTTATTGGTTCCCCAATCTCGCAGGAAGAGGGCGCTGCCGACCATGAGCATCGAGATCAGCAGGCGGGCCGTGATCGCCTCGCGTAGCAGCAAGACTGCAAGCAGGGACGCCACGAGCGGCTGCAGGAAGATGTAGAAGGCGACGTGGCTGGCGTGGGTGCGGGCGATGGCCCAGAGGTTGAGGAAGTATGTGAGCACCGTCGCGCCCAGGACCGCGAAGACCATGCCGAGCGCGATGCCGCCCGAGAGGGCGCCCAGGTCCGCGGCCGCCAGGTCGTCGGCGCCGTAGAGCAGCATGCCTACCGACGCGAAGCCGAAGATCACCGTCGTTGCGGCTAGCGGGTCCTCCCGCGCCATGATCCGACGGCTGAGCACGATGAAGAGGCCGTAGCTGGCGGCGTTGGCGAGGTTGAGCAGGTCGCCCGTCAGGTACTGGCCGTCGAAGCGGAAGCGGTCGACCTCCAGCAGCACTAGCACGCCGGCCATGCCGAGGAGGAAGCTCAGCAGCTTGGCGACGCCGGGCCGTTCCTGCCGGCTCAGGAGCGCCGCCAGCAGCGCGAAGCTGGGGATCTGGCTGTTGATGAGGGCCGAGTGGGCGGGGGTCGTGCGCGCGATGCCTTCGAGGAAGAGGGCCTGGTTCAGCATCACGCCGAAAACGGAGCAGAATCCCAGGTAGAGCACGCTGCGCCAGGGCGGCAGGCGCCGGCGAAGGAGTAAGGCCAGCGCCAGGAGCACGGCGAAGGAGCTGAGCACGCGCAGGCAGGCCCACGCCGCCGGGCTGAGCTCCGACACGATCCACTTGGCCACGAGGTAGTGCACGCCGAAGAGCAGCTGCACGGCGACGAGCGCCGCGCGCACGCGCCAGGGATCGTGGTCGCGCCTGTTCGGCGCGTCTCGATTCGAGCTTGCGTCCAAGCCGTCCCGCCCTTAGACTCTCTCGCATTCACGAGCCGGTGGTGACCCGACGGCGTCCGCCGGAGGGTAGAATAGGGAAGCGCGGTGAGATTCCGCCACGGTCCCGCCACTGTAATCGGGAGACCGCGAACACGCCACTGGAGATCGTCCGGGAAGGCAGCGGTCGCAAGACACCCGTTAGTCAGGAGACCTGCCCCGGCTCGCTCACTGAAACTCCTTCGTGGGAAAGGAGCAGTGGGAGCGTGCCCGAGCACACTCTCCGCAAACACCATGACACCGATCCGCAAGGGAGCCCTGCTCGCTAGGGTCCTGGCCTTGCTCTGCCTGCTGATGCCCGGCGCACTCCGCGCCGGGGAGCCCGCGTCGCCGAGCGCGGAGGCCTGGTCGCCGCTGGACACGCTCTTCACGCTGCCGCCGGTGGAGGTGCACGGCCGCCGTGTCCGCCGCCACGAGCTGCGGGAACGGCGCAGCCTGGCCCGCGACGTCATCCGCCCCGCCGATCACCCTCGCCGCCTGGCCGGCCTGGACGAGCTGCTGCAGGAGCTGCCGGGCCTCGAGCTGCGCCGCCTCGGCGGCCTGGGCGCGTTCAGCACGGCCAGCCTGCGTGGCTCGGGCGGCCGCGAAGTGGCCGTCTTCCTCGACGGCGTGGACCTCCGCAGCCCGTTCACCGGCCTGGCCCTTCTCGACGAGCTGCCGCTTGCCGGCGTGAGCCGCGTCGAAGTCTTCCGCGGCGGCGTGCCCGGTGAGCTGGGCGGGGGCGCGCCGGCCGGAGCCATCCACGTGTTGACCGGCGGGGAGGACGGTGGTCGCCTCGCCCTGGGCGCTGGCAGCTACGGCACGCGCCGGGGCAGCGCCTCGCTGCGCGGCCCGGCGCCCTGGGGCCTCCGCTGGAGCCTGGACGCCGGCGCCGTGGCCAGTGACGCGGACTTCCTCTACCTCGATCGCAACGGCACTACCCTGAGCAACAGCGCCGACGACACGCTGCGCGTACGTCGCAACGCCGATTTCGCCGGCACCGACCTGATGCTGCGCCTCGGCGGCGAGGACATCGCCCACCGGCTGCCCGGACGCTGGGAGGCCTTCTACCGTTACCTCCGCCGCGAGAATGGCATCCCCGGTAGCGAGAGCCTGCCGACCGAGAGTACGCGCTCGCTGCGCAGCGGGCACGACGGGCGCCTGCGCTGGGAGAGTCCCCTCTTGCCTGGGCGGCTGCGCCTCGGGGCCGTGGCCTACGCGCGACTCGGCTGGACGCGTTTCCTCAACCCCGCTGGTGAGAGCGGCCCCTTCCTCGTGACCGACGAGACCCGCGACCGCCTCGCGACGCGCGGCCTCCAGGCCCGGGCCGACCTCTACTTGCTGCCGCTGCACCTGCTCCTGCGCGGCGAGCGCAGGAGCGACGAGTTCCTGCCGGAGAACCTGAACCCCCGCAAGGGGAAGGGCTACCAGCGCCGCCGCGAGGGGGAGAGGCTCGAGGGCGAGGCCCGGCTGCTCGTGGCCGGCGATCGCCTGCTGGTCGTGGCCGCTTACGGCGAGGAGTGGCTCGTCGACAACTACTTCGGGCCGCCGCCCTTGCCCTGGCTGCCCGCCCAGCCGCAACCGCAGCACGGCACACATGCCGTGTTTCGCCGGGCGGGTCTGCGTGCGCGCCTGCTGGATCGCGCAGGCGGGGCCGGGCGTCTGAGCCTGGAGCTCTTCGCCAACGCCGGCGACGGCTACCGTCCGCCCAGCCTGCTCGAGCTCTTCGGCCAGGACGTCAGCGTGAGCGGGAATCCCGAGCTGCTGCCCGAACGCGGGCGGCAGGGTGATCTCGGCCTCTCGCTGGACGGCTCGCGCGGCGGCGCGCGCCTGCGGCTCGGTCTCTCCGTGTTCCGCCGCCGTCTTACGGAGCAGATCCTCTTCCTGCGCAACAGCCAGTATTCGGTCCGCGCCGAGAACCTGGCTGCCAGCGAGGTCGAGGGGCTGGAACTGAACGCGCGCATCGAAAACCGCGGCACCTGGCTTCGGGTGGCCGCGACAAGGCAGTGGGCGCGCGACCGCAGCGGTGTCGCGATCTATGACGGCAAGGAGCTGCCCTACCGCTCGCCCCTGCGACTCTTCGCGCGCCTGGGCCTCCGACGCGGGCCGCACAGCGCCTACGTCGACATGGACCGGCGCAGCGCCGTCTTCACCGACCGCTACAACGACCCCGATCGCAAACTTCCGTCTGCCACGCTCTGGGGTGCAGGTCTGCGTCTGCGAGTCCGCGCTAGCGTCAGCCTCGCACTGGCGGGGCTCAACCTGACCGGCGAGCGCGTGGAAGACTACCTCGGCTATCCCCTGCCCGGCCGTAGCTGGCGTTTCGGCGTCGAGTGGGAAAGCGATGCCGCAGGTGAGGAGGCAGGACCATGAACTCGAAAGGCACGTCCATGTTCACGCAAATCAGCGCAACCCTCCTCGCACTCTTTGTCCTTTCGCTCGGCTCCTCTGCGCTTCGCGCCGACGAGCCCTTCGTCGGCGTGGTCTGCACGGACTACGCGACGGGCAAGTTCAGCACCCTGACGGCCGAAGACCCCTGGACGGCCACGATCGACGCGGCGACGATCTGTCCCGACGCCGTCGCGCGCTGGCATGATGGACTCGTCTACGTCGTCAACCGCCTCGGCTGCGACAACATCCAGGTCCTCGATCCCGCGCAGGGCTTCGCGACCGCGCTGGAGTTCTCCGTGGGCGGGGGCGCCAACCCGCAGGACATCGCCTTCGCGGCCGGCGGCGGCAAGGCCTACGTGCCGCGGCAGGAGCGGGACGACGTGCTCGTCGTCGATCCCGCTACGGGCGACTGGCTGGGCAGCATCGACCTCTCGGGCTGGGCAGACGCGGACGGCTCGGCCGAACTGGGAAGCTGCGTGATCAGTGGCGGGCTACTGCTGGTCGCCGTGCTCCGCTTGGATCGCGACTTCTACTGGACGCCCGTCGGCGACAGCTACCTGGCCGTCGTCGATACGGCCACAGACCAGCTCGTGGACGCGAACCCCGGCCAGCCCGGGGTTCAGGCGATCCCCCTCGTGGCGACGAATCCCGCCTGGGAGCTGAACCTCGGCCCCGACGGTCTGATCTACGCTACCTGCGTCGGCCACTACGGGCTGGCCGACGGCGGGCTCGAGCGCATCGATCCCGTGGGGCTCGCGAGCTTGGGGCTCGCGATCGACGAGGCGGCGCTGGGGGGGGACGTCGGCGACGTGGCGGTCGTGGACGATGGCAGCGCCTGGGCTGTCGTGAGCGATGCGAGCTTCGTCACGAAGCTGAAGCGCTTCGATCCATCGACCGGCGGCTCGGTGGAGCTGGTGGCCGACGGCGGCGGCTATGTCTTCTTCGACCTGGAGCTGGGCTGCCACGGCGAGCTCTTCCTTGGCGACCAGAGCTTCGGCGCGGCCGGCGTGCGGGTCTACGATGCGGCCACAGCCGAGCTGCTCTCGCCGGCCATCTCGGTCGGCCTGCCGCCCTACGACCTCGTGGCGCCCGCCTGCGGAGACGTGGGCGTGCCGGACCTTCCCGGTGCGGCGCCCCTGGTCCTCGACGCCTGGCCCAATCCCTTCAACCCGCGCACGACCCTGCACTGGCGCGGGCTGCCGGCCGGCAGCGCCGTGCTGACGATTCAGGGCGTGGACGGGCGCCGTGTCGCGCGCATCCCGCTCGGCGAGCAGACGGGGGAAGGGGATTACCTCTGGGAGGGCAAGGGCACACGGGGCCGCGCCCTGACGAGCGGCGTCTACCTGGCACGCGTCGAGTCGGTCGGGCGAGTCGCGTCGGCGAGGCTCGTGCTACTCAAGTGAAGATCTTGCCGGCTCAACGTGGCAGGGGCGGGTAGCGCAGCTGCCCCTCGATGAGCGTCCGTGCGGAGTCCGACGCGAAGGGCGCGAGCTGCGCCTCCACGAAGAGCGAGTCGGTGGGCGAGACGGTGGGGTGCCAGTAGATCGGCGCGCCCCGCGCCACAAGCTTCTCCTGCAGCGCCCGCGTGCGCAGCGAGTCCGCGTGCAGGTCCCGCGGCGTGAGCCCTGTTTCCAGGCAATGGGCAGCCAGGCTGCCCGCCGCTTCCCCGATGGCCCACTCGACAGGATGCAGCCGCGTGCAGCTGTTCGTGATGTGCGTGGTCCCCGCGGCCTTGCCCGCGGGGATCAGGTTGACGAGCTCGGTGGCCACCAGCATGCCGAGGGGAAGCTGGAAGGGCAATGTCGCGCGCGGCGGGACGAGCTCCTCACAGGCCCCGGGGTGGATGTCGAGATCGTAGAGCCCCACGCCGATCGAGCGCGGGAAGAAGCGGCCGCGGACCTTTCCTTCGTGCAAGCCGGCCGCCACGTCCTGTTCCCGCAGGGTGGTCAGCGTACGTAGGCGCCGCGCCTCGCGGATGTAGGGGTACTTGGCAAGCCCGTCCTCCGTACCGAGGAAATCGCGCCTCAGCTCCAGACCCGGGTAGCCCGTCTCGCCTCGGTCGTGACGGATCGCGGTCTGCAACCAGTGGAGGAAGCCGAGGCTCAGGTTCCTGGCTGCCTCGAGATGCGCGAGACGATCCCCGAGGCTGCCCGAGAGCAGGTCACCGCCGCGGTAGTCCGCAGCCGGCCAGTTGATCAGGGAGAGGTCGGCATCGTACTGGCCCGGAGCGAACTGTCCGTGATCGATCAGGCGCCGGTACTCCCAGAAGGGACCCGGCTGTCCCGGCGCCCGTTCGAACATCTTCAGCAGCGCGTAGCGCCGCGTGCCCTTGTCGTCGTGATTGTTCGTTGCCAGCTCTATCCGGACTCCATGGCCCCATAGCTAACAGACACTT
>CAZVHI010000068.1:0-13183 GCA_964627205.1 uncultured bacterium
TCCACTTCACCGACAGCGAGCTGAGGCGCAAGGGCCGGATGCGGGCCGACCAGAAGCGCCGTCGGGAGAATCTCGAGGAGAGCCTGGGCCGGCCTGATCCCAAGGCCGTGGAGAAAGGGATCCGCGAGCTGCTGGAAGTCGTTCTTGGCGGCGGCAAGGAGACAGAGCTACGGCGGGACGACCATCCCGCTTACACCCGAGCGATCCGTGGCCTGGGTTGCAAGGTCCGGCAGCAGATCACTCCCTCGACCGAGCGGCGGGACGCGGACAATCCGCTCTTCGAGGTCAACCTGCTGGATCTGCTCATCCGCCACAGCAGCGCCAATCACCGTCGGGAGACGATTGCCTGGTCGAAGCGTCGCCAGCGTTCCTCGGAGCGCCTGGCGATCCTGCTGGTCTGGCGCAATTACGTAAAGAAGCGCTGGGAGAAAGGCGCTCGTGAGACGCCGGCCATGCTCAAGGGCTTGGCCAAGCAGCCCCTGCGTGTCGGCGAGATCCTGCGCGAGCGACTATTCCCCGGGAAGATAGCTCTACCAGAACGCTGGAAGCAGTACTACTGGGGCCGTGTGTTCACCCGAGCCCTGCCGAGCAACTGCTGCCATGATCTGACCTTCGCCTCTTGAGGAAAGCAACCCGCCCTGAGAGCTCCGCTGCGGGCATGACGGCAACAATTTCGCAAGCACAACGATACGGCTTTCGAGTCCTCCCGTGGCGGTCGGGGTGGCGCGGCCGTCTGATTCAGGCGCCGAAGATGCTGAACCCGCCCCAGAAGAAGGGGTGAGGCCACTCGGCGCGGGTCTCCCTCGCCGCGGCCCTCAGCGCTCGAGCGGGGTCGCGGGCCCGATGTCGCAGGTAGTGCCCGTAGAAGCTGTCCATCAGAGCGCCTGTGGCGACGTCATGGACGCGCCAGCGGCTGGCGACCAGACGTCGCACTCCCGCGCCGAGGAACGCGTGCGCGACCCCCGCGAGCTCGTCTCCCTTCTCCGCGAGCACTTCCCCGGTCTCGCAGGCGCTCAGGACGACGAGCTCCGTGCCGAGCTGCAGCTCCGCCACATCGGCCAGGAAGAGCGCCCCATCCGATGTGCTCAAACGGGAGAAGAGGGGATTGTCCGCGCGGAAGCGGCCGTGCGTGCCCAGGTGCAGGAGGCGGCAGCCGGGGAGGACCGTCAGGAGATCTGCGCTGGTGGGATCTTCCACGATCCTGGGCCGTCCGCCTCGCTGGGTGAAGCGCCGGGCCACGGCCTCGATCTCCCGGCCCACGTGAGCGGGACCGGATTGGATGTTCCCGGCGATGACGATTCGACCTCGCCCGCTCGACTTCTCCCGCCCGCGGCGGAGGAGGAAGTCCGTCGTTGGGGCGCGCGAGAGGAGGAAGCGCTCGTCGATGTAGCCCCCGCCGTCGTGAAGGCATTCGAAGGGAACGGCGTGCAGGAAACCATGCGGAATCAGGGTCAGGCGACCTTCCTCTGGCAGGCAGTCTTGGAAAGGCGCGAGCAAGGAGGCGTGGAGTGCTCGCAGCGCGCTCTCCGCGACGCGGCCGTCGAAGCTCGAGTCGGTTCTGCCCTGCGATGCCGCCAGCGTGACGGCTTCGATCTGAAAACTGATCCGTTCGAGCTGGCTCCGCAGCTCCTCGATGCTCCCGGGCAGGACCTTCAGCGTTCGGGAGTCGCGGGACAGGAGCAAGCCGAGGATGCGCTCGCCGACCACGAAGTACTGGAGCAGGGTTTCGTCCGGCTCGAGCTGCGCGGCGACCCGCTCCGGCGAAGGCGTTTCCCCCCAGCTGGTTCCGCCGGCCGACAGATCCTCCCTGCGGCGGATATCCGCGAGGATCTTCTTCTCCAGGCCCAGTGTCCGCCGGCGCAGCTTCTCGGTTCCGATCGGATCGCTGCTTGCCCTGCCAGCGAGCTCGGCCTCGTCCAGGCGATGGGTCAGGGAGCCGAGCTCTGCCCGTCTCGCTAGATGCGGAGCTCCGTCCGCCTTCACGCCGTCGTCCTCGCGGAGGAGGAGGCGCTCGCGGAAGCCGCGGGCGCGGGAGGCTTCCAGCATGGCGAAGAGGTCACGAAATCGCCTCCGAGGCGCCTCCAGGAGGAGAGAGATCAGCTCCTCGTAGATCCACGCCTGGCGGGCGAAGGCCCGTGTCCGCAGCTCGGGTCCCGGGATCAGACCGCGCTGGAGCTCAAGAAGCCTGGCAGCACGACGGAAACCGCGCAGAGCCTCGCTTCGTCGCCCGCGCTGACGCGACGCCTTGCCGGCGAGCGCCTGGAGCCGGGTTCGTTCGGCGGTCGTCAGGCGGCGGGGATCCGTCAGGAGCGGCGCCAGAGTCGACGCAGCGCGCTCGGCGCGACGGTGTGCGAGTAGCGCATCCGCCAGGGTGAAGCGGGCTTCGACCGTGCTGCGGTCCATCGTCAAGGCCTCGAAACTGCGCAGGGCCCGCGTGGCAAGCGTGACAGCCGCCTTCGCGTTGCCGGCGCCGAGTGCTGCCTTGGCTTCCAGAAGCAACACCTGCGCAGCCCGCGGTCGGATCCTGCGTCGCCGATAGAACTCGTATGCTTCTGAGAGGATGGGTTCCGCCTCGGCCTGCAGGCCCTGCGCGATCAGACCGCGAACGCAGTCCAGGCGGGACAAGGTGAGATCCAGATCCATTCCCTCCGCGCCGAATCCCTCCGCTGCGGCGCGCGCCAGCTCCAGCCCATCCTCCGTCAACCCGAGCTCGAGGTAGATCTCGGCCCGGGAGCGCTGGACCGCGGCCTGCATGTCCCGCTGGCCCTGGTCGGTGAAGGCCGCCTCGGCCGCTTCGAGAAGAACAAGGGCCCGGCGATGATTGCCGTGCAGGGTCTCGAGGAAGGCGCGATTGAAGCGGGCTTGGGCGAGGAGGGCATCGAGCCCCAGGCGCTCGCAGTGGGACTCCGCCTCGCGGAAGAGCCGCAGGGCCTCGCCGGGTCGGGAGAGATTGGTGCAGGCGACGGCCTGGTTCATGAGCAGACCCACCCAGGTCGCATCCCGCAGGCCGAGCGATTCGAAGGTCCGAGCAGCCTCGCGGTAGGCGGCCAGGGCTTCCGCGTAGCGATCCAGCTGATAGAACGTGTTGCCCCGGTTCATGTGGAGCTTTCCTAGGTAAGGCAGATCGCCGGCCTGCTGGAGAAGGCGCCCGGCGCGCCGGACATACTTCTCCGACTGCTCGGCCTCGCCCAGCAGGGAAAGCAGGTGGATCCTTCCCACCAGGATCTGCCCGAGCAGTCCCGAGCTGCCAGCGGCCTCGGCCTCGGCGCAGGCACGCTCGTACGCGCGCTTCGCCATGGAGAGCCGACCCGTGAAGAGGCTGGCCTCGGCGCGGCATCGCCAGGCATGGGCGAGACTCTCCGCACTCAGGATCGAAGCGTGTCTGCGCACGACCTTTTGCAGGAGCAGGGAAAGCTCGTAGGCGAAGGCCGGTTCGGACATCAGAACGGAGGCCGCTCGATCGCGAATCGCCGCTGCTGTTTCCGGGCCGGGTTTGAAGTCGGTCTTGGAGAGACGCCGCCGCAGGTCTTCCGGCTGCGCGCTCAGCCAGAAGTCGGGTCCTGGTGGCTGCACTTTGGATCCTGGCATCGCTGGAAGCCCCACGAGGTCGGAGGACGGACCCGGGCGGCCCCTGCGTCCGGCATCCGCTGGCGTCAGGAGGGCAGGCTAAAGCGGATCAGGAGATTTTCAAGGAGAATCCCCAACTCGGTGGAGGTGGCTGTCAGCGGGGCGAAGCGGAATTCTCCGTACTCGGAGAGGGCCTGGGCCGAGAGCTCGTCGGCTTGCAGGATGAGAGCCCGTCCTTCCGCTGGAAGCCCCGCTGCTGTCTTAGGGCTGACCTGTCCCCGCAGGATCTGCGTCGCACCATCACCCGATGAGATACCGAGGGCGATGGAGTAGTCGTCGGTCTCGAAGAGCAGGGTCCTGTCAGTGTCCGATGCTGAGCCCCGCAGGAGGGGGCTCGGGCGGAGCGAGTCCGCTACGAGCGCGGCCCAGTGCTCGCGCAGGGGTTCACCGATCCCGCCGAGCAGGGCCAGGGCGGCCTCTCCGAGGGAGCGGCGGCTGCCCTCGCCCTCGCGAGACGCCTTTCCCAGCTCTTCGCGCAGGCGGGTGAAGGTCCGCTCGAGCAACTCCGCCGGGGGCTGTGGCAGTCGGGCCGTTTCGAGCTGAGTCAGCAGCTCTCTCAGCTCGTCGACGATTCTGCTGCAGGCCGGGCAGCTTCTCAGATGATCGGACAGCGCGTCTCCGCCGCTGCCGGACTCAACGTGGGTCAGGATCTCGTCCCAATTCGGATGCGCGCTTGGGGGATTCATTCTTCACCCTCTCGTGGGCTTGCCGACGGATTAGTTCCGCCTCGGGGTTCCACGTCATAGGACGGTGCAGGGAGTCCGTTTGATAGTCTTTTAAGCGCCTTTTTCAACTTTTCTAGGCACCGCGCCCGCGTGGGGCCGATGCTTCCCAGGGGGATCCCCTCGCGGCGGCTGATGTCCTCGTAGGAGGGGGAGGGTTCCTCCAGGAACAGCGCGCGCAGCAGATCTCGACAACGGGAGTCCAGTTCCGCGAGGGCGTCCAGCACGCGGGCTGCATTCTGGAGCTGTTCGAGGTCCTCGAGAATGGTCGGTTCCACGATGAGGGCGGGCAGGGTCGGATTCTCCGGGATTTCCGCCGTCGCACGGCGACCACGCCTTTGCATGTCGATGGCCTGGCGGAAGGCGATGTTGTATGTCCAGGATGAGAGATGGGCCGGGTTGCGCAGGGTGTGGATTGCACGGAAGACCGAAAGGCAGACGTCCTGGAAGTGGTCCTCCTGTTCAGCCTCGTCGAATCCGAAGCGGACGGAGACCGCGTAGATGAGACGGCCGAAGTCCTCGATGTAGCGGCGCCAGGCGGACTCGTCCTGTGCAACGAGCTTTGTTACGAGCCGTTCCCGGTCCATTCCTCTCCCTCTGCGATTCGCCGCACCGGCTCTGCCCCGCCGATGCCAGCCACGGCCGGATTGACCCAGCGGGGGCCGACGGGGTAAACTATAAGGCTACATCTCTGCAACTTCGGTCTACGGAAATTATTAGGACGGCCATGCTTCTCTCCTGCCCCGCACCGCGAATGGGGATCAGACCCATGCGCAAGCTCGCTCACCTGTTGGCGCCGTTCCTGCTCGTCATCACCCTCCTCGCGTCCGTCGCGGGGGCCAACGATGACCTGATCGCCCCCCACGTGCCCAACCAGGTCTCCGTACTTCTCGAGCCAGGTTGCACCATCGAAGAGGTCAACGAGCGCTGGGGCACGATCCTAGTGGAAGAGCTGCCGGCCTATGATCACTACCTGATCCAGGTGCCTTTTCCCGTGGACATCGAGGTATTCGCCGAGCTCCTGAAGACCGATCCGGCGGTGGACGATGCCGAGCCCAACTGGATCCTGGAGGGGCCCGAGGCCGTCCGCCAGATGGTGATCGGCGCCGTCGGCGGCACGATCGAGGACTTCGAGGATCAGATGATGGCTGCGCGCATCGGTCTGGAGGAGGCTCACGCCTACGCCCGCGGGAGCGGCGTCACGGTCGCGGTCCTGGACACGGGCGTCGATCCCGAGCACGAGGTCTTCATCGATCGCCTCTCGCCGGGGGGTCGGGATTTCGTCGACGGGGACCTCGAGCCCTGGGACACGGCCAACGGCTCGGACGATGACGGAGACGGCTTCACGGACGAGGGGTACGGGCACGGCACGATGGTCGCCGGCCTCGTTGTCCTCGTCGCTCCCGAGGCGATGATCCTCCCCATCCGCATCCTCGACGACGAGGGGCGGTCGGATCTGTTCACGCTTGCCACGGCCATGGGGTACACGCTCGAGCAGAACGTGCAGGTCATCAACCTGAGTTTCGGCGTCAAGGCGCAGAGGCCCAGAACCCTCCGGCGTCTGTTCGAGCAGTGCGAGGAGCGTAACATCGTTGCCGTCGCGGGAGCCGGCAACGAGGACAACGAGATGCCGCCCTACTATCCTGCCGCCCTCGACAATGTGTTCATGGTCACGGCCCTCGACACCCTGGACGTCAAGGCGGACTTCGCGGATTTCCATGACCAGGTGCTCGTCGCCGGACCGGGAGTGGGTATCCGCAGCGCCTATCCCGGCGGTGAATGGGGACTCGGCGCGGGCTGCTCCTTCGCGACGCCGCTCGTTGCCGGCGAGGTAGCTCTGATCCTCGAACTTCACCCCGGGCTCGACGTCTCGGCAAGCAGGTTCATCGTCGCCCAGGCCGTGGATCAGGTCTACGAGATCCCCGGCAACGAGGACTACCTCGGCAAGCTGGGCTCCGGACGCCTCTTCCTGCCGTTGGCAGTGGGCGCGGCGCCCACTGCGGTTCCCGAGGAGTCGGCCTCCGCGTTGCGCCTGTTCGCCTATCCGAATCCTAGCTCTGGCACACTGCGTTTCCAGCTGCCTTCCTCCCTGCGAAGCGTCGAGAGCGTTACCCTCTCGATCTACGATGTAGGTGGCCGGCTGCAGCGCGAACTGGTCCTCGAGGGCGCAGATGAGCTACTGTGGCGCTGCGAGGACGATGCGGGCCAGGCTCTCCCCTCGGGTGTCTACTACACGCGGCTGCGGGCGCAGGACGCCGTCTACACGAGCACGATCACTCTCCTCCACTGAATTTCCACCTCGCCGAATCGTTGCCGTGAGATCAGGCGAGGTCCGATCATACGGCGCGTTGCCGCCGCGCCCGGCGACGCCCGGACTCGGCTACGCGGCGGGAGGTTTCCCCCCATGCCGGCCATAGTTTGCAGTGAACTGAGCTTCCACTACGACACGCCCTTCGTGCCGATCTTCGAGGGCCTGTCCCTGAGCATCGACACAGACTGGCGGACCGCGGTCGTCGGGCGCAACGGTACGGGCAAGACCACCCTGCTCCGCCTGATCGAGGGAAGCCTCGAGCCGGGACGCGGCGAGATCGCCGTGCCCCTCGCGGCGAGCTACTTCCCCTTCGCGCCGGGCGATCCGCGACGCGCCACGCTGGACGTCCTCAAGGACTGCGTGGCGCCCTTCGCACGCTGGGAGCGCGAGATGGAGACGCTCTCGGCCGAGAGCGACGAGGCCAGCCTCGCCTTTTACGGCGAGACCCTGCAGCTCTACGAGGAGCACGGCGGCTACGAGATCGAGGCGCGCATCGAGCGTGAGTTCGCCGCCCTCGGCATGTCCAGCGAGCTGCTCCGCCGGGCCTTCGACACGCTGAGCGGCGGCGAACGGACGCGCGCCCTCATCGTCGCGCTCTTCCTGCGCCGGGACGGCTTCCCCCTGATCGACGAGCCGACCAACCACCTCGACATCGAGGGCCGTGAGCTCCTCGGCGACTACCTCGGGCGGCAGCGGGGCTTCGTGCTCGTCTCCCACGACCGCCACTTCCTCGACCTCTGCGCCGACCACGTCCTCTCGCTGAACCGCGAGGGCGCTCGTGTCCTCAAGGGGGGCTACTCTTCCTGGAAGCTGCAGACCGAACTGGAGCTGGAGCACGAGAAGAGCCGTCGCGAGAACCTGCAGCGCGAGATCCGTTCCTTGGAGCAGTCGGCGCGACAACGCCGCGGCTGGTCGAACGCGAAGGAGCGGGAGAAGATCGGTGGGGGGGACAAGGGCTTCATCTCGCACCGCGCGGCGAAGCAGATGAAGCGCGCCCTTTCCATCGAGAAGCGCCGGAGCGAGAAGTTGGAGGAGAAGCGCGGGCTGTTGCGGAGGGAGGACAGGGAGCGACGCCTCAAGCTGGAGGTGGACGCGGAGACGCCGCAGGTCCTGCTGACCCTCGAGGACGCCCGCATCGAGATCGAGGGGCGGACGATCGTCGACAGCTTCTCCCTCACCCTGCGGCGCGGCGACCGGACGGCGCTCGTCGGACCCAACGGCAGCGGCAAGACGACCCTCCTGCGCGCGATCGTGGGGGAGATCGAGGTCGACGGTGGGACCTGCCACGTGCCGGCCCGGTTGAAAGTCCTGCGTTCCTACCAGACGCCACTCTGGGAGCGCGGCCTCCTGCGCGAGCGGATCGAGTCGGCGGACATCGACGAGACGCGCTTCCGCCAGATCATGGGTGCCTTCGGAGTCGGCGGCGAGGTCTTCGACCGTCCGCTGGAGACCTTCAGCCAGGGCGAGCGCAAGAAGGTGGACCTCTGCCGCTCCTTCCTGCTGCCGGCCCAGCTCCTCCTCTGGGACGAGCCCATGAACTACATCGACGTGATGAGCCGCGAGCAGATCGAAACGGTGATCCTGGACTACGAGCCGACGATCCTCTTCGTGGAGCACGACCGGCGTTTCATCGAGAGCGTGGCCACGGGCATCGTCGAGCTGCGCTGAGGCGAGCCCGCGCGAGATGCAACTTTCGACGCTCTCGCGGCATCGAATCCCGTCCACCACCGACATCCACGAACCCGACGTTGCGCCCGTGCGCCGCTCGGACTACCTTCTGCGATAACATGAGAAACGTGATAACCAAACTGCTGATCTGTGTGGGACTCGCGGTCCTGCTGGGCCGCTTCGACGACGAAGCACTGTCCTTCGCCGACGTCCTGCGCTTCGAGAACATCCCCGGCCTGCTCATCTACTCGGCGATCATCTACCTGGTGATCTCCGCCATCAGCCGCCCCGGGGGGACCTGAGGGAGCGCCGCGCTGCGGTCGGTCGACCGCGCTGCGGAACGCGAGAAGCGAGATCGCGGGGAAGGTTGCGGCTGAGCGCCGCAACCGCAGCCGAAGATCCCCGGGGAGGAATCGCCATGGCGGAGAAGCCCAAATACTACGACACGCGCGCCGAGTTCTGGCGAGAGCACTTCGAGTCCGCCCGGGCCTACGAGGACTACCTCGCCGCCTCGGATCCGATCCACGCCGACAAGTGGCGCGAGATGGCGAAGCAGATCCCCGCGCCGGACGACGCGCTGCGAGATCGCCTGCAGGGCCACGGCCGCCGGATGAACGTCCTCGTCTACAGCGGCATCTGGTGCGGCGACTGCGTCCGCCAGGGGCCCATGCTCCAGGCGCTGGTGCAGGCGGCGGGCGAGGTCGTCGACCTCCACTTCTTCGAGCGCGCCGATTCCGTGCCCCTCCAGGACGAGCTGCGCGTTCTCGGCGCCCTGCGGGTGCCAGTGATCGTCTTCCTCTCCGAGGACTTTCACGAGGTGGGCCGCTTCGGCGATCGCCTGCTCACGGTCTACCGGGCCAAGGCGGAGCGCGAGCTGGGCCAAGCCTGCTCCACGGGTCTCTTCGCGCCGCCCGCCGCGGAGCTGGCGGCCGAGCTGGGCGAGTGGGCGGACATCTTCGAGCGAATGCTGCTCATGCTGCGTCTCTCGCCTCCCCTGCGCGCCCGCTACGGCGACTGAAACGGCCCCCTTCCCGCCCGCTCCCCGGCGGGAATTGCAGAAATCAGCATTTTTCGCTGGACTCGCGACGGGGCGCTGCCTATGTTTGCCAGCCACTACCCACGCGAGTGCGCTGGATCGAGCCCGAGCCGCTGGGACAGCCCCATCTGTTCCGGCCGGGAGTGACGCCAAAGCTCCCGACACTAGCGGCGGATGCTAGTTGCCAGCAGAGCATGGAAGGAAACGGATCCTACGGGATCCGTCGCGAAAGGAGTGCTTCATGATTCGAACCCAGATCAACGACGCAGTGATCGCGAGCTTGCTCCTGGCCGTCATGGGTTCGGACTCCGATGCCTGTCCCGGGCACCCGAGCCGAATCGGCTGACCCTTCGCCGCCCGCCGGCGGTCACCCAGCAAGCCCATCATCTCCGCCGCGATCGCTGTGTAGCGTTCCGCTTCTTGCGTTGCGCTATCTGGCTATTCGGTTTTGCCGTGACTACACGATTAAGGACAGGCAACGGATTCGATAGAGGAAGGACGATCGACATGGAATGGAAGATCAGGGAGTTCACCGAGGCGGACTACGAGCCTGCCAACGAGGTACACAACGCAGTATACCCGGACTACAAGCGCTCGACCACGGACTGGCGCCGCTGGGATTCCCTCAAGGAGCCCAAGATCAAGTGGCGGCGCTGGGTCGCCGAACGGGACGGCGCCATCGTGGGCTGGGCCGGTTACAGCCACTCCTCGTGGACCTACCATCCGCGCAAGCTCTGGGTAGAGGTGGGCGTGCACCCCGACGCGCGCCGGCGGGGCATCGGCAGCGCGCTCTGGGAGACGGCCGAGTCGGCCGCGATGGAGCTCGATCCCATCGTCCTGCGCGGCGAGGTGCGCGAGGACATGGAAGAGGATCACCGCTTTGCGGCCGCGCGCGGCTTCGTCGACCGCATGCGCGAGCAGGAGTCGCTCCTGGACATCACGGCCTTCGACGCCTCGCGCTTCGAGGCCGACCTGGCGCGCGCGGAGGAGGAGGGCGTCGCGATTCGGAGCTACGACGAGCTGGCGGACGACCGGGAACGCGACCGCAAGTACCACGAGGTCTGCATCGACGTGGGCAAGGACGTGCCCAGCCCTGACGCGCAGACGCCCCAGGACTTCGAGCAGTGGTCGAAGATCGTCTACGAGAGTCCCAACTTCCTGCCGGGCTGCAACATGATCGCCGTGGACAACGGGCGCTACGTGGGCATGAGCAACCTCTGGAAGGAGGCGACCGAAGGCCGTCTCGAGACCGGCCTGACCGGCGTCCGCCGCGACCACCGCAAGCGCGGCATCGCGACGGCGCTCAAGGTGCGGGCGCTGATGGCGGCCAAGGCGGCGGGCTTCGAGGCCACGATCACGTGGAACGAGGAGAAGAACCGCGGCATGCTGGGGATCAACGAGCGACTGGGTTTCCGCTTTCGCCCCGCCTGGCTCTGGATCGAGAAGGTGATCGACGCCGAGGCGTTGGCGGAATCGGAGAAGGAGGATGAGCGGAAGGAGGACAGCTCATGAGCGGGAAAGAGCGCGCGAGCGAGGCGATCCGGGACTTCCGCCCGGAGGACTACGGCGTCATGGCGGAGATCCACAACGCCGCCTACCCGGACTACCTGCGCACGGCGGAACACCTGGAGCGCGAGGACCGCTTGCGGGAGGACAAGCACCTCTGGCGGCGCTGGGCCTGGGAAGAGGCGAGGACGGTTCTCGCCTACGGGGCCTATTTGCAGATGTCCTGGGAGTACCATCCTCGCAAGTTCTACATCGACGTGGTGGTGCATCCCGAGGCGAGGCGGCGGGGGATCGGCACGGCGCTCTACGAGCACGCGGTGGCCGCCGCGGCCGCGCACGAGCCCATCGCGCTGCGCAGCATGGTCTGCGAGGACTGCCGTCGCTTCGCGGCCTCTCGCGGCTACGAGGACATCATGCGCCTGGAGGAGTCGGTGCTGGATTTCGAGTCCTTCGAGCCGGAGCGCTTCGAGGCGGACGCTGCACGCGCGGAGGAGCAGGGCATCGTGATCCGCACTTGGCCCGAGCTGGCCTGTGAGGCCAACGAGCGTCCGGTCTACGAGCTGGTGCAGCAGCTCCTCACCGATATGCCGAGCCGGGATCCCTACGATCCGCCGCCCTTCGAGCTCTGGCGGGAGCGCGCTCTCGAGAGCCCGAAGTTTCTTCCAGAGCTCAACTTGTTCGCCCTGGATGGAGACCGCTTCATCGGCATCAGCAACTTCTGGCGGGACGAGTCCGAGGGGCATGTGGGCACGGGACTCACCGGCGTGATCTCCGAGTATCGCCGCCTCGGCCTCGCCACGGCCCTGAAGGTGCGCGCTCTGGCCGCAGCGAAGGCTGCAGGCTACAAGAAGACGCGCACCTGGAACGCGGCGGAGAACGCGGGCATGCTGGGAATCAACCGGCGCCTGGGCTTCGAGCCGCGGCCGGCGTGGCTCTTCGTGGAGAAGGTGCTGGACACGGCGGCCGTCGCGGCGGAGGAGGATGCATCGTGAAGGGTTCGATTCGTGACTTCGCGGAGCGGGACTACGAGGCAGTCATCGCGGTGCAGAACGTCGTCTTCCCCGACTTCCCGAACAGTGTCGAGGAGTGGCGTCACTACGACGCGCACCGCGATCCGAAGATCCGCTGGCGGCGCTTCGTCTACGAGGAAGAGGGCCGCATCGTCGCCTATGGCGGGTACACGCAGTGGGGGATGATGTACCATCCCCGCAAGTTCCATCTCTCCGTGAACGTGCCGCCGGCCGAGCGCGGCCGCGGGATCGGGAGCGCTCTCTACGAGCACCTTGTGCGAGTGCTGGCGGACTTCGACCCGCTCGTCCTGCGCGGCATGGCCCGCGAGGACCAGACTGGCAGCCTGCGCTTCGCCGGGAAGCGCGGCTATCGGGAGACGATCCGGGAGTGCGACTCCGAGTTGGATCTGGGGCGCTTTGTACCGTCGCAGTACGACGAGCATCTCGCGCGTGTGCGGGAAGCGGGCTTCGCGATCCTGCCCTACGCGGAGCTGGCGGGAGAGTCGGACCTCCAGCGCTGGCTCTACGAGCTGGACCTGCTCGTTTCCGCCGACGTGCCGATGAGCGACGTGTTGACCCGACCCGACTTCAAGGCTTATTGCGGAGAGCATTTCGAGAACCCGAACTTCCTGCCAGCGCTCTACACGGTCGCCCGCGACGGCGAGGGTCGCCTGGTCGGGCTGAGCAACCTCTGGCGGAGCACGAAGAAGGGTTACGTCGAGACGGGCCTGACGGGGGTCGTCCGCGAGTGTCGCAAGAAAGGCGTGGCAACGGCGCTCAAGGTGAGCGCGCTTGGCGCGGCCAAGGCTGCCGGCTACGTGGCCGTGCGCACCTCGAACGAGGCGGGCAACGATGGCATGCTGGGCATCAACCGTAGTCTTGGGTTCCAGCCACTCCCCGCCTGGCTGGGCCTGGAGAAGACCCTGAAGGAGGAGTGAGTTCGCTGGAGACAATCAGGGGACAGGCCGTCTTGCCCATCGTTGTGAATTCAATCATCCTTCTGGGCTTTGAAGCCGATCCTCCTGCTCTGCGGCACGGGTGACGACATCAGGTTGCGAATTGCTTGAAACACCGCTCTGAACTTTGCATCGTAGCTCTTCTCGAGTTCGTCCAGCTTGCGCGCGAGCTGCTCGTGGGTAGCCAGGAGCTTACGGAGCTGGACGAAGGCCCTCATGATCGCGATGTTCACCTGGATCGCCCTCTGACTCCGCAACACGCTTGAAAGCATGGCAACTCCCTGCTCCGTAAAAGCATAGGGAAGGTATCGACGCCCTCCTCTGCCGTTTGAGGTGCCAGAATGGAA
>CAZVHI010000069.1:0-12809 GCA_964627205.1 uncultured bacterium
TGTGAAGTTGACCTTGGATGCGGCTCTGGCCAAGACGGGTACCGATCAGGTGAAGAGAGGTGGTCCCAGGATTTCGGACAGCATGCTAAGGTGGCTCCAGCACTCTGAACGGAGGAAATGGAGCAATGGCAAACCGACGCAAGTTCTCTGCTGATTTCAAGGCCCGGGTCGCCCTGGAGGCTCTGATTGGCGACAAGACGCTGGCCGAGCTGGCCGCCAAGCACGATGTCCATCCCAACATGATCGCCCAGTGGAAGCGGCAGGCTAAAGAGAGCCTCCCCGATCTGTTCTCGAAAAAGGCCAGCCGCAGCGAGGCCGCCCGGGATGCGGAGATCAAGGAGCTGCACGCCAAGATCGGCAAGCTCACAGTGGAGCGCGATTTTTTAGAGAAAGCCTTCGGACGTTGAGCCATGGCCGGAGGACAGCGATGATCGACCCGAATCATCGAGGGCTCAGCATCAGCCGTCAGTGCGAGCTGGTGAGTATTGCCCGCTCGTCGTTCTACTACACGGGCAAGGGCGAGAGCGCGCTCAATCTCATGCTGATGAAGCGCATCGACGAGCAGTTTCTGGCGACACCTTTCTACGGGTCGCGCCAGATGGCTCGCTGGCTTCGCCGTCAAGGCTTCAACGTGTGGCGTCACCGGGTGCGCCGGCTGATGCGCAAGATGGGGCTCTCGGCGATCTTTCAGAAGCCGAATACCTCTAAGCCGCATCCGGAACACTGGATCTATCCGTATCTGCTGCGGGATCTGAAGATCGAGCGGTCGAACCATGTCTGGTGCGCGGACATCACCTACATCCCGATGCGGCGAGGCTTTCTGTACCTTGTGGCGATCATGGACTGGTCGACCCGGGCGGTGCTTTCCTGGCGCCTGAGCAACACGATGGAGAGCTCATTTTGCGTTGAGGCGCTGGAAGGAGCCCTGGCGAAGTATGGCAGACCGGAGATCTTCAACACGGACCAGGGCAGCCAGTTCACTAGCGGTGAGTTCACGGACGTGATGAAGGGTGCTGATGTACGGATCTCGATGGACGGCAAGGGCCGCTGGATGGACAACGTCTTCATCGAACGGCTATGGCGCTCGCTCAAATACGAGTGCGTCTATCTGCAGGAGTTCGAAGATGGGATCCAGGCTCGAGATCGGATCGGGGATTGGGTCAGGCTCTACAACGAGGAGAGGCCTCATTCGAGCCTCGAAGATGACAGGACGCCGATGGAGGAGTACCATCTGCGCAAGGCGGCGTGATGAAAACCCTGGAGTCCACCTTAACTAAGCCGCCGAGCTGTCCAAGAAAGTAGGACCACCTCTTCTACAGATAATAATTGAAGCCTTGAGCAAAGAAGCACGAACGTGAAGGAACCAGAAAGCTTCCCCTGTCATGAACAGCGGGGGTCCACGTGGCAATGAATACTCTTCATTGCCACTCCACCGTCATGAAACTCCTGGCGATCACTTCACCAAGTCGTTGTGCTGAAGGTCCAGAATCAGGAATTGAAGCCTAGAATGGAATAGATCGGAATTCTGTCGATTCTGCTCGTTTCCGAAGAGAAAGGGAAAGAATGCAACTTTACACCTTTTCACCCCTGTATATGTCGTCCATGACCCTGGGAAGCTCCCCTCCATTTCCTCAACGACAGACTCCGCCGCTTGATCGAGAATGCGACACGTCTGCTCCCCCCCCTAGTCTCGAGGGCGAGGATCTTCATCGCCCGCCTACAACGCGTGTACACCAGTGGCAGGCAGTCGGAGATTCTGGCCAGCAGCAACGGCTAGGCCAGCCCTAGGCGCATGTCACCAGAGGGACCGGGCCCCGCGTCCTGCAGAAAAGGCGATCAGATAGTCATGGCCGCAGCCGCCGCAGGGGGCCCGCGCCGAAAGACGATACCGTGGGAGGATTAGCGGGGGATGCCCGCTCAGGTCTTGCGCTCCTTCTTCTCGGCGGCGGGGAAGAGCACGTTGTTGAGGATGAGCCGGTAGCCGGGCGAGTGGACGTGCAGGGAGAGGTCGGTGGGCGGGTCGCCCACGCGATGCGCGTAGTCCTCGGGGTCGTGCCCGCCGTAGAAGGTGAAGGTCCCGCGGCCGCGCTTGCCGTGCACGTATCGCACCTCGCCGGCACCCTCCACCTCGCCGAGCACGGTCAAGTGATCCTGCAAATAGCGCTCGTAGTAGCTCGTAGTCTGGCCCATGAAGCCCTCCACGACGGCCACGTGGTTCTGCACCAGCATAGTCGGCACGGGGTCGAACTTAGCCGAGAACTCGAACAGCGTGAAGTAGTCCGCGGCCTCGCCGCGCAGCTTCGCGGTATCCGTGGCGTCGATGCTGCTGAACTCGTAGATCATCGGGTTGGTGATCAGTGAGTAGTCCTCGAAGCAGAAGCCCTGCGCATAGTCGAGCTTGTCCTGGAAGCCCTGCTCGGGCGGATCGCCGTCGTACACGCTCGCGACGATGTCCACGCCCCGAGCGGCCAGGGCGATGTCGATCGTGTCCGTCGCGCTGCACATGGCGAAGAGGAAGCCGCCCTCCTCGACATATCCGCGCACCATCAGCGCTACCGCTTTCTTGTGCTCGCTCACGGAAGCGAAGCCCGCGGCGGCCGCCTTCCGCTCGTAGAGCCGCTTCTGCCGCTCGTACCAGGGTTGGCCGCGGAACTGGCTGTAGAACTTCCCATACTGGCCCGTGAAGTCCTCGTGGTGCAGGTGCAGCCAGTCGTACTTGCCGAGATCGCCGGCCAGCACCTCCTCGTCGTAGATTACCGTGTACTCGATCTCCGCATATTCCAGGGCCAGCATCACGGCGTCGTCCCAGGGCTGCGCGTTGGGCGGGCTGTAGATGGCCACCTCCGGCGCCTTCTCCAGCACGACCTGCTCCATATTAGACTGCTCGATGGTGGCCACGATCGCCGCCTTCTTCGCCGCCGAGATCCTCTCCACTTTCACGCCCAGGCGCGCCGCCTCCCGCCGGCCCACCTGCGAGTCCTCCAGCAGGAAGGAACCACCCCGGTAGTTGAGCAGCCAGACGGCGGTCTGCCCCTTCTCGAGCATGCGGTAGGTCAGCCCGTAGGCGCGGAGGTGGTCGCTCTGGCCGAGGTCCATCGGCACGAGTAGGTCCGCCCGCGCAGGACCAGTCGCCAACGTGATCAACAGCGCGCAGAGCGCGGCGGCGGTCTTCGTCATCACACGTCCTCCTTCAGCTCTTCCTGCAGGTCGCGCAGACCTGGACGGAGCGGCGAGTCGGGATGCTCCTCCAGGAGACGGGAGAGGAGCTCCCGCGCCAGCGTGGGCTCGCGCATGCGCAGGGCGAGACGGGCGGCCAGCTCGAGTCCCTGGGGAGCGCGGAAGTCGCTGGCGTGCCGGTCGGATAGTTCCAACCATGTCGCCACGGCCTCGCGCCCGCGGAGGCCGCGCTCCAGGAGCAGGCCAGCCCGGTAGAGCAGGGACGGCGCCGCCGGGTCGTCTGCGAAGTCGCGGGTGAAGGCGAGCAGGCGCTCCGCGGCCTCCGCCGGACGCCCGGAGAACTCGAGGCGCAGCGCGCCGTCGATCAGCTCCCGCACGGCGCCCGGCCAGGTCTGCGACTCCGCGAGGAGCAGGGCCAGGTCGAGGGCATCGTTCGCGAGGGGGCTGCCGGGCGCTTCTTTCGCAAGGGCTGCGAGACTGTCCTGGGCGGCGGACTCGTCGTCCAGGATCAGGAGCTGGGCGAGGCGGTAGCGCGTCCAGGCCTGGAGGGGGGCCGAGCGCGTCGTCTTCTGGAGGAACGTGTAGTGCCCCCGGGCCGCCGTGAAGCGGTCCAGCGCCATCAGGTTCTCGCCCATCTGGAGCTCGAGGGCCCACTGGGTCTGCTCGTCGCGGCCGCGCTCGGGATCCATCAGCCATGCCCGGAGCAGGCTGTCGGCCTCCGCCGGCCGGCCGAGGCGTTCCCGGAGGAGGCGCAGCTCGGCAACGAGAGCCTCGCCGGCCCAGAGGGTTGCCGGCTGCTCCCGCCGCAGATGGGCCAGCAGCGCGCGCAGCTCTTTGGTTTCTCGGGGCGAGGGAGTCTCGCCCCGCAGGCGCAGCTCTGCGTCTTCCTCGAGACGGATCCGGGCAAGCTGCAGGCGTCCGCGTCCGGCGAGGTCGGCCGGCGGCTCGAGCGACAGCATGGCGTCGAAGAGCGTCTCCGCCGCGCGCCGGCGGGCAGAGGGATCGCCGCCCCGCGTCTCGAGACAGCGCACGCCCTCTTCGTAGAGCCAGACCGGCCGGCGCTTCGCGTGCTTGGGCGCCTCCAGGACCCGTTCCGCGAAGGCGTCGTAGTCGAGAGCAACCAGGTAGAGCTCCCGCAGCACGGGGGCCAGGATCGCACCGCTCTCCGTAACCGTGAGGCTGTCAGCCAGGGCCAGGAGCCCGCGTGGCTCCACGGCCTCGGCCAGGAGGGCACGACCTCGCTCGAGCAGGCGCTCGCGCAGCTGCAGCGAGTTCAGTCTTCCCGCCTCGTTCGCCAGGACCCGGAGGAGATCGGCGGGACGGTCCTCGAGGCTGAGGTGATCGAGCAGGCGGCGCAGGAGGCGCAGGCGCCCGCGCTCGTCGCTCGGCGGCAGGGCCGCGAGCCCGCGGTGGTAGATCCCCTCCACGAGCCCGTAGCGGTTCTCGCTCCGGAGGAGGGCGGCGGCGTCCTCGTAAGGTCCAGCGCGCGGACTGCCGGCCGCCATGCTCCGATCCAGCAGCGCGAGAGCCTCGTCGTCGCGGCCCTGGCGCAGGAGCGTGCGCACAAGCTCGCTGCGGAAGCCGCTGGCCTCGGGGTACTCCTCTTCGAGCTCCCGCAACACAAGCTCGGACTCCTCCAGACGCCCCAGCATCCGGTAGGCCCTGCCCAGGAGCAGGCGCAGCTGGTAGTGGCGGGGATGGCTGGCGCGGAGCGTCTCGAGCTCGCGGAGGGCCCGCTCGGGGTCTCTGGTGAGGATGTTTTCCAGCCGGTAGAGCCGTCGCGTCAGGGACAGCTCGCTGTTCGGTGCGGTGAGTCCCGGGCGCACGGACGCGCTATCGCGCCGCGCGGGCAGTGAAACGCGCGCGGAGTCAGGAGGAGCTGCGCCGTCCCGGGTCCGCAGCTCCGTCCCGACGCGGCCCTCCTGGGCGAAGGCACCGGTCGCGAGCAGCGCGGCGGTCGGGGGAAGAAGCGACAGCCCGACGAGGAGCGCGGACGTACAGCGGGGGATCCGTCGGCGCATCAAGGCAGCTCCTCCTCGCTCTCGAGCAGCGAGCGGTAGTACTCCTGGATGAGCTCCTCGTACTCGGGCGGCGCGGCGTCGCCCAGTCCGCGGCGGATCTCGTCGCGCAGCTTCTCGAGGGGATCGTCCAGCCGCTCGTGTTCGGGCCAGAGCGGCTCCAGCTCGTCCGCGCTGCGGCTGCGGCGTTTCTGCTTGTAGTCCCTCTGGTGGACGGAGCGCTGCGCGTCGAGCAGCCGCTCGAAGATCTTCTCCTGGCGGCGCAGCGTCTCCTCGCTGATGCGCCCGCCCTCGAAATCCTTCTCGACCTCCTTCATGTCATCGATGATGCGGTCGAGACGTCCGAGCAATTCTCCCTCGCCCTCGACCATCTCCTCCATGCCCTCGCGGATGGCCTGCTGCTCCGCCTTGAGACGCTGCATCTCCGCGCGGTCCTTCATGGAGAGGCCACCCCCGCCCATGCTCTCGCTCTTGGAACGGCTGTCCTTGTTGAGCTGCTGTTGGCGCTGAAGCATGTCCTGCATGCTTTGGAGCGGGTTGCTGCAGCTGCCGCCGCCGCCACCCTCGGACTGGATGCCTTCCAGGAGCTCGATCACTGTTTCGTTCAGGTGCCCCACCGACTCCCCGGCCGACTGCAGCCCCGCGCCGAGGTTGGCCGACTCGAGTTCGGCGATGCTGTTCGCGAGGGCCTCCAGCGCGGCCCGGCTCTCGCTCATCGCCTTGGGGCTGACGCCGAGCGTCTGCTTGGCGGTCTCCAGCAGCTCCTCGCGCACACGCTCGAGCGACTGGTAGAGGCTCATCTGCCGGCGGGCCGAGCGTCGCGTCATCTCGGGATCGTAACCGAGACGGTGGCGCCGCTGCATCTCCAGCTGCTCGTCCTCCTCGCGTAGGGAGAGCTCCAGCGCGTGGCGCGTCACCCTGCCCAGCGCCTCCATGGACATCTGCTCCATGGCGCCCATCATGCCCTGCTGGGCTTTGACCAGGCGCCAGTAGAGCTTGAGCAGGCGCTCGCTCGCATCCTGCTGGCTGCTGTTCGCGCCCGGATCGGACTCGCGCATCTGCTCGCCCGCGTCGCGCATGGGCTGGCTCGGGTTGCTCTCGGACTCCGGCTTGGCCGCTTCCTCCATCTGCTCCGCCTGCTCGGGGAAGTCCTCGGCGAGCTCCTCGGCCTCCTCGCGGATCTGCTCGGTCAGCTCCTCGGCGTCCTCGGCCAGTTTCTCCTGGCGTTCGGTCAGCTCCTCGCCCTCGTTCTGCTGCTCGCCCTCGGCGGGATCGGTGTCGGCATCCTCGGGCTCGCCGGACTCCTCGCCTTCCGACTCCTCAGCGTCCGAGTCCTCGGCGTCGGCCTCCTCGCCGCCAGCCTCCTCGTCGCGCTCTTCATCCTCTTCGCCCAGCCAGTCGTCGGTCTCCGCGCGCAACTGCTCCTGCCGCTCGAGCATCTCGTCCACCTGTTCGAGCAGGGCGTCCATCCGCTGCTCGCGCATGACCTGCTCGAGCATGGCCTCCGTGCGCTCGAGCTGCTCGAGGAGCTGCTCCTGGTCCATGCGTAGGTTCTTCAGTTCCTCGGGCAGCGTGTCAGGATCCAGGCTCTCGACCATCTCCTGGAAGCGACGTAGGATCTCGCCGGCCTCGGTGTCGCGCAACTCGTCGACCAGCTCCTGGATCCGCTCCATCTTCTCCGCCATCTGCTCGCGGAGCATCTCGTTCTCGCCCAGCTTCTCGTTGCGCTCCTCGAGGCCACGGCTCAGCTCCTCCAGCTGCTCGGCCATCTTCTGCTGGCGTTCCAGGGCCGCACGCAACTCCTCCTCGCGCTCCCAGTCGATCTCCGGGTCGGCGCGAAGCTCCTGCTCGAGACGGCGCAGGTCTTCCTGGAGCTGGCTGCCCTCCTCCAGCATCTCGCTCAGGTTCTCGCCGCGGTCGCGGTCCCCCTCCTCGATGGCCTCGTAGATCTCCGTGATGGAGGGCACGCGCAGGCGCTGCACGCGGCTCTTTCCGAAACCGGGCCGGCCGGGGCGGTTGTCCTCCACCTCCGCCCAGTACTCGACGACGTCCCCCGGGAATAGATCGAGGGGCGCCAGGTCCCAGGGATGACGCAGGGCCACGCGCGGCGCGGGCCGGCCGTCCAAGGGCAGGGGCAGCGAGAGCGTGTCGGCCTCGCCGGTGAGCAGCGAGCGGATCCGCAGGTCGGCGACCCCGTAGTCATCGGCGGCCGCCATCTCCAGAGTGACGAAGAGGTCGCGGTTCAGGTCCTCGTCGGGTCCCGGCGCGAGGAACTCCACCTGCGGAGCCGCGTCGGGCACGGCGCGCACCGTGAGCAGGAGCGGGGTCCGCGTCTCCGTGCCGCGCGTGTCGCGCAGGCCGACGGCGAGGCGCAGGTCCTCCTCGACGCGCAGCTCGCCCGCGAGACGCTCGCCGTCCACTGCCAGCGCGAGCGAGTCGCCGTCCTCGAAATGGAGCCACGCGGCGCTCAGCGCGCTCGAGCTGAAGCCAGCCAGCGCGAGGCGGCTGCCGGCGGGCAGGGCGATCTCGCCGGAGCGCAGGTCGAGCTGCCGCTCCGCCAGCCCGGTGTAGGCCGGCGGGCGGGTGCCGATGCGGAGGCTGTCGAGCACCGGCGCGTGGTAGACGTCCACGCGAAAGGTCTCGCTGCCGCTGCGCCCACGACGGACGCGGTAGGAGAAGCCCTGGTAGACGGCGTCGCGCTCGTGCACCCACGCATCGCCGTCGCGGGCGAGACGAACGGCGCGGAAGAGGTCGCCCGTCTCGTCGATTTCCAGCTTCAGCTCGCCGGGGAAGCGCCAGGGCAGGCCACGCTCGCGCAGCTCGAGACGCAGGGGGCTGCCTGCGAGCAGCTCCACCGAGCCCGGCGCGACTTCCAGCCAGGCGCGCTCGGCGTAGTGCCCGGGATCGCTGGGCGAGAGCAGGAGCCCGCCGGGACGGATGCCCGTGGGCGAGGACAGCACGAGGAGCAGTAGCGCGGCGGGTGCGAGCAGCGCACCCAGGATGGCAAGTCGCCGCCGCCACGCAGCCGTAGGCGGCGCGGGCAGGCCCGCCGTGGCCGAGGCCACGGCCCGCTCGAGCAGGTGCGCCATGATCCCGGGCGAGTAGCCCTTGCCTTCTAGGCGCCCCTCGGCCACGTCTGCCGCGGTCTCCAGGAGCTGGCGCGTCTCCGCGCGGCGCTCCGCCTCGGCGAGGAGGCGGCGGGCGTTCGGCAGGCGGCGCCAGGGCCAGGCGAAGGCGAGCAGGAAGGGCGCGAGTAGGCAGACCCAGGCCGCTATGGCCAGGCGCGTGCCGGCGGCTGCGTCCACGGGCGGCGCGAGGCGGATCCAGAGCGCGATCAGGGCGAGAAGCAGCGCGGCGGCAGTCAGCGCCGCGGGCAGCGCGCCGCTCGCGTGGGCGAGCCTCGCCCGCCGCAGCTCTCGCCGCAGGAGGGCGAGGAAGCGGCGGGAGGCGTCTCCCGCTGGGCCTTGTGCGCGCGTCTCGTTCATCGGGACCTGGTCAGGGCGTGGTAGAGAACGTTGACGGCCATCTTCATCGCCGCCTCCCGCCGGTCGGGCGGGTCCTTGTGAACCTGCGGATCCTCGAGGCCGTCGCCGATGTCCGCCTCATAAGTATAGAAGACCGCCAGGCGGCCATCCAGGAAGAGGCCCCAGCCCTGGGGCGGCTTGCCGTCGTGCTCGTGGATCTTGGGCACGCCGCCCAGCTCGTAGAAGCTGTGGTAGATCGGATGCTCGCGGGGCACGAGGCGCAGCGGTTCGGTCGGGAAGAGCCTCTCTATCGCGCGGCGAAAGCTTGCATCGAGGCCGTAGTTGTCGTCGGCCCAGAGGAAGCCGCCGCGCTCGAGCCATTCGCGCAGGCGTGCCTCCTCGTCGGGGCCGAAGCGGAGGTTGCCGTGGCCCGTGAGATAGAGGAAGGGCACGCGCTCCAGCGCGGGGTCGGTGGCGCGGAGCACGGTCTCGGCCGCGGCAGTGGGAATGCCGGTCCGGCGGCGGAACTCGCGCAGCAGGTTGGGGAGGCTGCTGGCGTTCGCGTACCAGTCGCCGCCGCCGCCGTAGTGCAGGCGGCCGATCGTGATCTCGCCGGGCGCGGGCGGGGCGTCCTGGGCTCGTCCCGGGCCCGGGGCGGCGCCGAGCAGCACGAGGGCGAGGATGCAGGCGAGTACTCGGGGCATGGGGTTTCCGCTTCGATGGGAGAGTGTCGCTTAAGTCCAGGGATGATAGCGTATTGGAGTGGAATGGCCCAGCGGGGGTTTGGGTTCCGGGGATCCAGCCCAAGGTAGTGAGCTTCTTGCACTTCTAACAGCTTATTGAGTATAGTCGGAGCTGTGGAGGGGATGAATCCTCCGCACTAGCAGTGATCCTCCCGACCACCAGCCGACAGCACGCCCAGCGCTTTATGACAGTAAACGAACTCATCGCGGAATGGGTAGCCGTCGAGATTCCATCGGGAGACATCAATGAACAAGCAAACAGCCGTGGTCCAGGTTCCCGAGATCCGGCACCGAATCCTGCTCCTCCGTGGCGAGAAAGTCATTCTGGATACAGATCTTGCCGCGTTCTACGGTGTCACGACCAAACGTCTGAATGAGCAGGTGAAACGGAATCGTACACGCTTTCCGGAAGATTTCGTCTTTCAGCTCACGGCAGAAGAGAAGGCCGAGGTGGTCGCAAAATGCGACCACCTTAGCAATCTCAAGTATTCCAAGGCATTGCCTCAAGCATTCACTGAGCATGGTGCCCTCATGGCGGCAGGCGTTCTCAACAGTCCTCGCGCAGTGGCGGTCAGTGTCTTTATCGTCCGAGCCTTCATCCAGCTTCGGGAAGCTGTTATCGAGCACAAGGAGCTGACCCGGCGCTTGGCTGCTTTGGAGCGGCATCTGGGTAAGCACGATTCACAAATCGCGCAGCTCTTGACTGCGATCCGGCAGATTCTCGGCCCGGTAAAGGTGCCAAAGAAGCGTCGGATAGGATTCTGATCTGATGAGGAGAGTGGACATGCAGCTAGGTAGGCTAACGCAGGTCGACCTGCGCACTCACTGGAAGCACGAAGCTCGGGATTTCACGACCTGGCTCGCCAAGGAGGAGAACATCGAACTCCTCAGCGATGCGGTCGGGATTGGTATCCAGGTCGAAGAGACTGAGGCAAGTGTCGGGCACTTCAATGTGGATATATATGCTCAGGAAGAGAACTCCGATCGCAAGGTCATCATCGAGAACCAGCTGGAGACGACAAATCACACGCACCTCGGTCAGCTCATCACCTACACTGCTGGGCTTGGTGCATCGCATGTCATCTGGATTGTCAGGGATGTACGTGAGGAGCACCAGCAGGCCATCGAATGGTTGAACGAACACACGGATGACGAGATCGGCTTCTTCCTCGTCAGCATAGAACTTTGGCAGATCGGGGACTCTCCCGCTGCGCCAAAGTTCCAGGTGCTCTGCCGTCCCAACACCTGGCAACGCGCGATACGCGGTGCGGCGCGCTCCGGCGATCTCAGCGAAACAAAACTCCACCAGCTCAAGTTCTGGGAGCAATTCAAGGAGTACTCAGTTGAGCACTATCCTGAAATAAAGCTCCGCATTCCCCGACCGCGTCACTGGTTTCAAATCTCGATCGGACGCTCAGACGCCCACCTCACCCTTGTCGTGGATACAATCAAGAACATGGCCCGCTGTGGGTTGACGATCAGGGATTCCAAGGAACTGTTTCACGCCCTCCACGCACGCAAGGATGAAATCGAAACGGAGCTGGGAATCCCCGAAGATCTGGAATGGCGAGAAATGCCAACGAGTAAGTCCAGCCGAATATTCGCAATCCGCCCAATTCGATTCGAGGATCAATCCACGTGGCCCGATGCAATAGCTTGGCTCACAGAACGGAGTCTGATCTTCAAGAGAGTCTTCCAAAAGGACTGACGTAACATCTGACGGTTCAACGAAGCGCCATGACAGACAATAGCGCGCTGTGGGCACAGCGCGCCATCGTGTTTCGGTCCAGCCAGTTCAGGCTAGCTTGCTTGGCGGGCGAGGGCGCTCCGCGCCTCCCGGATGGCCGCGAGCACGGCATCCACACCGACCGATTCGGCGTCCACCAGGGATTCCATCAGGTCGAGCAGATGGAACAGCGCCGCGACGATCGGCGCCGCCTCCAGCTCCACCGCCGCCGGCAGACGCAGCAGGCGATGGTAGGCGGCCAGGAGGAGCAGCAGACCCTGCCGCTGCTCATCGCCGATGCTCGAACCGATGATGGCGGCGGCCTGGGAGCGCAGCGTCTGGCAGCGTGTCGTGCGATCCTGCCAACCCTGGTAGAACTCCGGCTTCAACAAGGGCAGCTCGACCTCGCTGAGGATGTCGACGATCTCGAGCAGGCTCAGACGCTGGCGGTTTTCCCAGTGAGCGTCCCGATCGACGTCCAGGGCGCTCTCCCCTTCCACCAGGTAGTCCCAGAGCCAGGGGTCGAGCCGATCGCGCGCTGGCAGCAGGCGCATGTAGACCAAGAGAGCGGTCGCGTGCCAGCCCCAGAGCAGCGTACCCTTGCATGAAACAGGGAGATCGACACGCAACGCGTCGATCTCCCTGGTCATGCGTCCTATACTATCCCGCGCGTTCGCAACCAAGGAAATGGATACCGTCTTCCCCATGACATCACCTCACCTGTGGGGCATCCACCAATTGCATCTACTTACTGATTATAGCGCTCCTCGTACATCTGGCGAAGCGCTTCGGCTTCTTCGGCGCTGAGGCCCTTGATCCAGGCGTGCTCCGGCGCGGATAGCAGCTCTTCCACACGCTTGGTCCACTTGTGCCCCAAGGCCGGGCTCGTCTCTTCAGCCGCCTCGATGATGGCGGGCAGGAACTCCTCGTAGAAGTGCTTCGACACCTCGTACATGCCGTGCCAGTGCGTATAGTCCGGCCCCATCATGCTGGCGCCGTGGCGAGCGCGGCGACCCTCATGGTGCCACAGCTCCCAGTACACCCACTGCACCGTCTTCTCGAACGGAGCCTTCGGGTTGAGGATGCCGTCCGCCTTGAGCTCGGCCATGATCGCCGTGGCCGGCTTGCCGAACTTCTCGTTGTAGAGGACCACGAGATCGTCGAACTGCTTGTAGAAGTTGTCCACGTAGGTGTCGTTGTGGCAATTCAGGCAGGCGCCCTTCATGCTGTCCCGGCGCTCCTGCCAGGTGACGATCCGCTCCACCTTCCGGTCGACCGTCCGGTTGACCAGCTTGAAGTCCTCGACCACCTTCTCCACGGTGGGCACCATGTCGCCGATCCCGGGCAGCTCGCGTGTATCGGGATAGTCCTCCTTGTAACCGTCCTCGTAGATCACCCGGTTGAGCTTGTTGCTGACTTTCGGCCGGAGCGTCCAGCTGATCCGGTCGCCGACATCGTGGTTGTTGCCCTCGACCACGCCCTGGGTGGTCATGTAGCCCGAGATGTGGCAGGTGGCGCAGGTCGGCGCGGCCGAGTAGTCGCGACCGAGGATCCACTCGCCCGCCTTGTCCAGGTTCATCTCGTCACGGTTGGCGTAGAAGGCGATGCCGTGCTTGGACTCGTTGAAGATCTCGATCTGCGGGTGGTCCGGGCCCATGTGGCACTTGCCGCAGTTCTCCGG
>CAZVHI010000070.1:0-12483 GCA_964627205.1 uncultured bacterium
TTAGATTAGAGCTTCATCGTGTCCGGACGTTGCTGGCAGGAAACACTGGTCATACGCCGACGTGGTCGACTGCTTCACGAGGCTCCTCTCGGGTGCGCCGGGTCTTTTCGACGTTCCTGGCGCAAGCGGTCTCTCCCTCGAAATGGCCACCGTCACTCAGTGGGCGCCGGTCGAGGAAGCGACGCTCTGGGATGATCCCGTGCCGCCGGGCACCCTGGAAGCGCGCGTGGCCACGGACGCCCTGGTCACCCTCGAGAGCAGCATCCCGGGAACGGATGTCAGCCGCTTCAGCATCGAGGACGACCTGATGCTCTACCTCGTGCCCATCGCGGCGGGAGACGGGACCGAACATCGCCTCTGGAAGATGGCTGATCTCGCGGAGCGGAGGCGGGGCGAACCTGGCGATACGGAACGCATCAGCTGGAGCCTGCTCCGCAGCATCTTTTCCCCGTAGCGCCTGGTTCGCCGTGATATCCCCCAAGTTCCCATACTAACCCACTAATACTCAACTAGTTACTGGCTCGATTCGGCGGTTGAGCCGGCCGCGAATCTCTGATAAAATACACCTTTCCCGCAATTGGGAAATCCGGTCCATCGGGTAGGACCGGGCCTTTGGGATGAAACCGGATCACATCGGACTCGCTGCCCCTGGGGGAACTCCATGAAAAGACTGTTCCTGGTGGCCGTGGCGCTGATCCTCGGCGCGACGCCGATCCTTGCCGCTCAGCAGGTCGTCCTCGAGGACGCCGAGCGGCCTTTCGAGATCGCCGTCACGCACGCGGACGCAGCCCGCACCGTCATTCACTACGACATCAATCGCTTCGCCCTGGAGACCGTGGAGGTCCTGGGAGGGAGCTACAGTGCCGTCACCCTGAGCCGCCGCGCCCTCACGATGGAGCGCGGGCTGCCGGCGCTGCCCACGCTGCGGGAATCGATCGTCATTCCGGACGACGCCGAGATGTCGGTCCGCGTGCTCGACGCCGAGTACCGCGACTTCGCTGGCGTGGATGTCGCCCCCTCGAAGGGCACGATCACGCGCAACGTGGATCCCGCGATGGTGAGCCACGTGCTGTCGGACTTCTACGGCCAGGACGCCTGGTATCCCACCAAGCTCGCCGGCCTGGACGAGCCCTACATCATGCGCGACACGCGCGGGATCGTGGTGGAGCTCAACCCCTTCCGCTACAACCCCGCCACGCATACCCTGCGTGTCTTCACCTCGATCACGCTCGAGGTGAGCGCGGTCGGGCCCGGCAAGGTGAACATCCTCGAGAGCAGGCCCGCCGAGCGCGTGGCCGAGTTCGAGCGCATCTACGGCCGCCACTACCTGAACTACAACGGCATCAGCGATCGCTACACGCCGGTGCCCGAGGGCGGCAGCATGCTGATCGTCACCCACGACGCCTACCACAGCGCCGTGCAGCCGCTGGCCGACTGGAAGAACCAGATGGGCCTGCCCACCAACATCGTGGACATGTCCAGCATCGGCTCGACGGGCAACCAGCTCAAGAGCTACATCCAGAACCGTTACGACACCGATGGCGTCTGCTACATCCTGCTGGTCGGCGACGACATCCATATTCCCTACCTCACGAACAACGGCGACGCGGCCGATCCCATGCAGTGCCTGCTCGCCGGCAGCGACAGCTACCCTGAGGCCTTCATCGGCCGCATGTCGGCGGGTAACGCGACCGACGTCACGACCCAGGTGACCAAGGCCATCGAGTACGAGCGCGACGCCCAGGCGGGCGCCTCCTGGTACCACAAGGGCATCGGCGTCGCGTCGGCCGAGGGCTCCGGCATCGGCGACGACGGCGAGGCCGACTGGCAGCACATGGACAACATCCGCGACGACCTGCTCGGCTTCGGCTACACGATCGTCGATCGCATCTACGACACCAACGGCGGCAACTCGAGCCAGGTCTCCAACGCCGTGAACGAGGGCCGCAGCATCATCAACTACTGTGGCCACGGCAGCACGACGGCCTGGTCCACGACGGGCTTCAACAACAACCACGTCAACGCCCTGGTCAACGACAACCTGCTGCCCTGGATCGTCAGCGTGGCCTGCGTGAACGGCAACTTCACCGGCAGCACCTGCTTCGCCGAGGCCTGGCTGCGCGCCACGCACAACGGCGAGCCCACGGGCGCCGTGGGTATGTACGCATCGACCATCAACATGCAGTGGGCCACGCCCATGTGCGGGCAGGACGAGATCATCGACCTGCTCGTCGGCCAGGCCAAGCGCACCGTCGGCGGCCTCTGCTTCAACGGCTCCTGCCAGATGATGGACGAGTACGGCTATAACGGGCAGAGCGAGTTCAAGAACTGGACGATCTTCGGCGACCCGAGCCTGCGGGTCCGCACCGACACGCCCAGCGAGCTGACCGTTTCTCACGATGGTATGATCGAGTCCGACGCCGTGAGCTACACGGTGATCACCGAACCCGGCGCGCTGGTGGGCCTCTCCGACGCCGGAACATATCTGGGCTCGGCCGTCGCGGACGGCGGCGGCACGGCCGAGGTGACCATCGTCGGCACCCTGCCCGAGGACGAGCTCACACTCACCGTCTCCCACTTCAACCGCTTCACGCACATCGAGACGGTCACCGTCGGCTCCCTGCTGATACCGACCTGCGAGGTGGACCCCACCTCCTTCAGCGAGATCCTGCTGCCGGATCAGGTCTTCGGCGCGCAGCTCTTCATCAGCAACTTCGGCGAAGCGGGTTCGGTGCTGGACTACAGCATCAAGAACCTAGATCTGGACAGCGGCCTCGGCAGCCCCCCGGACTGGCTCTCACTCGACAGCTACGACGGGCAGGTGCCCCACGGCGAGACGGACATTATCGAGCTGAGCTTCGACACGAGCGGTATGGAAGACGGCTTCTACAACGCCGAGCTGCAGATCTCCAGCAACGCGGTGAACATGGTCGTCGTGCCGGTCGTGCTCGAGGTGACCTCCGACCTGACACCGGTCGAGGAGACCCCGCGTGCGCTGGCTCTGAATCAGAACTACCCGAACCCCTTCAACCCGAAGACCAGCATCCGCTTCACCCTGCCGACGGCCAGCGAGGTCACGCTGGAGGTCTTCAGCGCCTCCGGGCAGCGGGTGCGGACTCTGGTCTCGAGCGAGCTCGCGGCCGGTGCCCACGTCACGACCTGGGACGGCAACGACGAGCAGGGGCAGGCGCTAGGGACCGGCGTCTATTTCTACCGCATCGAGGCGCAGGGGCTCAGCCTGACCAGAAAGATGATCCTCTTGAAATAGAGGGACTTGAGAGAGCGCGGGAGGGCAGTGCATCCCGCGGAGATCGAAAGCGGCCCGCCTTCTCAAAGAAGGCGGGCCTTCTTGTTTTCCAGGCCGGCCCCGCTCCCTGTACGGGCTTTCGGTATTCTGATAAACTCATCGGCAACTCCGATCCGGACTCTCGGGATCTCCACCCCATATCTGTCACGGAGGGAACATGAAACTCCTGCCATTGATCCTCTCTGCCATGATCCTGCTGGCCACGCCCGTCACGGCGGCCCAGCGGATCGACCTGGGACCGGGCGCAGAGCCCTACGATCTCCAGGCCCTGCAGGCTGATGCACAGGGTTGTGTCCTGCAGCTGAACCTGCAGCACTTCGAGATGGACGGCATCGCCATCGACGGCCGGGAATGGGCCACGATCGCCCTGGCCGGCCGCGCGCTGCACATGCGACGCGGCCTGCCTGCCCTGCCGACTCTGCGCGAGTCCATCGTCATTCCGGACGACGCCGAGATGGCGATTCGCATTGTCTCGGCCGAGTACACGGAGCTGGCCGGTATCGACGTGGCGCCCTCGAAGGGCAAGATCCTGCGCAATGTGGATCCGTCGCTGGTGCGGCACAGCTTCGACGACTTCTATCAGAGCGACGCCTGGTTCCCCGAACAGCTCGCCCTGCTCGGCGAGCCCTACATCATGCGCGACGAGCGGGGCATCGTCGTCGAGATCAACCCGTTCCGCTACAACCCTGCCACAAGCACGCTGCGCGTCTACACCGCGGTGACGGTCGCGGTGGAGGTCGTGGGCCCCGGTCGCGTCAACGTGCTCGCACAGAGGCCCGAGCGGCGCGTCGACGAGTTCGAGAAGATCTACGCCCGCCACTTCCTGAACTACGGATTGATCAGCGACCGCTACACGAGCATCCCCGAGGTGGGGAGCATGCTGGTGATCACCCACGACGCCTTCCACGCCGCCGCGCAGCCCTACGTGGACTGGAAGAACCAGATGGGCATCCCGACCGCGCTCGTGGACGTGTCGGCGGTCGGCTCGACGGGCACCCAGATCAAGGACTACATCCAGAATCTCTACGACACCGAGGGCGTCTGCTTCATCGTGCTGGTGGGCGACGCCGCGCAGGTGCCCTACTTCAACAACGGCGGCGCGTCGGATCCGTCCTACGCGCTGCTCGCCGGCGGTGACATGTACCCGGACGCCTTCGTGGGGCGCCTCTCCGCCGAGAACATCAGCCAGGTCCAGACGCAGGTGGAGCGCTCCATCGAGTACGAGCGCGATCCGCAGGGCGGCGCGGACTGGTACCACAAGGGCACGGGAATCGCGTCCAACCAGGGCCCCGGCGACGACGGCGAGACGGACAACGAGCACATGGACGTGATCCGCGAGAAGCTGCTCGCCTTCACCTACACCGAGGTCGACCAGATCTACGATCCATACGGCACGGCCGCCGACGTCACCAACGCGCTCAACGAGGGCCGGAGCATCATCAACTACTGTGGCCATGGCTGGATCCAGGGCTGGGGCAGCACCGGCTTCTCCAACACGGAAGTCAATGCGCTCGTGAACGACAACATGCTGCCCTTCATCACGAGCGTGGCCTGCAACACGGGCGAGTTCCAGAGCGGCACCTGCTTCGGCGAGGCTTGGCTGCGCGCGACCAACGGCGGCGAGCCGACCGGCGGCGTCGGCTTCTACGGTTCGACGATCAGCCAGTCCTGGAGCCCGCCCATGTGCGCCCAGGACGAGTTCGTCGACCTCCTGGTGAACGAGGAGAAGCGCTGCTATGGCGCGCTCTGCTTCAACGGCGCCTGCCAGATGATCGACGAGTACGGCGCTAACGGCGAGAACGAGTTCAAGTTCTGGACCGTCTTCGGCGACCCGAGCCTGCGGGTGCGCACCGACACGCCGGCGGCGATCAGCGCGGACCACTTCCCCACGGTCGATCCCCTGATGGACCACTTCACTGTGAGCACCGAGCCCGGCAACCTCGCCGCGTTGAGTTCCGAGGGCGCGTTCATCGGCGCGGCATTCGCGGACGCCGGGGGCGAGGCGGTCATCTACTTCGAGGGCGATCTACCCATGCCGGGCAACTTCGTCACCCTGACGGTGACAGGCTTCAACCGCCTGACGCACGTGGCCGAGATCCTCGTGGGCGACGGCCTGCTGCCCACCTGCGAGGTGGATCCCGCCTCCTTCAACGTGCTCATGGAGCCCGACCAGATCCAGACCGACTGGCTACACATCAGCAACTACGGCGAGGAGGGCTCCACGCTCTACTACAGCATCGAGCTCAGCGATCCGGGCTATCCCCGTGGGTGGAACGGCATCGCCCACCGCAACATGACCGGCTCCACCGCCTGGACAGAGCCGGACGGCGTGTATCCCGGCAGCACGGTCGACATGGACGTCTTCGTCTTCAACGGTAGCACCGACAACGAGTGGGTGAAGCGCTTCACCATGGACCTGCCGCCCGGCGTCGCGCTCAACAGCGCGGGGCCGCTGACCGGCGGCGGCGGCGGCGACATTCCCTACGTCGGTGGCTACGGCGACGGCGCCTTTGCCGATTGGGCCCTCGGCGAAGGCTGGGGCAACATCTACCCGGACGAGACGGGCCAGGCGGCGATCAACCTCAGCTTCACCGGCATGGCCGGCGACGTGGTGATCCCCTACGTGATCTACGGCGACATCTGGGGCGACGCGCCCCACGAGGTGGCCGGCGAGATCGTGATCCACACGCTCGGGCCCAACGTCACGGTGCTCGCGCCCAACGGCGGCGAGTTCTGCGCGGTGGGCTCCGAGCTGGCGATCGAGTTCGCCGGTGGCGGCGGGCCGGAGAACGTGCGCATCGAGCTGAGCCGCGATGGCGGCTTCGGCGGCCGCGACTGGGAGGTTCTCGCCGAGTCGGTGCCGCTCGGCATCGGCAGCTTCACCTGGACCGTGACCGGTCCGATCAGCGCGAACTGCCTGGTCAAGGTGACGGACGTGGACGACATCACGGTCACCGACTTCAGCGACGGGCCCTTCACGATCTTCCGCGAGCTGACCTGGGTCTCCCTCAGTAGCTACCAGGGCAGCGTGCCCCAGGGCGAGACCGAGAGCATCCAGGTGACATTCGACAGCTTCGGCCTGCCGGACGACACCTATCTCGCGGACATCACGATCAGCAGCAACGCCGGGGATCCCGTGCTCGTTCCGGTGACGATCGAGGTGCTCACCGACCCGACCGGCGCGGAGTCCGCGCCCTTGGCGCTGGCTCTCGCGCAGAACCATCCCAATCCCTTCAACCCCAAGACCACGATCCGCTTCGCCCTGCCGGCGGCGGGTCCGGTCGAGCTGGCGGTCTATGACGCGACCGGCCGCAGGGTGCGCACCCTGCTCTCCGGCCCCCAGCCCGCCGGCACGCACCACGTGGTCTGGGAAGGGAAGGACGACGGAGGACACCCGCTGGCTTCCGGAGTCTACCTGTATCGTCTGGAAACAGAGGAGCGTGTACTTAGCCGCAAGATGCTGCTTTTGAAATAGTACAGAACAGCCTTTGCAGTTCGGTCGAGGATTCAACCCGAGTCGCCACGTGGCGACTCGGGTTTTTCAGCGAACCAGGGAGGGGTGAGCACCCGCGCGCCACGTGATCAGCAGATCTTCGATTTTCGTGAGCGCTTGCAGGTGCCACTGGTCCCGCCGCCAAAGAAGAGCATCGCGCCCAGCAGGAAGCCGAAGTTGTACCAGTTGCCGTTATTGTACACCTCGTAAATCCGCACGTTGTCGCTGAAGAGGGAGATGACGAAGGTGAAGCACATGATGAAGCCGTGCCAGAGGCCGAGCCAGAAGCCGGCCATCTCTCTGTCGACGCCGGGGGACTCACCGAATTGATGGGGGCCCGCGGCGCAACCCGCCATGCTCAGTATCACCAGGGTCGCCAACACGGACAGCATCACTCGCTGCATGTCTCCGCCTCCTTTTCATCGCAATATGGATCGGATCGGGTTTCGCGTCCGGCCTGCCTGACTCTCGCACCCGTGAGAGACTAGCACGCCGTCGCCCCCTTTTCCCAGGCTTGGGAGTACCGCTCGGGCGGCCGGCTATTCGGTCCGCGGACAGGCCGCGGCGGTGAATGCCCCGCCCGGACCTCTCCTGACGAAGCCCCTTGTTTCCCGAGCCGGGGACTTAGTATCTTGGGGGGCGTGAAAACCATTTTCCTGAAATCGATGCAGCCGCTCGAGATCTTTACGCGGCTCCTCGGAGCGCCGTTGGCGAAGCGCCTGGCCGAAGAGCGCTACCGCATCCTCGTCGTCAATCCCGGCTCCACGTCCACCAAGGTCGCCTACTTCGTCGGCGTGGAGAAGCGCGCCGCGTTCGAGGTGCACATCGAACCGGACGTGGAGGACACGGCCGAGGAGCGTGCGGGCACGATCGTGCGCTGGATGGCGGACAACGACATCGACCTGCCGGGGCTCGACGGCATCGCCGCGCGCGGCGGCATCCTCTCGCCCGTGCCCAGCGGGACCTATCCCCTCAGCGAGGCCCTGATCGAAGACCTCCGCCATCCACGCCTGAAGCACGCCTCGAACATGGGCGTTACTATCGCCCGCGCGGTGGCCGACCTCGCGCGCCTGACCGACCGCCACATCCCGATCACGGTCACCGACCCGCCCGTCATCGACGAGGTGGAGATCGAGAGCCGGATGACCGGCCTGCGCGAGTTCAAGACCGACGGCAGCACCGTGCACTACCTCAACCACCGCGCGGTGCTGCGCCTCTGCGCATGGGAGTTCGGCATCGATCCGGACGAGGCCAGCGTGGTCAGCGCCCACCTCGGCGGCGGCATCTCGCTCCTGCGCCACCATCGCGGGCGCGCGGTGCGCGTGATCAACGCCTTCAGCGGCGTGCCGTCCGCGAACCGCAGCGGCGCGCTGCCCATCCACGACGTCGTGCTGGGCTTGAGGGAGCACCAGGTCTCCCTGGACGAACTGGCTCGCGGCGTCTTCCGCGAGGGGGGGCTGCTGTCTCTCGCCGGCACGAACGACTTCAAGACCCTGCTCGAGTTCCGCGACCACGGCGCCACGCACGAGCAGAAAGAGAAGATCAACCTCGTCCTGCGCTTCTTCGCGCAGAAGATCGGCGAGGGAATTCTGTCCATGGCCGCCGGCTGGGGACGCCCGGACTTCATCTGCCTCACCGGCGGTCTCTCGCGCAGCGACGAACTGGCCGAGCGCATCGAGCAGCGCGTGGGAGGGCTGCTGCCCATCGTACGCGTGCCGGGTTCGGTGGAGCAGGAGAGCCTGGCCGCTGGCATGGCCCGCTCGCTCATGGAGCCCGAGTCGCTGAAGGACTACGCGGAGGAGCGCGACCGTCTCTTCGCCTACCGGCAGCGCGAGAACCGTCTCATCGACCAACCCGTCTTCCGCAAGCCCGTGCTGCGCCGGCGGGAGGGCAGTCCCATCCGCAACCTCGAGGAGCTCATCCAGGCGACGCGCAACCGCGTGGCGCGTTTCTACGTGCCGACGATCGCCATCGCGGGCTCGGACAACGAGGAAGCGCTGGAGGCGGCGCGGCGCGCCAGCGAGGAGGGCGAGTACCGCTTCGCGCGCTTCCTGCTGGTGGGGGACGAAGACGGCACGCGCAAGCTGGCCGCGAAGCTCGCCATGGACCTCGCTGCGTCGGACTTCGAGCTGCTGGCTTCGGACGATCCCGTGGCGCGCTGCCTGGAGCTCTACGCCGAGGGGCGCTGCCAGGTGCTGATGAAGGGTTCGGTGAAGACCGAGGAGATCCTGGCGCCCACCTTCCGCTGGCTCAAGGAGAACGGCCGCCTGCCCGAGGGCGCGCTCTTCAGCCACGTGGCAGTCTTCCAGCGCGCCGAGCAGGGCAAGCTGCTGCTGCTCTCCGATGCGGGCATCAACATCGACCCCGACCGAGAGAAGAAGCAGCGCATTTTGGAGAACGCGCTCTTCGTGGCGCGCAGCCTCAACCTGCCGCGGCCCAAGGCGGCGCTGATCAGCGCCATCGAACAGGTCAATCCGCGCATCGAGAGTTCGGTGGACGCCGCCGCGATCGCGGCGGACTATGCGGGGCGCAGCGATTGCGTCGTCGAGGGTCCGCTGAGCTTCGACGTGGCCGTCGATCCGGAGATCGCCACGGAGAAGGGCTACGAGGGGCAGATCCGCGGCAACGCCGACATCCTCATCATGCCTGGCATCGACTCGGGCAACGTCGTCTACAAGACGCTCACCGTCTCCAGCGGGCTCAACGCGGCCGGCGCCATCATCGGCTGCGGGATCCCCGTGGTGCTGGCCAGCCGCGGCGACAGCGCGCTGACCAAGCTCTCCAGCCTGGCCCTCAGCCTCCGCCTCCACTTCCAGCGCCTGCAGGAGGAGCAGGAGACGTCGTCCTCGACGTGATTCCTCAGTATATCGACTTGACGGTGGAGAAGCTGGCCTCGCCCACGCCGACCTGGTCGACGATGTAGGTCAGCTCGTAGGACCTGTCCACGTGCCAGGACCAGACCTCTACGACGACGCTCACGAGTGCGCCGGGATCGTGCTCGGCCACGGAGATCGGCAGCGAGTAGGCACCGTATCCGTCGCCCTCGAACTCGTGGATCAGCTCGCCGTCCACGGTCACGCTCCCGTCGAACTGCTGAATACTGCCGTAGCAATCGTCGCAGTAAACCTCGAACTCGAGATCGAAGACACCCTGGACGGGGGAGCCGTCCATCGGCTCGAAGCGTCTCGCCAGAATGATCTGGCCCTCGTTCGGCGGGTCGACGACGAAGTTCTCGCACCAGCCGGATTCGTGGTTGAAGGTGAACAGACCTGGCAGGAGTACGTAGCTCTCATCCCAGTCGTTCGCCGCCGACCCGTACTCGAACTCCAGGTAGAGGGGCTCCGACAGCCAGTCCTCCGTGTAGCTGACGATCTCGATGCTGCCCAATAGATAGAGCATGCCGAACTCGCCCCATCCCCAGGGCTCGAGCGGCGTGTCCCAGTAGAGTGTGAGCCCGGTGGCCAGGTTGCCCGTGACCATGTCGGCCGTCCAGGTTTCGGTGATGGTACCAACGCCGGGGTCGGGCTCTTCGAGCCAGTCCGGCAGATGTACGAAGGCCTCGCAGATTGTCTCAATGGGCGAATCGAAGCTGGCGACCACGTAGAGCGTGAAGGGCTCGCCCGGCGTCACGAAGTGATAGCAGGTCTCCGTCTCGAGGTCGGTGAAGAGGTGGATGTCGTTCCAGCCGCAGAGGGCCGATCCCACGCTCGGAAGTGTGAGCAGCAGGAGCGCGAGGCCGATGGCCGCCCGCGATAGCACCGCAGTCTTCGCTGATGGCATGGCTGTCTTCCCTTCGCTGTCATGCTCGCAGTGCTAGCGATACAGGGCCTTGATCGTCGAGATCGTGCCGCGCTCGAAGGCGCCGGTGCCCACGTGGGTGGGGTCGTCCACCAGGTAGACCAGGTGGCAGTGCGTCGACTCGCCATTGTCGCTGTTGACCAGGACGTCGACGTCGAGGGAAGTTCCTGGGGGGAAGCCCTCGGCCGATAGAGTGATGAGGTGATCCTCCGTGCCCGCGCCCGAGAACTCCGCGACCTGCGCGCCCTCCACCTCGACGCGTCCGGTGTAGTCGACCGGATACTCCGGACCGAGGAAGCAGGTCCAACTCGCGACGGTGAACGCGAAGGGGAACTCGCCTTGAACGACAGAGCCGGTCTCCGGACTGAACTCCGTCGCCTTGAGCCAGTCGGCGTAGCTGGCATACGAGCAGAACTCGACGGGCCAGCTGGGGAAGAATACGAAGTGTCCTCCGATCAGCTCGTAGTGCTGCTCGTTCAGATCCCAGAGCTCGGCGTCCACGACCGTCATCTGGTAGTCAGGACCGACGATCCAGGTCGGGTTGATCATGAAGAACTGGAGCACGCCGAGCAGGAGCGGCCCCGGCTCGAGGATCGACGGATCGAAGTCGATCGACATGCCCGTCCAGGGATCTCCCTGGGTTGTGAAACCTCCCCAGTCCTGCATGATCAGACCCTCGGCGGAGTCCTCGTCCGGCAGGCCTTCGATGCGGAAGCTCACCTGGGAGATCGGATCGGGAATGTCGTGATGCAGGATCACGTACAGCTCGAACATGACGTACACTTCGATATCACCCTCGCAGGTCGTCGCCTCCTCGTCCGCCCAGAGCCCGATGACGTTGTGCGCGCACTCCTGCGCCGCGGCGGGCACGGCGATCAGCAGCGCGGAGGTCAACAGGACAAGCGGCAGCATACGTTTCATGGAGACCCTCCCTCCGGTAGATTGAGTCAATTATAGACCCGTTCACGCCCTCGGGATAGCGCCTGATCATCGCCGCGTCCTCGCCAGGCGAGCAGCCTCGAGCCAAGCACCAGCTTCTGACCCGTGGGGGAATTCGGGATTCCCAAACCCGATTTTTCCCGATAAAGGGGCACCCCTTGACGGAAATGCGACATGACGTATCTTCTTCGATAAATATCGCGATCGGAGGGGCTGCCAGCCCCGAGACGGAGGAGACGACCATGCACAGCCTGCCCGACCTTCCCTACGACTTTTCCGCCCTCGAGCCGCACATCGACGCACGGACCATGGAGATCCACCATGGCAAGCACCACGCCGCCTACGTCGCCAACCTCAACAAGGCCCTCGAGGCCGCGGGCGGCGAGGCCGCCGGCACGGACCTCGAGGCGCTGCTGCGCAACCTGAACGAGCTGCCCGAGGCGCAGCGCACGGCCGTCCGCAACAACGGCGGCGGGCACTGGAACCACAGCTTCTTCTGGCAGGTCATGTCGGGCAGCGGCGGCGGCGAGCCCGGCGGCGCGTTGGCGAGCGCCATCGACGAGGCCTTCGGCTCCGTCACAGACTTCAAGCAGCAGTTCGGCGCGGCGGGCGCCACCCGTTTCGGCTCCGGCTGGGCCTGGCTCAGCGCCCAAGGCGGCAAACTGGCCGTCAGCAGCACTCCCAACCAGGACAACCCCCTCATGGACGGCAGCGGCGTACCCATCCTGGGGCTGGACCTGTGGGAGCACGCCTATTACCTGCACTACCAGAACCGGCGACCCGACTATATCGAGGCCTGGTGGAACGTGGTCGACTGGGACGCGGTGGCGAAGCGAATCGAGGCGGCGCGCTAAATAGCCCGTACGCCCCTACCGCCGCCGGCGAAGCTGTGCTAGCCCGGACTATTCATGATGGCCACCGAAACCGCTCCTTCCTGAGCTGATTT
>CAZVHI010000071.1:0-11708 GCA_964627205.1 uncultured bacterium
GTGTCCATTAGATTAGAGCTTCATCGTGTCCGGACGTTGCTGGCAGGAAACAGTCGCCGCTCTCCGCGCTGCCATCGTCTCGGAGCTCGCAGAGAAGCTCCACCGGCTCATCGGCCTCGTCCACGCGATAGAGGCCTGCCGACTCGAGACTCAGCTCGGGCGGCAGCGCGAACTTCATCGTGGCCTCGAGATCCGCCGGCGTGTCGACCAGCATGTTCGTCAGGTTGAGATCCAGGTCGGACAGGATCTCGACCTCCGGCGGTGGCGCTTCCTGTACCGGAGCCTCGGTCGGCGTGTCGGAGCAGCCGCCGAGGGCCAACAGCGCGAACAGGGTATATAACGGCAGCCGGGAAACCTGATGGGACGTCCACACGATCGCTCTCCTCTCGATGGGCGCGGATGGAGTGATCCGCTAATCTTTTCGGTAAGATCGAGGGAGTTCTTGAGCGTAGTTTCGCGGCGTCCTGTATCCGTTCTCGGGACAACGGATTGGGCGTCCGCCCGCCGCAGCGGGCGGACGCGTTTCCGCGAAGGAAGAGCTATTGCAGAACGGCCTAACGCAGGCGGACGAGCTTGCCCGCGTGGACCTCGCCGGCAGCGAGCAGCCGATAGAGGTAGAGGCCCGCCGGCACGTCGCGGCCCCGCGCGTCGCGGCCGTCCCAGGCGAGCACCTGGCCACCGGGGCCGAAGGCGTTCTCGCGCGCGGCGACACGGCGGCCGGAGAGGTCGAAGATTTCGAGGCGCACCGACTCGTCCTTCGCGAGCTGGAAACGGATCCCGGTGTTCAGCACGAAGGGATTGCGCGTCGCCGCGGGCGTTGAGGCGAACACATCCGAACCACTCGGCACCGCGGTGAGGTCCGGCCGGTACAGTGTCACGGTCACGCTGTCGTTGGCGGGGTTCTCGTCCCCAGCGAGCGTGATCGTGGCGGTCAGGGTGACGTTGCCGTCGTCCGGTGGGATCCAGGCCGGGATGAACACCACCGTATCCAGAGCGGCGAAGGCGAGATCGATCGTCTGCATCATGTCGCCCGCGTCGCCCGTCACGTGCAGCTCGGCGCTAAGCTCAGCATTGAGCCCGTAGTTGCTGGGCAGCACGACGACGGGGATCGGCTCGTCGATGTCGAAGCTGTCGCCGTCGGCGATTCCCGCGAAGCGCAGCACGCCGACGTCGTGGTCCAGGGGATCGCCCATGAGCCGGTCCACGCCGAACTTGCAGAGGTAGCTGGTCACCCAGCTCATGTCCTCGGTGTCCGGATCCGTGGACTCGGCCATGATGCCGCCGTCGTCGTCCGTGTCGTAGGAGAGCAGGTTGTCGAAGATGGAGACGGCGTTGGCCTCGTAGAGCGGGTCGTTCAGGATGTCGAAGACGGCGTAGTGCGCGTTGCCGTAGGCGACGTTCCAGGAGCTGTCCCAGTCGTAGCCGGGCACGCTGTACCAGTCCTGCCAGACGTCCATGTAGGGCGCGTTGGCCAGCAGCCAGGCCTCGGCCAGACCCGGTTCGTCGCGGAAGTAGGAGTTGCAGATGCCCCAGACCGCCGTGCCGCTGCTCATGGCCCAGTATTCCGCGGCCATGTTCATGATCGGTGCGGTATCGATCCAGGCCATGACATCAGCGCCCTGGACCGCCGCGGCGGACATGTAGGCCGGATTGCCCACGGCCTCGCCGTAGATGTACAAGTTGCCCGCGGCCCAGCCCTTGCAGAATGCGTCCAGGCGCTGGTTCCAGGTATTGCCGTCGATGACCAGTGGGTGCGCCACGATGTAGTCCGCGCACTCCATGGCGTACCAGTCGTAACCCGCATCGCCCGTGGCGGCCTTGTACTGTAGCACCGCCGTCAGCCCCCAGGCGCAGTTGTGCACGCGGTAGTAGTTGTCGCCCGGCGAGCCCTCCTCCTCCCAGGCGGGGAAGTTCGTGCTGTAGAACCAAGCGGCGTCGACGTTGATGTCGTAGATCGTGCGCCCGCTGAACTCGCGGTAGCGCGACCAGCACCAGATCGCCTCGAGCGTGTTGTCGGTCTGGATGACGTCGCCCAGGTAGCCCGACTCCGCCTCGATCATGCCGCCGTGGTCCGTGGAATCGGGATCCCAGAGCTGCCAGATCGCGAGGAAGCCCACGATCTGGTCGAACTCGCGCAGGTAGTTGAAGGGCCCGAGAGGCTCGGGCACCTCGCGCTCGCCGAAATCATGCCCGCCGCGCAGCCAGTGCTCGAGGTCCGAGGCGGGCAGGGTCTCGGGCTCCGGCGCGGGTGCGGTGGCCAGCGCGGGTTCCGTCGGGATCAGGATGAGGAGGAGAAGGGCGAAAGCGGCGAGGAAGCGAGCACGACAAGCGGACATTGCACGACCTCCAGGGTGGGATTGCGCTCCATTATACCGCGTCGCGCGGGGCCGGACAACGCCGTCCTCCGCGACTTTCCGCCGCCGCTCCCGAGCTAGTCGCCCAGGAGCAGCAAGGGATCCACGAGTTGTCCGAGGATGCTCAGGCCCCAGTGCAGGTGGGGGCCCGTTACGCGGCCGGTGCTGCCCGCGCGGCCGATCACATCGCCGCGTCGCACGCCCTGGCCGGCGAGCACGACGATCTCCGAGAGGTGGAAGTACATGCTGACCACGCCCTGGCCGTGGTCGATGTAGACGGAGTTGCCCGCGAAGAAGTGGCCGCCGGTCAGCACGATCTCGCCGTCCGCGCAGGCGCGCACAGTCGTGCCCCGCGCCGCCGCGAGGTCGACGCCGCTGTGGGGCTTCTTGGGCTCGCCGTTGAAGAAGCGGCGCAGGCCGAAGTCGCTCGTCACCTCACCGGCGACCGGGCGCAGAATGGGGACGTGCCAGCGCTTCTCTCCCTGGGCGCCGCCCAGCGCCGCACGCACGTCGGCGCGTTCGCGCTCGTGCCGGGCGAGGTCCTCCTCGCTCAGCTCGCTGTAGCGGCTGTCCACGTCCAGGTGCTGCTCGGGATATGCCTTGGGCGCGCGGCAGACGGTTTGCTCCAGCTCGCGCGTACCCTTCGCCGTGTGAAAGAGCACTCGCAGCGTGGGGGCGCCGTCGGCCAGCCGCTCGCGCATGCCCATGCCCAGGAGCACGGAGGCCGTCGTCCGTCCCGCTTCCCACCAGAGCTCGGGCTGCAGCTCCCGGTCCAGCCAACGGATCGTGACGAACTCGACCGGGATCTCCGCGGACAGGCTCACGAAGAAGGGCTCGCCCTCGGCCACGGTCTCCGGGCAGTCGACCGCGACCTCGGCCGGGACTGGTGTCTTGGCGACCGCAAGGCAGGGGAGCGCGAGCGCAATGAGGAGCGCAACTGCGCGAAGAACCGCGTTGAACGTGGGAGAGGGTGCTTTCATGTCGGGGGACTGTAGACGGGGCATGCCGGGGTGTACACCCCTTTCTCCCCGGGCAGTGGGCGGCGCTTCACCGACATAGTCCTCGCTCCTTTTCGCTCGAGCCCTTAGAATCCCGGCACCCCCGCACATCCATCACGGATTGCATCAGGATGGCCACGCTTTCACGGAAAGAGGAGGCGATGTCCCGGGAGAAGGATGAGGCAAACGGCGAGGAGGCCGTAGAGCTGCCCATCGACGGCACCCTCGACCTGCACTGCTTCGAGCCCGGCGACGCGGAGGAGCTGCTGCGCGACTACATCACGGCCTGCCTGGAGCGCGACATCCGCGAGTTGCGTATCGTTCACGGCAAGGGCAAGGGCGTCCTGCGCCGCATCGTCCACGCGGTTCTCGACGAGCACCCCGCGGTGCTCTCCTACGGCCACCGGCAGGGCGCGGGCGCCTGGGGCGCCACGGTCGTCCAGCTCATCCCGCCCAGCGGGGAGGACTAGCGCCTCGCCGCTTTCGCACCTCGTCGACGATCGGCGGCAGGGCGCATCCGCGATTGACGGTTTTCCAGGCGGCCACTACGATCTCCACATCACATGTCGCGCCCGCTCACAAGGGGCGCACCTCACGACGGGAGCTTTGCGATGAGCGGGAAAACCCGGTGGTTGCTCCTCTACTTCGCCGCGCTCTTCCTCGTCGCGGCGGCTCTGACGGGCTTCCGCGCAGGCGGCGAGGAGCGTCTCGAACTCCCCGCGCTGCGCGGCGGGGATCCGCTGCCCGACCTCGTCGGCGTCTGGGTCGGGACCTGGGAGGACACGGTCTACATGGTTGGCGGCGCGCTGTCCTTCCAGATCACCCCCGGCATCCTCTCCGATTTCGAAGGCTATGGCGAGATCGACCTGAGCGACCTGTGGCCCCTGGGCGTCCAGGCGGGCACGGCCTTCGGCGACACCAGTGGCAACATGCTCACCTTCACCTTCGCCGCCTCGGACGTCGGCGCCGGCAGCGGATCGATCACGGCGAACTACGCGGGCGGCGGGGGCACCGTGATCGCACCTCTGAGCTTCGGGGACTTCGTCTTCGAGGGCGACGTCACGGACCTCACAATGAGCGGGAGCTTCGAGTTCACAGGTCCGAGCGACGGCAAGGGAATCGCCAGCCTGGAGAAGCAGACACCCGCGACCGTGAGTAGCTGGAGCGAGGTAAAGGCCATCTACCGCGGGGGGGAGTGACACTGCTCGGGGCCGGCCGCATGCGCGGCCGCCGCCTCCTCGCCGCCGCGGTCGACCTCGCGCTCGGGCTGGCCCTCGCCCTCCTGCTGGCCGGCAGCAGCGGCCACTTCTTCGCGGGGCGGGCCGTCGTCGCCCTGCGGATCGGCGCGGAGGGCACGCTCTGGCGCGGTCCCCTGCCCATGATCCTCGGCTACCTGGGCCCCCTCAGCTACGGCCTGCCCTTCGCCCTGCTCCTCGTCCATCTCGCCGAGCCCCTCTTTGGCCTCACGCCCGGCAAGCTCTTCGCCGGCCTCGCGATCGCGGGATCGGATGGCGCACCCGCGGGAACCTCCCGCCTCTGGCTGCGCACCGCGGTGAAGTGTGGCGGCCTCTGCTTGCTCGTCCTTGCGCTGCTCGCGGGAAGCTGGCAGCTCGCCGCGCTGGGCGTTCTCGTCACGCTCGTCTTTCTTCTCGGCGCGCTGCCGGCCCTGCTGCCTTCAGGCCGGTCCCTGCACGACCGGCTGGCCGGCACGGCGCTCCGCCGCCGCTGAGCTGGCGGTTTGACCGGGCCTGCGCGACTTGCTAGGCTCGCGATTCCCTTCCCGGAGGCGAGAGCGCATGAGGAGCCGTTCCCCCGGAGAAGCCCGCAAGCGCGGACTTCGCCTCGAGGACCTGCCGCCCATCTCGACCGCGAAGCTGCACGAGCGGCGCGAGCGGGTCTTCCTCGTGCTGGCTGGGCTCTTCCTGGGCACGCTCGCGATGCTGAACATCGTCGGCATCACGCGCTTCGTGCACATCGGTCCGCTGGCGCTGGCCGTCGGCGTGCTGCCCTATCCGCTCACCTTCCTCTGCACGGACTTCATCAGCGAGTTCTACGGGCGGCGACGCGCGAACTTCGTCGTTCTCGTGGGCGTGCTGCTCAACTTCTTCGTGATCGGCATCCTCTGGCTGGGGCAGTCGCTGCCGGCCATGGACTTCAAGACGGATCTGCAGCGCCTGCCCGTCGTGCGGCAGGAGACGGTCTACACGGATCCCGAGACGCGGCGGGAACCCGTACCCGATCCGCGCAACCCCGCGCTGCCGCTTCGGCGCCTGGTGGTGACGACTCCCGGTGCCGCCGAAGACGAGACGAGCATCGTCGAGAGCGTACGGATGGAGCCGGTGCGGGATCCGGCGAGTGGCGAGGTCGTGATCGACCCGCAGACCGGCCGGCCGGTGCGAGAGCCCGTGGACGCGGCGACAGGGGAGCCGCTCGTGGCGGAGGAGGAGCTCTTCGGACGCATCTTTGCGAGCACGCGCGCGGCCGTGCTGGCGAGCATGCTCGCTTACCTCGCCGCGCAGTTCTGCGACGTCTTCCTCTTCCACTTCTGGAAGCGTCTTACCCGCGGGCGGCACCTCTGGTTGCGCAACAACGGCTCGACCATGGTCAGCCAGCTCGTCGACACGACGGCTGTCGTGCTGATCACCTTCTGGGCCGCCATTGGCGCGGGCGAGATCGGCGCCGGCACGGTGCTCGGGATGATCTGGGGGGCCTACCTCTTCAAACTGTCCGTAGCGGCCTTCGACACGATTCCCTTCTACATCGGCACGCACTGGCTCAGCCGCTACCTGCGCATCGACCCGACGCGCGAGCACGCCGCTGACTTCGAGGTCTTCTCCTCGCCGCCCGGAAGCTAGCGCGTACGATCGATCACGTGGCGGATGAGCGCCTGGGTGGCAGGGAGAGCGTCGAGGCCCGTGTGCTTCTGTGTTACAATCAAGTGTGGTTTCAAACGCTGGAGGACTCGATGTCTTTCGTACGCACGAACTCCATCCCGACCACGCTTCTGCTCTGCTGCCTTTGCGTCGCCGCTCAAGCAACAGCGGAGTTGAGGACGGACCCCGTCGGGGAATGGACCTTTGATAATGCCGACAGCCTGCTGGCAGCCGGGATCGGTAACGATCTAGAGCTCGTCGGATCCCATGAGGGGATTCCCGGTCCAGAGGACGGCGACGGCGCCATCCGTATCGACGTCGGCAGTTACTACCGCTGCTATCACGATATCCCGGCCAATGGCGATGGCGATCCCGAGTGGGTCAATCGCTTCACTCTCGTCATGGACGTCATGATCCCACAGCTCGGCCCATGGTACTGCTTCTACCAGACGAACTACAACAACAGCAACGACGGCGACTGGTTCGTCAATCCGACAGGGCATGTCGGCGTCGGCGATACCGGCTACTCTTTCGATTCTCTGACGCCCGGCGAGTGGTACCGCCTGGCGATCTCCGTCAATCTCGGAGAGCACTACGACTACTACCTCGACGGCCAGCTGCTTCACAATGGCGGCCCGCAGGTTCTCGATGGCCGCTTCTCGCTCTACCCGGCCGAAGGTGCGAACCAGGTACTCTTCTTCGCGGACGAGGACGGGGAGGACAACGCCATCGATGTGGCGGGGATCTGGCTTTACGACACGGACCTCTCGGCCCAGGAGCTGGCCGATCTAGGGGGCTATGGCCACGTCATCACCGGTCCGCCTGACTACGACATGCAGCCCTATCTGCAGACACCCACTCCGACGTCGATCCACATCGGATGGCATTCGGCCGATGGCTTCGATTCCACCGTCGAGTACGGCCTTGATGAGAGCCTGGAATCTCAGGCCACGGGCACCTACATCGTCTTCGATTCATCGACGGTCTGGCACGACGTCCTCCTGGAAGGGCTCGAGCCCGATACCAGTTACTACTATCGCTGCTCGACAGCCGGTGAGGTTTCCGAACTTCACCGCTTCACGACTCAACCACCCGACGATGCCGTCGACATGCATGTCCGCTTTGTGGTCTATGGCGACAACCGGACCGAGCCAGCCATGCACGCGGCCGTCGTGCAGGCCTTTCGCGACAAGGTCACTGAACTCCATGGCGCGGACCTGGACCGGGAGCTGAATCTCGTCCTGAACGTGGGGGACATCGTTTCGGACGGCTGGGTGCTCTCCCAGTACCAGTCCGAGTATTTCTTTCCCGTTTCATCGGTCTCCGGTGAAGTTCCGTTCATGGTGTCCATCGGCAATCACGAGGCCGAAGCGACCTATTACTACGACTATGTGCAGTACGACGACTTCGCCGGAACCGAGGGCGAGAAGTACTACGAGTTCAGCATCGGTCCAGTCCTGTTCATCGCTCTGAACAGCAACACGATCGGAGACACGCAGCTTTCCTGGCTCGAAGGCATGCTCGACGAGGCCGAGGCCAATAGCGGCATCGACTGGGTTTTCGTCTACACCCACCATCCGGGCCACAGCGAAATCTGGCCGGACGGCAATACGGCCTGGATCCAGGACGAGGTCATTCCCCTGCTGGTTCAGTACAGCAAGGTCGAGGGTCTCTTCTATGGCCACTCGCACAATTACGAGCGGGGTGCGCCCGACGAGGGCAGCCTTCGCCTCTTGCTCTCGGGCGGCGGGGGCTCGGCGCTCGACCGCTGGGGGATGTATTCGAATCAGCAGGACTATCACGAGATTCTGCGCGCTCACGATTACTATTGCTACGTGCTCTTCGATATCGATTGCGCGGGGAGGAGCTACACGGCCTCCAGCTACAGCCTGGGCCACGAGGACAGGCCCATGGATAACGAACTCTTCGACAGCTTCAGCCGCCATCTCGACGCCGCCCCGCCACAGACGCCTCAGGCCGTCTCGCCCGCCGGGTCCGGTCCCCAGGCAGCCAGGCTCGTGGGCTCCGACTATCTGGGAGAGCATCCCATCATGAGTTCCCGGTTCCAGCTGGCTCCCGAAGGCGGGGACTGGAGCGCGGCGATCGTCGACACGATCCGCCACTGGGAGAACGTCTATGGCGACAGCGGCGCGCCGGACTGGGTGCCATTGGACCTGAACGAGGGCCTGGACCTGACAGAGCTGCAACTCGGCGAGGATCTGCTCGACGAAGGCGACAGCTACCAGTGGCGCGTGCGCTACCGCGACAGGAACCTGATGTGGAGCGAGTGGTCCGACGCCGTGGTCTTCAGCGTGATTGTGACGGGAGCGGCCGGGATGCAGCCGCCGCTCGAGACCACGCTGGCTCCTTGCCTGCCGAACCCGTTCAATCCCTCCACCAGCATCCGCTTCACGCTGGCCGCGCCCAGTCGGGCGGGGCTCACTGTCTATGACCTGAAGGGGCGCCGCGTGCGTGAGCTGACTTCGGGCCTCCTCGCCGCGGGCGAGCACGTCCGCATATGGGACGGCCGCGACATCGCCGGCAGGGCCATGCCGGCCGGCCTCTATCTGGTCCGACTCGAGACGGACCACGGCAGCATCGCCGGGAAGGCCATTCTGCTCAAGTAGCCTAGCGGATCATGACCATGCGGCGGGCCTCGGTACCAAGCACGGTCTCCAGGCGGCAGAGGTAGATGCCGCCGGGCGGATGAGCAATGATATTGACTCGTCCATTGGTCTCGGACAGAATTGACTAATCCTACCCGCACTCTGGTCGGAGGCGCCGATGTCCGAGATCGTAGCGAAAACCCCATTTGGAAATCCCGACGGCTCGCGCTCCGACATCCACGAGGTCGTGAGCAACTTCGTCACCTTCGAGGAGCTGAAGGTCTCGAGCGGGCTCGGGATCAGTCCAAGCGATCTCTCGCTGCGCGTCATCGTGGGAGCGAAGGGATCCGGGAAGACGGTCTACCTGCGCAGACTGCAGGCAGCGGCGACCGCCAACGAATCGGTCTATGCCGACGTCGTGCAGCAGGATCTGCCCTCGACTAGCAACATCGTCAAGTTCTGCCAGTGTTTCAGCAAGCTGGACCTCACCGAGAAGTGGATGCAGCTCTGGTACTGCGCGATCATGCGGTCTCTGGTCACGCACCTCCTCCACGCCCGGCAGCTGTCCTCCTACCTGAGCGAGGAGCAGCGCGAGGAGCTGCTGGACTATCCCCCGGAGATCGTACCTCAGCGCAGGCGGGAAGTGTCGATCTACAGCCAGGTGACAGACATCATCCACTGTTATCACACGGGACACGCCTACTCCAAGTTCTTCGACCACCCCGCCTGGGCCGAGCTGACGGCGACGATCAACGACATCATTTCCACGATCCCGCCCATCTACTTCTTCATCGACTCCGTCGACGAGGAATACGCGAGCGCGCCCATGTACTGGCTGCAATGCCAGAAGGGGCTGTTCTTCCGAGCCATGCGCTTCCTGCGGGATCAGCACTTCGGCGGTAGGCTTCATGTGATCGTCTGCGTGCGGGACCATGTCCTCGCCTCGGTCTTGCGCGGGGAACATCAGAATCGGTATCGCAGCGAGCCCCACATCACCACGCTCGGTTGGGAGTATGCCAGCACCGAGTTCTTCCTGAAGGAGAAGATCCAGCGGCTCGGTGGCAACTTCCTGCTGCGAGAACCCAAGGATGAGGCCCCGACGATCGAGCATTGGCTCGGCTGCTCCTTCATCGAGAATCGCGGTCGCAGGATCAGAGAGCCGATCATGCAATATCTGCTGCGGCACACGCGCCTCCTGCCGCGCGACATCGTGATCCTCGGCAACAGCCTTTCCCAGATCGCCGCGGTGGCCAAACGGAACGGCCAGACGGAAATCCCATCGCAGGCGATCAGGCAGTGCGTGCGAGAAGTGGCGAGATCATTCGGCAACGAGCAGCTCGCCATCTGCGCGAACCACATCGCATCGAGCGGAATGCCCGCGGACGCGGCACGCATGGGCTATGACGACATCTATACGGGGGACACGGAGTACGCGCGTGGATTGGCGGATCATCTGCACAGCGTCATTCAGCTCATCGGCAAGGATCGATTCGGAGCTGATGAACTCGAGCTGGCCACTCTTCTCTCCTCCGAGCTGTTCGGCGAAGAGAGCGACGCCCTCTCGGTCCTATGGCAGAATCGACTGCTCGGATACGTCGAGCACACTCCCGACGGGCCGCGGGAGGTCTTCTTCTCGGAACTCAACAGCGACCACTTCAACCTCCCGCTCGACATGAAGGAGTACCTGCTGCACTCCTGCATGGTCGACTGTGCCGGCATCCGAGCCGTCGGCCCGCCGGTGGGGCAGGGCGCGATGGACGACCCGACCCTGACGCGCGGACAATCGGCGACGAACCCGGGACAGATCGGCGCTTATCCGATCCTTGGGGTGATCGGGCGGGGAGGCATGGGGACGGTGTACCTTGCCGAGGATCCACGCCTGAAGCGTCGCGTGGCGATCAAGGTGCTTCCGGATCCGGGGCCGCAGAATGCGGAGTCGCAGGAGAGGTTCAAGTACGAGGCGCAGGTCCTGGCGACCTTGAACCATCCCAATATCGCGACCGTCTTCTCGTTGGAAGACGAAAACGGGACGCACTTCATCACCATGGAGTACGTGGCGGGGGATACTCTTGCGAGTCGAATCAAAGAGAGCTTGCTCACTTTCGATCAGTCGATGCGGATCTGTCGTCAGATCGCCGTCGCGCTAGAAGCGGCGCATCGCCAGGGTGTGGTCCATCGAGATCTGAAACCTGCGAACATCATGGTGACGCAGGACGATCATGTGAAGATCCTCGACTTCGGCCTCGCCAAGGTGGTGGCAAGCTACGCGGGCGAGTCGAAGACGACGGTGAGCCTCCACGATCTGCAGACGATGCCCGGTGCCGTGATGGGCACCGTCGGCTACATGAGCCCGGAACAGCTTCGCGGGCGGCCCGTGGACGGCCGGAGCGACATCTGGGCTTTCGGCTGCTGCCTCTACGAGTGCCTGTCGGGACGAAAGGCACTCGCGGGCGAGACCCCGCCCGAGCGCATGGTGGCCACCATGGAGCGAGACCCGGACTGGGACATCTTGTCGGACGCTCCCGCGCCGATCCTGAAACTCGTTCAGCAATGTCTTAAGAAGGATCCCGGAGAGCGCCTCGCCAATATGACCGAGGCAATCAACCTCATCGATCAGGTTCCCGTCGCGCAGAAGCGTGCGCCACATCACCCTTCCTGATGCTCGAGCCGAGGTAGTTGACTTTTTCAGCATCTTGTCGCCGACTTCGTCAGTTCTCCACTTGAGAGATCACTTTTTCGAGGAGACAGGCGTCGAGACGAAGTGGCGCTCCATCTCGGGAAAACGCAACGACGCCACCCTCGCAGTGGGCGCCCATAGATACAGGGCGGCGCCCCGATCTCTGTGGAAAAGCTCTGACGTAGCTCCGGTAGACATCG
>CAZVHI010000072.1:0-11300 GCA_964627205.1 uncultured bacterium
GAGGTGGAGGCGGCGGGAATCGAACCCGCGTCCGAAGAAGCTTCCACAAGAACCTCTACATGTTTAGTCCGGATTTGCATCTCGCCGCGCGGGAGGACGCCGGACGGACCGTCGCGCGACCAGCCTGAGAGTTCTCGCTACGGGCCGTCAGGCACGACACGCAGCCAGTCACGGTGTTTGATACTCGACCCCCGCTCCCGTGACGCGGGCGAGGCGAGCAGGCTACTTAGTTAACTAAGCGGCCAGAGCCAAGTTATCGTTGGCAATTGTGTTTCCCGACCTTGGTAACGGGGCTGAGCCGGGATCCCCGACATGCAGTTCCTGCTTCTTGAATCCCCGTCGAAACCAGGTCGCCCCCGGAGATTCGCCTGTTCAATCTAGACCCGACCCGGAGGCCTGTCAATAGACGCCCTCGCCCGCGCGGCCCGCAAGTTCCCACCCGTCAAGACCATAGGAAGTAGCCGCCGATGATCAGGAAGCTCAGCACGCTACTCGCCACCAGCAGGCCGGCCAGGAATCCGGAGCCAGGTAGCCGCCGAGCGGGGAGAACCCTTGCGAGGAGGAAGCCCGTGGCGACGAACAGCGCGAGGACGATCAGCGCCTGGCCCGTCCAGTGATGCCCGAAGGCGCCGGCGAGCGCCTCCCTCAGGCCGGGCACGCTCTCCTTCACGACCGTGAAACCCGCGTTGAACAGGATCGCGGCCGCCGCCGCGAGGCCGAAGGCCGAGCGCGTCTTCTGTCCGTCCATTCCTTACCTCGCGAAGGCGCCGAGCTTGAGCCCGAGGTTGGTGAGCGCGCCGCCGGCCTCCATCAGCAGGACGAGCAGCACGACCAGCACGGCGGCCGTCACGGCGGGCCGCCTTTCCCGCGGATCCGAGCCCTCGTCCAGACCCCGCAGCGAGACCGGCAGGTAGCAGGCCAGGATCAGCAGGGAGAAGAAGAGGTGCTCCTTGGTCTCCATGACGATCCCATGCGCCCAGGGCAGGGGTCCCGCCAGGATCCACGGCTTGTCCAGCGGATAGACCTCCCGGTAGACGATGCCGCCCAGGAGGAAGGAGAGCCCGATCGCCGCCGCCGCGGACCAGGCCGCGCGGCGGGCGCGACGCAGGGACGCCGCCCCGGCGGAGCGGAGCTCCGCGAGGGTCCAGAGGGCCGCCAGCATGGCCAGCGTCCCGCAAGCTGCGTGCAGGAGCACCGGCACGTGGAAGATGAGCGGGGCATGCCGGGCCACCAGATCGGTCAGTATCTGCATGACGGGGGACTCTACACCATCAGCGAATCAGGACAAGCTTTCTCGCCTCGGTGAGCTCCGGCCCCTCCAGTCGCGCAATGTAGAGGCCCGAGGGAAGCGATCCACCGCGAAGGTCGCGCCCATCCCAGCGGGGCTCGTGCCGGCCCGCGGTCAGGAGGCCGTCGAGCAAAGTGGCGACGAGGCGCCCCCTGATGTCGTGGACCGTCAGTCGCACGCGCCCCGGTTCTGCGAGGGAGACCGGCAGCGTCACGTTCGGATTGAAGGGGTTGGGCCAGGGGACGCCGAGCCCGATCGCTGCCATGGGCTGCTCGGGAACGCCGATGGGATCCCGACCGAGGAAGAGGTGGATGTTGCCGTCACTGGCGCCCACGAGCATGTCGATGTACTCGTCGTCGGTCCAGCTGCAGAGGAAGGGCCGCGAGCTGGCGAAGCCGAAGATGTCGATGGGCTGGCCGTCGCTGGTCAGGTAGTAGAAGCCGGAGAACTCGGGGGCTTCGTTGCTGCCGACGTTCTGGTAGAGCAGGATCCTGCCCTCCGCGTTCCCCGTGAGCAGGTCCTTCTTCCCGTCGCCGTCCAGATCCTGGATCGCGGGGCTGGTGCGCACCCAGGGCACCACGAGGTCCTCGCCGTCCTCCTGCGCGAAGGTCTCGGCGAGGTAGTCGGGCGCTGTGTCCGTGCCCTCGTTGAGGAAGATGTGGATCTTGCCGTCGGTGGATCCCACCACCAGGTCCCGCCGCCCGTCCTCGTTCCAGTCGACGATCACAGGCGTCGCGCGTCCGCCGACGTCGATGGTGTCCTTCTCCGCCGCCGGGCCGAACATCAGCAGGCTGCCGGCGTCAAACTCCGGCATGGCGTTCGTACCGACGTTGAGAAAGAGCAGCAGCTCGCCGGTCTCGTGCCCGATCAGGAGGTCCTTACGTCCGTCGTCGTCCCACTGCGCAACGCGCGGGCATATGCCCACTCAGCCACAGCCCGGCACGGTCAGCGTGTCCCCCTCCGAACGGACGTAGCTGTACTCGTTAAAGAGCGGAGCGCCTTCCGTCCCCACGTTCTTGTAGACCCTCACCCTGCCGGGATGGCTGCTGCCACCCTCGCCGATGACCAGGTCCGGAAGCCCGTCCTCGTCCCATTCGACCAGGCAGGGCGTGGAGCTGCCCAGGACGTCGATGTCGATGCCGCCCGCCTGCACAAGCTCCTCCGGGCCGAAGCAGGGCAAGGCCTGCGCCGGCCAAACGGCGAAGAGAGACGTCAGGGCGAAGACGAGCAACGCGGCCGGGGAAGGCATTCGACTCCGATCCATGGGGCTCACCTTTCGAACGGCGGTAAATGGAGAGAGGTGTTCTATAAGGATAGCACAGGCGGGGTGATCAGGCTCCCGGGGAAAGCGGGAACAGGGGACGGCCGCCACCTTCCCAAGGGGATCGGCGCGGGGGCCCGCCGCCGCGCAGTCGCACTTAACGCCCGCGGGGGGATTTGCTATGATCCGGCTCGCCGGCACATCTTCCCCCGAAACGGTCGCGCGGCCCTGCCAGGGCGGCGCCCTGCCGGCACCCGAACGGAAAGGGCGGACCATGTCAGAGCAGACGAGACGCGAGTTCCTGAAGGCCGCGGCCGCGGCGGGAGGTTCCCTGGCCATGGGTCCGCTGGCCGGGCTCGCCGCGGAGGACGGCGCGGTGCTGACCCCGGCGGCGACATCAGTGGAGATGGCCATCGCGCGCTGGCAGACGGCGCCCGCCTCCACCGAGGAGATGGCGGGACTCGCCACGCGGCTCACCGGCCGCGCCATCGGCGCGCTGGGCGGCATGGACCGCTTCGTGAGCAAGGGCGACGTCGTCTGGGTCAAGCCCAACATCGGCTGGAACCGCGCACCCGAGCTGGCCGCCAACACCAACCCGCAGGTCGTGGCCGAGCTGGTCCGCCTCTGCCTCGAGGCGGGAGCGAAGAAAGTGCGCGTGGGCGACAACCCCTGCCGCCCGCCCAAGCAGACCTACCGCCGCAGTGGCATCGCGGCCGCGGCAAAGGCCGCCGGCGCGGAGATCGTCTACCTGGACGAGTCGCGCTTCAAGGAGGTCGATCTGGGCGGGCAGCGCCTCATCCTCTGGCCGCTCGCCCCGGAGATCCTCGACGCCGACCTGCTCATCAACGTGCCGGTCGCCAAGCATCACGGACTTTCGCAGGTGACGCTCTGCATGAAGAACTACATGGGCATCATCGGCGGGCAGCGCAGCGCCTGGCACCAGGACCTGTCCGCCTGCCTCTGCGACATCACCGCTTACCTGAAGCCGCGGCTCTGCGTGCTGGACGCAGTGCGCACACTCACCGCGCACGGCCCGCAGGGCGGCAACCCGGAGGACGTCGCTCAGCTGGGTACCGTCGCGGCCGGCACGGACATCGTGGCCCTGGACGCCTTCGGCGCCGAGCTGCTCGGCCACCGCCCCGAGGACATCCAGACCGTGAAGGCCGCGGCCGACTGCGGCCTCGGCCGCATGGACTACCGGGCGCTCGCCCCTGCGGAGATGGCCGTCTCGTGAGTCGCCACGCACGCGCGAGGACCCTCGTCTGGATCCGCCGCATCGTCCAGGTCGCCAGCCTGCTCTTCTTCCTGGGCCTGCTCCTGGCCACGCGCGGCGACGAGGCCGGCGCGGCGAGCCCCCTCCTACAGCTCTACTTCGACGTCGACCCCCTGGTCCTCGCCGCGACCTGGCTCTCCTCCCACCAGCTCACGGGCCTGTGGCTGCTGGCCCTGATCACGCTGGCGCTGACCGTGCTGCTCGGACGCGTGTTCTGTGGCTGGCTCTGCCCCCTCGGCGTCCTCCACAACGCCCTGAGCTGGCTCCGCGGACTCCGCGGCAAGAAGGCCGCCCTCAGGGGTGAGTTCAGCCGCTGGCAGTGCGCGAAGTACTATCTGCTCTTCGGCCTCCTGCTCATGGCGCTCGGCGGCGCGCACTGGATCGGCGTCTTCGATCCCGCCTCGCTGCTCTACCGCAGCGTGACGACGACGGTCCTGCCCGCGGCGCAGTTCCTGGTCGAGGATGGCACGGGCGCGGTCTACCGGGCCGACCCGCATCTCGGACCGCTGCACCTGAAGGCGATCACCGAGCCCGTCTATCGCTTCTTCCGCGACCGTGTCTTCGGTGGTCAGCGCTTCGCCTTCGACGGCAGCTCGCTCGTATTCCTCGTCTTCCTCGCCGCGCTCCTTCTCAACCTTCTCCGCCCGCGCTTCTATTGCCGCTACGTCTGTCCCCTCGGCGGCCTGCTGGGCCTCTTCTCGCGGCGGACGAGCCTGCGCCTCGTCCCGACCGGCGACTGCGGCGACTGCCGGCTCTGCACCATGAGCTGCCCGGCGGCCGCGCAGCCCGAGAAACCCGGCGAATGGCTGCCCGCCGAGTGCTTCGGCTGCTGGAACTGCGTGGCCGCCTGCGACGAGCGGAGCGCCATCGACTTCCGCTTCGAGACGCCGTGGCGGCGTCCCGCCGCCGGATCGGTGAACCTGTCCCGGCGCGCCACACTCGGCGCCCTGGGCGCGGGGCTCGCGGGCCTCTTGCTATTCCGCCTGCCGCCGGCAAGCCGCGCAGCCCGCTACCGTGCCGACCTGATCCGGCCGCCGGGCGCGCGCGCCGAGCGGGAGTTTTTACAGCGTTGCGTGCAGTGCGGGCTCTGCATGAAAGTCTGCCCGACGGGCGCGCTTCACCCCACCCTGCACCAGGCCGGCCTCGAGGGAGTCTGGACGCCGATCCTCGTACCGTGTCTCGGCTATTGCGAGTTCGAGTGCAATCTCTGCGGGCAGGTTTGCCCCACCGAGGCGATAAGGCCCCTGCCCCTGCCGGAGAAGAAGCTGGTCGTGATCGGCCTCGCCGCCATCGATACGACGCGCTGCCTGCCTTACGCCTACGGGCGCAGCTGCATCGTCTGCGAGGAGCACTGCCCCATCCCCGACAAGGCCATCTACTTCGAGGAGGCGGCCACGCGCCTGCGCGACGGCAGCGTGGCCGTGTTGAAACGCCCTCGCGTGGACGCTGAACTCTGCACCGGCTGCGGCGCCTGCGAGAAGGCCTGCCCCTTTGCCGAGCTGCCCGCCATCCGCGTCACCAGCGGCGGCGAGACCCGCCATCCGGACAACCAGCCGCTGCTCCCAAGCGTCGTGCCGCCGGGCTTCGAAGACTTGCCGGCCGATCCCCCCGCCGACCCCTACGGCGGCAACTGAGCGAGCTCGCGCCGCCGCATTATCGGAAGTCCAGAGGAAGGAAAGGTCAGCGCCCGTCCGGGGGCGTGGGCGGGTCGGCGAGGTGGATCGTCACGCGCAGGCGCGCGCCGGTCAGCAGGATCGCGCCGTGGCGGCCCTGGCGATCCCGGAAGCTGAACCAGCCGTCGCGCGCGGCGAGAGGCTCCAGCCCAGGATCCAGACGCTCGCGCAGGCGCGCGAAGACCGCGGCGGCTCGATCGGCCGACGGGTAGTCCGCGAGGATGAGCGTGTGGCTCTCCCCTTGCCCGTCCCGGTAGTCGCCCAGCGCCGCGAAGACCTCGCCCCCGAGCGAGAGCGCGTCCGGCGGGCCGAAGGTGTAGATCGGTTCCAACGAGTAGGGCCCTCGCAGGAGCCGCTCGCTGCCGGCAACGAGCCCGTCTTCCGGCAGGGCCGCAAGGAGTCCCGGCGCCTCCTCCTCCGGCAGCTCCGCCAGGAAGTCGCGTGCGAGAACGATCATGTCGGCGAGCAGCGCCTCGTCGCCCGCGAAGTTATTCACCTGAACGAAGCGACTCCCCGCGAGGATCGTGATCTGGTAACGACTGCCGCTGTGGCGAGCTTTCAATCCGGGCAGCGGCGTCTCGCGGCCGCAGCTCGCGAGGTAGATGCCCAGCGCGGCCGCGGGGCTCTTCATGCGGTAACTCTCCAGGGCGAGCTCCGCCCCGCCCCGGCGGTACTCTCGCACGCGGAGCTCCTCGAAGCCGAACTCCAGGAAGAGCTCGGCGCCACCGTTGATGTGGCCGAAGAGATCGTGGCGCCGGAAGCGGAGCTCGGGACCGCTCGTGACCCAGCCCGCGGCGAAGCCGCCGGCCGGCAGGGCGGGTTCGCCCACACGCGGCGAGTCGGGCGAGGCGGCCTCCGGCACGCGAGTCGTATCTGGCGTTGCGGCATCCCCCGCCTGTGCCGCGGCGGCCAGGAGAAGCAGGCAGGCGGCAAGTCCAGGCAGCATTGCTTCGTCTCCCGTTCGCGGCTAGGCGCGGACGTGGTCGATCCGCTCGGGGTCGGTGACTCCCAGACCGAGGTGCTCCGCGTAGCGCAGGTAGTCGGTGAAGCGCGGGTGCTCGTTCACCCTGATCCCAATCTCCTTACGTTTGGCAACCATGAGCTGCTGGCCGATCGAGTCCAGCGCGAAGGGATCGGTAGCGAAAAAGAGGCGCCCATAGGACCAGACGTGCGCCGCCGAAGCCATGGGACCGCCATCGTACTGGGCGCGGAGGCCGTCGGTGACGTTCAGCACGAGCTTGTCGCGGATGACGGGGAAGGCCATGACCTCCGTGCAGACGTCGAAGAAGAGCGGGCGGTGCAGGCGCCCTGTGTTGCAGATGGCGCCGTAGCCAAGGTTCTTGGTCGCCATGGAGATGCCGCCGCCCGTGTTCTTGAAGACGGACAGGTTGATCATCTTCGTCAGCCGCTGCGTCAGCAGCTTGCCGAAGGGCGAGCGCTTGCCTGCGAAGACGTGCTGGTGGAGGTAGTTCACGTCGCCGGGCGCCTCGACGTCCGCCCAGTAATACAGCTCGGGATCGAAGTTCCCCTCGCTGACGTGATGCCCGTCTTCCCGCAGCCAGCTACTCTGGTCGGCACCTTCCTCGAAGGCCGACTCGTCCATGGTCTGCAGGCCCTCGATGCCGATGCCCGGGTAGCGCTCGGGCGTGAAGCCGGCGTCGGTGAGCATGTAGTCGAAGCGGTCCCAGATCACGATGTTCTCGCGCGGGAGGCCGCCGCTGGTCAGCCAGTCGACGACTGCGTCCACCAACTCGAGACGCGTGCTGATCAGCCCCGCGCCGACGGGATTCACCTTGATGCCGACCACGTCGTCGGGTGCGAAGAAGCGCGCGAAGGAGTCCGCCATGTTCTCGCCCGTGAGCTCCTCCACCCCGCGGCAGAACATGTCCTGGACGATGTTCGCATCCACGCGGTCGCCGTCGACCGCCGCCTCGTCGTGCACCTCGACGACCCGGCCGGGGAAGGCGCCGGGTAGTGAGCTCTCCGTGCGCGGGACGGCCTGCGCCTCATCGATGTTGGTCCGCGGCCGGTCGGGGGGATTCTCGCTCGACCTCTCCTCCGCCCAGGCCGCAGGATTACCCAGGAGCAAACCGGCGCCCGCGGCGCCCCCGAGCTTCAGGAAGTCGCGCCGGTGGAAACGGAACGCGGATAGCATGGATCGGTAACGCAGCGACCTCATGGGGTTCCTCCCTTCCGCCGGGCGAGCCGGCGATCGTCCCGCCTGCGACCTTCGGCCTTTTCCCGCCCCCGGTCAAGGGCCGACTGAGGCGGCTGGCGCGCCCGGGTCTTCCCTGCGGCGACCCTGCTCAGCCGTCCCCGTGGAAGGTCTCGGAGCGCGCCCAGGCGCTGCGGCTGCCCAGTCCCGCCATCCTGCGCAGGAAACCCTCGGCGTAGCGGGACACGCCCGAGAAGACGCGGCGCCCCTTCTCCCCTTCACGGGTGCCGCTGAGCCAGTCCTCGAGGCCGCGGATCTCGTCGGAGTCGACGGGCTCCAGCAGCACCTCCAGCTCGATGAAGTAGATCCGCCCGGCGCGCAGCGGCGCGGGCGTGTCGACGACGAGCTCTCCCTTACCACAGAGAAGCGACTCCACCTCGCTCACATCGGCGCAGCTGGCCACGGAACGGCCGGCGTCGTTGAAGACCTCGTAGCGGTCCTCGAGTACGTCGTAGTAGACGCGGTGCAGGGTGCCGCCCGTAGCCAGACGGCGGTCGGGCCAGCCGTTGCGCTGCCGCCAGAGCCGCCAGCGGAAGACGAGGGTCGCGGGCAGGCCCGATTCCAGGGAGCTCTCGATCTCGTCGTCGAAGAGACCGGTAAGACGGTAGCCCACGAGCAGGTGCCCCTCCTCGAGCGCGGGCGCCTCGAGCACGAGGACGGGACTGTCTGCAGCCAGTGCCTGCGCGGCCGGCAGGATCAGGGCGATCCCCAAGAGGATCGCCCCGCTCCGCCGGCCGGGAAGTCGTCGCCGGTGATCTCGCACAGGGTTCATTCGCCTCAGAACGTCCTGTTGATTCTCAGCTCGACGGCCGGATCGCGGTCGCCGTCGTCGAGCGCTTTCATCACGTTGACGCGCAGCCCGCCGTCCCCCAGCTCGAAGCCGAGGCCGGCGCTGTGCTTCAGCTGTTCCAGGTCCATTTCGGCTGTGCGGTCCTCCCAGGCCATGCCGGCGTCGTAGAGCAGGCTCAGCCTCAGGTCGCCAATGAACTCGAAGGAGTATTCCAGGTTCGCCAGCAGCATCTGTTCGCCCCCGTAGGGCAGGCCGGGATCCGCGTCGCCCGGCGCATCGTCCGCGGGGATGACGAGGGACTGGTAAGGATAGCCGCGCACGGCGCCCAAGCCGCCGAGCACGTAGCGCCTCTGGATCGGCAGCATTCCGCCAAGGTTGCTCCCCGCCTCGACCCGAAAGTCGAAGTAGGTGCGCGGGCTCATGGGCAGGCGCCCGCGGTAGCGTCCCCAGACCTGCTCGAAGTCGAAGTCGCCGCCGAACAGGTCCTCGCCCGAGCGTTCGTACTCCACCTCGATGCGGTTGAAGCGCGAGCCAAGACGCAGTCGGCCGAAGGCGCTGCGCAGCGTGCCCTCGTCGACGGGCGGGTTGGGAAGAAACTCCCCGTCCTCGAAGGACCAGTCGGCCGTGTTCTCCAGAGAGCAGAAGTCGTCGCTGCGGATCCCGCCCTGGACGCGCAGCCAGGGCACGGCGTGGAGGACCAGGCTCGCGGCGATGCCCTCGCGGCGGTAGTAGTCGCGGAAGTCCTGCTTGAAGAAGACCGCGGCCAGCATGTTCTCGAGGCCGCCGATGCCCGTCTGCTCGGTGAAATCGGTGCCGGCATGGCCGTCAATGCGCAGCCACATGAGATTATCCGTGGTCAGCGGCTGGAGCACGGTGAGGCCGGCGCTCCACTCCTCGCTCCGGAAGCCGTAGTTTACGCGGATCTCCCCGGAGGGCTCGAAGTCGCGCTGCGAGATATGGTCGGGGGCGATCCCGAGCACGAGGCCGTCCACCCGCTGGTAGTCGATGATGACGGACGTGTCGTCCTCGTATTCGAGGTGCGAGCGACCGGGACGGAACTGGAGCTCCCGTCGCACGCGGCGGCGCGCCCCCCAGTCGTCCTCCTCCACGTCGCCCCGCGGGTCGAGGACGATCACCGAGACCCAGCCGTGGCCGGGGAGCTTGTGCACGTCGGAGTTGCCGGGGTCGATGGCGTGCCAGCAGCCCTCCTCGTCTTCGGTCGTGAAACGGTAGTGGTGACGGCCGGCCTCGAGGTCCACGTGGATGCTCCACTCCCCACGGACCTCGTCGAAGTGCATGGGCAGCTCCTCCCAGTCCAGGAAGTCGCCCGTGATGCAGACCTGCTCGTAGCCGTCGTCGTGGTAGCGGAACAGGATCCTGCCCTGGTCCCGGCGGGGATGGTAGCGCTCCCGGGGCAGCCAGTCGTCACCCTCGACTTCCGCGTCCCAGTCGCGCTCCCAGTCCTCGTCCCAGTCCCGATCCCAGTCTTCCTCCCCGACCTCGCGGAGCAGCTCGGTCTCGCCGCCGCGCGTGATGCGTATCTCACCCGCGCGCGTGATCTCGACGTCGACGATCTCGGGTTCGGAGGCGTCGTCCACGAGCCCTGTAGCGAACGCGGGGGCCGCCAGCAGGATCAGGAGGAGGCTTGCGAGGCTCGCAATCTTGTTGCTCTGTTTCTTCATGACGGGATCTCCACGGTCCGGGGTTCCGGCGCGGCCGCGCTAGGCAGCCTTTGCCTTTCCCCACCGCAGGGAACGTACCAGACAGGCGTCCGGCGGCGGCCTCCGCACAGCGCCCTTCCAAGTGTAGATCCGGCGCGGGCTTGGCGCCGCGGCCCGCGGAGCGCAGGCCCGACTCGCATCCCGTGGCCGCCGCGGCGGCGTGTGGGCGGGACAGCAGCCGGTCGTCTGCGCGACACGCCCTTCAGTGCTTCAGCCCCAGGCGCTGGAGCTTGCGATGCAGGTTGGCGCGGTCTAGGCCGAGCTCCCGGGCCGCGGCCGCGACGTTGCCACGAGCGTTCGCGAGCGCCGACTCCAGCAGCCGGCGCTCGTAAGCCTCGAGGCACTCGGAGAGCGTGCCGGCCGCGCTCTCCGAATCGGCTTCGCGGCCCGCTGCGATGTGCGGCCGCAGCTCGTCCGCGTCCAGCTCGTCGCCGTCACAGAGGATGACCAGACGTTCCATCAGGTTCTTGAGCTCGCGGACGTTCCCGGGCCAGCCGTAGCCGCGCAGGATGCGGAGGGTGTCTTCCGTCAGGGTCTTGGGACGCCGTCCGCTCGTGGCGCAGAACTGCCCGAGGTAATGCTGCGCCAGCTCGTCGACGTCGCCAGGATGTTCGCGCAGGGGCGGCACGTGGATGGGCAGGACACCCAAGCGATGGTAGAGGTCCTCGCGGAAGCCGCCGCTCTCCAGCAGGCGCGCGAGGGGACGGTTCGTGCTGGCGAAGATGCGCACGTCCAGACGGATCGTCCGCTCTCCGCCCAGACGCTCCATCTCCCCCTCCTCCAGGACGCGCAGCAGCTTGGCCTGGGTGGTCGGGTTCATGTCGCCGATCTCGTCCAGGAGCAGCGTTCCCCCTTGAGCCCGTTCGAACTTCCCGCGCCGCCGGGCCACGGCCCCCGTGAAGGCGCCCTTCTCGTGTCCGAAGAGCTCGCTCTCGAGCAGCTCCGACGGGATCGCCGCGCAGTTGATCTTGATGAAGGGCCGCTCGCGGCGCGTCGAGGCGGCGTGCAGCGCCCGGGCGACGAGTGTACGTCGCCAGATCGATCGGGACCCAATGGCCCTCTCGCTAATAGACACATTC
>CAZVHI010000073.1:0-9692 GCA_964627205.1 uncultured bacterium
CGAGGTGGCCTGAGAGGAAGGCCGGTGGCTTTTACACACTTTTCGTTGCGTTATCGTCTCCACGGGCAGGTTCAGCTGCCGCTCGGCGCTGGCGCGGTAGTGGTACTCCACCGATTTACCCACCGCCTCAACGTAGCTCTGCAGCGTGGCTCGCTGGGCGACGCCGGAGATCTCCTGCAGGCGACGCAACCAGAGATACTGCAGGCCGAGCAGCAGCAGCAAGGCGATCAGCACGGCTGGCAGCCCGACCTTGTACATGTGTTCGAGACGGATCATCCTCGGCCTGACCACGGTACCCCCGTTCGACGACAGCCGACTATAGATCCTCGCCCGCGGCGACAGCAGCAACGGCGGCGCCGCGAGCCAAGATTTTACGGGGCGAATACAACTTTGACAGCTTTTTACGGGCTCCGTCACCACATTTACGACGCAATACCATAGCATTCTCAAGAGTGTGGCAAGCTGCCCCGCAGGGGAACAACTCGCCACTCCAGAGGCGCGGCATCGCCGCGAAAGCAAAAAGCCATCGAACAGGAGGTCCCATGCGTAGACGAACCTGGATCCTGTACACGGTCCTGGCACTACTTGTCGCTGCTGTGGTCGCCCACGCCGGCCCCGGCAAGAAGTGCGACATGAGCACGCAGGAGTGCCTGGACATGTACGCCGCCAAGCTCAAGACCTCCGGCTGGGTGGGCATCGAATACGATGTGGACGAGGAGACCGGAAAGTACAAGATTCTCAAGGTCATCTCCGAGAGCCCGGCGGAGGCCGCGGGCATCAAGCCCGGCGACATCCTCTTCGCAATGTACGGTATCGAGCTCGGCAAGAAGAGCGAGGAGAACGAGAAGGCCCTGAAGAAGGCCAGCAAGGAATGGAAGCCCGGCAAGGAGGTGGTCTACACGATCCTGCGCAACGGCGGGAGCAAGGAGATCACCCTGACCCTGGCTCCCGTGCCGGCCGACGTCATGGCCCAGTGGATCGGGATGCACATGATGGAGCATGCCCAACTCGCCGAGGTTGCGGACGCCGACTCCTAGGCTTCCTCCCCCCCGATTGGCAACCCAGGCAGGGCCGGCGGTGCGTAACCGCCGGCCTTTTTCATGTTCCTCGCGTCAGTCCACTAGCCAGAAATCCCTCGGGTAGAGGCGCTGCACGGATCGCGGCTGTTCGACGGCGGCGATGTAGTCCTCCATGGACGCAAACTGCTCCTCGGGGCCGATGAGGAAGAAGACGCCGTCGCGGCTGGCGGAGAGCGGTTGCCCATAGCCGGCGAGCACCTGCCCGTATACGCCCTCCATGCGCGCCTTCAGCTCCGCGGCCAGGTCCTTCCGCTCCCGTAGTGCCAACACCTGTTCACGGTAGGCGCGCACGACCTCAGGGCCGACTCCGTCGACGAGGTCGGCGGCCATGGCCTCGCCCCGCGACTCGTAGCGCCCCGCAGCGCGGGAGCGTCCGAAGGCCAGGGCCACCGCGTACTCCACGAGCTCGTCGTCCACCTCGGCGCTTTCCAGGATGCCGGTCACGAAGCGCATGGTCTGCGCCACGTCCGGACAGCGCTCGGCGTAGTAGCGGGTGAAGCCGCTTACGTCGCTGTAGCTGTAGCCGTTGGAGTAGGCGAGGCCGGCGGCCCAGGTGCGCATAAAGAGCCCGTGCCCGCCGCCGCCGCCGTAGAGCTTGCCAGCCAGCGCGTCGAGCACCTTCTCGGGATCGTCGTCCCAGGTGTCGGCGTTGCGCGCGCTGAAGATCACGGTGCCGTTGCGCGTGTTGTCGTTGACCAGTCCTACAAAGAGCGGCCGCTCTGCCGGACCACCACGCTCCCGCAGTCGCGCGAGGATGCGCGCGTCGCCCCTGTGGTCGATACGGCGCGAGGGCTCCTTCCCCAGACGCTCGGCTAGCTGCGAGATTCCCGGCAGCGCAGCTTCGCGCGCGCCGCCGCTCGAGACGAGGAACAGGCGCGCGTTGTCCGCCCCCTGCAGGAGGTCCAGTGAAGCTCGCAGGCGCGCGAGGGTCACGGCCGGCGGCATCGCCAGGTCGCGCGCGATCTCGCCCAAGAGGTAGGACCAGTCGGCGCTGAGTGACGCGTCGGGCAGGTCGGATAGGCTCCGACGCAAGGAGGACACGATCTCGTCCGCCAAGGCGGCGGCCTCCTCGCCGGTGGGCTTCGCGGGCGCGGCATCCAGCAGGGCCATGAGTCCGTCGCGGCCCTGGCCAGCGCCCTCCGCGCTCAATTGGTCGAGGAAGCGGCGCAGGGCCTCTCCGTCATCCACGACAGGCTGCTCGCGCAGCAACCACTTCAGGCGATGCAGGTGGTGCGTCTGTGTGAGGAAGGAGCCCGCCGAGAGATAGAGCGGGTCGTCCTGGTAGCGGTAGGCCTCGGCGGGGTCGTTCACCCAGGACTCCTCGGAGCCCTGCATGCGGCTGCGCAGCCGGGTCAAGGCCTGGTCGACGATGTCGCGCAGGCGCGGCAGGTTGTCCTCCTCGAGGTAGGGCGACCAGAGCGAGGCCTCCATCCAGGAAAGCAGCGCGGCCATCTCTTCCTCGTCGCCGGCGCTCCCGCGCAGGACGAGCTCCGCGCGGCCGTGCTCCGGCTCGAGGTCGAAGTAGGCGCTGTAGCTCGTGACCTCGCGGCGCAGGCGTTCCTGCATCTCCACGTAACCCACGAGCTCGCCGCCGATCGTCGCGCCGGCCTCGACCAGCGCGCGGCGGAGCAGCGGCAGAGTGGGCAGCAGGTCTGCGGGGAGCACGTCCAGACCCAGGGCGATGCCCAGCGTCGCGGAGCTCATGTTGTCGAAGGTCGCGGCCATGAGCGGCGGACCGGCGGGCAGGGTGAGCATCTCGTAGTCGAGCTGATCGTCCAGGGTCAGCGGCGGGTCGTCGATGAAGCGCGGGAGCTGATCCTCCGCGGCCAGGGCTTCCAGCTCGGCCGTGGTCGCGTCGAAGTCGGCCTTGTAGCGGGCGATGGCCTCTTGCTCGTCAACTGTTTGGTAGTGATTCCGACAATGGGCAAGGAAGCGTGCAAGACGCTCGACCTTGCTCGCCCTCGCCTCCCGCAGCAGCTCGGGGCTCGGCCGCACGCCCACCACGTGGGGGTCTGCATCCAGCAGCCTCCACTCGTCGATCAGGCCCCGCCAGATGTTCTCCTTCTCCGCGAGTAGCGATTCCGCCGCGGCGAAACGCTCCGCGAGCACGAGCGACTTACGAAAACCCTCTTCGCGCTCGACCTGGCGCAGCAGGCGCTGCCAGTAGCCGGCCGCGCCGCGCCGGTAGCCGAACATCGGCGGCTGATCCAGGGCCTGCACGAGCTGCTTCCGATAGGAGCTCAGGCGGCTGGTCGCCCGCTCGTTGAACTCGCGCAGGGCCGCCGATCCGTCCGCCAGTGCGTGGATCCCCCGGATTTCCTCGACGAGCAGGGCGCGAAGCTCTGCGAGCGTGGCCTTGTCGATGCGCTCGGCCCGCACGCCATTGAGCCCGAACTGGATGGGAAAGCCGGGGCCTTCGTCGAGGTATCCCCAGACGCTCCGGGCGCCCAGGTCCATACGGCGCGTCTCCGAGCCTATGAAGGCGTCGTAGAGCGGTGTGCCCGCCCCGCCGGCGAAGCTCTCGAGAAAGATCCGCAGCAGGAACAGGCCCTCGGCGTCGAGCTCGTTCTGAGCGGGCCAGGAGAGGAGCACGCGGCCGGGGTCCTGCGGATTCTCGCTCGCGTAGGGCAGCACGCGCAGGGCACCCGATGGCTCCGGCGGCGCTGGGGGCGGCAGCGTGAGAGCGTTCATGCCGAGTTCACCGCTCGCGTCGCCCTCGGGACAGACGCCCTCCAAGATGCCGCCCAGGCGCTCCAGGAATTCACCCAGCGACATCTCGTCCGGCAGCGAGGCGATGATCCCCATCTTCGCCGGCCGGTAGTGCTCGCGGTGGAATTCCCAGAGATCCTCGGCGCGCATCGTGCGCATGGAGTCCGGGTGTCCGCCGGAGGAGTTGGCCGCGGGGTGGTCCTTGCCGTAGAGCAGGTCGCCCACGGTCCCCCAGAGCGGGTAGCCGGGCCCCTCGAATGAGCTGACCATCTCCGTGAAGACGGTGCCCTTCTCTTCGAGGAAGAGCGCGCCCGTGGCGGGATCCTCGGCCACGCCGATGTGGCTGACCTCGCGGCGGATCTCCTCGTCGGTGAAGTCGGGGTTGACGAGTGCTTTCAAGCGCGCGGCGAGCGTCTGGTAGAAGCCGCCCTCGCCGGCCAGCGTGTTGAAGTGGTAGACGGTGTTCAGCTGAGACGTCCAGGCGGAGCTGCTGCCGAGGGTCATCTCCTCGAGCGCGGCCACGTAGCGCCCTTGAGTGCCCTTACCGAGCAGGAGATGCTCGCAGGCATGGGGCTCACCGCGGTCGCTCCAGGGGACCGTCTTGATCCACATGAAACCCTGCGGCACGGACTGGATTCGCAAGAGGTCCACGAGGAAGCCGTGGCTTTCCGAGACGAGACGCCCCCCCATCACACGGCCCGCGCCGTCCTCGTAGAGGTTGAGCAGACGGAAACCGTGCAGCGTCTGCCCCTCGGCCAGGTTCTCCAGGCACCTGCCTTCCTTTTGACAAGCGCCTGCGGCGATCAGTAGCGAGAGGACGCAGAGTGCGGCCAGTGGTCGGAACATGCTCGTCATCCTTTCGATGTTCGTCCGGGCGAGGCGCCCGCGCGAAGGAGGCCGGAGAGCCGGCCGCGGAACGCTGCCCAGTGAAGCGACGCCCGGCCCGGCTTGCCGCGCAGCAGGGAAAAGGCAGCGCCGCCCAATGCGCGAGACGTCTGGTAGGCCGAGAACCAGGCCGGGAAGTGGTGCTTGCGCAGCACACGGGCCATGCCCAGGCCGTAGCCGAAGGAGTGCGCGCACGCCGCGTCATCCGCGCTCTCGGGCGGAGCGGGGTGCCCCAGCACGATGGCCGGATCGTATCGCAGGCGCGCGCCGGAATCCAGCGCCCGGAGCAGGTAGTCGGTCTCCTCGCCGGAGGCCCAGCCGGTCTCCGTGCCGGCGCCCAGCTCCTCGTCGAAAGGACCGACCCGCAGTGTGAGATCACGGCGCAGGAAGATCGAGATGGAGACGGCCTGCCGCCAGATCCGCCGGCGCGACAGCAGCCCCGGCGACGCGGCGAAGGAGCTCAGGATCGGGCGGCCCCGCTCGTCGAGGGCGCGGCCGGTCAGGCCGTCCCATTCGGCGTGCTCCGCGAGCAGGCTCGCCACGCGGGCGAGGAGGCCGTCCGGATACCAGCAGTCGTCGTCGGGGAAGGCGACGACGTCGCCAGTCGCCTGGGCCAGACCGGCGTTGCGCGCCCGCGACAGGCCCCGCTCCGATCGCAGGCGGCGCAGCGTCAGGCGTTCCGACCAGTCCGCGAGCAGGGGCGCGAGGCGCTCGTCTTCGTTCTGGTCGACGACGAGCAGCTCGCAGTCGGCGTAGTCCTGGCGCTCCAGCGAGACGAGAAAGCGTTTCAGCTCCGCCGCGCGCCCGACGCTGCCCATGACCAGCGAGAAGCGGAGCCCGTTCATGGGCCTGCCTCCCCCGTGTCGGCGCTCCGGCCGCTCGCGGAACTCTGCGCGCCTGCGTCCGTGTTCGCGGCGCTATGCGCGCCCGCGCCGAAGCGTCGCTCGATCTCCGCGCAGACGCGCTCGCTGGCGCAGTCGTCCAGGTGGCGATGGTATTCGTCCCGGAGGGCGGCGCGCCGCGGGGCGTGGTCCGCGCCCGTACCGGCAAGCGCGCCCTCGAGGGCCATGAGCAGGGCGGGGAAGTTGCGCGCCTTCGGGCCCGGCGTCAGCTCGTCGTAGTCGCCGTAGAACTCGCGGCTGTCTCGCCGGTACTCCTCGAGGTCGTAGGGGAAGAAGACGATGGGCCTGTCCAGGAGCAGGAAGTCGAAGTAGACCGAGGAGTAGTCGGTCACGAGCACGTCGACCTCGCGCAGGAGCGGGTAGAGGTCCGCCTCCGCCGGGATCTCCGCGACATTCTCGAAGACAGCCAGGGCCGGCAGGCGCACGCGGTCGTTGCCGTGGAGCTTGAGCAGGAAGACGGCCTCGCGCTCGCGGAGAAAGGCGTCAAGCGCCTCCCAGTCGACGGGCAGCTCGCGTCCGCCCTCCCGGGAGGCCCGGTCCCGGAAGGTCGGCAGGTAGGCGATCACGCGCAGGCCCCGCTCTCGCAGCGCGCGGATGCGACCGGTGGCCTCCCGGTCCCAAGGACCGGGTATGAGCTCGGGCTGCAGCAGAGCGTCGCTGCGCGGGAAGCCGGTCACCGGCAAATCGGCAGATGGCAGCGCGAAGGCGCTCGCGAAGAGCCCGGCGACGTGCTCCGAGCTCGCCGGGATCAGATCGAAGCGGTTGGCGATCCAGGGGAAGCCGACGCGGAAGAGCAGGCGCTGCCAGGCGCCGCCGCGCGTGCCCCGGGCGATGAAGTGTACCGGGCTTTCGATGTCCCGCTCGATGCGCTTGAGGGGTATTCCGTGCCAGAGGTTCACCAGCCGCGCGCCGCGCGTGAACCAGTAGTTGACGTCGCTCGTGTAGCAGTCGAACACGCAAACCCCCGCCCGCAGGCAGGCGGCGATCCCCCGCGGGCTCCAGCCGTGATGCGCGGGCAGCCCCTCGTCCCGGAGCATCCGCACGACGCGCCGGTCGCTGGAGATCCAGGCGATGCGGGAGCGCCGCGCGGGGTCTGCCGCCGCGTGGAGGAAGAGCCACTTCGCGTTGTCCGCGAAGCGCCGGCCGTACCAGGAGCCGAAGACCCAGCGGGACGGATCGCGCGGCGCCAGCCCTGCCAGCCACCAGAGGACGAGTAGGACGGGACGCAGGACCGCCTTGCCGAGCCTACGGATCCTCATGGCCCTCGCGTTCCCGGGCGGCGCCCGCCAGGATAAAGGGGCTGAAGCCGAGCTTGCGCCGCACGGTGAAGACGAGTGCGACGTTCCATGTGGCCATGGAGATGGCCGTGGCCAGGGCCGCCCCCCGGATATCCAGCCAGGGGATGAGCACGGCGTTCAGGACAAGATTGAGCACGGTCGCGCCGCCGAAGATCCAGGCGCTGCTGCCCTGGTGGCCGGTCAGGTTGAGCAGGTTGATCGACAGGCCCATGGCGGCCGCCAGCACGTAGCCCGCGCCGAGGATGAGCATCTCATCATGCGCGACGACGAAGTCCTGCCCGAACAGACCCAGGACGATGCGGCCGAAGAAGGCGAGGAGGACGGCGATCGTCAGCGCTGGCCAGAAGATCCAGCGCGTCGTGCGCCGGACGAGGCGGCGCAGGCCGGCGCGGTCGCGGCGGGCATAGTGGTCCGCGATCACCGGGGCGGCGACCGCGTTGACGGCGAAGAAGGCGAAGCCGACGGCGGCCGCGCTGCGGCTGGCCGCGTTGTAGATCCCCACGGCGCGGTCGCCGAGCAAGGCGCCGACCATGAGCACGTCCGCCTGCGTGAGCAGATACTGGAAGACCAGGATCAGGAGCAGGGGCAGGGACACGGCCAGCCACGCGCGCGGGCGGAAGCCCCCGCCCTCTCCCTCCGGCAGGCCGGGCAGGGAGCGCTGCAGGATCCCCGCCTGCAGCAGGGCGAGGATCGCGAGCGCGCCGAGGAGAACAGCGACCGCCTGCTCGGCCAGAAGAACACCGTGGAAATAGTAAAGAACGAGACCGGCGCCGGTCAGGAGGCCGACGTGCTTGAGCAGGTGCTGGGGCGCGAGGGCCAGCGCGATGCGGCCCGCGCAGCGCGCGACCTGCATATGAAGGTTGAGAAAGGCCACCACGGGGACCAGCCAGGCGCCGACGAGCCACGCCGAGGAGTAAGCGCCGAGCAGTCCGCGATCGGCCAGGACGACGATCGCGATCGCAAGCAGGAGCGAGAGCGCGAGGCTCGTCAGCCGCGCGCTGCGCAAGAAGCCCCGGTAGCTGCGGCCATCTCCGGCGGCCGCGTACTCCGGCAGGAAGCGCAGCGCGGCGGGGGGAAGGCCCAGGCCGGCGAGCACCGCGAGCAGGAGTGACCAGGAGTGGACGTAGGCGAAGCGGCCGTAAGCTTCCACGCCCAGCCAGCGGGCGAGGAAGACCTGTGAGAGGTAGGCGGCGGCGGTCCCCGCCACCTGGAGGGAGAAGGCGGTGCTAGCCCCGCGCGCCAGGCGGCCGTAGAGGCCGTCGCCGCGGCCGTCGTCCCCTGCGCGCCGTTCGTCTCGCATGCGCCTTCAGCCGCCGGCTCAGGTCCGCCAGCCCGCGACCAGCGCGTTGGCGGCCGCGAGATCCGCGGGGAAGTCGACCTCGAGGCAGTCGCAGGCTGTGACGTCGGCGGCGCGGACAACCATCCCCTGTTCGAGAGCGAGCTCGATCGCGCGCTCGAAGTAGTCGTCGTCCGAGCAGGCGGCCAGGCATTCCCTCAAGAGCGGTAAGTCGGCGCGGCGGCAGAAGTTCACGCCGACGGCCTCGCCTTCCGGTTCGCTCACGGTCTTGGACACGGCCAGGATGCGCCCGTCCACGCCGGTCTTGAACTTCACCTCCTCCTCCCCCACCTCCCGGCGCTGCACGGCCATCGCGCTGCCGCCCACCGCGAGGAGCAGCTCGAGCAGGTCCGCGCCGAAGACCACGTCGCCGTTGATCCAGAGCAGGTCGTCGTCGATCTTGGCGGCGGCGCGCTGCAGGCTGCGCGCGGTGTTCTCGCTGGAGAAGTTGGGGTTGTAGACGAAGGTCAGATGCGGAAAGGCCTCCAGGATCATGTCCTTCTTGTAGCCCACGACCACGAAGATGTCGTCGAGCGAAACGTGCGCGGACAGCGCGTGCAGCTGCTGGCCCATGATCGAGCGGCCGTTGGCGAGCTCGATCAGGGGTTTAGGTAGCTCGCCGCCGTTCAGGCGCGAACCGATGCCGGCCGCCAGGATCACGATCTTCATCGAGCGCTCCTTCTCTGCGCTGCATTTGCTTGTGCGACGAGAAGCTTCCGGAAGCTCTGCGAGGGTCCGGGGCACATGGACGGCATTATCGGGCCAGCCATCGGCACTCGCAAGCCCAAAGCCTTGCCTTGTGCCACGAAGATTGTTGCTGACTTGCTCGTCTCTGTGCTCTGAGGTGCGATCCCCCTGCTTCAGAAGGCGAATCTCAGATCGTGGCTGCAGTTGTGGAATAGGGCTCGCGTTTGGACGCGGCCCCAGTAGTAGCGCTTCCAGCGTTCTGGTAGAGCTACCTTTCCGGCGAATAGTCGCTCGCGCAGGATTTCGCCAACACGCAGGGGCTGCTTGGCGAGGCCCTTGAGCATCGCCGGCGTCTCTCGAGCGCCTTTCTCCCAGCGCTTCTTTACGTAATTGCGCCAGACCAGCAGGATCGCCAGGCGCTCCGAGGAACGCTGGCGACGCTTCGACCAGGCAATCGTCTCCCGACGGTGATTGGCGCTGCTGTGGCGGATCAGCAGATCCAGCAGATTGACCTCGAAGAGTGGATTGTCGGCATCGCGCCGCTCGGTTGAGGGAGTGACATGATCCAGGATCCGCACCGACAATCCCCGCATGGCCCTCGGATAGGCGGGATGATCATCCCGCCGGAGCTCGACCTCCTTGCAGCCGCCCAAGGTCACTTTCAGCAGCTCGCGGATCCCTTTCTCCACGGCCTTCGGATCGGGCCGGCCCAGGCTCTCCTCGAAATACTCCCGACGGCGTTTCTGGTCGGCCCGCATCCGGCCCTTGCGCCTCAGCTCGCTGTCGGTGAAGTGGA
>CAZVHI010000074.1:0-9391 GCA_964627205.1 uncultured bacterium
AAGACGTAAACATTCCACATATATTTGTCGTCATCGCATGGAACCTATTCAGGAGGTCACTATGAATCACTCCGTTATTCCCTCTGCCCGCCTGCTTGCCATCGTCTCAATCATTCTTCTCGCCATCGTCCTCGGCTGTGACAAGTCGCCAACCCAGAGCGGAAACACCACATTCATCGAGGGCGATGTCCTCGTCGAGTCCGCCGAGGACCTGGCAACGCTCGAGGGAGTGATGGTGATCCGGGGCTCGCTGCACATCGAGGGCACGGGCGGCGGGCTCGACATGCCCGACCTCGCGCCGCTCCGCAGCCTCCGCCGCGTCGAAGGCCGCCTGCAGATCGGCTTCCTCCCCCTCCTCGCGGACCTGAGCGACCTCGCCCGGCTGCGCGAAGTCCAGGGCGACCTCATCATCGGCTACTGCAGCTCCCTCAAGAGCCTGAACGGGCTGCAGGGGCTGGACGGCATGGGTGTCGAGAGCATCGCCATCGGCGGCTGCGACTCGCTCGCAAGCCTGGACGGGCTCGACGGCCTCGCAGAGCTCTCGCCGGATGCGGACCTGCTGCTCTACTACAACCAGCGTCTCGCGGACATCTCCGCTCTGCGGAACCTGAGCCGGCTCGACTCCCTCGTCCTCGACGACAATCCTTCCCTGCGCTCGCTGGAGGCGCTGTCAGGCCTACGCGACCTGCGCTCCCTAAAGTTGAAGGACATGCACTCTCTCCAGAGCCTGGCCGGGCCGAGCATGGCGAGCAGCGTGCAGTACGTCGGTATCTGGGACTGTGACAGCCTGACGGATGTCGCCGCCCTGAGCGGCGTCACACAGGCGAACGTCATGCAGATCGGCCGCTGCGAGCAGCTGGCGGACCTGACGGAGCTGAGCACGCTCGAGAGAGTGACGAGCAGGCTGCGGATCGACAGCCTTCCGGCCGTGAGCGATCTGAGTTGCCTCGCCGGTTTGCGCGAGGTCGGTCACCTCATGCTCAGGGAACTTCCGGGCGTTTTCTCCCTCACCGGTCTCGCACTCGTCGAATGCACGACCCAGGTCGTACTTAGCGAGATGACGCTGCCGGACCTCGCCCCGCTTACCTCGCTGGGTAGTGTTCCGTCTTTGTATCTCAGCGACCTGCAAGGCCTGAACGATCTCGGCAGCCTGGCCGGCCTGGAGATCACGCACTCGCTCACCCTCCTCCGGAATCCCACGCTGCAGAGCCTCGCCGGGCTGGAGGCCATGTCCGGGCTGACCCAAAACCTTTCGATCTTCTACAACGAGGCACTTGTGGATCTTAGCGGCTTGTCGGGCCTCGAGTCCATCGGGCGCAACGCCGACTTCTTGAGCAACACGGCGCTCTGCACGAGCGAGATCTGGAACTTACTCGAGCAGATCGCAATCGCCGGCGAGATCACAGTGGACGGCAACGCCGACTGCTACTGACAGCACCTCACTCCCTAGCCGTCACCTCGGCCCGCCAGACCGTGTCGGACTGTCGTGGGATTCCATCGTTCGTGCGCAGGCCGATGGAGCGGAAGGCGGGCATGGCGTCCTCACCATCCCAATCGTGGAGGAAGAGCCAGACGACGTAGCGCAGCTCGAGATCTGTCGTCAGCTCGAAGAAGCGGCCGATGAACTCCACCTGCGCCGCCTCGCCGCCGCTGTAGGGCGGGTTCGCGTTCCCCAGCCAGCCGATCTCGCTGAAGATCACGGGGCCGGTCCAGTGCACGGCGATCGCGTCGTAGTAGCCAGCCGGGATGTCCCCTGGCGCGTCGTACTCGAAGTAGGGGTAGCTCGTGAAGCCGACCGCATCGAGGCGACCGGTGGCAACAAGGTCGTCCACGGGTTGCCAGTCTTCGGGGAAGGACCAGCCGTTGTGCTGGCCCACACCGCGCAGCATCTCGTACTGGTAGGTCGTGTAGACGATCGTGTTCGGGCTGACGGCCTTGACTGCGTCGTAGCAGGCGGCGTACTCGCTTAGCCAGGCGGCCCACTCGGCAGCCGTGTGGGTGTTGTAGTAGGCGTTGGTCTCGTTGCCGAGGAAGAGTAATCGTGGTTTGTATTCGCCGGCGAAGGTGCTGACCATGGCGAGGTATTCGTCGCGGGTCTCCTGGTTCGTCCAGGAGTTGTCCTGGGGGTCGGACTCGCTGGTCAGGTCGGGCTCGCCCTCGCCAACGGTCCAGCCGAGACCTATGGCGGGCGTGAAGCCGTACTGCGCCGCAGCGCTCACGGCGGCCAGGGCCAGGCTCGGCGTCTCGCCCGCGCTCGCCACATCGACCCGCCAGTTGCCGTGGAAGGCGATGATGCGTCCCCAGGGCGCATGGCCGCTGTAATGGTCGATCCAGTCCTGATTCGTGCTGCCGGAGGTGTGGCCACGTGGCGACAGACCGACGCCCATGCTAAACGCGGGCTCGTCGCCCCCGCCGGGGTCGGCGGGGTCTTTCGTATCGCAGCCGACCACCAGGAGAAAGCAGGTCGTGAGGCCGATCAGGAGAGCGCTTCTCGAGTTCATGCGTCTGTTCCTCGCATCGCGCTACCTCACTCCCACCATTGGCCGACGAAGTAGATCTTCGAGTCGTCGTGGGAGTAGATCGGGTGCGTGCAGAGGAAGGTCGCGGGCCAGTCGGCGGGGGTGATGTTGGTCACGCCCGAGCCGTCGGGGTTCATGGTGTAGAGATCGTAGACGCCCGCGCCGGCCACGGCCGCCAGCAGGAAGACGAGCTGGTCGCCGGCGTGGGACCATTCGGCGATGAACTGCGAGTGGCCCGTGGTGGTGATCGCCGACTCGCCGCTTCCGTCGGGGGCGATGGTGAAGAAGTCGTAGTTGCCGCTGGGCACCTGGTCGTCGACCATGCGGTCGAAGCAGATCAGCGTGCCGTCGGGGCTCAGGCGCGGGTCGTAGTCGCCGAAGGGCAGGTCGGCGTCGCCCTGCTGGCCGGCGAGCGCGTAGTCGGTGACCTGGGTGGCGCCCGTGCCGTCGTCGTTCATGATCCAGATCTGGCTCTCGCGGGTGAACACGATCTTGTCCCCCACCCAGCAGCAGTCGCCGTCGTGGAAGCCGGAGTCGTAGAGTTCGGCGGGGGCGCTGCCGTCGGCGTCCATCACGAAGATGTTCATCGTGCCCACGGGGTAGTTTGGCCAGGCGAGGAAGAGGATCTGCGTGCCGTCGGGCGACCAGTAGGGGTAGGACTCCATCGTCGTATTCTCGGTGAGGCGCTCGTAGCCCGAGCCGTCGGGGTTGATGAGACAGATCTCGCTGTCGCTGAACACATCGTCGCCGAAGTCCTGGCGGAAGACGATCTTCGTGCCGGCGTCGTTCTCGTGGATGCGGTGGATCGACTCGTCGGAGCTGTAGAGCAGTTCGACTACCCCGGTGCCGGGATCGAAGACGTAGATGCCGTAGCGCTTGTCATGTTGAGGTTGGGTGGGGCCGGGCCCGGGATCGTTCGTCGTCTGCGTGTCGCAGGATCCGGCAGTCAGTAGCGCGGCGAGGAGGAGGAGCGAGATAGCCCCCCACCAATTGCCGCGTCGAGGCGCGCGCGCATCGTGCATCGCGAGGCTCCTTCCTTTTGAGACGCGGCGTCGTGGGACTAGCCGGCGTCCCCCGCGTCGGATTCGGGCTTCACCTTGCAGGTGCTGAGCCCGAAGGGTAGGTAGAGGCAACAGGTGCCGAGCAGCCCGGTCAGCAGGGCGATGGCGCCCAGGATCCCGAGGATCCAGTTCAGGACCGTGGAGCCGATCGCGCCGAATATGACGAGCGCGAGGAACACAACGCCGATCACGATCCGGATCATGCGGTCTGCGCCGCCTACGTTCTTCATCATGAGACCTCCTGTCTTCTTAGCCGCGACCGAAGTGTTTCACATTCCCGGTGATCTGAAAAGAGCGATCCTGAAGGCATGATCGGGGGGTCTGCCGCAGTCGCGGCCGCTCACGGGTTCCGCCGCATGGTCATGCGCTGGCAGGCGGCGAAGTCTATGCCCGCCGCCGCTGCGTTGCCCCTGCGTGACATCAGCTCGAGTCCCCGCCAACGCCGGTGGCGGCGTGCGCGGCGATCTCCTCCAGGAAGACCGCGCCGAACTGATCGCGCTTCTTCTCACCCACGCCGTGAGCGCTCAGGAACTCCTCCGATGTCCTCGGCTTGAGGCGGGCCAGGTCCCTGAGCGCGGCATCCCCAAAGACGACATAGGCGGGAACGCCCCGCTCGTCGGCCAGGCGCTTGCGCAGGACGCGGAGCCGCTCGAAGAGGGTCTCATCCACACCTTCCCAGCTTTCGGCGGCCACTCGCGACTTCCGCGCGGGTCTGGCCGCTGCGGGCGCAAGGAGCCGCGGCGTCTCGTCGCCGCGCAGGGCCCGGCGACCGGATTGCGTGACGCTCAATGTGGCGTACTCGCCCGCCTTGGCCAGGTAGCCCTGGGTCACCAGCTGCTCGATCCAGTCGCGGGCGCTGCGTCGCGGCTGATCGGCCAGGAGGCCGTAGGTGCTCAGTCGGTCGTGTCCGTTGCGCAGGATGCGTTTCTCCTTGGAGCCCGTGAGTGTCAGGCAGGTGTACTCGGCGCCAAAGCCTTCCCTCAGGCGCAGGACGCAGGAGAGGATCTTCTGGGCGATCTCCAGGGCCTTGGGCGCGTATGTCAGGTCGCCCAGGCAGACGTCGCAGGCCTCGCAGCTCTTCTCCGGCAAGAACTGCCCGAAGTAAGCCGACAGGGCTCGATGCCTGCATTCGATGCCCGTGCAGTAGGCGTAGATGGCGTTGAGCTTGGCCATGGCCGACTCCAGGGCATCGCCCTTCAGTTCCCGCTGGATCTGCTTCCAGACGCCGTAGTCGCCAGGAGCGTAGAGCAGCAGGCACTCGGCTTCCAGGCCGTCGCGCCCCGCGCGGCCGCTCTCCTGTTGATAGTGCTCCAGGCTCTTGGGCATACCCGCGTGGACGACGAAGCGCACGTTGGGCTTGTCGATGCCCATGCCGAAGGCGACGGTGGCGACGATGAGCTCGGCCTCCTCGTGGATGAAGGCCTCCTGGTTGGCCTTGCGATCGGCGGCGGAAAGCCCCGCGTGATAGGGCAGGGCGCGGTGCCCCTCGGCCCGGAGCTCGGCGCAGAGATCGTCCACGTCCGCCCGGCGGATGCAGTAGACGATGCCCGACTCGCCCTCGTGACGGGCCAGGACCTTCCCCAGTTGCCGTGAGAGGTCCGCGCGCCGCGCGGTCCGGTAGACCAGGTTGGGCCGATCGAAGTCTCCCACCAGAATCTCGGGATCGACAAGGCCAAGCTGCGCGATTACGTCCTCGCGCACCCGGGCGGTGGCCGTGGCCGTGTAGGCGTGAACCGGGATGCCACTCAGGGCTGATTTCAGACATCCCAGTTCACGGTACTCGGGCCGGAAGTCGTGTCCCCAGAAGCTCACGCAGTGGGCCTCGTCCACGGCGACGAAGGAGAGTTCGACCTCTTCCAGTCGATCCAGGAAGCCCTCGCTCAGCAGGCGCTCGGGAGCCAGGTAGAGCAGCTTCAGCTCCCCGCCCCGCAGGCGGGCCATCACCTCGGCGCGCTCGGGCGGCTCGAGCGTACTGTCCAGGCGAGCGGCGGGCACGCCGCACTCGCCCAGGGCGTCGATCTGGTCCTTCATCAGGGAGATAAGGGGAGAGACCACCAAGGCCGTTCCGGGCAGGACCGTAGCCGGGGCCTGGAAACAGAGGGACTTGCCCCCGCCGGTGGGCAGCACCACCAGCGAGTCCCTGCCCGCCAGGACGGCGCGCATGGCTTTTTCCTGGAAGGGACGGAAGGAATCGTAGCCCCAGGTGCGGCGCAGCGACTGCTTGAGCTCGTCGGTCATGATCACACCCTAGCAGGCTTCGCACCGGAATCGAAGGATGACATCGTGATTCCCAAGGCGGTGCGACAGGACCAGCGGTCCTGCCGTATCGTCGGGTCGCCGATCAGCAGCGGCAACGAAGCAACCATCCGTCCGTATTGGCTTGTTAGGTGTCAGGAATGCTCGTCACGCTTGGTTGAGCGCCGAACCTACGTTCCATCGACTGCGCACTCGTAGAGAAGCTCAGCCTCGACTCGACCAGAAACAACCTGACGCATGACCTGCCGGTGCTCGAGGTCGATGGGGAGCTTGGACGATCGGAAGGCCTCTCGAGCTCGCTCGGGATCTTCCACCTCGGCGATGTACACGAGAACGGGGCCGCTCTTGCCTTCGACCAGGTACGCGAGTTCGTCACGTGTACCCTCCTGCGCGTAGGACGCGAGCGCCTCGTCCTTACGCTGACTGACTTCCTTCATCCAAGAGCGAAGGTGATCGACCTCGCCATCTCGAATCGCGTAGAAACTCACATAGAGCACGCTGGCTTCTCCTGATACGACACCGTTCTTGGACGCCTCCCCTGACGCCTAGCGACTCTGCAAGTGCAATTCACTTACCCAACATCGCATGTGCTGCCTTGATATCCTCGGCAATCATCCGCCTCTTGCTCTTCTCTATGAAGAAACTCGGACCCGCTTGAAGGTATGACGGAAACGCACGAGCCTCACGGAAGTGATATTCCCCGTTTCGGATCTTGTACGTGGATCCAGATGGAACCACCTTCCCTTCACCATTCCTTTGAGAGATGTAGTTCAAGGCCTTTATCGCGACATCACCCATGAGCAGGATTGCTCTGACGTCAGGGAAGAGCTTCAATTCTTCTTCCAGAAGCTTCGAACACTCCTTGATCGTGCCAGCCTTGATTCCATATCCGGTTTTCCCGCATTTCACGGCCGTCGTTAGATACACGCCGGACTTGAGGATGTCGCGAACTGAGGAAACGCTCGCACCTGCATCGCGAAATGCCTGCACTGTCGTTTCCTGGAAGAGTGGCTGACCCGCTGCATAGTAGTAGTCGTTTGAATCGGGTGGCGTTGCTTCTGAAATCAGAACAAGCCTGACCTTCTTCGGGTCAATCGCGATGCTGGGGACGAGATGGCACTCGTGCTTTACGTCGGCACATGGATACGTTTCACATACCACACAGTCACTCACTCGCATACCGTATCTCCTCCCGCACAGACCTTCCCTGTCGCGGCTGAATAACGCTCCGGTTCAGCGACAAGCCGCGCCCAGCTCGGCGAAGCGCGATCCGGGAGGCCCCTCCTCCAGGCGTTTGCGGATACGCTCAGCGCATTCCTCAGGGCTCAGCACGGACGTGTCGACCTCGAGGTCGTAGTCACCTTCCGCGTGGACCGCCTCGACACCGAGGTGCACGGAGTCCCGCACACCGTCGTCGACTTCGTCGCACACCTGGCCCCATGTCGCTTCACGACGCACCCACAGCACGTCGATCGGGCAACGGACGCCGACGAATAGGACTGGCAGGCCGGCAAGGCGTCGCGCACAGTCGGGGAGAATGCGCAGGGGCTGTGAATAGGCGTCATGGTGACCGACATCCACTACAACGTTCAGACCGAAGCGGGCGTGGGCTGCCACTGACTCGTATAGTGCAGCGTAGAGCACGGGCACGTACTCCTCCAAGACCTCTAAGGGTACGCGTCCCGGAACCACGGTTGCCCACTCGGACCTCTGAGGTCGCAAGCCAACGCCGGGGCGCAGGGCGGGCGGTGTGCACTTGATGTGCGCATCGACGCCAATATTCATCCAGATGCCAGGGAAGGTCGTCTGGATGACCTGAGCGATGCTCGTCTTTCCCGAACGCTGAACGCCGTTGAGGATGACGATCTGCCCCGTTCCGTCAGGCCTCACTGCACCTCACCTTCGGTCAGTCATCTGGATGGTGATGGTTGCGTTTCCGCCCATGCGATACTCAGAGCCACGTGTCCGTAAAACAGCTGCGTTCAGGCGCGCTGTCAAGCGTCGCCTGAAACGCTTGGCTCGGCTTTCACATTGCCTGGTCAAACTCGTCTCGGTATCTGGCCGTGCCAGATACGCCCGCCATTGCCGGTCCGTCAAGAATCAGCACCATGAAAGCCTCGTCTGGAATCCCTTCCCACTGACACGAGAGCCCATGGCTTGATGCTGGAGCGAACCCAAATCGCGGATAGTACTCAGGGTGACCGAGAACGATGATGAACGGACAGTTCCGTTGGCGCATAGCGTCAATCCCAGCCTGGACCAACATGGAGCCGATCCCCTGGCGCTGACGCTCCGGCAGTACGGCCATGGGCGCAAGCCCCATGCCTTGGACCATCTCGTGTTCGCCGGAGACAGAGACCGGACTGAAAAAGATGTGGCCAAGAATCTTGTCATCTTCTACCGCGACCAGGGACACTGCATCCGGACATGCGCTCCGGAGTGAGTCAACTATGGTCGCCTCCGCTGCTTCGCCAAAGGCTGCCTCATTGATTGCGTGTACTGCCGCGATGTCGTCGGTTTGCTCTGATCGAATGGTTGTCATGTCTCCCCTGAAGCCAAACGTTGGCTTCAGCTGCGAAGGCGGTTGGCGCGGCCCAGGCTCAGCATGGCCGCTGTTTAACAATTCCCTTCACCAGCCAGGATCGTGACAAGCGGCTTCGACAGCTGGAAGCGCTTGTCATTCTGGCCTCTGATTCTCCTTCGAATACTGCCACAAAGCCTGATCTAGCTCGCGCATGCTTAAGCCCGTTCTCGATGCGAGGTCGCGGCAATACTCCACGTACCGCCACCAGAAGTCGAAAGTATACTGATTGGGTACTTCCATTGTAATCGAATAGAGTGCGCGATAGTCGATGATGGGGTACTTGTCCTGGTGGAAGAAATGGAGAATCACTGAAGCTGTAGGCCATTCAACGCCGCTTAGCAGGCGAAGCACTTCAATACGAGTTCGTTCTTCTCGTGCGGCTAGAGCCACTCCAGTGATTTCCTGAACGAAACCGTCGGAGTTCTTCTCGATATGGCCAGCACTGCGAGGTGATTTCCATAGCGCAACAGCCCGAAGTTCAGAAATGGACAAACAGCCCTTTGCTTCGATATGCGAACGGAGTTCGAAAAGATCTACCTCGCTGTAGTCGTACCGGCGCACCAGCTTAGACAACGTGCCTATTCGAGGACGCAACCGTGGCATGTATTACCTACATCTGGACAACGTGAGCGCCTTCACCCGCAGCCGCGCCTCGTCTGGATCACGGCGCTTTGGGCATTGCGGGCGGCTGCCGGCAGGTGCAAGCCGTTGTTATTCTCTCATTATAGGCTTTGCCCCTAGGATCATCCATGCCGAGCACTCGCCTGTGCTTCGAGTTCGGGCTTCGTCACCATCCATGCTGCTATCCACGCTGAAATGAGTAAGCCTTGGATGATTGGTTCCGGCAGGGTCTTGAGAAGTATGTCGGCAGTTACAAACTCGGGCCGCATCATGACCAGACCCTCAATGATGCCACTGTTCGTTGCCAGCTCTATCCGGACTCCATGGCCCCATAGCTAACCCCAATTCGT
>CAZVHI010000075.1:0-9206 GCA_964627205.1 uncultured bacterium
GGATCGTCAGACTCCCGCAGATCCAGGGAGCATCCGGATCGGAGACATCCACGGCACGGAAGTCGGAATCGTGGCAGCCGACATAGGCGTAGTCGCCCCGCAGCGCCAGGCATTTGGCGCCCTGGATTGCCAGCTCTCCCACCAGAAGGGGCTCTCCGGGGTCGTCGACGTCGAAGATGTGTAGGCCCCAGTCGTCGACGACGAAGGCGTGTCCACTCCGCACCGCTACGTCGGTGACCTCCATCGTCAGTTCAACGGTGCAGGCGCGGTGGATGTAGTCGCGGTAGTCGACGCAATCGGTGGCAAAGGCGACGCCCGTAGCACTCAGGCAGAGCGCGAGTCCTAGCAAGCGGATCGGACGGAATTCGAACCACCCGACTCGATCAGCAAGACCCGATCCATGAGGCGGCTTGATTCGCATGTTCCCCTCCCCGTTCCACCCGACTCAACGATCCCAATTATAGCAGCACATTGGCCTGCAAGAAGACAATTCCATCTGGCGATCCTGCTATTCGCTGTCCTGCCGGCGACCGGCATGGCCGGTGACTGGAGCAACTCTGGTAGCAATCAAGGCCGCAATTATCCTCGAGGTAAGTGGGCGCCGTGTGGGAATTGCGGAAGGCCGCATCGTGGTCTTGCATTGATTTCGGGAAGCAACCCACTCGACGGCGAGACCACGCTCTGGCTACTTGAGCAGCGTCATCTTCCTAGTCGAAGTACCTGACGCGCTCGCGACGCGGCAGAGGTAGATGCCGCTGGGAAGCGCCTCGCCCGAGTCATCGCACCCGTTCCAGCTCAGATCCTGCCAACCGGCGTCAAGCTCGCCTTTATAGAGAGTGGACACTCGGCGGCCGCCAACCGAGTAGACCGCCACCTCGACTACGCCGGCTAGTGGCAGGCGGAAGCGGATCCTGGTCTCGGGATTGAAGGGATTCGGCTGGTTCGGCAGCAGGACGAGCCCCGGGGCGCTTGCCGCAGTGCTCTCGTCCTCGGCGCTTGTCAGGACCACGCCTTCGCGGCTCATGGCGGGATCGCCGAACACGTTGAAGACGTACTGGTTCTTGTACTCTCTGTAGGACTGCCAACCATAGTTGACGAAGCAGTAGAACTTGGAATCGAAGTGGGCGTCACCGACCTTCTCGGGACCTTCCGGGCCGTCTATGAGGAAGCGATTGAACTCGCAGCAGAGGGTCTCCGTGCCGCCGGGGTCGTCCGGCCAGTAGGCAGTGACACTCGCACTGCGCGTGGCGCTGACGATTCCCGCTGCCGCGCCGAAACCCGGCCGGGTCAAGAGGTCGATGCCCAGGTTCCCGCTGGGATTGTCTTCCGGATAGCCCACGCTGCAGGAGACGGCCCAGACGATGGACGGGTAGTCGTCCTCGAGCTCGACCCAGTCGGCGACGAAGGCTTCCCAGCTGTAGCCGTCGGAGCCGTCCGTCTCGAAGATGCCGTCGCCGTCGTCCCAGGTCCAGATAAGGCGCCAGGCGCCGTCCGGGGAGCCGTGCCCCGCCCAGTTCACCACGCCCCAGCGTCCCCAGCGCCAGGCTGAGGTGAAGACGCTCTGTGTCAGGGCCGGCCAGTCGTAGCCCGAGGGGACCAGGCCGTCGTGCTCGCAATAGTGGTTGATCAGCCAGCCAGCCATGCTGGCGGTCTCGATCAGGTCCAGGCAGACCGCGCCGTCCCGGAAGGGGATGTCCATGCCATCCTGGTTCTCGTGGAAGAGAATGGCGCCGCCGTGGAGCGCCCGGTCCTTCCAGTCCCCCGTGTCCTGCTCGTAGCGCACGATCTTATCCAGCGCGTAGGTCACCTTGGACGGCACACTGCTAGGGATGCGACCCACGGACACATCGGCCAGGAAGTCGGGCATGTCATGGGCGTACTCCCCGTGATAGCCGTCACCGTCCAGGTCCCAGGATTCCGCGTCGCTCAGCGAGAGATCCGCGTAGTAGCAGTCCGTGGGGACGGAGCCGCCCGGATTCCCCGGCGAGCCGGGATTGTGCTGGTGGTTCGTCGGATCCGGGAAGCAGTAGCGCATGGGGATGGTTGGATGGTCGCCCACCAGGAGCACGTAGCGGATGCCCCAGGGCCCGAGGGATTCACGGAGGAAGTTGCGGATCCGCTCCGCGAGATCGATACCCGGCTGGCCTGCGATCTCGGGATCGGTCACCTGGACGATGCGCGGGTCGTATCCGAGCGATGCCTTCCAGTCCAGGAAGTCGGAGGCGAGGATGACGCTCTCGCAGCCGCTGCTCGTGATGATGACGTAGTCGTGGCTTTCGTCCCTGTCCCCGGACTCCTCGCTCATGGCTCCATAGAGCGGCTCCAGCTCGTGGAAGTTCTCGAAGAGGCGGGCGGCTTCAGCGTCGGCCGCTCGATCCCGCATGAGCTCGGCCAGCCAGGCCTCCTCCGCGCTGCCGGAAACCGGCAGGCGGTACTCGATCTCCACCTCGACGAACTCGTGCTGGACGAGCAGGCCAGAGAGTGGGTGATAGCGGAAGGGCGCGTAGGAGACGGCCACGTAGGAGTACTTGCGCAAGCTGCCCGCGCCTGCGATCCAGACGGCCTGCTCGGGGTAGCGATCGTCCCGTGAATAGACGCTTGCCCTGGCCCGCTCCCACTCGGCCTGGCTCTCTTTCAGCAAGCGCGAGGAGTTGGGCGAATCCGGGAGCGGCAGGAGTGGTGGCGAGGGCGCAATGGCGTAGGTTTCGGCAAGCTCTCTCTCCGCACCGTTCTTCCAGGACAGCGAGACCGCCCTCGCTCCGGGCGGCAGCAGGAAGAGGGAGGTGCGCACCGGCAGCATGGGCTTGCCGGAATCCTGCATGCTGCGGAAGCCATCGATCTCGATGCGCAACGCGCCCCGACACGGGACGAGCTCGAAGTCTCCGGATTCGAGGTGCAGGGTCATGCGATCGGAGGCCCCTGCGCCATTCCCAGTGGAAGCGAGAGCCTCGCTGCCGGTCGCGATTCCCATGAGCACGGTGAGGACCCATACCGCCGTACAGTTCTTGATCACCGCGTTCATGTCACCTCATTTCAAGAGCAGCATGCGGCGGCTCAGCTCTCCGTGCGCGGTGACGAGCCGCGCGAAATAGACGCCGCTGGCCACTGGACGGCCGAAAACGTCACGTCCGTTCCAGCTGGCCGCGTGCTCGCCGGCCTCCATCCGCTCGTCGTAGAGAACACGCACGAGACGGCCGGCGGCATCGTAGATGCCCATTCTGACCTTGCCCGCCGAGGGGATCCGGAAGAGGATCGTCGTCTTTGGATTGAAGGGATTGGGGTAGTTCTGGGCCAGCTGGAGCGCTATCGCTCCGGGTGACTCCTCGCTGCCCGTGGCGTCGAAGACGCCGGCGATGGAGAAGTCGTCCACGGCGGCCTCCACGATGGAGCCGGAGCCCTCGTCGCTAGCCACGAACTTCAGCTGGATCTGCCCCGCCATCGGGAAGTGGTCGGCCAGGTCGTAGCTGTGCGACTCCCACGCGTTGCTGGAGACCTGTGTGTGCTCCAGGGCCGTCCAGGTATCACCGCTGTCGTTGGACAGGAAGACGTCCCACCAGTCCTCGCCCGGGGCGGATCCCTGGTCGTTGGAGTACCAGCGCCAGTAGGCGAAGCTCACGCTCTCGGCCCCGGTCATGTCATAGACCGGCGAGAAGAGGGTGGTCTTGCCTCCGTCCACGTCGTTGTAGCCGATGCTCTCACCGGGCTCGTGCTGCCCGGTGACCCAGCAGTGGGTGCCGTCTGCCGAGTGGTCGTCCTCGGGCTGGGCGTCGGTGCCCACGGGATCGACGCGCACCCAGATGCCGGTGTTGGCGTCGTCGCCTGCATCGCCGAAGGTCCAGCCGCGGTCGGCCTCCATGGGATGCGCGAACTCACTGCCCACCTCGAAGTAGTGCAGCACCGACGGCGCGTTGCGCGGGCTGGTGCCGTCGTGGCCCTCCACGTCGCTGGCCGAGAGGTAGTACTCCACGACCGTGTCCAGGGGCTGGGCCGGGATCGTCCCGCCGTACTCGCCGGGATTGCCGGTGGGGAGCATGAGCTGGTCGACGAAAGCGCCGCCGTCGATGCGGTAGTGCAGCGTCACGCTGCTCGGGTCGATGAGCGCTCCGTTGTAGCCCGTCGGCACCGCGGTCAGGTCGAAGGCGACGCCGAGCGCCGCCGTGTAGGGCAGGGGATCGTGCACCCAGCTGACCGCGCGCAGGCTGCCGGCGACCTGGATCAGGTAGAGGGCCGGCCAGAGATTGTCATCGAAAATGGCCTGGCGCTGACTCTCGGGCGGCCATTGGGAACTGCCCACCTCGTTGGTGACGGCGTAGATCTTCTCGTGCCGGTCCTGGGCGCCGTAGTCCCAGTCGAAGGCCCCGCCGCTGACGATGTAGTACATGCCCGGATCGCCCGGCTGCCCGGCGCGGTAGCCGTTGTACATGGTCATCGCGGCCGCCATCTCGCGGAAGAGATCCTCGTCGGGGGTGTCGTCCGTAGTGTAGCCCCAGGGATAGAGGGTCGCGTTTCCGGCGGAGTGGAAGCTCTGCCGCGTGACGAAGACGTGCTCGTCGATGAAGGCGCAGACGGCCTGCACCTCCGGCTCGCTCTCGGCGAAGGGGCCGCGGTAGGTGGGATCGCTCGGATTGCCGCTGCTGCCGTTGTCGTGCCCCCACTCGTAGTCGTAGTTGCGGTTGAGGTCCACGCCCCAGCTGCCGCCGCCGTTGTCGCGGCGGTTCTTGCGCCAGGTGGCGCCGCCTCCGGGATATGTGAGCTCGTTGTAGACGAGCCCGTCGGGATTCAGCATGGGGATCATGTAGACCTCGTGGTCGTCGAGGAGCTGCACGATCTCCGGATCGCCGGCGTAGTACTGCTCGGCGAAGTACTCGGTCAGCATGCCCACCAGCTCGAGGCCCATGATCTCGTTGGCATGGTGCAGGCCATCGAAGAGCACCTCGGGCTCGCCCTCTTCGTCGAGGTCGGGATTGTCGGAGACGCGGTAGACCCAGATGTCGTTGCCGTCGTGTCCCTGACCGATCGACCACCTCGCGCCGACCACGTCCGGGTAGAGCACATGCAGGCTGTCGATCCAGGCGATGCATTCGGAGTAGGTGTGGTAGAGACCCCAAACGTCGCGCTCGTCGGCCGCTAGGCGCTCCGCGTAGAATTCCTCTACGTCCTCGTGGAGGATCTCCACCCGGCTGCCGGCGGCGAGCACCTCGGGCAGGTCCGCCGGTTTAACGAGGAAGTCGTAGTACTCACTTCCGATGCCGCCTTCCTCCTGGAAGCGGAGGTGATTCTGATCCATCCAGGCTTGATCGGCGGGGGTGTCGATCCAGAAGCGGACCATGGCGTGGTGGACGGGTTCCTCGGCCGGGACTGTGGGGGCGAGCAAGAGAATGAACAGGAGCAGCGACAGGCGAGAATAGGCGGGGATTCTGGACACGGGCGCCTCCCTTCCCAATGCGGATCCGTTGGCGGGATTCGTCTCCAGTATAGCAGAAGCCGTGTGGAGATCGATCCGCAAATCGATTCCATGCAAGACCTTGCATCCCGAAGCGTCGCCGGCTGGAACTGCTGGCCTCCCCGCTCGCACGCACCACGGATTATACATCGCGTATTCAGTACAGGCTCTTGATGACGCTCCAGCTCGTCCGCCGGGTGGCGGTGACGATTGCGAAGCCCGCGCCCGTCAGGGTGATCGTGTAGGAGCCGTTGTAGAAGCCGAAGCCGTTCCAGCCGGCGACCGGGCCGGGGGCGCCCGGACCGTCCGGCGGACGCTCTCCGGTGTAGGGCTGGTCTTCCCAGAGGTCGTGGATGCCGTCGTTGGGATCCCAGTCGAAGGTGCTGATGGCGAGGTAGTAGTCCCCGGCGTGCGGGATGAAGAGGCCTGTGACCGTGGACTGGAGTCCGCGTAGGCCCGGGTCGTCGTCGTTGAAGCTGATTCCCAGACCCGCTTCGTCGAAGATCCAGAGCTGGGTGTCGATGCTGTTCATGTCGCGGGTCGTCGCCGTGAAGATGCCCGGCTCCTCGATCCTGATGCGGTACATGTCTGCGTCGCCGCCGGAAAGCATCGTTCCCGAGATCTGTTCCAGGGGGCCATTGCCCAGGGGGATCTGAGCGCCGGCGGGCAGATCGCTGGCGTCGTCCGTTTCGGTCCAGGTTTCCGCCGAGGTGGGGGAGGCCGCCAGGGCGAGCAGTGTGAGCAGTGTGAGAGCCGTCTTCATGGGTGCTCCTTTCTTGTCAGGGCGCGGGGACTGCCCCCAGGCCCTGCAATCCCGGGAGCAATTCCGGGTCGGTCCCGTCCTGGCTCGGCGGGGGTGGGCCAGGGGCCCGATCCGCAGGGGATCAGCGCCTTGACAGGTGCCGGAAGGGCGGTTAGCTTGTTTCGGCCCCGGAGCTTACGGGGCTATCCTGGTGGGAGTAGCTCAGTCGGTAGAGCACATGGTTGTGGTCCATGCGGTCGCGGGTTCGATCCCCGTCTTCCACCCCTCGCGAGCCGGGCGTTGTCACCCGGCTCTTTGCTTGTCAGCGCCGTTGGCGCCAGCGCATACCGGAGTGCTGCGCGGCAGCCCAAGTGCTTGTCGGGCGCGGGTATGCCGAGGGCCTCGACGGCACTCCTCTTGCCTGCTAAGGTAGGGGCACGAACTCGAACGGGAGGATTCCATGGCAGGCGTGAACAAGATCATACTCGTCGGACACCTCGGCCGCGACCCGGAGCTGCGCTACGCGCAGTCGGGCACGGCGGTCGCCAATGCCACCCTGGCCACCTCGGAGCGCCGGAAGATCGACGGCGAATGGCAGGACCATACCGAGTGGCACCGTCTCGTCTTCTTCGGCAAGACGGCCGAGACGCTGGCGCGTTACTGCAAGAAGGGCAAGCAGCTCTACATCGAGGGCAGCATCCAGACGCGCAACTGGGAGGACAAGGAGACGGGCCAGAAGCGCTACATGACCGAGGTGCGCGTGAACCAAATGGTGATGCTGGGACGCGCCGGCGAGTCGGGCGGGGGCGAGTGGTCCCAGGAGCGCAAGGACGACGAGTTCAGCCAGGAGCGCGCGGCGGGCGCGTCGGCCAGCGGCGCGGCGGAGACTCCTGCCGGCGGCTACACCGACGAAGAGGACGACCTGCCCTTCTAGGCTTCCGATGCGCCGCTTTTCGTGCTGCGATACCAGCAGCGCGCGGCGCCCGGCGGCGAATTCCGGACCTATTGACAGGGGCGCAGGGCTTTATTACCCTGCGCCGCGCATGCGCCACTAGCTCAACTGGCAGAGCATCTGACTCTTAATCAGGCGGTTCGGGGTTCGAGTCCCTGGTGGCGTACTTAGCAAGCAGCTCCCTCCTATCAGGTTACGGAGGGAGCTGTTCTCGTTATTGCTCGGTTGCTTCCGCACTGTATCCAATCTGTTTCCATCATTCAAAGAGCTAGTCCTACGCTGCCTCACCCGAATTTACAGAAGAGAAGTTACACGCCCCGCCCGGCACTCGGGCATATCTAGATGAAGATGCATACAGATGTGGCGCAAATTGTGCTGATGAGCTACATTGACGCCTCCGATCGGGCATCCGCCCGACAGCGGTAAACAACAGGACCTCTGTTCATCCCTCCGAGGTCACGCCGCTACCATCCCCCTCTTGCCCTTCGCTGTTGTTTGGGTCGGAAATCTACGGCCGTGCCGTACAGGCCAACCTGTATGCCTACGGCGGAGGACAAGCTATACATGTCTGATTCAGCATCCAAAACACGGACCGGATTCGACCGGTTCGGGCTCCACCCAGCTCTCGTGCGCGGTATCCGCGCCGCTGGCTTTGAGACACCCCGGCCAATTCAGGTCGATACTATTCCCGCCGGTCTCGACAGCCGCGACGTGCTGGGCCTGGCCCAGACTGGCACCGGCAAGACGGCGGCCTTCGCGCTGCCTCTGCTCGACCAGCTCCTCGAGGTGCGACGCAGAGGCCCACGCGCCCTAGTGCTCGCCCCCACGCGGGAGCTCGCCACCCAAATCGCGGACGAGATCCGCACTCTCTCCAAGTTCACCCACCTGAAGTTGGTCACCGTCTACGGCGGCGTCTCGATGCACCGTCAGGTAAGTGCGCTGCGCCGGCACCCGGAAATCGTGGTCGCCTGTCCGGGTCGTCTGCTCGACCTGCTCGAGCAGGATGTGCTCCGCCTAGACCAGGTCGAGACCCTCGTGCTCGACGAAGCCGATCACATGTTCGACATGGGCTTCCTGCCGGATATTCGCAAGATCCTCGACGCGCTGCCCGCTCGCCGGCAGAACCTGCTGTTCGCGGCCACCATGCCAAAGGAAGTCCGACGACTAGCCGACGATCTGCTGACAGACCCGCATGTAGTCGAGCTGGCCGATACCGCGCCGGCCACCACAATCGATCACGCGCTGGTTCTGGTCGCGGAGCAGCGCAAGCGCGATCTGCTCAAGCACGTGCTCACCGGCGACGACTGCGACTCGGCCATCGTCTTCACCCGCACGAAGCACCGCGCCAGGCGCCTGGCCGAGCAGCTCAGCAAGGCGGGACACAGCGCCGTGGGTATCCAAGGCAACCTGTCCCAAGCCCAGCGCGATCGGGCCATGCACGGTTTCCGCTCGCGCCGCTATGACATCCTAGTGGCGACCGACATCGTGGCGCGCGGCATCGACGTGAGTGGCGTCTCCCACGTGATCAACTTCGACGTGCCGAACACGCCAGAGGCGTACACCCATCGCATCGGGCGCACAGGTCGCGCGGAGCGCGAGGGTGTGGCTTGCACCTTTGTTACCGGCAGTGATCACAGCTGGGTGCGTGCCACCGAACGCATGATCGGTTCACAGATTCCGCGCCGACAGATCGAGGGCTTTCGGCCCGATGAAATGTCCGAGCCCCACCGCTCGCCGCCTGTCAAAGCGCGCAGTGAGCGACCCGGAGGACAGCAGCGAAGTCGCCGGCGCAATTCGGCTGGCCGGAGGCGCAACCGAAGGCGCATCGGCTAGATGCGCTTTCGCCCTCCTCGCGCCCCATACCGTTGAGCAACCTTTCGTGAAGCACGAATCTATGTATGATACTTGAGCAGATGCATAGGACAGACGGTTTGTATCGAAGCGCACTTGGAGTCTGCCACGATGTGAATTCGAACTGGGGGAGTTCTAATGACCCCCGTCGGGTAAGGGGCGGCTGTTTCCAGCTCTGTTTCCATACCCGGTCATCCCAAGGCGCCCTCGGCTGGTCT
>CAZVHI010000076.1:0-9070 GCA_964627205.1 uncultured bacterium
TCCAGTTGGCGCCCTTCTTCACGTTGGGGCCGTCGAGCTTCTTCACGTAGCGCTGATCGAAGACCGCCGGCATGGGCTTGATCTCGCCGAGGAAGTCCTGGATCGAGTCGAGCTGCTCCTTGGGAAGCACGCCCGCGTTCAGCGCGGCCTCGTAGGCGCTGTCGGTGAAGATGTCCCAACCGCCGAAGACCAGGTCGCCGAGGCCCGCCAGCGGCACGAAGTCGCTGATCAGCGGGCTGCGCTCCTCGGTGCGCTTGCCGAGTCGGATGCGCCCCATCTGGGTGAGACTGCCGAAGGGCTTGCCCAGGCCACGGCGGATCAGCTCCACGCCGGCCATGAAGGTGGTGGCCACGGCGCCCATGCCGGGCATCAGCACGCCGAGCCTGCCGGTGGCGGGACGGATCTCCTTGGCGCTCATCTCGTTGCACCTCCGGTTGGGGGAAAGGAAAATCTGCGGGAGAAGGTAGCGAAGCCCTTGACATGAATACAGTTCATTATAATGATTACTACGATCAGTTTTCCTAATCAGGAGGGAGAGCGGGCATGGAGCGGCGCCAGCTGGAGTGCCTTCGGGCTGTGGTCGAGACGGGCAGCTTCCACCGGGCCGCGGAGAGGCTCTACCTCACCCAGTCCGCCGTGAGCCAGGCGGTCAAGGCCCTGGAGACGGACCTCGGCGAGACCCTGATCGACCGCGGCGCGGGCCGGCGCGGCGGCCAGGTCATGCTGACCACCGTCGGCGCGCTCTTCCTGCCCGTGGCGCGGGACATCCTCCGGCGCTTCGAGGAGGGGCGGCAGGCGGTGGCCCAGCTGAGGGGCCTCCTGGCCGGCCGCCTCTCGATCGGCGCGGTGGACGCGGCCGCCATCTACCACCTGCCCGATCCGCTGCAGCGCTTCCAGCGCGAGCACCCCGCGCTCGAGATCTCCGTGCGCGTGGACGGCAGCCGGCCGCTGCAGGAGGCGCTCCGCCAGGGTGAACTCGACCTGGCCTTCGTCCTGATCGACCAGCCGCCCGCGGGGCTAGACGGGCGCTTCTTCCGCGAGGATCCCATGCGGGTCGTGGCGCCGGCCGACCTGCTCGCGGAAGCCGGTTCCGACCCGGACCCGCGGGAGATCGCCGAGCGCGGTTGGATCAGCTACCCCCGCCGCTCGGTCACGCGGGGCATCATCGAGGAAGCGTTCGCGAGGGCCGGGCTGCCCTTTCCCGTGCGGATGGAGATCGACCGTCCGGAGGCCATCCTCCAGCTCGTGCGGGCGGGGCTGGGTCTGGCCGTCTTGCCCGAGCTGCTCCTCGATGCGCGTGGGCGCGTCCCTGGCGTGGAGAGGCTCTCCCTGCCCGGGCTCGAGGCGGTCCGCCCCATCCGGATCCTCCACCGGCCGACGAGCAGCCTGTCGCCGGCGGCCCGCGCCTTCCTGGCCGAGCTGGACTGAGGCGGGGTTTCCGACCCTGGATCCCGAATCGCCCGCGACTTTCTCCGCATCCGAGGCTTGACAGCGCAGGCAGGATGGACTATCTTACTATTCGAATATTCGAATAGACAAAGGAGACACCGCAAAGTGGACTACGAACTCGCGAGCAACTGGCTGAAGGCCATGGGCCATCCGACCCGCCTGAAGATCCTCGATCTGCTGCGGGAGTCCGGTTGCTGCGTCCAGGATCTGGAGCAGAAGCTGGGGCTCCGCCAGTCGAACGTCAGCCAGCACCTGCGGATCCTCCGGGATACGGGCCTGGTCTCGATGCGCCGCGACGGCCACACGGTCTGCTACTCCCTCAATCCCGGCATGGTCACCCCCCTGCTGGACACCCTCGAAAGACAAAGCGGCTGACTCGCGAGCGCGAGCGGCGGCCTGCAAGGAGAACGAAGATGTCGACCCGACTCATCGACGAGAAATCCGAGAAGCAGCTGCGGGAGATGTTCGAGCATCGCCTGACCGGCAGCGTGGACATCACCCTCTACACCGGCCAGGAGAACGAGGAGGCGGTGGACTTCACACGCCGTTTCCTGCGCGAGCTGGCCGAGCTCAGCGACATGCTCGAGCTGGAGGAGAAGACCCTCGACGACGACGCCCGTACCGACGGTCTCGTCTCCCCCAGCATCATCATGGGCCGGAAGAAGGGCTACCGCGTCGAGGTCCACGGCGCCCCGAGCGGCCACGAGGCGGGGGCGCTCGTGGAGACCCTGCCCCTGCTCTCGAGCGGCGAGTCCGGCCTGAGCCCTGACAGCATGGCCAAGCTGGCGAAGGTCGACCGCGAGGTCCTGCTCTACTCCTTCGTGACGCCCACCTGCCCCCACTGCCCGAACTCGGTGCTGCAGAACCACAAGATCGCCGTCGCCGCGCCGGGCAAGGTGCGCTCGGTGGCCGTGAGCGCGGGCGAGAACGTGGAACTCGCACGCCGTTTTCAGGTAAGCAGCGTCCCCCAGCAGGTCATCAACGAAGACCCGGAGAGCGCGTCCGTGGGTTTGCAGTCGGAAGGAAAATTCGTGGACCAGGTGCTGAGCTACGGCGCATCCGAATTCGAGGCCGTCCTCGCGGAGGCCAGCGCCCGGGCGGCCGAGAAGTTCGAGCTCGTGGACGAGCCCGACTTCCCGCTCACCCTGACCGACGACAACTTCGCGGAGGCGGCAGGCAAGTATCCCTTCCTCGTCGTCGACTGCTGGGCCGAGTGGTGCGGGCCCTGCCGCATGATCGCGCCGATCATCGGGGAGCTGGCCGCCGAGCAGAAGGGCCGCATGGTTTTCGGCAAGCTCGACACCGAGGCGAACCGGGCCGTGCCAGGCGAGTACGGCATCCAGTCCATCCCCACGTTGCTCGTGTTCAAGAACGGCGAGCTGGCAGACCGCATCGTGGGAGCGAGCCCCAAGGACGCCCTGCTCGCCAAACTCGAGGCCCTGCTCTAGCGGAGCCAGGCGATTCGGCCCGCTCCCTGCTAAGGCCGTCTTGAAACGGGCGGGGCCGATCGTGCATCATAGAGAGAACCATGGCTCCCGCATCACAGGGTGCGGCCCGCGCCCCCCGGGAGAAACACAACAAGGAGTGCCAAGGATGAACAGAACCCTTCTCGCCCCCCTCGTCACCGGCCTGCTGCTTCTCGGCCTGGCCCTTCCCGCCGCCGCGGGTTTGCCGGATCTGGGACAGGCCGCGCCCGACTTCACCCTCAAGACCCTGGACGGCGAGCAGGAGTACACCCTCTCCGAGCTGGACGGGAAGGTCGTCTACATCGACTTCTGGGCGAGCTGGTGCGGTCCCTGCCGCCGCTCGTTCCCCGAGGTCGAGAAGCTCTACGGTGAGTTCAAGGATCAGGGCTTCCTTGTACTGGCCGTCAGCATCGATCAGAAGCACGCCGCCGCCGTCAAGTTCTTCGATAAGCAGGGCAGCGAGTTCCCCGGCCTCTACGACGAGGGCGGGAAGGTCGCCATGCGCTACGGCGTGCGCAACATCCCCACCGCCATCCTCGTCGCTTCAGACGGCAAGGTGGCGCACAGCGCGATCGGCTTCGATCCGCGCAAGCTGCCAGAGCTGAGATCCAAGATCGAGGGCCTCTTGGAGGACGCTTCCCGGACGGAGCGCGAGGCCGGTCGCCTCGAGGCCGAGGGAGCGAAGAGCTAGCACGTCTCTCTGCAGCGCCAAACGCGCCGCCATCATCGCCAATACACGAGCCTCCCCGCCGGCGCACCGGCGGGGAGTTCTCTATACGTCGAAGTTGGCCTGGAATCGCGCCGCTGCATCCGGGCTGCCGCAGATGTAGATGTCGTCCCGCGCTTCGAAGCTGAAGCCCTGGTCGAACTCGGTAAACAGCTCGTCCCCGCGCTCCACCGCGACGACCGAGCAACCGGTCCGGCCGCGGATGTCCAGCTCGACGGGATGCTGTCCGGCAAGCGGCGCGGCGTTCACCTTGAGTAGCTTTAGCTGCGGATCCAGTTCGAAGGTGTGCTGACCGAGGAGACGGCTGGCAAGCAGGCTGCCGGCCACCTGGCTGAACGACAGGGCGAAGTCTGCGCCCGCCCTGTGGATCTTCTCGAGGTTCTCGGTCTCGTTGATCCTCGCCAGGATCGGTACGCTGGAGCTCCGGTCCCGGATCAGGACCGTGGCGAAGAGGGTCGCGCTGTCCGAATCGATGGCAAGGACCACGGCTTGCGCGAGCTCCAGGGTCGCCTGATCGACGGTGCGGGAATCCAGGATGTCCCCGACAAGATCGACATCTTCGCCGGGCGCTGCGTCGATCACCTTCACGTTCTCGCCGACCTCGCGCAACAGCTCGATGACCTGGCTCCCCACCTCGCCGTGGCCGACGACCACGATGGGTCCCTTCGGCAGCAGCGGCCGGGCCCCCTCCGCGAGCCGGATGAGCTTCTCGATGTTCTCGTGGGAGCCCGCCACCACGAGGATGCCTCGCGGCTGGATGATCATGTCGGCGCTGGGGGCCGTCTCCAGCCTGCCCTCCACCCACTGCCCGATGACGATGGTTCCCGTGCGCGCTCCGATCTCGGCCTGCCGCAGGTTGAGTCCGGCGATCTTGCTGCTGTGCTGGACCCGGATCTGGAAGACCTCGAGGTGCTGGCCCAGCTGGTGCGCTCCCGCGATGGTCGGGCTGACCTTCTCGCTGGCCCGAGCCGCGAGGGCCACGGCCAGCAGGTTCCGCGGCGTCAGCACCTCGCTGCTACCCGCCTTCATCAGGGGCTCCAGGTGGGTCGGGTCGGTGACGAGCGAGAGGATCTCGCCCTCGAAGCCCATCTGGCGGGCGGAGAGGGCCAGGGTGGCGTTCTGCTCGTCGCTGCCGTTGGCGATCACTGTTCGCGCGCGCAGCAGCCCCGCCGCCTCGAGAGCTTCGTCGTCGAGGGGGCGGTGGATGACGCGGTGCTCTAGGTCCACGAGACGTCGCGCCTCGGCTTCGTCCTCCTCGAGCACCAGCACGGCCTGACCAGACCTCTCCAGCTCCCGCATCACCGACGAAACCGCGCGGCTCCAGTTGTAGATCAGCACGTGGCCGTTCAGGTCCGGCGCCTCGCTGGGCAGGCGCTGCTCGAAGCGCTTCTCGAAGAAGGGAATGAAGAAGAGCGGAAAGATGAGGAGGACGATGATCAGCCCCATGATCTGGAAAAAGACCACGAAGACGTTCATCACTGGGTGATGCCATGAGCTGTCGTTGCCGAAGCCCGTGGTGGTCATCGACTCGACCACCGTCATCAGGCTCTGCCAGAATCCGCGCTCCACGCCCTCCAGGTGCCGCATCCCGGCCATGTAGAGGCGGGCGGAGAGCAGGACGAATACCAGCACGAACAGGATGAAGATCAGGGTCCGCTGCCGCGATCGGATTTTCCGGCCCACCTCACACCCCTGTGGTAGAGATCAGGACTCCTTGACGGCGGCCACCATGTCCAGGAAGGCCTTCTTGCCGTCCGAGAAGAACATCAACGTGTTGTCCGCCGCGAAAAGAGGATTCGGGATGCCCGCGAAGCCCGGGCTCAGGCTGCGCTTGATCACGATGACCGTGCGCGCCTTGTCCACGTCTAGAATCGGCATGCCGGCGATCGGGCTGCTGGGATCCGTGCGCGCCACGGGATTGACCACGTCGTTCGCGCCGACGACCAGCACGACGTCCGTCTGCGCGAAGGCCGGGTTGATCTCGTCCATCTCCCGCAGCTGCTCATAGGGCACGTCGGCCTCGGCGAGAAGCACGTTCATGTGCCCCGGCATGCGGCCCGCGACCGGGTGGATGGCGTACTCCACGGTGATGTCCCGCGACTCGAGCAGGGCGCCGAGGTCGCGCACGGCGTGCTGCGCCTGGGCCACGGCCATGCCGTAGCCCGGCACGATGACCACGCGGGAGACGCCGTCGAAGAGCATGGCCACCTCCTCTGCGCTGGTCTGCTTGATCTTCCCCGCGTAGATCTCGTCGGCGCTCGCGCCCTCGGCCGCCTTCAGGATGCCGAAGAGGACGTTGCCGAGCGAGCGGTTCATCGCCTTGCACATGATGTTGGTGAGGATGAGCCCGGAGGCGCCCACCAGCGAGCCGGCGACGATCAGCACGTTGTTGTTGAGGACGAAGCCCGTGGCCGCCGCGGCCAGGCCGGAGTAGGAGTTCAGCAGGGCGATGACCACCGGCATGTCCGCCCCGCCGATGGGGATCACGATCGTCACGCCCAGCAGCGCGGCCAGCCCGACGATGAGCCAGTAGTAATGCGTCGCCGCCGGGTCGAGCACGAGGAAGACGCTCAGCACGACGGCCGCCGCGACGAGGAGGGCGTTGAAGACCTTCTGCCCGGGGAAGACGACATTCCCCTTGAAGGCGATCTCCTGCAGCTTGGCGAAGGCGACGAGGCTGCCCAGGAAGGTCACCGATCCGATGAGCCCCGAAGCCGCGGTCGCGATCATCGCCTGCGCGCCGGGATCACCCTTCGCGCCCAGCAGCACGGCGCCGGCCACGAGCACCGAGGCGATGCCCCCGAAGCCGTTGAAGAGGGCGACCATCTGCGGCATGGCCGTCATCTGCACGCGCTGCGCGGCGATGCCCCCGATCAGGCCGCCGACGACCATCCCCGCAAGGATGAAGGGAAAACTGAGTCCCTTCGCCAGGAGGGTGACCACGACGGCCAGGAGCATGCCCACCGCGCCGGTGAGGTTGCCCCGCACGGCCGTGCGCGGATGGGCCAGCCCCTTGAGGCCGAGGATGAAGCAGACTGCGGCCACGAGGTAGGCCAGGTTCACGTATCTGGGATCGATCTGGTAGTCGGTAAACACGGCTCAGTCTTTCCTCTGGAACATCTCGAGCATGCGGTGGGTCACCAGGAAGCCCCCGACCACGTTGATCATCGCGAAGACCAAGGCCAGGAAGCCGACCACTATGATGAGCGTCTCGCTCTCCGAGCGCAGCGCCAGCAGCGCGCCGATGACCGTGATGCCGGAGATCGCGTTGGAACCCGACATCAGGGGAGTGTGCAGAGTGGCGGGAACCTTGGTGATCACCTCAAAGCCGACGAAGACCGCCAGCACGAAGATGGTGAGGATGGACACGAAGTCGATCAAGGGTTCAGCTCCCTTCGTCCGAGGCGGAGACCGCGAGACCCAGAGCCTCTCGCACGCGCGGGTTCACGACCTCGCCGCCCCTCGTGATCAGGGTCTCGTGAACGATCTCGTCGTCCTTGTCCAGATCCAGCACGCCGTCTGCGACCATGTTGAGCAGGAAGGTGACGACGTTCTTCGAGAACATCTGGCTCGCGTGGTAAGGCACGTCGCTCGGCAGGTTCTCGGGACCCAGGATGCTGACACCGTGCTCCTCCGCGGTCTCGCCACAGCGGGTCAGCTCGCAGTTCCCGCCCCGCTCGGCGGCCAGGTCCACGATGACGGATCCCTGCGCCATGCCCCGCACCATGTCCGTGGTGACGAGGATCGGCGCCTTCCGGCCGGGCACCGCTGCGGTCGTGATCACCACGTTGCTGTCGGCCACGACCTGCGCCATGAGCTCCCTCTGCTTGTTCAGGAACTCCTCGCTCTGCTCCCGGGCGTAGCCGCCCGCGTCTTCGGCGTCGCCGGCCTCTAGCTCCACCTCGACGAACTTACCGCCCAGGCTCTCCACCTGCTCCTTCACGGCGGGCCGGACGTCGTAGGCGCTCACCACCGCGCCCAGCTTGCGCGCGGAAGCGATAGCCTGCAGGCCCGCCACACCCGCGCCCATGACGAAGACGCGGGCGGGAGTGATGGTGCCGGCGGCCGTCATCATCATCGGGAACATGCGCGGCAGCTTCTCCGCGGCCAGGAGCACCGCGCGGTAGCCCGCCACGGTCGCCATGGAGGAGAGCACGTCCATGCTCTGGGCGCGGGTGATGCGAGGGATCAGCTCGAGGCTGAAGTGGCTCACGCCGGCCGCGGCGAGATCGGCGGCGGCCTGGACACTGGTCAGTGGCTCGGACAGGCCGATCAGTGCCTGGCCCTTGCGGAGCAGGTCGAGGTCCGCGCTCCCCGCCTCTGGGTTCGCGCCGAGGCTGCGTACCTGAAGGACGATGTCCGCCTGGGCGAAGACCTCCTCGCGCGAGCAGATCTTCGCGCCCCGCTCTTCGTACTCCGCATCCGTGAAGCCAGCGGCGAGGCCGGCCCCCGTCTCGACCTGCAGCGTCAGGTCCGCCTTGATGAGCCCGGCCATGTTGGCGGGGACCATGGCCACGCGGCGCTCGCCGGGGAAGGTCTCCTTGGGAATTCCAACGATCATGAAAGCACTGCTCTTTGAGTCGGGTGATGACGCGATCCGGTGACCCGTCGTTGTCGGCCGCAGGTCGAGCCCGGAGCCGGGCGGGCCTTCGCGCAGCCTCGGCCTCTTCTCTCAAGTCGTCGAGGCGGAGGATTCTAGGATCCGCCTCGGGGTCGCGCAAGGGGAGAATTCGGAGGGACGGCAGTGCGCGCCGTCCGGCGCCGGCTCATCCCTGCGAGCTTCGCACTACTCCGGAGCCGTGCCGTAGAGGTATTCGTAGAGGTACTCGATCGTGTGTTCGCGCTCGGTCGCCTCGAAAGCCATCACGTCGCCGCTGGTCACGAGTCCCAGGAGCTTGCCTTCCTCGACGACGGGCAGGTGGCGGATGTGCTTGTCCGTCATCACGCCCTTGCACTCCTCCAGGGTCGTGTCGCGGACGCAGCAGGCGACGGGCGAGGTCATGACCTCGGAGACCGGCGTGCCGGCGGCGTCTCGGCCCTTCGCCACGATGCGGGTCAGGATGTCACGCTCGGTGAAGAGCCCGACGACCTGTTCGCCCCGCGTGACAACGACACTCCCGATGCGTCGCTCGTTCATCCGCCGAGCGGCCTCCAGCGCCGAATCCTGCTCCGCGATCGAAATGACCTCGCTACCCTTCTTGGCCAGGATGTCCTTGACCTTCTTCATGCCCCCTCCTCGCATGGCAGAAAACGAGTAATTTCCGATAAAGTATAGCAGTTTCCGGATCCTGGCAAGGAAATGCTGGAGCCTGCCCACCCCTCAAGTGTCCTTTTATTCAGGACTTCGCGCTCTCCAAAGGACCATGGCGAAGGGGCTAGCGCAGGCTCCCGAAGCGTCCCGGGATGTCGGCGGCGCCGAGGAGATTCC
>CAZVHI010000077.1:0-8243 GCA_964627205.1 uncultured bacterium
GGCGCGCCAAGTTCGCGGAGAGCATGGACGCCATCCTGGCTACCGATCACCAGGACCGCCATTACCCGGACGGCGTGACCAACGACATCGTGGCCTTCAAATCCTGCTATCCCAACAACGATTTCACCGGACCGGGCGTAGAGCCCGGCAATCCGGACGCGGACGAACTGACCATCGCCAACGCCAAGGCCGCCTACAGGGCTTTGCTGCCCCATTTCCGGGCCAAGCCCGAAGTCCTCTTCGTGGCCTTCACGGCGCCGCCGCGCGCCGAGCCCAAGAAGGGTCTCAAGGACCGTCTCAAAGGGGCGCTTGGTTCGGGGCCCACCGCGGCGGATCACGCCCGCGCCTTCAATACCTGGTTGGCCGATCGCGAGACCGGCTGGCTCGCCGGCTACGACCTGCCCAACATCGCCGTCTTCGACTACTATGACATCCTGACCGCCGGGGAGGGGAACTGGTCGGCCTATCCGACCGGAGGTGGGCGGGACAGCCATCCCAGTAGTAAGGGCAATGTGCTGGCTGCCAAGGCGTTCCTGGCCTTTATCGATGTTGCGGTGGCGGGGTTGTGATGGGGATGGGTCCGACAGGGATGTTGACACTCACATGATACAAGGCTCCACAAGTGCCAAACCGCGTCTCCCGCGTCACTGGGAGGCGCCGCTGTTTGTTACCGCGACGTTCCTGATTTTCGTGGTGGCCAGGTACATGCAGTGGGGGGCGCGTCGGGAGATCTTCAAGACTCTGCGCATTGAGTTCGTGTTCGGCGTCATCGTGCTTGTCGCCTGTGCGTTTATCGTTTCAGCTCGCCCCGTCGAGTTCGCGCGATTGCGACCGGCCAAGAATGTACTGATCGGCATCATTCTGCTTTTTGCCACCATGATCGTGCAGGTCCCTTTCGCGGCCGACAAGGAGATGGCGAATGCCATCTTCATCGACCGGGTCATCAAGTTTGCCATGATGACCTTCTTCATGGTGGCCCTGATCCGTTCGCCAAGGTCGTTGCGACTGTTCATGGCGGCGTTTCTCTTCGCATGTTTCTATATCACACAGGAATCGACCCGTGGTTTGATCAGCGGCGGCCTGGTGTGGGAAAACCAAGGGGTTATGCGGTTGCACGGAGCCGTGCCCATCTATAAGCATCCCAATAGCCTGGCGGGAATGGCCATGGGGACGTTGCCCTTCTGCCTCTTTCTCTATCCGGTGATCAAGAGTTGGAAATACCGCCTGCTGTTGCTGCCGTTGACAGCCACAGCCTCCATCTGTGTCCTGTATTCGGGATCGCGCACGGCCTATGTGGCCTTTGCCGTGCTGATCGGTTTTTGGTGGTCACAGAGTTCCCGGAAGCTGCGCAACGGTCTGATCGGCCTGCTGATCATCGCCATGGCGATCCCCCTGTTGCCCGAACAGTATGTGGAGCGATTCAAGAGTATTAGTGGGGAGGAAGCTGAAGGGCATTCAAAAGAGAAACGCATTGTGATTCTCAAGGACGCGACCGCTATTCTCCTGGCTAATCCCGGTGGTGTGGGCGTAGCGTCGTTTCCCGCCGTGAGGGTTCGCACCTTCGGACGTAAGCAGGATACACACAACCTCTATTTGGAAGTGGCCACCAATCTGGGGATTCAGGGGCTGGTCGTCTTCATCTTCTTGATCGTGGCCATGATGCGCGCTTATCGGGCGGCCCAACGCCAGTTGGACCGACAGGTTCACACTCTGGTCAGGGCCATGCGCAGGAGCAAACCGCCACCCAGGTTGAGGCGTGTCTGCGAGGCCTGGTTGGGCGATCTACAGTTCATGATAGGCGTTGCGAAGGCGATTATGGGGTTCATCGTGATTCGGCTTGCCCTGGGACTGTTCGGCATGGATTTATACGAGCCATACTGGTGGTTCGGCGCCGGGTTGGCTTTCAACCTGGTCTTCATCGCCGATCACATGCGGCGGGGCACGCGAGCCGTGCTCGACCAACTCGAAGCCGTGGTTCCGGAATGACTCCTGAAGGAGAGTCGGCATGAATTCGCCCACCGTGTCCGTGTCGGTGCTGACATTCCAACGACCGGAAATGCTCACCGAGACCCTGACGGGACTCGTGGGACTGGACGTTCCCGACCTGGAAATCCTGGTCATCGACAACAGCGAAGACGACCGGACCGAACAACTCATCGCCGAGTCTTTTCCCACAGTCATCTATCGGCGCACCGGTTTCAATTCGGGCGTTGCAGGGCGAAACCTGGGCCTAGCAGAGGCTTCAGGTGAGATCGTCGTGACCCTCGACGACGACGTGACCGATCTCGCCGCCGAAGACATCGCGATGATCCAGACCGTATTCGCGGCCGACGCAAGACTCGGCGCCCTCAATTTCAGGGTCCTCAACGCCCATACCGGTGATGTCTGCAATTGGTGCCACCATCGCAAACCGGAGGAGGACGCCCAGTCGTTTTTTCTCACCTACGAAATCTCCGAGGGGGCTGTCGCCATTCGCAAAGCGGCCTTCGCGGGAACCATGGGCTATCCCGAACGGTTCTTTATCGGTCATGAGGGAATTGATTTGGCGTACCAGCTCATGGACGCCGGATTTACCGTGGCTTACGACGGTCGAGTGGCCGTTCGGCACCATCACCATCAGAGCGGGCGACCAGACTGGCGACGATATTATTATGATACGAGGAATCACATCTGGCTTGCGGCACGACATATGCCTTTGGGATATGCTGTGCGCTATCTCTTGATCGGTTTGGGTTCAATGCTTATTTATTCGATCAGGGATGGATATTTGACGAAGTGGGTTTCGGGTCTCCATGCCGGAATCCGTGGATTGCGGGAAACCCTTGTCGATAGGGCGGTTTGGCAGCCCCAGACAAGGGCCTTGTGCCGGGAAATCGATAGCAAGAGGCCGTCATTCTGGTATATGGTGCGTAAGAGACTGTTCCGTCGGGGCGTTTCGATCTGATTGCGTTGTGCGGCGACGGAGCGGGAAATCGCCCATTTGCGGTTAATAATTCGGGAGTTGGGTTGATGAGGAACGACAGAGTTCATCTGTGTATCGGTTGTCTTTTAGGCCTGTTTCTGGGGTTCGTCCCTCAGGCCGTCGCCGATCCAGTAATCACGGGTATCACCGGAACACTGGACAACGGGGCATCCGTAACGATCCAGGGATCCGGATTCCTGGACGGAACTTTCGAGCCTTTTTCCTGGGACGATTTCGATAACGGGACGGCCGGTCAGGAACTGGGTACGCCCATTGTCGGTCCCGATTGGTCCTTCCTGTCCCAAACACCTCGACCGTCCTACAGTGCAACACGCACCCACTCGGGCGAACACAGCGCCCATATCACCTGGCCCAATTATTCCATCAGTGCTTTCGGTTGGTCCAACAAGGGGCCTTTTGATCGGCTGTACATCTCCTTCTGGCGCTATATGGATCCCGAGGATCCGGATACCCCGCCCCTCAATTTCAAGATGATGTACTTGCACGGTAACGGTACGTTAGAGGAACAGTCCGATTCGCCCCATTTCATGATCGGCGCGATCATGCCCACCCGCCGCAATTGGCAGTTCGCGGTGCAGAACCATCCGACGGTCAACTTCCCCTGGCAGACAAGCCGAAGCTACTTCGAGACCATCAACGTCTGGCAGCGCTGGGAGATCTACGTGCAACTCGAGTCCTCGATCAATGCGTCCGATGGTTACATCGAGGGTTGGCTCGACGGCGTCAAGGTCTACGAACAGGGCGGGCTGAACCTGGCCGACTCCGACGGCACCTTCCGAGATTTTCGCCTGGGCCACATGTTCCAGGGCCACGGCCAGGACGACCATTGCTATTACGATGATGTCTACGTTTCCCAGTCCCGGTCGCGCATCGAGATCGGAAACGCGCCCTCGTTCGAGGCGTGTACCGTGCGCGAGATCCAGATTCCCACCGACTGGTCGAGTAATCTGCTGACCGTCGATCTGCATTATTCCAGGTATTCCCAGGGTGAACTCGCATACCTGTACGTGGTGGATGACAACGGTGTCGTCAACACCCAAGGTTATCCGATCGTGATGGGCGAGGGCGGCATGATTACCGACGAGGTGCCCAATGTTCAGATCACCTCGCCGATCAGCAGTGGTACCTACGAGACCACCGATCAGCACCTGACACTTTCCGGTTGGGCCTCAGACGATAGCGGATTGATCGACGTGCTCTGGGTGAACAACGCCGTCGATAACGGCATCGCCTCAAACGACTCAGGCGACTGGACCGCCTGGACCGCGGCCGATATCGTTCTCGAGCCCGGCACCAACACTCTTCAGATCTATGCCATCGATTTGGCCAACCAGCTCGCCGTCGGTACCCTCACCGTCGAATACACGCCCATTGATCCGGGTCCACCTGGAGTACCGGGGCAACCCGCGACCGTTTTTCCGCAATGACACGACACCCAGGGAGCGCTTCTCTGAAGATCGCCATGTGCGCTCCCGGAGAGGTCTATGGCGGTGTTGAGACGCAACTGATCGGACTCTGCTCCCACCTGCGCGACATGACTGCGCATGAACCCCTGCTCATACTCTTCCATGACCTCGAACTGGCCGCGCGGGCCCGCGAGGCCGGTTTGCGGACCGAGGTTCTCTCGTCACGCCACCGTTACGATGCCGGTGCTGCGCGGACCTTGGCCGGTCTGGTCACGAGTACCGGAATCGACGTCCTGCATGTTCACGGATATCGCGCCATGATCACGGCTGCCGTGGCCGGCGGCGCTTTGGATGTTCCGGTCGTGAAGACCGAGCACGGTCTGCCAGAGCCGGGTGGTGGTCTGGTGGACGGCATGAAGTCCCGTCTGAACCGATGGCTGGATAACCGGTCTACGCGTCGGGCCGGTGCTACGGTCTGCTACGTGACCGCCGATATCATGTCCCGCTACACCCATGCCCACCGCGGCCTCCCTCGCAAGGTCGTCTACAATGGTATCGAACCCCTCGATCGTATGGCGACCATGCGCCCACATGAACTGGGCTCCGAGCACTTCAACGTGGGGATCGTAGGCCGCATCTCGGCGGTCAAGGGTATCGATTACGCCCTGTGGGCCCTGTCGAAGGACGACGTACCCGAGCGCGTTCACTTGCACGTGATCGGTACCGGTCCCCTGGCAGAAGATCTGCAGCGGGATGTCGTGACTTTGGGACTCGGTGAACGTGTCCATTTCCACGGTTTCCGGCGCGACGTCTACGACTGGCTGGCTCACGTGGATGCCCTGCTGATGCCGTCGCTGCACGAAGGGCTGCCCTATACGCTGCTGGAGGCCATGTCCCTGGGCACGCCGGTTGTCGCATCCCGGGTCGGCGGGTTGGCGGAAGTGCTGAGCGAGGGGGAGACGGGCCTGTTGGTCGAAGTGGGTGACGTCGACGGTATCGCGAGAGCCCTGTCGCGCTTGGCCGCGGATCGGAATCTGGGCGCCGCCCTCGGCCAGGCGGCCGCCGCATGCCAGCGTACCGATTACACGCTGCAGGGGATGACCGAAGCCTACCTGGAAACCTACACCAACGCTATTGGTTGACGCCCGTTTACGCTTCCCATAATTCAGCCAACGATCGACACGGTCCAATCAACAGGGACTTCACGCGATCGCGTCTATAACGGAAGATCGGGTGCTTCAACTCGTGGTGGGCGTGGTCCACCCAGGACACCAGGGCGGCCAGGGCCAGTTCGTCCGCGTTGACGCCAAGCCTGGCCAGGGTGTCCGGCACCGCCAACGAGGGCGGCATGCGGTCCAGGTTGCCGCCGACCAGGATGGCGAGTGATTCGGACCGTCTCATGCCTTCACATTGCCATAGCCAGGAAAAGAGCAGATCCCCGTATGCGGCCAAGGGGAAGGGGGAGACCTCCGTCTCGTCCCAGTCGATCAATCCCGAAACCCGACGGTTCACCAGGAAGATGTTGCTCAAGGTCATGTCGCCCTTGCGCAAACGGGCCGGTCGGCCCCGGGCGGATTCGGTCAAGCGCTCGCCGACTCGGCGCATGACGTCGCTCAGTTCCGGCGCATGCGTGTCGAGCAAAGTGATCAGGGGCTCTATCTTGTCGGCCGGTTCGACCATCGTGTCGGCCAGGAGCGGGTCTTCTGTTTCCATCAAGCGGGTCAGCACGGACAACAGGTCCGTATCGAGCACGCGTGGATGATCCGGTCCGTCGGCTGCCCAGGGGCGGCCCCGACATATCGATTCCACGAACAGGGGCTTGCCCTCGAACTCCAGGCGGGCCGTATCGTCGGGAAGAAGACCGGCCAACATGTCGTCGGGGGTGAGGCTCTGCGACAGGCTTTGCATTACCCGATCGCTGTTTTCCACCCCGGCTTGACATTGGGAGTTGAGCGGGATCTTCACGATCCATTCGGGATGCGTCCCTTGTGACAGTATGACCGTGAGCTTGCTCTTGAGATTCACGACCGGAGTGGATGCGTGCCAGTCGTTGCCCTTCAGTCCGAGGTGTTCACGTACCGCGTCCAGAGCATGCGACAACCAGGGTGCCCGCGTGGGGCCGGTTCCGGCCATGACGATGATCTCGGGGGGAGTTGCCCGGTACAGCCAGTTGGGGAGGTAGCGGAGTCGCCCGGGGTGGCCGGCTCTGTAGGTTTCGATGGCAGACCGGCTGTCCAGATCCACAAAGCTGCGCTCCGACTCGTCGGTATACTCGTGGGCGAAGGACGCATGGATCGACAGGCCGGCTCCGCGCAGCGTCAGGTCGACGGAGCCGGGACGGAACCGGGGAGGCTCGACGGCTTTGCTGAACTGGCCGCGGTGCCATCGATTGGGAAACTGGAGGCAAAACTGGCCGTTGGGGGCCAGGATCCGCTTCGCCTCGGTTATCAACGGCGACAAGTCATACATGGCATCAGGTGACGCGCAGGGGACGGCCTGCCCCGCCACCGCCGTCCAACAGACCGCGTCGAAGGCGTGGTCCGCGAACGGGAGACGATTTTCGTCGCTCCCATCCAAAATGACAATGTTGTCCAGACCCGCGTCTTCAGTGCGGCGCGTCAACAACCGGCGGGCCTCGGCCGATGTCCCGAATACGGTGACGCGCGTCCAGACCCGGGTCAGGGCCAGGGGAGTCGCACTCAAACCGTTCGACAGCAGGAGGAGGTGTCCGTCGTGGCGGACGCCCAGCAGCCATTGCCAAGCGGCGCGCGATTCGTCCACCAGCGTGGTGATTCGTTTGCGTGTGGCGGGAGTATCCGGCAGCGCGGCTACGAGACGGTCCAGCAGTACGGGCAGGGGGATGTCGTCCGACGCGTCTAGCAGGGCCTTCAGGGTCTCAGTCACCCTCATCGGCACGCTTCTTCCGATTGCCGATCACCCGGGCGGGGTTGCCCATCAGGATGCTGTAGGGTGGGTAGTTCTTGGCGCCCACGACCGAGGCGGCCGAGACGATGCAGCCGTCGCCCAGCGTGGTGCCGGGCATGATGAAGCTGTTGGAACCGATCCAGCAGTCGCGGCCGATCACCACTTCCTTGTACTCGGCGCCCTGTTCGCGGATCAATTTGTCGGGGTCGGCGAAGACGTGGTTTGTGCTCCACACCTTCACGCCGGGGCCGAGCAGCGTGTAGTCGCCGATGGTCACGCCGCCGGCGGCCTGGACAAAGTTGTCCACCCCCACGGTGACGTATTCGCCCAGGGATATCTTGTGCACGTTGCGGAAGCGCGCGCCCTCGTGGATGCGCACCTTCTCGCCGCAGGTGTTGAAGTGCTTTTGCAGCGCCTTGGCGCGCAGGCGAAAGCCGTAGACGCCCGGGCAATTGCGGACCATGACGTAGCGCATGTACATGCGCCCGGTGGGGTCCTTCAGGGCCCAGTAGAATTCCTTGAGGGCTTGCAGCATTGATCGCGTCCTAGCTTGGGTCCGTGTCCGAGTCAGCGGATCAGGACCATGCGGCGGCTCGTTGCGTCGGCTCCGCTCGTGAGGCGATAGAGGTACGCGCCCGACGGCAGGGCCCGACCGCGGTCGTCGCGGCCGTTCCAGCGCAGGGTATAGAGACCCGGCTGCTGCATGGTCGGTGTGAGGATGCTGCGAATTCGCCGTCCGGACAAGTCGAAAATATATAGACTGGTCAAGCCGGGGCGTTCGAGTTCGTAGGATATGGCGGTGCTGGGGTTGAACGGATTGGGATGATTGGGGTGCAGGGACAATCCCGCGTCGACGACGGGCGTGGACGTGACTATGGCGACCCAACTCGGATCCACGACGCGGATCAGCATGTCGGCGAAGGTCGGGC
>CAZVHI010000078.1:0-8062 GCA_964627205.1 uncultured bacterium
AGTGTCCATTAGATTAGAGCTTCATCGTGTCCGGACGTTGCTGGCAGGAAACAGAATTCGGCGGAAGCCGTGAACGACTCGGGGTCCAAACCCTCCAGCGTGGGTGTGCGAATTTCGGCTGCGTCCGGATCACCACCGGGATAGATCCCGTTGCAGTACACTCCGCCGTCCTTGAACGGGGCATTGAACAGGATCATGGGACCGTTGTTGCCCGTCGCATCCAGACCGTCGGATTGCAGTGGATAGTGAGCGATCAATGTTGCCCTGGGCACCGGAACCTCACCGCCGGCGACGGCCGCACTCAGAAGCAAATAAACCAGCAAGCAGGCGAGCGAGCACCTCTGCATCACGTCCTCCCTCAAGTTCTTGTGAATATGGATACTTGCGGTTATCTCCCTCCCGCATCAAGTATTCTACCTCATCGCGGAGGCCGAGGTAAACCCCAGCCCGGAATAGCGTTTTCAGCTCCCGCTCCACCTGCGAAACCGCATGATGTCTCTGGCCATTTCATCGCCGCTTCCTGTACTGTGTCGATGTTTTCGATCCAGCAAGAACTGTCATGGAGGATGACGTGGCTCTTGGCAAGACACTCGAGCGGCAGGGAGACTGGCTTTTCCGTAAACGCGGTTATCTCCCCCTGCTCCTGGTTCCCCCCCTGATCGCGGCTCTCGTTCAGGAGGGCGGCCCGGGGTCCATCGTCGGCGAGAAGGGCAAGCAGGCCTACCTCGGCGTCTGCCTGCTGATCGCCTTCGTCGGACTCTGGCTCCGCTGCCTGACGGTGGGCTTCGTTCCCGGCTCGACCTCGGGACGGAACACGGATCAGCAGATCGCCGATTCCCTGAACACCACGGGCGCCTACTCTCTCGTACGGCACCCGCTCTACCTGGCGAACGTGCTGATCTACATGGGGGTCATCCTCAGCGTCGGCGTGTGGTGGTTCACGCTGCTGTCCCTGGCGGTCTTCACGCTCTACTATGAACGCATCATGCTCGCCGAGGAGAGCTTCTTGAAGAGGAAGTTCGGCGTGGAGTACATCGACTGGGCGGAGCGCACGCCGGCGGCCATACCGCGTTTCGGCAACTGGCGCAAGAGCGCGATGAGCTTCTCGCTGCGGACGGTGCTGCGGCGGGAGTACTCTGGCTTCTTCGCCATCATGCTGGCCTTCTTCGTGATCCAGCACATCGACGAATACCTGAACGCAGGCCGGCTCGCCTTCCTTCCGATCTGGGATCTCCTCTTCGTCGTCTCCCTGGCCATCTACCTGACCCTGCGGACGCTCAAAAAGAAGACCCGCTTCTTGCATGAGGAGGGGCGTTAGCGCGGAAGGCGCTAGCGCAGCAGTGTGAGCTTGCGGGTGACGGCCTTGCCGCCCGCGCACAGGCGGCAGAGGTAGACGCCCGCGGGCGCGTCCCCCGCGTCCCAGAAGACCCGATGCCGTCCGGCCGGAAGAACCCCAAGGTCGAGGTGATCAACCCGGCGCCCTGTGGGCGCGTGGATGTCCAGAACCGCCGCCGATTCCGCGGGCAGGTCGAGGACCAAGGCGCAGCGGGGATTGAAGGGGTTGGGGTGGGGCGGCAGCAGCCGAAGACGCGCCGGTGGTTCCGGCTCCGAAGCGGCGCCCGTCGTGACTAGACGGCCGGCGATCTGCTGATAGAAAAGCGCCCGCGCTGGATCGATGGTCCCGAAGAACAGCAATCCCTCCGGGCTCTCGTCGAAGAAGCGCGCGTAGAAGACGCACGCCGCGAGATAGGAGCCCTCCGGGCCCGGGTGGTAGTGGTCCGGGTGCCAGAGAGGCGAGCCGGGATCCTCGTGCAGGGCCACGGCCCAGAGATTGCCGACGGGCACGAGGAAGGCGGCCAGCTCCGTGGCGATCTGGCCGTATGCCGAAGACACGTCAGCCTGCATGGCGAAGAAGTCCGGATAGTCCGGGCTGCAGTGCTCCCCGATGCAGTACTCGCCGCCGAACTCGCGCCCCCAGGTCATGAAGAAGGTCGTGCCCGACCCGCCCATCGCGATCAGCGAGTCTAGCGTCCGCGCCGCCGGGTAGAACCAGTTCTCCCGGTAGTGCCCGATGACCGGGAAGAGGCTGTGCTCCTGCAGGACCACGTGGTCCCAGACCCGCTCCGAGATCTTCGCCAGGGTGGAGGCGTTCTCGGCGTGCTGGGCGAGCGTGTAGCCGCCGAAGGTGGACTGGTCGACGTAGGCGTCGTGCTGGGAAGCAGTCACCAGGCCGCCGAAGAGCGCGGGCATGTCGTTGTAGAAGGTGTGGCTGTTGCCGATGAAAAGCACGGAGACCGTGTCGGCGCTGGGGACGCCGGGCAGGCTGACAGCGAGGATGAGTACGAGCGGGAGCCAGGGAGTTCGTCGCATGCTCCAAGCATAACAGTTTCCAGGCGGCGAACCCAGCGGCGTTCCGTGTGCGGAGGCGAAGCGCGGGCTAGCGGCCCTCGGAATCGAGGAAGATCTGCGCGGCGAGTGCGCGCTCGGAGACGTGCGCGATCAGATAGTTCCGGTCCGCGTCGAAGGCACTGGGCGATGGGGAAAGGTGTAGCCCGACAGTTCGCCCTCATCACCGACGACGAAGGGCGCGATCAGGTCGTGCTCCGCCTGGTAGCGGGCGATAATGCGCGAGGACTCGAAGGGCCCGGCGACTGTCTCCGCGACGTAGCCCGCGTAAATGGCGCGGTAGGTCGCGTCGTCCACGAGATAGCGGATCAGCGGCCAGTCGTTGCCCACTTCATCCAGCGCCAGGGACAGCGCGTCGCCATGTCCTCCCCCCGCTCCTTCCCAGAGCGCTTCGTTGTGGTCCCAGGGAATCCAGCTGAGATGCCCGTCCGCGGGGTCGCGATAGAGATAGTAGTTGTGGGTCATCTTGCCGTAGCTGTCCCAGTTCTGGATGACCGTGTTCACCGCCAGCCAGCGCAAGAAGGCGGGCACGTCAAGCACGGACTCGAGTCCTTCCCGCCAGGCCGGGGGATCGCTGATCCGGAGAGGGGAATGGAGCGCGTCGAAGAGGGCCAGGATATCGCTCCAGTCGCCTTCCGCCTCGTTGGTTTTCTTCGCGAAGTCACCCTCGTCGAAGCTGCCGTCTTCGAAGCTCGCCCCGGGCCCGTCGGGCTTGTAGAGGTTGCCGGCGTCGCTCTCGTACTGATTCTCGATGACCGTGTCGTCGACGACCTCCACCGCCGTGTAGAGGCCGAAGTAGTACGGCCCTCCGCCGTAGTCGATGAAGATCCGATAGAAGGCCGTGTGCGCCACCGGTACGCCCGCGTCGCGGAAGATGTCCGCCGCGATCCGCTCCCGCATCAGCGACCAATCCTTGAAGCCGTTGGAAAAGGAGAGCTGCCTGAAGCCGTAGAAGCGCTGGTTCGCGATCTGCGGATAGCTGTCCTCGTACTCGTCGAAGTCCAGCTTCAGGGCGAGCTTCATGATGCCCGAGCGCCAGGCGGAGACGAGGCTCGAGTTGCCCTTGAAGCGCACGCCCACCTTGTACCACTCGATGTCATCGTGGAAGACGGAAGCCGACGCCCAGATCGGATTCTCGTCCCCATCGATCGGCGGGGGCACCCCGCCGCCGGCGCCGAACTCGCCGTAGCGTTGTTCCATGTCGTGAAGCATCGCCTGCCAGTCCGACGGCGCGATCACGATGTCGAGGCGGCTCACGCGATCGGCGGGGAAGACCACGTCGTAGTTCGGGGCGGCGCTGTTGCCGTGGGTCGGTTCCGTCCAGTCGGTGGGCGTGAAGTCGTCGTCCTGCGCATCGCCCGCGCCGGGCACGGTCGGATCGGACTTCCCGCAGGCACACAGGAGGAGTAGGGTCGGAAGGAGGATGGGCAGGAGTGATCGTCGCATGTTTCCGGCAACCGGCATTGAACACCGCTTTCTAGCTGGGGCGGGAGCAAGGGTTGCGGATCAGGACACCCGTCCTGCACCGGACGCGGCAGCCCCGCGCGCTGCAAACGTGGGCGGAGATAATCCCCGCGGCCGGGGAGCGGAAAGGCCCGCAGGCGCTTGTGCTACATGCCTTCGAGCCGGAACTCCTGGTGATCGAACCAGTAGCCCAGGCCGCTCACGCTGTCGATCTCGGCCTGCACGATGGCCACGTGTCCCTCCTCGATCTCGAGGAAGCGCTCGAAGAGCCTGCGTCCTTCGCCCTCGACCTCGGCGACCATTCGCCGGTAGAACTCGCTCGTCTCCACCTCGACCTGGAGGGCCTGCCGGAGCTTGTCCAGCTCGATGTCGTACTTCTTCGCCTGAGGCGCCATGCGCTCCTGGAGCTTCTCCACGGCCACTTCGATCTTCTCCCGCGGAGGAATCACGGTCTGGAGCACATCGGCCGTGATATGTCCCGTCTTCTTCCACTCGTCCAGGCAGGAGCTCAGGTACTCCAAGTGCGAACGCTCCTCGTCCGCCATGACCTGGAAGACCCGCCTGCCGACGTCATCCGTCGCTGTCTTGACCGCCTCGCAGTAGAGCCGGTGGACCCTGCCCTCGTACTCCAGGGCCATCTTGATCGCCTCTTCGAGTAGCATCACGTCCTCCAGTTGGGGTGTATAGCTCGCTGCTTGCCGATGAAAGCCCTTCGGGAGCGAAATGTCAAACGCTGCCTGCGCGTAGCTCTTCAATCCTCCAGCAACTCGCGCAGCTTCTCGCGGCCGCCGCGATTGCCGGGGTGGAGCTCGACGGAGCGCCGGTAGTGGCGGATCGCCTCCTCGCGGTTTCCCTGCGCGAGGTAGGCCTCGCCGAGGCTGTCGTGCGCGTTGTAGGAAGCGGGGAAGAGCTCCACCGCCACTGCGAAGACCGCCACGGCCTCCACGGTCTTGCCATCTCCCAGTAAGCGATAGCCCAGATCGTTGAGCTCCCCCTCGTCGTAGAAGAACTCACCGCGCTCGGCTGTGCGCATGCGCTCGTGCTCGGACATAGCGACCTCGATGCCCGACGTGGTGATCTGCTCATCGAGGCACTCGGCTGCCGAGCTGCCCACGTACTTCGCACAGCGGAAGCCCACGTTGATGTCCAGCCAGTTGCCCTGCAACCCGGTGCGGACGTAGACGCGGCTGCAGGAGGGGCCCGTGTGCCAGCCGCCCCCGCGGACCACACGGAACTTGCCGTGTCCCGGGCCCCACGGGTTCTCAATCGTCTCCTCCGTGTAGAAATCGGGATCGTACCAGTCGTGCACCCACTCCAGCACGTTCCCCGTCATGTCGTGGAGACCGAAGCCGTTGGGGGGAAAGCTGGCGACGGGCGAGGGTGCAGCCTTGCCCGTCACACCGCGCGGCGCATAGAGCCCCTCGTGCAGGGTGTCGCCGTGGGAGTAGTTCCTGCCAAGGAGGCCGCCCCTGGCGGCGTACTCCCACTCGGCCTCGGTGGGGAGGCGCGCTCCGCGCCAGCGCGCGTAGGCCATTGCGTCGGACCAGCTCACGCCCACGACCGGATGATCGGGGTACTCCGGCCCGGAATGGAACTCCGCGAGGCCCCAGAACTCGGGCAGGCGGCGCTCGGTGGCCTCGCAGAAGGCGAGGTACTGGGCGTTGGTGACCTCGTGTACGTCGAGGTGGAAGGGATCGACGCGCACCCAGTGGACGGGGCTGTGGTCGCCGAAGCCCTCTTCACCCATCTGGAACTCGCCGCCGGGAATCAGGACCATCTCCGTCGCCGGGGCGTCTGCCGTCACGTCCGCCTCTTCAGCCCGCGGTCCAGATCCCCCGGCAAAGACGGTCGTGGCGAGGAGCAATAGCAGGATGCCGCCTCGCCGCGTCGCGTTCCGTGTTCGGCGCCTGTTCATGTCTCTCCTCTCCGCGCTTTGAATTCGTTCTTCCGCCGGGCTGGCACCCCGCGCAGGCCGCAGCCCACGGCAGAAAGAATGATTTTGGATAACGCGGCCTTGAAATGGTAGAATGTTATGATGAGTGTGCCCCGTTTTCCCCATGCATTCCAGAAATAACGTCAGTCGGGAGGTATCCCATGGGACGTAGCGCAAGCCTTGCGGCCGGTCCTCGCGGCCTTCTCACGCTATCGCTCATTCTCCTAGCAGCCCTGGCGCCCGGCACGGCCGGCGCGCGCTGGGTCGAGCTCGGAGGCGAGCCCTTCGCGGTGAATCTGATCGAGGACGACGGCGCTCGCAGCGTCATCGAGATCACGATCGGCGGCTTCGACGCCACGGAGATCGCGATCGGCAGCGACAGCTATTACGAGATCCAGCTCGGTGGTGAGGCGGTGCATCACGATGCGGGGCTGCCCGCGCTGCCCGACGTACACCGGAGCCTGATCATTCCGGACGGGCGCGAGATGTCCGTGCGACTGCTCGCTTCGGAGCACGTGGACCTACCTGGCATGCCGGTCGCGCCCTCGAAGGGACACCTGCCGCGCACCATCGATCCGGCCAGCGTGCCGCACTCCTTCGACGAGTTCTACGGGTCGGACGGCGTCTGGCCCGCCGAGATCGTGGAGGCGGGCGAGCCCTACATCCTGCGGGACTACCGCGGACTCCTGGTCGACGCCAACGCCTTCCAGTACCTCCCCGCGACCGAGACGCTGCGCGTCCACACGCGGCTGCTCATCGAGATCGCGCCCGTGGGGCCCGGCCTGACGAACGTCCTCGAGCGCAGCGAACCGCTGCTCGCGATGGACCCGCAGTTCGCGAAGCTCTACGAGAGCCAGTTCCTGAACTTCGGCCGCGACCGTTACGTGCCGGTGCTCGAGGACGGCAGCATCCTCGTGATCTGCTACGACTCCTTCCTGTCGAGCGTGCAGCCCTACGTGGACTGGAAGCTCCAGAAGGGCTTCGACACGACGATGGTGCCCCTGTCCGCGGTGGGCTCGACCTACAGTCAGATCGCCGCCTACATCCAGGGCGAGTACGACACGAGCGATCTCTGCTACGTCCTGCTGGTGGGGGACGCGGAACAACTCCCGCGGCACTCGGGCGGCTCCGACCCTTGCTACTCTCTCGTGGCGGGTGGCGACGACTACCCCGACCTATTCGTGGGCCGCTTCTCCGCGGAGACGCCCAGCCAGGCAGCGACCCAGGTGGAGCGCACGATCCGTTACGAGCGTGACGTGACCGCTGGCGAGGTCTGGCCCCAGTACGGCATGGGCGTCGCTTCCAACCAGGGTCCCGGAGACGACGGCGAGTACGACAACGAGCACGAGGACGTGATCCGCGAAAAGCTGCTGGCCTACGGCTACATCGCGGTGGATCAGATCTACGATCCGACGGGCACGGCGACGATGGTGGCGAACGGACTCAACGAAGGCCGCGGCATCGTCAACTACACCGGCCATGGCAGCATGACCTCCTGGGGCTCGACGGGCTTCAGCAACTCCAACGTCAACGCACTGGTCAACGACAACATGCTGCCCTTCATCAACAGCGTGGCCTGCAACAACGGCACCTTCAGCGGCGGCACCTGCTTCGCCGAGGCCTGGCTGCGGGCGACGAACGGCGGCGTGCCGACAGGCGCGATCGCCTGCTACATGTCCTACATCAGCCAGTCCTGGAGCCCGCCCATGTGCGCGCAGGACGAGTCGATCGACCTGCTCGTCGCCGACGAGATGCGCACGATCGGCGGCCTCTGGTTCAACGGTTCCTGCCAGATGATGGACGAGTATGGCACCTCGGGCGTCAACGAGTTCAAGAACTGGATGCTCTTCGGCGATCCTGCGCTCAGCGTGCGCTCGAAGCAGGCGCAGACGATGGCAGTCTCCCACACGGGCGTGCTGCTCATCGGCATGAGCGAGTACGCGGTCGACGTGCTCGGCGAGGCGGGCGCCCTCTGCGCCCTCTACGCGGATGGTACCCTCTACGGCTCCGCCCTGACGGACGCCGGTGGCCACGCGAGCATCACGCTCGCTGACCCGCCGGCCGAGCCGATGACCCTGACGCTCACGGTCACCGCCTACAACCGTGTAACCTCTGTCGACGACGTGCAGGTGCTGCCCCCCGAGGGCCCCTATCTCGTCTTCGAGAGCTGCGTGGTCGAGGACGCCGCGGGCGACAACGACGGCGTGCTGGACGAGGGCGAGACGCCGGGGATCTCGATCACGCTGGAGAACGTGGGCG
>CAZVHI010000079.1:0-7729 GCA_964627205.1 uncultured bacterium
CTCGAGGTGGGGGAGACGGCGGACCTGTCGATCCTGCTCGCCAACTACGGCCGCGGCGGCGCGCAAGGTGTGCAGGCCCTCGCCGAAGCTCCCCCGGGAAGTGGTCTGCTCGTCCAGGAGGGCGAGGACGAGCTGGGCGACCTGCCGGCGCTGGCCACGGGACTCGGTCCGGCCCTCTTCAACGTGCGGCGCACGAACTCGGACCCGCCCCTCGTCGACCTGCTGCTCACGGACCTGCTGGGTCGCACCGACACGCTCACTCTGCTCATGGAGAGGCCGGTGGGGGTTCTCGATCCGCCGGGCTTCTCCTACAGTGCCGACGCGAGCCGCCTGCTGCTTCTGTGGACACCGCCGGTGGAGGAAGACGCCGCGGCCTACATCGTTCTGCGCGCGGACTCTCCTGGCGGTCCCTACGCGGAGATCAGCGAGCACTGGGTGGAGAGCAGCAGCTACGAGGACGACGGGCTCATGCCCTACACGAGCTACTGGTACCGCGTGCAGCCGCTCTCGGCCTCCGGCCTTGCCGGTGCGCAGTCCGCATACAGCGAGGCGCGGACCAACCCGCCCCTCCTGCCCGGCTGGCCCGTCGAACTGGGGGCGACGACCGGCAGCACGCCGCTCGTGGCCGACCTGGACGGCGACGACGACTACGAGATCATCGTTGGCGCGGATCTCCTCTATGGCTTCAACCCGGACGGCACGGAGCTGAGCGACGGCGACGGCGACCCGGAAACCATCGGCCCGATCTCGACCTTCGGCCAGGGCTTCGCAGGCGCGCTCAGCGGCGGTGACCTCACCGCCAGCCCCGGCATGGAACTGGTGGCCGCGAGCTGGGCGGCGCTGGAGGTCTACGTCTTCGAGTTCACACTCACGGCGAATGGCACCGAGGCCAACCTCGCCCCCGGCTGGCCGCGCAGCGTTCCCCATGCGAACGGGATCTGGGCCTCGCCCTCCCTCGGCGACGTGGACGGCGACCGCGACCTGGAGATCTTCGTCACGGAGACCGGCGGCTCGGGGGCGCTGATGGCCTGGCATCACGATGGCAGCGAAGTGATCGACGGCGACAACGATCCGGGCACCGACGGTGTTTTCCACACGAGCATGGGCAGCTGGCCACGCTCCACCGCAGCCTTCGCGGACATCGACGGCGACGGGGACCGGGAAATCTTCGTGGGGGCGGGCGAGGGGAGCGGCCACCTCGTAGGCCTGGACGGGGACGGCAGCGAGCTGGACGGTTTCCCCTTCCTGGCGGACGCGGTCCAGTCCGACCGCCGCGCCATCTTCGCCAGCCCCGCAATCGGCGACGTGGACGGTGACGGGCTGCCGGAGATCGTCTTCCCGGCCGAGAACGACTCCCTCTACATGCTGGACCACGACGGCGCCCGCCACCCCGGCTGGCCCATCTCCTTCAGGAACAACAACTGGTCGCTGGCGCCCAGCCCGGCGCTGGGGGACATCACGGGCGACGGGCTGCCGGAGATCTTCGCCTGCTCCATCGACGACTACGAAGACATGTCGGTCGCCTGGATCGATTCCAGCGGCGCACACCTGCCGGGCTGGCCACAGCCCGCCTTCTTCTCCAGCCAGTCTTCGCCGATCGTGGCCGACATCGACGGCGACGGTGACCTCGAAGTACTCCTCGGCAACGACTTCGCCACCATCGAAGCTTGGCACCACGACGGCAGTCCGGTGCTCGGCTTCCCCGTCGTCGTCGAGGATTTCGTGCGTTCCACGCCCGCGCTGCTCGACCTGAATCACGACGGCATGCTCGACATGATCTTCGTAGGCTGGGAGCGCCAGGTCTACGTCTGGACCTTCCCGGTACCCCACGATCCGGCGACCACGCCATGGTACGCCTTCATGCACGACCAGAAGCGCACGGGGAACTACCGCACCTTCGACTGGGTGGTCGACGTGGACGATGGCGATGCGCTCGCGCCGGACGCCGTCCGGCTCGATCCCAACTATCCGAATCCCTTCAATCCCGCGACGCGCATCCGCTTCACGGTGGGCGCCGGGGACGTAAAAGCGGTGCGGCTGAGCGTCCACGACCTGCAGGGTCGTCTCGTCGCACAACTTGTGGACGAGTCCCTGCCGAGCGGAACCTACCTGCGCAGTTGGAATGGCCGCGACGATCGCGGCCGCACACTGGCCAGCGGCGTCTATCTCGCTCGGCTCCACATCGGCGAACAGGTGGAATGCCGCAAGATGACCTTGCTCAAATGAGACGAGCGCAAGCCGGGGAGGAAGGATGAAACGCTTCGACAAGAAAGGGATGCTGATCATCCCCAATCCGATGCAGAAGAAGGCGCTCGAGCACCCGAAGGTGTACGTGATCCGCGAGCTCTTCTGTCCGAACGGACACGATCTGGTGAGCGACCGGGCCGTCTTCGGCGACTACTGCGGCATCGTGATCAAGGCGCGGCAGGGCGGACGGGAGGGCCTGGTCGCCCTCAGCCCGCTCTACGGAGAGAAGTCCCGGGTGGCCATCGACATCGAGCTCGTCAGCGGCGAGACCCTCGAGATCCTCTGCCCTCACTGCGACATCGAGCTGCCCGTGTACTCCCACTGCGGCTGCGGCGCGGATCTCGTGGCCTTCTTCCTCGCGCCGGAGCCTGACTTCGCCAACTGCATTGGCGTGTGCAACCGTGTGGACTGTATCAACGCCCAGATCATCAAGAGCGGGGAGCTGGTCTCCCTAGCGATGATCGACGCCCTCTAGCTCGGCGCCCGTGGACTCCAGAAAACCTGTAACCTAACGGCCCTTCAGCGGTCTATGGAGTGTGTCGCGCAGTGCTCGCGACGTAGCGATCCAGAGGACGCGATGACAGGTTTCGAATCCATGCCCTCCTGGTCGAACGCCTACAGACGCCACGGCCGTGCCGTGCGGTCCTTTCTCCTGCGGCGTCTCGGCAGCCGGGAGGAGGCGGACGACCTCTGCCAGGAGACCTTCATGCGCGCCATGAAGGCCCGGGAGCGCTTGCGAGATCCAAGCAAGCTTCCTCCCTACCTGTTCCGCATCGCCCACAACCTGCTGGCGAACCACTATCGTCGCCGGCGCGTGGTGAGCGCGGAGAGCGACTTGGGTGGCGAGTTGGAGCTCGCGGCCGATCCCGCCCGCTACAGCCCGGAGGCCCGGCAGGACTGGCGGGAGCTGGCCGAAGCGGTTTGCGTGCAGCTCCAGGCTCTCCCGGCCGAGCAACGTCGGGCTTTCGAGCTGGGCGTGCTGCAGCGCCGGCCCTACGCCGAGATCTCGGAGCTCACGGGTTGGAGTCGATCGAAGGTGAAGATCAACGTCTACCGGGCGAGACAGAAACTGATCACGGGACTCAGTGACTTCCGCCCTCTCGAACTGCCACGGAACGACCGCAGGGGCAAAGGAGCATGAACATGACCGAGTGCCAGATCCACGAGCTTCAGATCTCGGCGCTGCTCGACGGCGAAGCCGATCTCCACGAGCAGGTCGCCGTCATCGACCACCTCCTCGCCTGCACATCCTGCCGTGCCTTCTACACGCAGGCGCGCGAGCTGCAGGACATCGTGGACGAGCTGCCGTCGGACCTGTTGACCGCGGAAGCGAGCGGAGGGGAGGCGGCGACCGGCCGGCCCGCGGGAGCGGAAGGCGGTCTGCCCCGGACCGACCAGCGGCGGAGCCGCGTCCTGCAGATCCCCCGCTGGGGCCTGGCCGCGGCGGCCCTGATCCTGTTGAGCCTGGGCTTCTGGTCGGGCACGACACTCCGCGGGAGCGAGGAACCCGAGCTGTTCGTGCTACCGACTCCGGGCGAACCCATCGACGTGCGGCTGGCCTCCAACGAGGGCGAGATGAACGAAGCGGAGTTCATGAACCTGGCGCTCGACCTGCTACACGCCGACCGGCGCTACCACAGGAAGATGTACCAGATCCTCCAGCTGCTCGAGGCCGACGGACCGGTCTCTTCCGAAGGGGAGGTCATGACCGTAGGGAATCAACTCGAAGGGAACATCGACGCCGAGCGCGGCATCGAGCTCGAGCGGGGCGGCGAGGCGGAGCCCCCCGGCAGCGCGATCTACTGAGACCGGCTCACCCCGCGCGCTGATCGGGGCGGGCGACACGAGAAGAAAGGGAGAACCCCATGCGCACGATCGGAAGCGCGTTCCTGACCGGCCTGCTCCTCCTCGGCCTGCTGCCCCTGGCGGGTGGTCAGGTCGCCTTGGCGGAGCAGGACAACCAGGGTTTCATCTACGGTACTGTCACAACGGAGTCCGGGAGGGAGTACAAGGGTTTCTTGCGCTGGGACGACGAGGAGGCCTTCTGGGACGACCTCTTCCACTCCAGCAAGGACGACCTACCCTACATGGACGAGGTGGACGACAGCCACCGCCACCGAGAGAAGCGCGGCCAACGCCGGATCATCAAGATCTTCAACTGGGAGATCAAGGTGGACGAGGATGACAAGCATGGCTTCTCTGACCGCATCTTCATCAGCCGCTTCGGCAATATCGCGGAGATCCAGGTGACCGGCAACAACGACGCCCGTCTCGTGATGCGGGATGGGGAACGCTACGACGTGAGCGGCTACGCGAACGACGTGGGTGGCAAGATCCTCGTCCGGGACGCCGGCGTGGGCGACGTCTACCTCCACTGGGAGCGCATCGATACGGTCCGTTTCGAGGCGCCGCCGCGGGGCGAGGACCCGGGCGTCTTCCGCCTCCACGGCAAGCTCGCCACTCGCTACGGCGACTTCGAGGGCTTCATCCAGTGGGACAAGGAGGAGTGCATCAGCACCGACGAGCTGGACGGCGAGTCGGAGGACGGCGACATCTCGATCCCCATGGGGCGCATCCGCTCCATCGAACGCTACGGCAGCCGCGGCTCCGAGGTGATCCTGAAGGACGACCGCCGCTTTCGCCTGCGCGGCAGCAACGACGTGAACGAGGAGAACCGCGGCATCATGGTGGAGGATCCCCGCTACGGCCGCGTGGTGGTCTACTGGGACGAGTTCGACAAGCTCGTCTTCTCCGATTCCGAGGGAAGCGGCAGGGGCTACGGCGACTACGAAGACTCGGGGAAGCTCGAGGGCAAGGTCACCGACACGAAGGGCGAGACCTGGTCCGGTCGCATCGTTTTCGACCTGGACGAGACGGAGAGCTGGGAGATCCTGAACGGCTCCTATCGCGACCTGGAGTACAACATCCCGTTCCGGATGATCCGCAGCATCGAACCGCGGAGGCACGGCGAATCGATCGTCGTGCTGAAGAGCGGCGAAGAGCTGCGCCTGGAGGACAGCCAGGACGTCAGCGACCGCAACGACGGGGTGCTAGTCTTCGCGAGCGGGAACCGCGAACCCGAGTACATCCCTTGGCGGAAGGTGGACAGGATCGAGTTCGACTAGCAGGCTACTTGAATCGCGGGAGTTGTTCGAGACGGGGAGGGCCGAAGGGCCCTCCTTTTACTGTCTGCCGCGCTCAGAGAGCCAGCATCCGTTCCAGGGGCGCGAGGGCGCGAAGGCGTAGTTCCTCGTCCATCTCGAGACGTGGCGAGAGGTCGCGCAGGCAGAGGTAGAGCTTTTCCATGGTGTTGAGCTTCATGTGCGGGCACTCGTTGCACGCGCAACCGCCCTCCTCGTAGGGAGCTGGGATCAGTGTCTTCTCCGGCGCGAGCTTCTTCATCTGGTGGAGGATCCCCGTCTCAGTGCCCACGATGAACTCCCGCGCGGGATTCTCGGCCACGTAGCTCAGCAGCTTGCTCGTCGAGCCAACGAAGTCGGCGTGACGCAGGACGGGCTCCTCGCACTCCGGGTGAGCGATGAAGAGCGCCTCGGGGTGCCTGGCCTTCTCGGCGATGATCTTCCTCTCGCTGAAGGTCTCGTGGACGATGCAGGTGCCCGGCCAGAGCTCCATCTCCCTGCCGAGCTGTTTGTTGATCCACGCGCCCAGGTTCTTGTCCGGGACGAAGAGCAGGGGCTGGTCCGCCGGAAAGGCACTGACGACCTTCTCGGCGTTGCTGGAGGTGCAGATGAGGTCGGCCTGGGCCTTCGTGCCGGCCGTGCAGTTGATGTAGGCCACGACCTTGTGCTCGGGATGCTCGGCCTTCCATGCCGCGAGTCGATCATCCGGACAGGCCTCGGCCAGGGAGCAGCCGGCCTCGAGGTCGGGCACGACTACGACGCGCTCGGGATTCAGGATCTTGGCCGTCTCGGCCATGAAGTGGACGCCGGCGAAGACGATGACGTCGTTCTCCACCTTCTTCGCCGCCTGCGCCAGGGCCAGACTGTCACCGATGAAGTCGGCGAGATCCTGGATCTCCGACTCCTGGTAGTAGTGGGCCAGGATGACCGCGTTGCGCTCCTCCTTCAGCCGCAGGATCTCCGCCTCCAGGTCCAGGAGAGGGGAAACCTGCTCGCTGCCGTTGCCGCCCATCGAGCTACCTCCTCGTTTCCGGATATGGTAGCCCGAGATCCTGGCAGCACAAGGGGCATTTGCCCTTGGGAATTCTTTCTCGAGACCGCCCCAAGCTTGCGCCCGCCCGTCAAAAGTCTATGATCGACGTGAAGAAATCAGACCCTTGGAGGGTGGACATGAAGATGTGGGCACTCCTGATCGTGCTCGCCGGCCTGATCGCGCTTGCAGCGAACACCGGCTGTGGTCCTGCGGACCCGGCCCCCCTGGACGCGGAGCGCCAGGAGGCGCTCGCGTCCTGGCTCGATGCGCAGGGGCGCGAGCCGAACGACTACGTCGTCGGGCTCTTCGAGGAGCGCGACGTCGTCTTCCTCGGCGAGAAGCACCGCATCCGCCACGACGTCCTCTTCGTGCAGTCCCTGCTCGCGCCGCTCCACGCGGCGGGCGTCCGCACGCTCGCCACGGAGTTCGCCCGGCACGAGGACCAGCCGCTCATCGACTCATTGCTCACTGCCCCGGCCTGGGACGAAGGCCTGGCGCGTGAGATCGTCTTCCGGCAGCACATCTGGTGGGGATACCGCGAGTACGTGGACATCTTCCGGAAGGCGTGGGCGCTGAACCGGAGCCTGCCCGAGGGTGCGCCGCCCTGCCGCATCCTCGGCGTCAACGTCTCGCCCGACTGGAGCTTCATCAAGACGCAGACGGACCGCGACGACCCCGCGGTCAAGCGCCGGGTCTGGCGGGGCGGCACCGAGCAGGACTGGGCGGAGGTGATCCTGGACGCCGTGGGCGCGGGCGAGAAGGTGCTCGTCCACTCCGGACTGCACCACGCCTTCACGCGCTACCGCCAGCCCATCGTCGTCGGTGGCGAGTTCAAGAACTTCGACGGCAGCCTGCGCTGCGGCAACCACGTCTTCGCGGAGCTGGGCGAGCGCGCCATGACGGTCTGCCTGCATGCGCCCTGGAATGGCCCGGAGGACTACGGCGCGGAGCTGTGCCATCCGGCAGGAGGTGTCATCGACGCGCTGATGCTGGCGATCGGCCCCCGGGCCGTGGGCTTCGATCTCGCGGGCGGGCCCTTCGGCGAGATTCGCGTCACGGACGCCGTCTACATGCACGGCTATGAGGACTTCAAGCTCGCGGACCTCTGTGACGGCTGGATCTACACGCAGCCGATCTCGGAGTACGAGGGCGTCGCGCCCATCCCGGACTGGTTCCACGCCGGTAACTTGGAACGCGCCCAGGCGCAGAGCCCGAACCCCAGGTACCGCGACGCGTCGGTAGAGCGTATGTACAGGAATCTCCTCGGCGCCGCCGACATCCCGGGACGCTTCGGGAGCCTGCGCTAGCC
>CAZVHI010000080.1:0-7400 GCA_964627205.1 uncultured bacterium
CTAGTTCTGCTCCGGGAAGTCCACATCCTCGATGTCGGGCAGGTCATCGCCGCGGGCGCTGACCGTCGCGGGGGCGGAGAAGTCGCTCTCCACGCCCTGGTCGTTCAGGGAAGTCACGCAGTAGGTCAGCTCGTTCCAGTGGAAGTCGCCGACGTAGTCCTGGTAGCAGCAGGTCACGGCGCCGCTGACCAGCTCGAACTCGCCGCCGTCGCGGGACCGGTAGACGCGGTAGCAGGTCTCGGTCATCGCGTTGTGGCTCCAGCCGAGGTTCACGTTGTCGCCGTCCACCGCGGCGCTGAGGCCTGTGGGCGGAGCGGGTGAGGGATCTTGCGTTTACCCGTTCTCCATGGGGAAGTCGATCGTCGAGATGTCGTTCGGGCCGAGGGGGCCGCTGCCCTGCTGGGAGCATCCGGCGCTGAGCGCTGCGAGGGCTGCGATCGTCACGAGAATCGTCGAAATCCGTTTCATGTCTCCATCTCCTCTTCTTCGGGTCCCAGGTTCCAGTGTCGCTGCTCGACCGGGCTCTATCATTCTCCGTGCCGCGCGGGACGGACTGCGTGGCCAAGTCTGCAATCGAAGTCAAGGCACCGGGATAGGGCTGTTTGTTGAAGGAGGATCGAGCGCTCGTCCCGCGTCCGGGGACCGCCTAGTCTCCGGATCCCGGAGATACCTCTCCAGACCACGGAGACTTTCCCCTCGCCTAGCGGGCTTCCAGTGTCTAGCCTCTGTGCTCCAGCGAAGGGAGAACGAAACCGTGAGCAGCACGAAGGGGCGCGATGCCAGCGACCCCGCAGCGCGGACGCGCGAGATCTTCTGCAATCGGACGCTGAATCTGCGTTCGATCCGCGCGATCGGCTACGACATGGACTACACGCTCATCCACTACCGAGTGGAAGAGTGGGAGAGCCGCGCCTTCGAGCATCTGCAGCGTGTGCTCGCGAAGCGGGGCTGGCCGGTCGAGAAGCTCGGTTTCGATCCCGCGGCCTTCCAGCGCGGCCTGATCATCGATCGGCAGCTCGGGCACGTCATCAAGGCCAACCAGTTCGGCTACGTGAAGCACGCCTGTCACGGCCGCCAACACCTCGACTTCGATCATCTTCGCCAGAGCTACGAGGAGACTATCGTCGACCTGGCCGAGGAGCGCTTCGTCTTCCTCAACACGCTCTTTTCGCTCTCGGAGGCGAGCATGTACGCCCAGCTCGTCGATCTCCTGGACGCCGGCCGTCTGCCCGAGGGCCTCGGCTACCACGAGCTATACGGCGAGGTGAAGCAGGCGCTCGACGAGACGCACATGGCGGGGCGGCTCAAGGCGGAGATCGTGGCCGATCCCGAGCGTTTCGTGGACCTCGACCCCGGGATGCCCCGCATGCTGCTCGACCAGCGCCAGGCGGGCAAGAAGCTGCTGCTCATCACGAACTCCGAATGGCCCTACACGCGGGACATGATGAGCTACGCCTGCGACCGTTATCTCCCCGAGGGCATGACCTGGCGCGAGCTCTTCGACGTGATCGTCGTCTCCGCGCGCAAGCCCCAGTTCTTCCTCTACTCCCAGCCTGTCTTCGAGGTGGTGGACGAAGAGGGCCTCCTCGCACCTGTCGTTGGCCTGCCCAAGCCGGGGCGCATCCTGCTCGGTGGGCACGCCGGACTCCTGGAACGCACCCTCGACCTCCGCGGGTCCCAGTTCCTCTACATCGGCGATCACGCCTATGGAGACGTGCACGTGTCCAAGAACCTGCGACGCTGGCGCACCGGTTTGATCGTGCGCGAGCTGGAGGACGACATCCGCGCCCAGGACGGCTTCGCCGACTCCCAGGCGCAGCTCAGTGCTCTCATGGCGGAGAAGGCGGTGCGCGAGCTGGAGCTGTCCCGCGCGCGCCTGCTCGCCCAGCGGGCTGGCAAGGGAGGCGAGAAGGCCGCGGCGGAGAAACGTATCGCGCGCGAGCGCCAGGCTCTGCTCGCCCTGGACGAGCGCATCACGCCGTTGGCGCAGTCCGCGGGCGAGCTGGCCAACCGCCACTGGGGTCTGCTCATGCGCAGCGGTAACGACCGCAGCTTCCTGGCCCGGCAGGTGGAGCGGCATGCGGACATCTACATGTCCCGCGTCTCGAACTTCCGGGACGCGACGCCCTTCGCGTTCTTCCGTCCCCGCCGCGCCCTCCTGCCCCACGAGATTCCCGCCGGTGAGCGGCCATAGTCTCAATCCCGGTGAATCTGCTATAATTGTGGATGCAAGGGGCCGCGGCCCTCTCCATCCCTCTGTCTGGGAGCGATATGCGCAATCTCATCGCAGGAATCCTGCTCTCGCTGCTCGGCCATCTCCTCGCGGCGCCCGCGGGCGCATGGGTTTGGATCCAGAGCGACTGGTCGGGGGGCGCGTACGCAGATACCGATTCGATCGACGCCGAGACCGAGCCCGGCGAGCTCGTCCTCGCGGGCGACCCCGAGCGCTTCGTCCTGGTGGGGGACGTCACAGACTGGAATGGGGTCTGGACCATGGCGACCTGGCAGGGGGATCTCTATCTCGGGGTCTGCGAGTACCCGATGTCCGTCGACGGCGGGGACATCCTCGTCTACGACTACGCCGCGGATCTCGCCGTGCACGACTATGAGGTCTACGAGCAAGGGATCTGCGTGCTGACAACGCGCGACGGCGTGATCTACTCCCCGGGCATCGACAACCTGGGCACCCACGACTTCGGCAACCTCTACTACAACGACGGCGGCGGCTGGGTGCGCAAGGAGACGATCCCCGCGGCCGTGCACGTGCAGGACGTCGGTTTCTGGGACGGGCGCATCTGGGTGTCGACGGGCACGGGCATGCTGCCGGACTTCCCGGGCGTGCTCTACTGGTCCGACGACATGGGCGACACCTGGACGGAGGAGTTCCGCATCGGCGCCGTCCCGCCCGAGAACTTCCGGCGCCTCTACGGCATGACCGACTGGGGCGGCTCGCTCTGGGTGATGAGCGACTTCAAGTCGCCGGAGGGAAAGGTCATCTTCGAGTTCACAGGCACGGAGATGATCACGCACGAAATCTCGGCGCCCGGCGACGAGGGCCTATCGGGTTTCGTCGACTTCCAGGGCCGCCTGGTCACCCTGACCCGCACGATTATCGACTTCTACGACGGTGTGAGCTGGAGCGGGCAGATCGCGCCCGTGTGGTCCGGCAACTTCGTCTGCCGGGCCCTCGCCGTCTACCGTGACCTGCTCTACATCGGTGGGATCGAGGGGATCTACACCAGCCCCGATGGCGAGAGCTGGACGGCGGCGGTCGTCGCGCCACTGGACGGGCGCGAATTCGAGGCCTTCGCGCAGCATCACGGCCGCCTCTTCGCCGGCAGCGCCGGCCAGGGCGAGCTCTTCGTTACGGCGGCCGCCTCGGAGGGTTCGCTCGTCTCGACGAGCCACCAGTTCCCGGGCGCGGTCTGCGGCGGGCTCGTCGCCTGGACGCCGCTGCTTCCCCCCCAGACAGGTCTCGCCCTGCAGATCCGTTCGGCAACCAGCGAGGCCGAGCTCGACACGGCCCCCTTCCTCGGGCCGGACGGCAGCGGCGGGAGCTGGTACGTGAGCCCGGGAACGCCGCTGGCCACCACCCACTGCGGGGACGACTGGTTCCAGTACCGCGTGCGCCTGACGAGCGCCGAGGCGCATCTCTCCCCGGTCCTTCTCGACTTCACGCTCGAGGCGGAGGGCTCGGGGACCGGCGCGCCGCAGGACGGCTCCACCTGGCCGACCTCGCTCGCCGCCTGGCCCAATCCCTTCCGCGGAGAGCTACGCGTCCGTCTTTCCGGACCCGAGGCGGGGACCGGCAGCCTTCGCGTCCTGGATGTTCAGGGGCGCTGCCTGCGCGAGCTGGCGCCCGGCGGTCCGGGCGAGCTGCTCGTCTGGGACGGTCGCGACGATGAGGGGGCGCCCGTGAGCGCGGGAGTCTATCTCGTCGAGTGGCGCTCAGGCGACGGGCGCCGCCAGTACGAGCGCGTGGTGAGGCTCCGCTGAGCCTTGCAACAAAGTAAGCATGCTTACACTTTCGCGAAGCGGGCCCGAGCTTTACCTTATCCCCGATCACGGTTTCCTGTTATCATTGAAGGGAATCCAACATTCGATAACATTCGAGCCGAGGTAGTCCCCATGAAACGAATCCTGCCGGCGCTGCTCTGCGCTTTCGTGATCCTTCCCAACCTGAACGCGGTAGCGGAGACCGTGGGACTGGACGAGGCCCGCCTCGCGGGCGAACGCTTCCTCGCGCACCGCCTGAGTCGTGGTTTGGATCCGGGGTGGACAGCCGGAGCGCGGGTCGCGGAGATGACCCCGCTGGAACGGGACGGCCGCCCGATCGGCTACCTCCTCTCCGTCGAGCCGCAAGGGCACATGATCGTTTCCGCCCTGCGCGAGCTCCCTGCGGTGAAGGCCTTCTCCTCGCGGACGAACTTCGATCCCGCGCAGGCGGACGGATATCCCGCACTCGTCCAGGAGGTCATGGACGCGACGCTGCGTTTCCTGGAGGAGAGTTATGGCAGCCTGGAGTCGCTTCCCGCGGAAGCCGCGCCGGCCAGGAATCGCGCCACCTGGACCTGGCTGCTCGAGGGCGGCCCGAGCCCGAGGGACACGGAGATCGTGGGCCCCCTGCTCGTGACGGACTGGCACCAGACCGGACCCTTCTGGGACGATTGCCCGCCCGGTGACGGTGGCCAGTGCCTGGTCGGCTGCGTGGCCACCTCGGGGGCACAGATCCTCAAGTACTGGCGCTACCCCGACTACGGCAACGGGAACCATTCGTACTACTGGACCGGTGACAACTCCTGCGGCGGCAGCACGAACGGCATGCAGCTGAGCGCGACCTTCTCCGATCCCTACGACTGGGACTACGTCCTCGACTCCTACGCGTCCGGCTACACTCCGTTCGAGGCCGCGGCTGTGGCCGAGCTGAACTACGAGGTCGCCGTAGCTTTCAACATGGACTTCGGCCACTGCGCGTCGGGCACCTACGTCACGCTGGGGGAGACGGTCTACTCCGACTACTTCCGCTACGCCGAGGGTGCCGAGATGATCAACCGCGGCAATCACACTGCCGAGGGCTGGTGGCAGGCGATCCGGCACGAGCTGGACGCGCTGCCTCCGCGCGTCATGCACTACCGGATCAACTCCCACTCGATCATCTGCGACGGCTACATGGACGACGGCGCCTGGTACTACCACATGAACTACGGCTGGGGCGGCAGCGCCGACGCCTGGTACGCCCTCGACAACGTCTACTGTCCGTGGGAGGGCTGCTCCTACATGGTGGAGGGCATGGTCATCGGCATCGAGCCAGAGGGCTACTTCACCGTGAGCGCGCCCGCCGCGGGCGAGATCTGGACGCACAGCGAGGAGCCCGGCCAGGTGACCTGGTATGGCTCGAGCGCCGCGAACGTCGTCCTCGATCTCTACAGCGGCGACAACTTCGTGACGCGCCTGGTCGACTGGACCGTCAACGACGGGGCGGAGCTGCCCCCCGGACCGGTCGATCCCGCCTGGGGCACGGGCTCGCAGTACCGCGTCAAGGTGGTGGGGGACGACGACCGCTTCGGCTGGTCCGAGTACTTCGGCATCTATGGCGCCGCAGTCTGGGCGGACGCGAGTGCCGCTCCGCTCGACAACGCCGGCAACAGCAAGGGCGTCGCCTGGGGGGACTGTGACGGCGACGGCCTGCCGGACATCTACCTCTCCAACTATCTGGACAGCAACCGCCTCTACGGCAACGAGGGCGCTGGTCTCTTCACCGACCTGACCGAAGCTCCCCTGGGCGACATCGGCTACTGCCTCAGCGTGGCCTGGGCCGACTTCGACAACGACGACGACCTAGATCTCTGCGTCGCCAAGACCAACGGGGCGCCCAATCTCCTCTTCCGCAACGACGGCGACGCCTTCGTCGACGTGAGCGCCGGCCCGCTGGGCGAGGACTCCTTCACCTCGGATGTCGCCTGGGCGGACTACGACGGCGACGGCCTGGTCGACCTCTACCTCACCAATGTCTATCAGGCCGACCGTCTGCTCCACAACGAGGGCGGCGGCGTCTTCAGCGACGCCACCGTTCTCCCGCTGGGTAACGAGGGTTGGGGTCGATCAGCCACCTGGGCCGACTACGACGGCGACGGCGACGGCGATCTCTACCTGGTGCGCAGCAGCTCCAACAAGCTCTACCGCAACGAGGGCGCGGGCGTGTTTACCGATGTCAGCCTGGCCAGCGGCCTGGTCGATGGCGGCAACGGCTTCGGCGCGGCCTGGGCCGACTACGATAACGACGGCGACCTGGACGTCTATGTCGCCAACGAGGGCGCGAACACCCTCTACCGCAACGAGGGCGAGGGCTCGTTCAGCGACGTCACGGCGCCGCCGCTGGACGAGAGCGGTGCCACACGCGGCGTCACCTGGGGCGACTATGACAACGACGGCTGGCTGGACCTCTACATCGCCAGCGAGGGCGAGAACAAGCTCTTCCACAACGAGGGAGGCGCGGGCTTCGTCAACGCCACCGATCCCCTGCTCGGGGACGCGTCGATCAGCCAGGGCGCGGCCTGGGCCGACTTCGATGGGGACGGTGACCTGGATCTATACCTCGCCAACGAGGACCAGCCCAACCGCCTATTCCAGAACGACGACAGCAGCAGCAGCCACTGGCTGCACCTGGATCTCGTCGGCGACGAATCCAATGCTTCCGCGCTGGGCGCGCGCGTGCGGCTTGTGGCTGGCGGGCTCGCCCTGACGCGACAGGTGGGGGGCGATGCGGGTTACCTGTCTCGGAATTCCCTCACGGTGGAGTTCGGGCTGGGCGACGCGGCCATCGCCGACACCCTGGAGATCCGCTGGCCGGGTGGGGGGACGCAGACGCTGCTCGCCGTCGCGGCGGATCAGCGCCTGACGGTCCTCGAGGACAGTGGCACTGCCGTGCCCGATCCGGCGGCGCTTGCCCTTCGCCTGCATGGGAACTATCCCAACCCCTTCAATCCCCGCACGGAGATCCGCTTCAGCCTGCCGGCTACAGCTGCAGTGGAGCTTGGCGTCTACGATCTCGCGGGACGGCGCGTCCGGACGCTAGCCGCCGGGACGAGATTCGGCGCCGGCACTCACGCGCTGAGCTGGGACGGCCGGGACGACGCCGGCCGCAGCATGCCAAGTGGCGTCTACCTGTCCCGCCTCGAGACAGGCGCCTACACAGCATCCCACAAGATGCTGCTGCTCAAGTGAGGGCTCTCCCTGGACTGATCTGCAGATAGAAAAAGCGGGGCCTGAGTTTCTCAGGCCCCGCTTTCGGTTGGCCGTGCGCGCCGCGTCCGAAGGGGAGTGCGTCCGCGGCCGCGCGGCTCGATCTAGCCCCAATTCGTCAAAAAGTCATGCAGCTTTCAGCCGCTCAACGATTCGTT
>CAZVHI010000081.1:0-7384 GCA_964627205.1 uncultured bacterium
TGTTGGCCGGACAGGCGTTACGAAGATTTAGGCCTCAAACGTTGGGACAGCAGTGCCCGCGGCAGATTGATGAAGGCCCTCTTGCCGGCGGTCAGCGTCTTCAGATCGAGCAGGGCCGTGCTCATGGTGATCACCTGGCTCGTGGCCCGATCCGGGCTCAGGGACTCGAACCAGTTCCTCGGGCCATCCCGGAAGAGCAGTTCGTAGGCATAAACCTCCACGCGCCGGTTCATGATGGGCTGTCTGGCGATGAACACGTCCATGCAAACGCCTTTGTTGCTTAGGGATAGCCGATTTTCCCTCGATCGCTCCTAGGAGTCCCAGGCGGCCAATGCAGGCCCCGTGCCGATGCGAGGGGATCCAGGCTGCAGGGAAAGGGATCGCCGGGCTCTTCCGGGAAAGCTCGGGTCAGGAGGAGGAATCACGCGTCCCGGTCCCCGCCAGCCGGTCCAGGCGGAGTCGCTGGCGCTCGTCGAAGAGCCGGCGCGAGCCGAGGAGCACAGCCGCCATCGCGCCGAAGCCGGTGCCCGCCGCGATGAGGAACATGACCAGGATCTGATACTTCACCGCCTCGACCGGCTCCGCGCCGGCCAGGATCTGGCCCGTCATCATGCCCGGCAGGTGGACGACTCCGGCCGCCGCGAGCGCGTTGAGCATGGGGATCATCCCGCTGCGCAGGCTCTCGCGCCGCAAGGGGCGCACGGCCTCCCGCCAGTCATGGCCAAGAAGCAAGCGTCCCTCGATCTCGCGGCGCGTCTGCCACGCGCCGGCCGTCAAACGCTCGAGGCTCAGGCCGACGCCGTTCATCGTGTTGCCCAGCAGCATGCCCAGCAGGGGGATGGAGTAGCGGGGATGGTACCAGGGTTCGGCGCCGATCATGAGGCCGAGGGCGAGCAGCGTGACCGCGAAGGAGGAGAGGAACATGGAGACTGTTCCCAGCGAGTAGCCCCAGGCGCCGCGGAAGCGTCGCTCCTGCCGGGCGAGCACTTCGCGCCCGGCCACCAGAAGCATGACGAGCGCGAGGAGAAGCACCCAGAGCACGTGGGCGGAGGCGAAGAGCCAGCGGAGGAGCAAGCCCACGAGGAGGAGCTGGATCACGGTGCGCAGAGAACCGGTAACAAGCGGGCGGCCGATGCCCAGCCCGAGACGGGCGCTGCTGACGCCGAGCGCGAGCACGAGCAGCGCAGCGAGGGCAAGGTCGACCGGCGAGAGCGAGAGGTAGCTCACGGGAGGATCCTCCCCCGCTCGAGGACGAGGACCTGCCCGCCCAGACGCCGCTGCTGCTCCTCGTCGTGGGTGACCCAGAGCGCCGCCGCGCCCCTTTCGTCCACGTAGCGGCGCAGCAGCGCCTCCACGCGACGGCTGCTCTCGCCGTCCAGGTTGGCGCAGGGTTCGTCCAGGAGGAGTACGCGGGGTCCCAAGGCGAGGAGGCGCAGGAGCCCGAGACGCTGGCTCTCGCCCGAGGAGAGACGCTCCGCCTCCCAGGAGAGGGACTCGGGGCCGAGGCCGAGGGAGGGCAGGTCCTCGAGCTCGCCCCGCGCGGGGAAGAGCTCGCCGACTCTCTCCCCCCACCAGGCCGGCTCGGCCGGCAGCAGTCCGACCAGGCGCCGCCACTCGGCCGGCGGCGTCGACGCCTGCTCGCGCCCCTCCAGGCTAACGGAACCTTCGTGGGGATCCAGGTCGGCCAGCGAGCGCAGCAGGAGGCTCTTGCCCCCGCCCGACGGACCCGTGAGCAGGGTGATCTCGCCGCGCTCGAGGGTGAGGTCGATCGGGCCGATCCGATCGCTGCGCAGGGTCCGGACCGTGAGCATGAGTCCTCGCTAGAAGCCCGAAGCGATTTCGTCGTCGATACGCCGGGCCGTTTCCCGGAGAGCCTCCGCGGGCTCGGCCGTGCCGCGCATGACCCGCTGGATCGCTCCCTCCTCCAGGTATTTCCGTCCGGCAAACCACGCGCTGTTGCGCGGCTCGGAATGGGCGCGCGGGAGCTGGCCGTAGACGTCCCGCAACCCGGGTATCTCGTCGAGATGGTCCCGCATCTCGGGCTCGTCGAGGCAGCTCCGGCGCAGGGGGGCGTAGCCCGTGGCCAGTGACCAGCGCGTGGCGTTGCGCGTGTTCGTGAGGAACTTGATGAATTCCCAGGCCGCCCGTTTTTGCGCGTCGGTGGCCTTCTTGAAGACGACGAGGTTCGTGCCCTGGATCATCGCCGTCTGCACCTTGCGTCCCGGCAGCGGCGCTACGCCCAGCTCGAAATCGATGCGACCGCGCAGGAAGGAAAGCGAAACGCTCGAGCTCTCCATCATGCCCACACGCCCGGCCTTGAACTCGTTCTGGTAGGCGTAGTCGAAGGTCGAGTAGCCTAGCTTCCGCTCTCCCAAAAGCTCCCACATGAACGCCAACGCCTCCACCCCCGCCGGGCTGGCGATGGTGGAGCTGCGGCCGTCGGGCGAGAAGAAGTCGCCGCCGTTCTGCAGGAGGAGGTTGCCGAAGACGGTGACCGAGGCGCGCGCCGTCGTGCCCCAGCGGTCGTTGCGGCCGTCGCCATCCAGGTCGGCGCTGAGGACACGGCTCGCGTCTCGCCACTCGTCCCAGTCCCGCGGGGGACGGTCGGGATCGAGTCCCAATTCGGCAAAGAGGTCGCGGTTGTAGAAAAGCGTGCGCACGCTCTTGTTGAAGGGGAAGGACCAGATCCGCCCGTCGTAGCGGCACTCGTCGAGGAAGACGGGCTGGAAGTCGGCCCAGTCGGACTCGGCGAGCCCCGGCGCCGCCATCGCGCCGTCCGCGTAAGGCTGCAAGCACTCGATGATGTTGCCCGCCATCATCTCCGCGGTCCAGGCCTCGTAGGCCTGGCTGATCGTCGGTGGCTGCCCGGCGGCCACGGCCGCGATGATCTTCTGACTGAGGGCCTGGTAGCGACTCATGTTGTAGGCCTTGACGGGCATCTCGGGATGCAGGGCGTTGAACTCGTCGATGATCGCCAGCAGGTCCTGCTCCCAGCGGCCCATCGCGTGCCAGAATGTGACCTCGTTCTCCGAGGGGCCGCGCGCGCAGCTGCCGCCGAGCAGCAGGAGCATCCCGAGAGAGAGCAGGGCGCGGCGCATGGCTACTCCTTCAGCCCGGAAGAGGCCAGGCTGGCGATGATCTGTTTCTGGGCGAAGAAGTACATGATCAACAGCGGCATCACGCTCAGGCACGTGGCCGCCATCATGAGCCCGTATTCAGTGCCCTCCTCCTGGCTGAAGGCTGCGAGACCGATCTGGATGGGACGCATCTCCGGGCTGTGCGTCATGACCAGCGGCCAGAGGAAGGAGTTCCACGAGCCGATGATCGTGAACAGCACGATCGTCACCAGGATGGCCTTGGACAGCGGCATGACGATGCGCCAGAGAATGGAGAAGCGGCTGGCGCCGTCGATGGTGGCCGCGTCGAAGAGATCCTGGGGGATGGTCTTGAAGTGCTGGCGGAGGAGGAAGATCGAGAAGACCTTCGCCGTCCAGGGCACGATGAGCGCGTAGTAGGTGTCAAGCCAGCCGAGCCGGGCGATGATGATGAAGCTGGGCACCAGGTAGACGGGCTCGGGGACCATCATCATGCTGAGGAAGAGCATGAAGATCCCGTCGCGCCCCTTGAAGCGCATGCGCGCGAAGGCGTAGGCCGCAAGCGCACTCGTGATCACCACGCCGACCACGCAGGACAGGGCTACGAAGACCGTGTTGAAGAAGTAGCGGCCGAAGGGCGCGCTCTGCCAGGCCTCCACGTAGTTCGCGAAGACGCGCGCGACGCTGCGGGTCTCGCCGGCGGATGTCGTGCCCGCCTCGCCGTAGCCCGTCGACAGCACCTCGGGCGAGAAGCGGTAGGGATCTTTCGTGATCTCCATCGTACTGCGGAAGGACGTGGAGAGCATCCACAGGAAGGGCATCACCATGCTGAGGCCCGCCACGAGCAGGAGCACGTGGATGCCGCCGCGGCCGAGGATGCGTTGGATGCGATGCCGTGCCTCCAAGACCCTCCTAGTAGTGCACCCGTTTCTCCGCCACCCGCCTCTGCACCAGCGTCAGGGTGAGGATGATGACGAAGAGGACCAGGGCCACAGCGCTGGCACGGCCAAGGCTCGCCGGCGGCGTGAAGCCCTTGTCGAAGAGGTAGTAGACGAGCACCTTCGTCGAGTCCTCCGGCCCGCCCGGCGGCGACGTCATCAGGTAGACGAGGCTGAACGTTTGGAAGCTGACGATCGTGCTCATGATGAAGACATAGAACGTGGTCGGGCTCAGGATGGGCCATGTTACGTAGCGGAAGAGCTGCCAGCTGTTCGCCCCGTCGATCTTCGCCGCCTCGTACTGCTGCTGGGGGATGTTCTGCAGACCCGCCAGGAAGATGACGATGTTGTAGCCCAGGCCCTTCCATGTATTCACGATCGCCAGGCTGACGAGCGCGAGGCTCGGCCCCCCCGCCCAGCGCGGCAGCTCGAGGCCGACCGAGCTCGCCAGAAGCTGGAAGACCCCGCGGCTCTCGCCCAACCAGCCCGGACGCCCGAGGTTCAGCTTCTCTAGCAGGAAATTGAGGATGCCGATCTCGGGCTCCAGGATCCACTTCCAGATCACCGCGACGGCCACCATGCTGGTGACCACCGGCATGAAGTAGACCGTCCGGTAGAAGCCCAGCGCCTTGATCTTGCGGTTGAGCAGCACCGCGAAGAAGAGCGAGACGAAGATCGCCGGCGGCACCGTGCCCAACACGAACCAGAGCGTCGTGCTCAGCGAACGCCAGAAGGTGGGATCGCCGATCAGCTTCATGTAGTGGCCGCCGGCGACGAAGCCCACCAGGGCTCCCATCTTGATCTCGAAGAAGCTGAACGTGAAGGCGGCCAGGATCGGGATCAACCGGAAGACAATGACGATGATCGCGGCGGGGAGGATATAGAGCAGCGCGCCGGCGGCATCGAGGCGCTTTCGCCGGCGCATTCGGCGCTCGAGGATATAGGTCCTGCCTTCGGGAGTCATCGCCTGCCGATCCAGGGAGGGTCGCGAACTCGGGCACCGACTTTAGGCGCCGCCTGGGGTGCTGTCAACGGCTTTGCCCTTGACTTCCCGCGGGCCGCGCCCGAACATGAGACTCCGGTCGCAGCCTCCCCAAGCAACGAATGCAGGCATCCCGCCCGGCAGTGTTCACGCCTGGCGTGCGCAGCGCGGAAGGAAAAACGTGGTCCTGCTGCTCATCATCCTCAGCGACGAGCAGAACCTGGAGGAGATCCTCGAAGGCTTCCTCGAGATCGGCATCGCGGGCGCCTCGGTCCTGCACACCCGCGGTATGGGCGAGATCCTCTCGCAAGAGGTGCCCATCTTTGCAGGGCTGCGCGGCCTCTTCCCCGGCGGCGAAGGACAGCATCGGCTGCTGTTTTCCGTCACGAGCGGCGACAAAGCGGAGGAGGCCGTCCGGCTGCTGGAGCGCATCTGCGGATCTCTGGACGAGCCGGGCAGCGGCATCGCCTTCACGCTCCCCGTCGAAGCAACGTGGGGCCTCGCTAAGGAGTTCTGAGGTTTTCCCCTCCCTGCATTTCCTTCACGGATAAGCCTTTGGCAAGCGGGTCCGCCAATGGGCCAAACCGGAACGGTTTACGGGTTGACCGTCTTTCCCGCTTCGGGGTATAATCATGCTTGGTTTCGCCCCATGCGCTTCATCCTGCTCATGGGTGATGCGGGAAGATGCTGGTCCCGTATCATTTTGGATGCACCCCTGCTCGACCGGTTACGCCCCTTCAGGATTGGAGCACCACGCTCGCGTCCGCAACGGGGGCTGGTACACCTTTTAGGAGGTTTTCGAATGGCCAAGAGGAATATCATCACCCTTGCAATGACAGCCTTGTTTGTTCTGGGCCTGGCGGCAGGGGCGACTGCTGGTATCCCCAATACGGAGAATTCCACGGCTGCTGCGGCCTATTGCGGACGCTTCACCATCGCTCCGGGTGGCGGTGAGGATCTGCTGGATCCGGGCATCCCCCAGGACTACACGATCTTCGTGACGGTGCTGGACATCAACGGCGACCCTGTGACCACGCTGGGCGCCACCGACCTGACTCTCTGGCACGACCAGATGGCGACCTGCCCGGGCGCCTACAGCCAGGCCGACTCTGGAACCGATGAGAACGGCGAGACGCAGTTCACTGGCACGATCTACGGCGGTGTCAATGGGGACGCCAACGAGGGTATCAACTGCAACGACCTCGATCTCTACGTCTTCGCCCTGGGCATCGTCCTGAACAACAACAACCCCGTCTGCGTCGCGACCGACAGCCCGGACCTGAACGGCGACCTCGAGGTCACCGTTGCCGATTTCGGTAAGTTCGCAGCGGACTTCAACTGCACCGCTGGCTGCGATCCTTGCCACGACTTCGACGAGGACGGCGACACCGACGTCACCGATTTCGCGATGTTCGGCGGTTTCTTCAACGCCAGCATCTGTCCGTAACTCGCCAGAAGTCTCCTTCGGCGAACTCGGGCGCGACCGGGCATCCAGAATGCCCATGTAGCAGGAAACGGCGGAAGGGCCTTGCCCTTCCGCCGATCTTTTATTCACAGGCCTGCACTTGCCCCGCAAACGATCCTCGTCTATGATCGAGTTGTTACTCGGACACCCCCACCGCCAGGATCACCTCTGCTTGGACTGAAACTGGATCTCGAAACCCAATTCCGGAGGTTACCCATGGCCAGACGGAACGCACTCCTCACGATCTCCCTACTCTTCTTGATCCTTCCCTCGTTGACCGTCGCCGATCCACCACCCATCTACTTCCTCATCGCCTTCGCCGACAACTGCGGGCGCTTCACCATCGCCCCTGGTGGCGGCGAGGACCTCGTCGATCCCGAGGCGGGCAACGACTATCAGATCCATGTCCAATGTCTCGATATCAACGGCGATCCGATCTTAGGCATCCCGGCCACGGACATCTGGCTCTGGCACGACGCCCTGGCCCCCTGCGGGTCCACCGGCAGCCAGGCCGACGGCCCGACCGACATGAACGGCTACACGACGATCAGCGGTACGATCCATGGCGGTCTCTACGAAGATGCGGTAAGCTGCGACCAGACCCAGCTCCAGGTCATCGTCTTGGGCATTCCCTGCAACGGCGGCGATCCGGTCTGCGTCGCCGTCGACAGCCCGGACCTGAACGGCGACCGCGAGGTCGGCGTCCCGGACTTCGCCCGCTTCGTGGCGGACTTCAACTGCATGAGCCAGGGGCTGCCCTGTGATCCCTGCCACGACTACGATGAGACCGGCGACAACGACATCAGCGACTTCGCCATCTTCGCCGACTACTTCAACAGCAGCTACTGCCCCTAGCCCGGACTATTCATGATGGCCACCGAAACCGCTCCTTCCTGAGCTGATT
>CAZVHI010000082.1:0-7346 GCA_964627205.1 uncultured bacterium
TTTCGGGCGGGCCGCCTTTTTCCGTTCTTGTTCTGACGAATTGGGGCTAGTAGAGCGCCTTGACCGCGCTCCAGCTCGTCGGTGAGACGGGCACGCTGTCCACGCAATCGCATTCGTCGGGATTGCTGCAATTGAAGGTGTAGTTCCCGCCGAGGACGGGGATCGTGACGAAACCATCGTCCACGACCACCAGGTTGCCGCTATCCTGCGCCGCGAGGACTTCCATGAGATAGTCCGCGCCGATCCAGGCGGCGTCTATCGGGAAGAAGTCGACGGTGCCCAGGGCGGCCAGAGGACCGGGGACCGGGTCGGAGAAGGCCAGAGCGATGCCATAGTCGAGGTTCCCGATGACCAGTGTGGTATTCCAGGACGCGGTGACGATACCCAGGGCTCCCGACTCTGGCAGGTTCGGCACCGAGAACTCGGCCGCCGTGATGGCGGGAATCTCGGGATCCAGGTAAGCGATGAAGTGGACGGACTTGGTGACGTAGACTTCGGTGTCGCCGTAGCAGATCGTGGCCTGGACATCATCGAACATGCCGATGTAGCTCTCGGCGGCGGCGATGCTGCTCATCGCGGCCAAAAGAAGCAGAGTGATTACCAGTCGTTTCATTTTGCGACTCCTTGACGGTTTTGCAGAAGCGCTCTTTCGCGGGGCTCGTGCCGCTCTTCGGCCGCCCGTTCCCCTCCGGGGTCGATCGTTTCGAAACGTTTCCGTTTCTTGCCTTCCCTCGCGCCGCCGCATGAACCTACCCGGGGCAGGATGGGCGGCGACGGTCAAGCATCGACCCTCGCAAGACATCTCGTGGCGTCGTGCGAACCGACTCGCCGTGAGTTGGAGCACTGCGCCGGAGAGAATAGAGAGCAAGGAAGGAGCCAGGGATGGGTGTGTCTTCGAGGCGGGACGGGAACCGAGTCCGGACATGAGCGGTGGCGACGAAAAAGCCCGGCCGCGCGCGCGGCCGGGCTATGTTGGGAAACCTCGAGCAGAGCTCGCCGCGGAGGATCAGCCTTCCCCGCGATAGGTCTTGCGGCTCCTAGACGGCGCCTGCTCGAAGTTCGGCTCGATGGGAGGCGACTGCTCGTGCAGCCGCAGCACCTCGGTGATGCCGCGGTCCAGCTGTGAGTCGAGGCTGCGCGCGAGCTCCTGGGGCAGGTTCTGCACGACGATGTCAGGCTCCACGCCCCGGTTCTCCAGCCCCCAGCCCCAGTCTTCGTCCCACCAGGCGGCGAAGGGGTAGGTGACGATCCCGCCGTCGACCAGCACGCGCTGGATGTTGATACCGACGACGCCGCCCCAGGAGCGCATGCCGATCACCGGCGCCAGGCCCTCGAGCTGCACGGCGCGAGGGAAGATGTCCCCGTCCGAGCCGGCGAACTCGTTGGTGAGCACGACAAAGGGTCCATTGAGCTGCCTCTCGGGATAGGTGTCCACGCGGCCCTGGCGCGTGCGGCCGAAGGCCGTCACGGGCCGGCGCAGGCGCTCCACGAGAATGGAGGAGACGAAGCCGCCGCCGTTCCAGCGCGCGTCCACGATCATCCCCTCCTTGTCGAGCTGGGGGAAGAACCAGGTGTTGAACTCGATAAGTCCGCTGCGCCCCATGTCGGGGATGTGCAGATAGCCGATCTTGCCGCCGCTCTTCTCGCTCACGTACTCGCGGTTGCGTCGCACCCAGTCCGCGTAGCGCAGGCCCTGCTCGCGTCGCAGGGTGCGCACGACCACGTCGCGGCGCTCCTCCTTGCCCTTGGCATCTTTAGCCACGGTGAGCAGCACGTCCTTGCCCGCCAGGTTCTCGAGGCTGGCATGGAAGGGGCGGTCGGGGGAGAAGGGCAGGCCGCCCACTGCGACGAGGTACTCGCCCTCCGCCACGTTCACGCCGGGGGCGAGCAGCGGCGAGGGCTCGTTGTCGGCGTCGTCGCCGCGGTAGATGCGGGCTACGCGGAATGTGTCGCCGGTGCGGACGAGATCCGCCCCGAGGCTGCCGGTGGCGCGTCGGGGCACCCGCACGGCCGGGTCGCCGCCCCAGACGTAAGTATGGCCGGTGGCCAGCTCGCCGATGAGCTCGCCGATCAGGTCGCGCAGGTCGTCGCGGGTGCCGATGAGCGGCAAGAGCCGCGCGTACTGGTCTCGCAGCCCCTTCCAGTCGAGGCCGACCAGGCCTTCGTCCCAGTAGCGGTCGCGCATGCGCCGCCAGGCCTCGTGGTAGATCTGCTCCCACTCCTCCCGCGGATCGAGCTCGAGGACGATGCCGCCGAAGTCGACGCGGCTCTCGCCGAGCTCGGGCGGCGCGCTCGTGTCCACGATATGGATCTCGCCGCGGCCGGTCATCACCGCCATCTTGTCCGCATCGCGCGCGAGCGTGTAGCCGAACACTCCGCCGAGGAAGACGTCCGCCTCCTCCGACTCGAGGTCGAAGGACATCAGCTCGTTGTCGGGCTTGGGCGGCTGGTCCATCCAGTCGGGGCCCTCCGCCCAGCCGCGCACGGGCCAGCTCAGGTAGAAGACCTTGCCCGCCGTGGCCGCGAGCGTGGAGTAGCGGCCGACGGGCACCGGCAGCTCGACGACGCGGTCCTCGAGGCCGTCGAGGTCGATCTCCACGGGCTCTAGCTGCTCTTCGTCCTCGTCGCCGTTCCCTTCGTCTTCCTCCTCGTCGTCCTTGTCCTCGTCCCCGTTCTCGTCGCCTTCCTCCTCCTCGCCGGGCGGCAGGCCCGCGAGGTGCGCGAAGGGATTCTCCTCGTCAGCTTCCAACAGCACGAGGTAGGGCTTCGAGTTTCGCACCTCGACGTTGTTGAGGTCGCGGTTGCCGAGTACCGGGTTGAGGGTGCGCTGGCTGAGGAAGTAGAGGTAGCGGCCGTCGGGATCCCAGGCGGGGGACTGGTCGTCCGTGTAGGGCCCGGTGACGGCGTGGGTCTTCTTCTCCTGCGTGTCGTAGAGGAGGATCGAGCTGTAGTCGTTGGCCATGGGTTTCGTGTAGGCCAGCCAGCGGCCGTCCGGACTCCACGCGTACTCCCTGATGAGCCAGCGCTCGCTCTCGTCCACCTTGCGGGGCTTGCCACCGCTGGCGGGCGCGACCCAGAGGGAGTACTCGTTGTCGCCCCAGGCGATCCACTCGCCGTCGGGTGACCAGCGCGGGGGGAAGTGGTAGCCCGACTTGACCGCAGCCTTCACGACCTCTTCCTCGCCGCGGCCCCAGGCGTCGGCTGTGTGGAAGGCTTCCTCGCGCGTGGCGTCGCTCACGAAGAGCACGCGCTCGCCCTTCGGCCCGAAGCGGACGTAGTCCTCGCGGATGCCGCTGCTCCTGGTGATCGGTAGGGTGACTCCGTCTAGGGCGGGCACGGAGAAGACCTCGCCGCGCGCGACCACGGCCAGGCGCTCGCCGTCGGGAGAGAGGTCGAACCAGCTCAGAAAACGCGCGGGATCGCTGAAGCGCTGTCGGGTCAGCACCCGCTCGCTGGGCAGGTCGATGTCCAGGCTGCGACCGTCGCCGCTCGCCGGATCGAACAGCGCGATGCCGCCCGCGAGCATGTAGGCGATGCGTCCGTCCGGTCCCATGCCCGGCCAGCGCGCGTCCCACTTGCCGCCGTCGCTGTGGCGCTTGCGGTCGCCGCCGTCTGGCCGCATGGACCAGAGGTTGTATGTCCCGCCTTGGTCGCTGATGAACCAGATGCGGCCGCCGTGCCACATGGGGTGGGCGTCGGTGCCAGCGAAGTCCGTCACGCGCCGGTAGTCTTCCTTCTTCGGGTCGCCGACCCAGATGTCCGACGCGGTGCCGCCGCGGTATCGCTTCCAGGTACGCGTCTCACGGGAGATGCGGTTGAAGGCCCAGAGGCCGCTCTCGGGATCGATGTCGATGCGGGCCGCCCAGCCGAGCGGCAGCTTCTCCGCGTCACCGCCCTCGACGGGGACCCGGAAGAGCTCCCAGCTGTAGTGGGGCGAATCCCGCCAGCTGCGGAAGATCAGGTGCACGCCGTCGGGCGTCCATTCGATCAGCTCGTCGCCGGCCGGGTGCCAGGTGAGGCGCCGCGGCTCGCCGCCGCTCGCGGGCATGACGAAGACGTCACGGTTGCCGTCGTACTCGCCGGTGAAGGCGATCCAACTCCCGTCAGGCGAGAAGCGGGGGAAATACTCCGAGCCGACGTGCGTCGTGAGGCGGCGGGCCTCGCCGCCGGTGTCGGCGCAGGTCCAGATGTCACCCTCGGCGCAGAATACGATGCGGTCGCCGTGGATGTCGGGGGTGCGGAGATAGCCCTTGGCTGCGAGGGCCGTTCCGGGCAGCAGGCTCAGGATGATCAGGCCAAGGATTATCTTCTTCCGACGCGCTGGCATGGGATCCTCCCTGGAATGTTGTGGGCAACTTGGCTATTACCTTGACGGCCGGCGAAGGTTTCTCCGAAAGTGCCGGTGGCGGCCTGTCGTTCTCGGTCCTCCGGAGAAGTTAATGCAGAGGCGATTCCACGCAATAGTTTCAACAATCCTGATCCTCGCCACGGCCTGCGCCTTCGCTACGCCTCGCGCAGTGCGCGCAGGGGAGGAGGAGAACGCCGCTCCCGCCGACTCCGCCACGCGGCGGGGCGGGCGTTGGCTTATCCTGCCCGTCCTGGGTTACTCGCCGGAGACGCGGCTGATGGGCGGCGTAAGCGCATTCTACCTCCTGCCGACGCGCGGCGGCGCGAGTGCGCGACCCTCGAACTTCTCGGGGACTCTCATCTACACCCAGGAGAAGCAACTCCTCGCTGAACTCGGCGTCGACCACTATGGTGCAGGCGAGAGTCGTCACATCGAAGGTGCTCTCTCGTTCCTCCGCTACCCGGAGCTCTTCTTCGGCATCGGCCGGGATGCGCCCGACTCCCAGGAGGAGTCCTTCACACCCGAGACGAGCAGGTTCAGCCTGCGCTTCGAACGCCGCCTGCGAGAGAGCCTCAGCGCCGGGCTGTCCTGCGAGTGGTGGCGGAGCCGGCTGACGGAGCTGGAAGAGGACGGCCTGCTCGCCGGCGGCGGGATCCCCGGCAGCGACGATCCACAGGTGCTCGGCCTGGGCATCGCCGCCACCTGGGACACGCGCGACGGCAACTGGTTTGCGACGCGGGGCTCCTACCATCAAGTCAGCTTGCGCTTCTACGATAAGTCGCTCGGCAGCGACTTCGACTTCCGCCGTCTGCGCGTGAACCTGCGGCGCTTCTGGACGCCGTGGGCCGATCACGTCCTCGCATTACAGGCGGTCGGGGAGTTCCTGGGCGGGACGCCGCCCTTCCAGTCGCTGGCAGGCCTGGGCGGGGGGCGGATCCTGCGGGGCTACTACGAGGGGCGCTACCGCGACCGCAACCTGCTGGCCCTCCAGGCGGAGTACCGGCTGCCGGCTGTTTGGCGCCGCTTCGGACTCGCCCTGTTCGGCGGAGTGGGGGACGTGGCGCCGGAACCCGGGGAACTCTCCCTCGGGAAGGCGAAGGGATCCGGCGGCGTCGGTCTGCGCTACCTCTTCAGCCCGGAAGAGCGCATGAACATCCGCATCGACTACGGCGTAGGGGAGAACTCCACCGGCTTCTACATCACCCTCGGCGAGGCCTTCTAGCGCGCAGTCAAGGGCTCTCCGGGGGAAAGCCGGACACAGGCAGGGGAGTCGTCTGTTCCCCCCCAGAGGGCCCGTTGCCCAGCTGACCCTTGAAGTCGGTTCCCCAGCTCCAGAGCGTGCCGCCCGATACCACGGCCAGGTTGTGGCCGTGGCCGCTGGCGATGGCAAGGACGTTGGAGATTGATGCCACAAGCCCTGGCACGGTGCTGCCTTCATAACTGCCGTTTCCCAGCTGGCCGTAGCCATTGTTTCCCCACGCCATCAGATGGCCCGCTTCGACGAGGAGCAGGGTGTGGGCGGTCCCGCAGGCGACAGCCAGGGGATAGTCGTCACCCAGGATTACCAGCGCCGGGGTGAGCGAGTTCTCGGTGCTTCCGATGCCGAGCTGCCCGTGATGATTCTGTCCCCAGCCCAGGAGGCGCCACACTTCTCCCTCTCCCGGGTCGACGCCGTGCTCGATCGCCACCGAGAACTTGTCCCCAGCGTCGACGGCGGTAGCCAGGATGATGCCGGTCACCTGTCCGGGGACGTAGCGGCCGGTGGTCGTGCCGTCGCCGAGCTGGCCAGCGCTGTTTCCGCCCCAGGCGAAGACCGTACCGTCCTGCGTCAGGGCCAAGGAGTGATCGAGGCCGCCAGCAACAGCTATAACGCCCTCGATGTCGACCGGGACCGGGCTGTGGCGATTCGTGTTCGTGCCGTCGCCGAGCTGGCCGGCGATGTTGTAGCCCCAGCTCCAGACCTGCCCGTCCACGTCGACGGCCAGGCTGTGGTAGCGGCCGGCGGCGACGTCGACGATCTCCGGCAGCCCGGCGACCTGCTGCGGCCGCCACTGCGGCTGGTTCGTACCGTCGCCGAGCTGGCCGTTGTCGTTCGAACCGCAGGCCCAGACGCTGCCGTCGCTCCGAAGGACGATGCTGTGCCGCTCGCCGCCATCCATGTCGATCACATCGTCGAGGCCGGATACCCAGACGGGCAAGGGCTGCGACGTCCCGGATCCGATGCCCAGCTGCCAGTGCTGGTTGTCGCCCCAGGCGGTGAGCTGTCCCGATTCCGTGGCGGCGAGGCTGAAGTACCACCCGCAGCCGAGTATCACGCTGCCCGGCCCGCCGGCGCTGGGGGTGGCCGACACCTCGGCGGACAGCGCGCTCGTGCCGGCGTCGTTCTTCGCCCGGATCGCGTAGTGGTAGGGGGTGCCGTTGCTCAGGCCCGAGTGGGTGTAGGGTGAGCTCGCGGCTTCGATTTTCGTGTCGTCCTCGCTCACGTCGCCGGAGTTGTTCCAGAAGATCTCGTAGCTCTCGTCTGCCCTGGCCGAGCCCCAGGTCAGGGTCACCTCGGCATCGCCCGCCTGGGCGCTCAGGTTCTGCGGCACTCCTGGAGGCTGGCCGGGACCGTTGACGGTTTCGTCGCTGGAGCATGCGTAGAGAACGAGAACGAAGACTAATGGCAGAAACACGAAACCGTAGCCGGCTGCCCGGTTTTTTATTCCCCTGTTGCCGATCCCACGCATCACGTACCTCCCCGCTTGTTCAGTGACAAGAAGGTGAATCCTACTACTTCGACGCGGCGGATGGCCACGGAATCACAGCGATCCTGCCCTTTCCCCCGAGAAGAGGCCATATGTCGGGTGGGCTGCGTTTTCGCGTCCGCGATCAGTAGCGAGCCGTGCAGCATACCATCCGCCAGAACGACAAGCTGCGGTAGTGCCGATGTAGTGCACGGTCGTCACCTACATCATTACTCGAGATTCCCTATCCCGCCTGGGGATTCTGGCCCTAG
>CAZVHI010000083.1:0-7275 GCA_964627205.1 uncultured bacterium
TTTCGCCCATGCCTCTCAAAGCTAGCACCGCGAGAATCGCGAGTTACGCCCCTTGGGAACTGAATGCCACTGGTGATCATCTCGGCAACGTCATTGGAGAACGCTTTGAACTGTTCGTCGTTCAGCAAGAACAGAAGAACGAAGAACCCGGACGCAACTGCAAATCCAAGCCAAAATGGTCTCGATTGCGGGGGCGACAAGAACGTGAATGTAACGGCGATCGGCGGAATGAAGAAGTTCAGGACGACAAACAAGTGACAAGCCCAACCTTCACCGGTCACGATTGCGCCCAGCAACGCGGACAGCCAAAGAAAAGCGATAACGAGCGATCGCAATGAGAATCTCACAGTGGTCTCGCTTAACGTCCTGTGATTCACCGAGCCATGGAACTTGCGTTCCTACAGCCCAATCCTCACGACACCTCGTGGCATTGTACCACCCAGGACGGCCCTGCAACATCTTCGAGGCGGATTCGTGGGAGCGTGCCATGTTGCATCCCAACGGGGCCAAGATGTCGGACCGCGCGATTGCGGAGCATGTGGGGGTGGATGAAAAGACCGTTCGCAAGTACCGGGGTGAACTGGAATCGACTGCGGAAACTCCGCAGTGCCACGCCCGCACCGGCCGGGACGGCCGCACGACCAACACGGCGAGGATCGGTAGCCTGCCTTCGGCCAAGAAGCCAGAGTCTGAAGTCCCGGACCCCGCCCTGTATCACCAGCAACTTGAGACGTTATCAGCGCGGAAATGCAACTTCAGAAAGAGCCCAAAGGCAACACCGGCAGTGACCAGCGCACCGATGCGAAACCCCCACGTCATGGAATCGGGATGATCCGCGATCCACGCCACCGCGGCCACGGCAATGCCCATGATCGTGAGCAAGGCAAGTACGGATTTCGTTGATTCACCCATCCACCTACTCCTCATGTATAACGCTGAGTTCAGCCACGTGCGAGCATGCCCGTGCGGCTTGAAACATCGAACAACTTTCCATCTTCAGCAACGGTCGAACAATCATACGGGTAGCCGCCGTTTTCTCGTAAGCCACTTGCTTGGCCATGCCCAGATCGCGAAGGCGAGAATGGTCAGGACGCCAAACTGCACTACCCAATCTGCGAGCGATCGCGGCAGTGCCGATCACTTAACACGGTCAAGAAGTTCTTCTACCAGGTGATCCGACTGCCGCGGTACTTCCACGGCCTCATCAGTGGCTTCGTAGATAGCAGCACTTATGAAGGCCATCCCGAGAACGAGAAGTACTGCGGCGTCTACTCCAATGAGGGCTATGTCGGCTTTTGTCCGTCCCTTAGTGATCGAGATGACGAACAAACAGACAAACGCGGCTGCTAACAACAGACAAAACACACCAAAACATACAAAAAACACAGCCACACCCCCTTTCGCAAAGAGGTAGCTGGCAACACTTCCACTGTACCGCTATTCGCCGCTTCTGGCGAGTTCTTGGCTCCGATTCCCTACCACCCGTGAGACGCGGGGGGAAGATGAAGTGGCGGTCATACGAAAGAAGGTAGCCCGCGATCATCACGAGTTAGATGGACGAGAGAAACTCCTTCATTCGGCCGGACGCCTTCAGGTCTCGTTCCAGTTCTCGTTTTGTCCTGCCCCTTGCCGCTCGTTTGTACTCCTCAATGCCCCCATCGTCAAATGTTCTCTCCGCAGCCAAGCGTGCAGCGTCGTTCTCTGCCATGAGATGCTCTTCGATGCTGGCGATGTACTGGCCCAGGGCGAGTCGGTAACCCAATTGCTTTGCATGTCGCATGACGAACTTGTGGGCGTAGACTTCCGCAGCCACGATGTCAAGTTTTAGGGCAACGTGATCGTAGTTGACAGATCGCGAGATGTCCTCTGCATGCCCAAACTCGTGCATCAAGACCAGCAACTTTGTTACTCCAACGAGTTCCTCGTTGTGCTGCTCTTCTCCTGGTACGCCCGTGTCAGAGATGGGTATGTTGCCTTGTACAAAAATTATCGGTCTGACGTGCCCATACTGGTCTTTCACGGCGGAAGTCCAGCCGCTACCCGAGACGCGCGTGTCGTCACAGCCCCCGGTGGAGTCATCGCCGCCCTCGTTCTCCACCTCTGCGTCGTAGAACAGTTGCTGGTGAGAGGTGAGCCCAAAGTCGGTCAAGAGCTCTTGTGTGTCCTTCGTGCTGCGTTGCTCGTCTGAAAGCTCGTATACACCAATGAGGCGTTTCACGATGTCCATCCGCTTCCACCGTTCGTACTCCTCGGCGTACGAATCGTACCCGTCGATAAACGGGCGATGTTTCGCGAGTTCGGAAAGGGGATTCTTTCGCTGCTGGTTCTTTCGCTTCTTGCGGCTCTTACTCATGGCAGTAACCTTGCGGATGAACGCCCACCTATTCCTGCGGAACTTCGGGGGGTGCAGACCGGAGACTGGCGGGGATGGTTGAAAGCCGTCAGTCTACTTCTCACCCATCCCGATGTTGGCCGATTTGTTAAATCGGTTACCGCCCGGCGATGGACCGTGTCACCCAGGATAGCGCCCGAGACACTCAGCCCTCGCAAGTTTGGGGCGTGTGTGAACAAAAAGGTGCCCGCCCGCTCGATCAGTTCCACGTTAGAGTTGGTCGAACCTGCGGTCCTTTTCCAATCGGATCCGCATCGTTGCGGGACTCACCCGAAACTGCTTGCCAAGTTCGGTGCTGACAGTATCAAGGCACACGTCTGGGTATTCCTTGGGCTCAAGCCCCGCTGCCCGGATCTTCTCGATAATCTGCTCAAAGCGGGGCTCTAACTGCTGTTGCGGAACGAGCAATGCGTTTGCGAAGGTGTTGGCCTGATACTCCAAGAATCCGTACTGCCGTTCCGGCACCTGCGTTACGCATTCCTTCCAAGCTGCAGCGGTCTCGAACTCGATCTCTGCCAGTATTTCGCGGTGAAGGACTCGGTGGCCAAGTTCGTGGGCAAGGCTGAATCGATAGCGGTTGATCCGGTTGTCAAGGGCGCTTTCGTCAACCGCTATCGTCTTCATGTCCTTAGTTCCAGTTTCGCACTTTTTCGGGAGGAAATTGGTATCGGTGAAAAGCGGCCACCCGCGCACAATCTGGAGAACTCAACCACGAGTTCCCAGAAGCACGGAGGCCGCAGATGGAACTTACCGCAACGTTCATGGGTTTACTAGATGGCTTTCAGTCGGTCTTTACGGCTCCTTCTTTCGCTACCTTTCGGTTACTGATGACGGGATGGATCCTTTCGGTTCGGCATCGCTATGTCACCGACCTGATTGTGTCCAGCGATTCCGTGCGAAACGGGCACTTCTCTGACTATCACCGCTTCTTTAGTCATGCCGCTTGGGAGATCGACCATCTCTGGAAATGCTTGGCTATCCTGATTGTCAAGACGCTCGTCGACAAAGATGCGACCATCGTCCTGGCCGGCGATGATACCCTCTGCCGGAAACGAGGCCTCGGAATCTTTGGAACCGGGATGCACCATGACGCACTCAGTTCTTCCAAGTCCAAAAAGATATGTCATTGGGGACATGACTGGGTCGATCTTTGCATCGTGATTGAAAACCCCTGGTGGGCGCCGACCAAAGTCTTCGCATTGCCGATTTGCATGCGTTTGTATCGAAATCGGCAGGGATTGACCAAAGGCAAGTCCGCCAAGAAGCCCACCGCCAGCCAGAAGAAAGCCGCTTCGAAAAAGGCCAAGCAAGCCGCCGAGGCGAAAAAGAAAGCTGCCGCCAAGGCCAAGGCGATTCACCGTGCTGACGGAACACCCCACAAAACCCGCCCCGAGTTGATGGCGGAGATGATTGCCTTGGTGGCTACTTGGTTTCCAGATCGCAAGTTCATCCTGGTCGTCGATAGTCTCTACAGCGGCAAGAGCGTGTTGTCGATACTGCCAGACAACTTTGATTTAATCGGTCCCGTTCATGCCAAGGCTGCACTCTATGCGCCGGCACCGCCGGAGACGAAAACGCGTCGCGGCCCCAAACGCAAAAAGGGCGATCGGCTCAAAAGTGCCGCGGCTTGGGAGAAAGAGCGTGCCGGCTGGAAAACGCTTCACTTCGATCAGTACGGCTTGCACGGTTCGCTTCGCGTGAAGACACAAACCGGACTGTACTACAAAGCGGGCAAGGATCGTTTGCTGCGTTTCGTTCTTTCACAAGATACCGTCGGCAGTCGACCGACGAGAATTTTCTACAGCACCGATGTGAACTTGAAGCCGCGAAAGATCCTATCGATGTTCTCGTTGCGTTGGTCGATTGAAGTGACGCACCTTGATTGCAAGCAGCATCTTGGGCTTGAAGACCCAGCCAACCGCGTCCCGCAAGCAGTCAAGCGTACGGCCCCGATGGCGATGTTTCTCTACAGCTTGACAATCGTGTGGTACGCGACCGAAGGCCACGCGGATTGGCTGATTCCCGAGCGTCCTTGGTACTGGTGGAAGTCGGAGCCAAGTTTTGCGGACATGTTAACAACATTACGCCGAAAAAGCTGGGAAGATAAATTATCGAAGGTGTCGCGTGCAACGACACCCAACGACAATTTCATCGACCTGCTAACCTACTTGGCGACGCTCGCTGGGTAGTGCTCAATTAGTGCAAAACAGGAACTTAGAGATGTAGGCATCGATCTCATAAGCCGTCTGCAGTCCCCGGATCGGCATGATTTCGATTTCGAAGTCGGATTCGACAATCAGCTCGATTTCCACGGGAAAACGGTCTTTGAACTTCGAGCCTTCCAGCACGCAGGCGGCGCGAGCTTTCAATGCCTCGTAGCTCAGGAAAGGAACTTTGATCAACTTCTCTTGATCCTCTCGATGAGATCGTCTAAGTCAATGCTTCCCGATTGCTGTTCCGAACGGATTGTTCGGAACAGCACAGGCAATTTATCCACTACCTCCTCGTCGGACATAATATCGTCAGGTATGCGTCCCCGTCCCGCAGCGGCAGCATCAAATAGCGCCATCCACTCGTCGCTACCCGGCGATAATCCAAGGGCTTCGGCGTACAGCCTGACTCGGTCTTCTGTCTCGGGGGGCGCAAACCTGCCCCTCTCCAGCTTGCTGTAATTACCAGCGTCAAAACCATTTCTGGCGCAGAACTCCCGCAGAGACAAGCCTGCCTCCAGGCGAAACGCTTTCAGTAACTCACCGAATCGTGGCATCTTCTCGCCTCCCTAGCTAAGGCGTCCTCAGAACATGTTGTTGTAATCATATTACAACAACAGATCGGAAAAAGCAACCTCTGGGTTGGGCATTTCCTTCTGAGCAGGCAAAATCGGACCATCTATCCCGGAGCGGTCGGTCAGCCCTTTGCCCCTCGCCCACTCCGTCCCTCGGAACCGGGCCCCGAAAAAGCCTCCCGTGAAGGGGTCTCGTAAGTCCCACGACCGTCCCACCTCTCAAACAGCCTGCAAGAAAGCCCCTCTGAGTCAACGTCGTAAGTCCGGCCCCTGCCTGACCTTCCGACGGACGCTTTCCTGACGCCTTGGCAGATCGCAGGGGGCGGAGTATAGATTCCGGTATCGGGTGGCCGGCGGGTTCGCGACCTTGCCGGCCCGAAGCGACTCAGGTGTCGCCGTGTTTCCCTGACCTTTTCACGGCGACGTCTGGGCCGGCCCGGCTGAATAAGGTCAGATGCCATGTCCCCCGACGCGCCCACCAGCCATCTCGAATCAGATCTCCTCTGGCATGCTCTCAACGATCTGGCGACTCTCAGCCAGTCCAAGGCCAGTGCCAATCTCCTGCAGCGATTCGAGATCCCAGAGGGGCAGGACCTTGAACTCAATTGCTTGGCCTGCGAAGCCGGTCTCTCCATCCACAATCTGTGCAAGGTGGAAGATGGGCAAATCCTCTTGCTGTCCCCCGACGCCAAGGAAGACGACGGCTACCTGCGAATCGACAAAGAGAAGGTGGGCGAGAGTGCTATTGATCTCGTACGGGAATGCTTCGGGTATTGGCGCGATCGGTACGTCAGGATGCGCCGGTATGCGATGCCGTGGTCCGACATCAAGACAGCCAAGGACCTTGCCGCGGCTCTCAATAGACACCTGGACGAACTGGAAGCGGACGCCAAAGCGACGCTCCCAGTCTCCCCCAACGTTCTCGACGCCGCGTGGAGTTGCATGCTACGCCTGCATCGTTCCATGCGCGACACCCCTGGATTACCGCAACCACCGGACGCACCGGACTGGCTCAAGTCATGGGATACACACGGTGAACTCGCACGGGCAATTCAAGGTCGTGTGCCGGAGGGCGTTACCGTACGCGTAGTGCAAGAAGCCGTTGGGATGGTACTGGCTTGGTGCGAAGCCGCGGCCGATGCCACAAACACGATCTCCTTCGAAGGACACGATACGAAGGATCTCAACAAGACGACCGGGAAGGTGGGCGCGTCCAAGGCCAGGCGAAAACAGCCGCGAAAACGAGAGAGGGATGCCCTCTGGGACTTCATGCAGATGGATGAATGCAGAGGTTTATCCGATTCAGAAATCGCCAACAAATTCAACCAAAGACACAGCAGATCGATTGCAGTTGGTAATCGCAAGAAGGCCACGCAAGGCGCCGTCAAGAATCTCCGCTACAACAGAACGAAACGCTCATCGTGACCAAAACCACGAATCCGTGGTCGCAAGCCTCGTCGCAACACAGGTCGCTAGACACCCGTCGTCCATGTTTTTCGAAGTTTTTTCACGCGGCACTCGCCGTGTCTATGGTCTCTCTTTGGTCGCAATGCACGTCGCAAGAGACCTCCTGATGTTTCGGCCGTCCCCAAAATGCCAGATGATTGGGGCTAGTCTTGAACATCACTCGCGGGCACAGAGGAGCGTTGCAATGGGAGCTTTTTCGACTCGGGAAGTTGCCGATCTGTTTGGCACGGAGACATGGCGAGTACAGCGTCTCTTCGAGACCGGCACCCTACCGGAGCCGCCTCGCTTCGCAGGCAAACGCGCGATACCGCGTGACATGTTGCCCGCGATCGTCGACGCGCTGCGAGACCGCAATTGGCTGCCGACAGCGCCCCAGAGCGAGACCGCCTGCGCATAGAAAAAGCCGGCTCTGGTGTCTGGTTTGGCTGCCCTACACCTGTCGCCGACTTGGAGAAGATTGTGGACCCCATCTATATCACGGACCCGCCCACCGAACCAGCCCCTCGCTATCCACAGAGAGATAGCCACTTCGCGCACAAGGCAGTCCGCTTGCTCTTCAAGAGCTGTGCCGCCCAGGACATCGGCCAGAACGCCTGCCTGCTGGTCTGCCACATCGCTCATACCGAAGACG
>CAZVHI010000084.1:0-3107 GCA_964627205.1 uncultured bacterium
GTTAACGGGGGTTGTGGAAATGGAACTCATCGCTCTTTACGGGAATGTGTTCATCGGTCTCGCGATGGTCTTCGGCCTCTACATGACCTGGGGTGTGGGCGCGAACGACCTGGCGAACGCCATGGGCACCTCCGTGGGCGCCGGCGCGCTCACGGTCAAGCAAGCGATCATCATCGCCATCATCTTCGAGTTCGGCGGCGCCGTACTCGCTGGCGGGCACGTGACCAAGACGATTCGAAAAGGGATCATCAACCCCGAGCCCATCGTCAACCAGCCGGAGATCCTGGTCTTCGGCATGCTGGCCGCCCTGCTGGCCGCGGCCATCTGGCTGATGATCGCCTCTACCAAGGGCTGGCCCGTTTCGACGACGCACTCCATTATCGGCGCTGTCGTCGGTTTCGCGATCGTGGGCATCGGCGTCGATTCCGTCAACTGGGCCAAGGTAGGCAAGGTGGTGGCCAGTTGGGTAATCTCGCCGGTAATCGGCGGCACGATCAGCTTCGGCCTGATGGTCAGCATCCGCAAGCTGATCCTCAACACCAATGCCCCGCTGCATAACGCGATCAAGTACAGCCCAGCCTATGTCTTTCTAGTGGGATTCGTGATCTCCCTGGTCACGCTCTTCAAGGGACTCAAGCACCTGCACATAGAGTTCTCGCCCTTGATGAGTTTCGCCGTGGCCCTGGTATTCGGCCTGTTGATTGCCCTCGTCGGCTGGCTGCTGATCCGCCGAGTTCGGATCGACGAATCCATGGACGAGGACTTTCGCTTCGCCAGCGTGGAGAAGGTCTTCACGCCACTGATGATCTTCACCGCCTGCGCCATGGCTTTCGCGCACGGCTCCAACGACGTCGCCAACGGCATCGGCCCCCTGGCGGCGGTGGTCAGCATCGTCTCTTCCGGCGGCGAGGTGGCCCAGAAGTCCGAACTGCCCGTCTGGATCCTCTTTATCGGTGGCGCCGGGATCGTGGTCGGACTCATCACACTCGGCTACCGCGTCATGCGCACCATTGGCAAGAAAATCACCGAACTTACACCCACACGTGGTTTCTGCGCCGAGCTGGCTGCAGCCTCCACGGTGGTCCTCGCCTCGCGTTCCGGCCTGCCTGTCTCCACGACACACATTCTCGTGGGTGCCGTGATGGGCGTCGGCCTGGCGCGTGGCGTCGGCGCTCTGGACCTGCAGGTGATCCGGAACATCATCCTCTCCTGGATCGTCACTCTCCCCGCGGGCGCCATACTGGCCGCCTTCTTCTTCTTCACACTCAAGGGGATCTTCGGCTGACCAGATCCGGTGTATAATGGAATGGCATAGCGACAGCACGTGTCTCGATTGATACCGAGAGAGAATGAAGATCGAGCGGGTGTTCTTTCGCCAGAGTGACTCCTCGAAGGAGACGCTTCGTTGGACGATGGGATCGAACTGTTCCTCGCGGATCTGCGGAGTAGCGATGCAGACACGCGCATGCGCGCGGCCGCTTCGCTCGGCAGGTTGCGCGACCGCCGTGCCGAGGAGCCGCTGATCGCCGCGATGAAAGACGAGAGCCCCGACGTGCGCCGAGCAGTGGCTGGCGCGCTGAAGGTGGTCGGGAGCAGCAAGGCCGTCGATTCCCTGCTCGTCGCCCTCGGTGACGACGACGAGTGGGTGCGCTGGCAAGCGGTGGCGGCCCTCGGTGCGATCGGCGACGAGCGCGCGGTCGACCCGCTGATCGAGGTTTTCCAGAAAGACGGCTGGGCCGTGCGCAAGAAGGCCGCGGATGCGCTGGAGGCGATCTCGGGCCTCGAGGAATCGGAGGATCTTCCTGCCGTCGGCCGCGAAGCCACCGACGACTCTCACGTCCAGTGGTGGGCGTCCAAGGCGCTGAAAGAGCTCGGCGACGGCCACGCGGACGAGCCCCTCATCGACGCCCTGGCAAGCGACTCCGACTTCCGCACCCGCTGCTGGGCGGCAGGCGCGCTCGCGGAGATCGGCGAAGCGCACGCGATCGCCCCGTTGATCGAAGCGCTCGCGGACGAGAACTCCCTCGTCCAACGTGCGGCGGCCGAGGCGCTGCGAGAGATCACGGGGGAAGACCACGGCAGCGAACCCGCGCGCTGGCGCGAGTGGTGGCAGACGAATCGGGAAGACTAGGGCGCGGGCTCTGCGAGGATATCGACGCAAGGGAAGGCTGCCGGCAATTCAACGCCTAGGGCGTTTCCACCAGCTCGATCTCGAACACACTCGGCCAGAGCTTGCCGGTCACCAAGAGCCGACCGCTGTCCTCGTGGTAGGCGATGCCGTTGAGCACGTCCGCGCGCCCGCCGCGCCGCAGCTGCGCCACGATCTCGCTCAGATCGATCCAGCCCCTGACCTCGCCGCTGACCGGATCGATGCGCGCGATGCGGTCCGAATACAGGACGTTCGCGTACACGTCGCCGGCGGCCCACTCCAGCTCGTTCAGGTAGTGGACACGCGTGCCCTGCGATCGCACCTCCACGCTGCCGATGATCTCGAAGGTCTCCGGGTCACGGAAAAACAGCTTCGAACCGCCGTTGCTCATGATGAGCCGCTCGCCGTCGTAGGTGAGCCCCCAGCCCTCGCCGCCGAAGTCGAAGGTGTCGACGGGCGCGAAGCCGTCGAGCTCGTAGACGAAGCAGCGCCGGTTCCGCCAGGTGAGCTGGTAGACGAGATCGCCGACGAGCGCGATGCCCTCGCCGAAGTAGGAGCCGTCGAGCGCGTGCGAGTCGAGGATCGCACCGTCGGCCGGCCGCACGCGCCGCAGCGTGGACTCGCCGTACCTGCCCGTGCCCTCGTAGAGCAGTGAATCCCGCCAGGCCAGGCCCTGCGTCCACGCGCTCTCGTCGTGGGGGAGGACGCGCGTGACCTCGTACTCGAAGAGGACATCCTCCAGCCCACCGGACCCGGTGCTGCCAGAGCAGGCCACAGCCAGCGCGCCGAAGAGCAGAACGAATGCGACGATTCTCGCGGAGATCTCTTCCTCCTCGCGATGGAGACAACCCTGATTCTGCCCGACGCCGCCGCACCCGTCCAGTCTGAACATGGTAACCTCGCTTGCGAGAGCGCCGCTGCAAGCCGCTCAAGACCGTGGACGGCGCCGCGCCGCTGC
>CAZVHI010000084.1:3207-6834 GCA_964627205.1 uncultured bacterium
GCGCCGCTGCAAGCCGCTCAAGACCGTGGACGGCGCCGCGCCGCTGCCCTATGCTCGCCCCAAGGTCGAACCCGGGACCGGGGAGGACGTGTGAGCGAATCCACGATGCAACCCTCGCGCGGCGTACATCAAGCAGCGCTTGTTCTCACCATGTTCCTGCTGACCTGTCCGCTAGCCGCGAGTGGCGCGCCGCCACAGCGGGAAATCGGCACCGCCGCGCAACTCGAGGCGCGTCTGGACTCGCTGCGCGAAGAGAATCGCTTCGCCGAGGCGGCAGACGCCGCCGAGGAACTGCTCGCTCTCCGCGCCGAAGACCCCGCCTCCCCGCCCCACGAGATCGTCGACCTCGAGTGGGAGCTGCGCACCCTCCGCATCCTCGCCGCCGACCCGGAGGCCGCGCGCAGCCACGTCGCCCTCGTCGACAGCCTCTGGGGACTCGTCCGCGGACACTGGCGGGCGGGTCGTTACGCGGAAGGCCTCCAGCTCGCCGAGCGTCGCGCCGAGGAGCTGCGCGGCGCGCTCGGCGGGCAGCACCCCGAGCTCGCCGCCGCTCTGAGCAGCCTCGCTTCCCTGCACCGCGCACAGGGCCACTACGCTGAAGCCGACTCCCTCTACCGCCACGCGCTCGCCCTCCGCGAGATGCTCCTCGGCCCCGAGCACCCCGCCGTCGGCCGGACCCTCAACGGTCTCGCGGCCCTCCTCTACTCGAACGCCGATTACGCCAACGCCGAGCGCCTCTACCGCCGCGCGCTCTCCATCCAGCGCGCGGCCCTCGGCGACGAGAGCCCGCACGTGGCCCGCACGCTCAACAACCTTGCCGTCCTCCAGGAAGCGGTGGGGGACTACCGGGGCGCCGAGGTCGGCTACCGCGAGGCCCTGCAGATCCGGCGCGCGGCGTACGGCGACCGCCACCGCGACGTCGCGACCGGTCTGAACAATCTCGCCGGCGCCCTCCTGAAGCAGGGCGACTTCGTCGCGGCGGAGTCACTCTACCGCGAGGCCCTGGCCTTGCGCCGCGAACTCCTCGGCAACGAGCACCCCGGCGTCGCGGCGAGCCTCAACAACCTGGCCATGCTCCTGAAGGAGCAGGGGGACTTCCTCCGCGCCGAACCCCTGCACCGCGAGTCGCTCGCGATCTGCCGCGCAGCCTATGGCGGCGAGCACCCCGTGGTCGCCAAAGCCATGAACAACCTCGCGCTCGCCCTCCAGGGCACGGGCGACTACGCGGGCGCGGAGCCGCTCCTACGCGAGGCGCTCGCCATGCGTAAAAAGCTCCTGGGCGAGACGCACCCGGACGTGGCCAACGGCCTCAGCAGCTTGGCCAAGAACCTCCAGCTGGGCGGTGCCCACGCCGAGGCGGAGTCTCTCTTCGGCGAGGCGCTCGCGATTCGCCGCGTACAGCTCGGCGAGGAGAACCCCGACGTCGCGCGCCTGCTGGGACGCATGGCTGAATTGCACCGTGTGCAAGATCAAGACGCCAAGGCCGAAGCGCTCTATGCGCAGGCACTCTCGATCAGGGAACGCGAGCTCGGCGGACAGCACCCAGAGCTGGCCGCCAACCTTCGCCAGCTGGGCCGGGCTCGGTTGCGGCTCGGCGAGACGGCCTCCGCCGAATCCCTGCTCGTGAGGGCGGCGAGCGCCTACGATGCCGCGCGCCTCCGCGCCGGACGGGAGTTCACGCGCAGCACCTTCACTTACTCGCCATACGCGGACCTGGCCGCGGCCCGTCTGCTCCTCGGCGAGAACGACGCGGCCTGGCCCGCCGCGGAGAAGGCCCTCGCACGTTCGCTCAGCGACCTCCTGCTCAGCGCGGGCGGCCGCGGCCTGAGCGCCGCCGAGGCCGCGCGGGAGGACTCCCTGAAGGGCAAGCTGGGGGATCTCGAGCGCAACCTGGTCGCGCTCCAGCGGGCAGCGCGTGACGAGCGCACGGACCCGTCGCGCACGCGCGCCGAGGAAGCCCGCAACGAGCTCCTCGCCGCCGAGGCCGCCTGGAGCGTCCTCCAGGCGGAGCTCGCCGCGGCGCACCCCGTGTCAGAGGGCCAAATCTATTCGCTCGCGCGCGTCCAGAAGACACTCGACGAAGAGACCGCGATCGTCGGCTGGCTCGACGTCGGCCTGCGCAAGGCCGAGTATCTCTCCTGGGGCTACGTCCTGCGCCCGCGCGGGCCCGTGTTCTGGGCGCCCCTGGGCGGACGCGGCGCCGGCGAGCCGTCGTCCTCGCCCCATCCCGCGGCCCGCGCCTACCGACGCGGCCTCGCGGACCCCGCGTCCTCGGCGATCGGCAACACGCGCGCCGGACGGGAGCTCTGGCGCCAGCGCATCGAACCACTGAGCGAAGCGCTGGCGAATGTCGAGAACCTGATCGTGATTCCCTCGGGGGCCATGCTCGGCATGCCGCTGGAGACCCTCGTGAGCGCAGAGGGCGAACGGCTCGGCGAGCGATTCGCCGTCTCCTACGCGCCGTCGGCCACCCTCCACGCCTGGCTCGCGGAAAGCTCGGCCGCGCGATCGCCTCGCGCCGGCGACGTCGGCGCGAACGAGCTCCGCAGCGCGCGGCGCTCGCTGCTCGTCGGCGATCCGCCCTTCGCTGCGAAGATGCCCCAGCTCGCGGGCGCAGGCGAGGAGCTGGAAGCCATCGCCGCGGTCTCGCCCGGAGCGTTCACACTCGCAGGCGCGGACGCCAGCGAACAGGCGCTGGCGCGCCTCGCTCGCGCCGACAGCCTCGCGCTCTTCGCCTCGATCCACTTCGCGACCCATGCCCTGATCGACGACGAGCTGCCCGAACACTCCGCGCTCGTCCTCTCCCAGGCGGACCTGCCCGACCCCGTCGCGGCGGCCATGGCGGGCGAACGCGTCTACGACGGGCTGCTCAGCGCGTCGGAGATCGTCCGCGAGTGGGAGATCGACGCGGATCTCGTCACGTTGAGCGCCTGCGCGACGGGGCTCGGCAAGGAGGTGGGGGGCGAGGGCTACCTCGGCCTCGCGAACGCTTTCCTGCGCGCCGGCGCGCGCAGCCTCGTCGTGAGCCTTTGGCCGGTGGAGGACCGGGCGACCGCGCTGCTCATGGCCCGCTTCCACGAGAACTACCGCGGTGCCTACGAGGGCGAGCGCGGTGGCGTCCCGCCGGGAGCCATGACGAAGGCCTCCGCCCTGCGAGAGGCGAAGGCCTGGCTGCGCGCCTATGATTCCGAAGGGGGACGCGCGCCCTATGCGCATCCTTACTACTGGTCCGCGTTCATCCTGATCGGCGATCCGGGAGCCGCGCGCTGAGGCTCCCGTGATCCCTCATCCCAACTGCGTGACGTCAGCGGTAGAGCGACCGGATCAGCGACCAGGACGCGCCGGCCACCACGGTCGGCGGGACGGGCTCCCAGATCTCGTTGTTCGTCTCGTCCCATTCGTAGACGGTGTTCTGGTAGTCGACGACCACCCTCATCTCGAACTCGCCGTCGTAGGGGATCTCCATGATGTACGAGACGATCTCGTATTCGCAGACGCAGACCGAATCGACGCCGACGACTTCCGGCAAGCAGATCCCCCAGACTTCCTCATTCTCGACATAGATGCCGTCACACTGCTGTCCCAACGTTTGAGGCCTAAATCTTCGTAACGCCTGTCCGGCCAACA
>CAZVHI010000085.1:0-6595 GCA_964627205.1 uncultured bacterium
ACGGGGTTCTTGGGCAACCAGTTGCCCTTGTTCAAGTAACGTTGGGACAGTAGTGTGCCGCGGGCGATGCTCCTGGGGGACTACATCACGCTGATGCCCAGCGAGCGCGCGGTGGTGGAGCTGCTCGAGACCGTGGAGCCGGACGAGGACGTGATCGAGGCCTGCCGGCGTCTCAAGGAGTCGGGCTACACGCTCGCCCTCGACGACTTCGTCTACACCGAGCGGCATCGGCCCCTCGTGGAGCTCGCGGACATCATCAAGCTGGACATCCGCACGACCTCGCCCGAAGAGCAGAGTTCGCTGATCGGCCGCTTCAAGGGCCGGGGTACGCGCTTCCTGGCGGAGAAGGTCGAGACCTGGGATGAATTCCGCCGCTCCCTGGACTTGGGCTTCGACTACTTCCAGGGCTACTTCTTCAGCAAGCCCGAAATCGTCAGCGACCAGGATGTCCCCGGGCACAAGCTGCTCTCGCTGAGGGTCCTCAAGGAGATCTTCTCCCCCGCGATGGACTTCCGACACCTCGAGTCGCTCATCAAGTACGATGTCTCCATCACCTACAAGCTCCTTCGTCACGTCAACTCCGCCTTCTTCGGGCTGAGGGAGCAGGTGGACTCCATCCATCATTGCCTCGTCCTGCTCGGCGAGGCGAAGATCAAGAAGCTGGCCGCGCTCATCATCATGTCCAACCTCGGCAAGGACTGCCCCGAGGAGCTGCTGGTCCAGTCCAGCGTGCGGGCTCACTTCATGGAGGGGCTGGCGCCGCAGGTCGGACTCGGCGCACGCGACCAGGAGCTCTTCCTGCTCGGCCTCTTCCTCAACATCGACGCCATCCTCAACAAGCCCATGGCCGAGATCGTCGGCCAGCTCCCCGTCGGCGAGGAGATCCGGCAGGCTCTCCTGTCCCAGGAGGGGGAACTCGGCGATCACTGCCGCCTGTGCAAGGCGCAGGAGAGGGGAGACTGGGAGCAGGTGCTCGAGCTCTCGGACCTGCTCGCCGTCGATCCCCGGGACACCGCCAACCTCTATCTCCAGGCGGTCGAGACGGTCTTCCGCTCGATGCAGAACCTGACCAGCGAGTAGCGCAGGCCGCTTCACCCACCGTCCTTGGTCGCAGGCGCTCCGCTTCCGCCGCCGCATCTGAATCCCAAAGTGAACAGCGCTTTCCTGTTCCTCTCCGCCAGGGTATTCGCTATCTTGGTCGGGCGTAGCGAGCTGTTTCCTGCGCCGAGATTAGGAGGAGACTGTCGATGCCAGAGAAGAAGATGACGAGAAGAGATTTCCTGCGCGCGGTGGGAGCCGTGAGTGTTTTGGGACTCGGAGGAAAGTTCTTGACCGGTTGTGGCGGGGGCGGGGAGCCCTGCAGCGACCTGAGCGGACTCAGCGCGGCCGATCGCGAGACCCGAATCACCCTCGCCTATCGCAGCGAGACTCTGATCCCCGCGAAGCGCTGCGACAACTGTCATTTCTGGCAGGCTCCCCCCGCCGGAGAGGACTGCGGGACCTGCACGGTGGTCAAGGGCCCCATCACGGCAGGGGGCTACTGCAACTCCTGGGCGGAGCCGGTGCCGGAAGGACAGGAGCCGGTGATCGACAGCGAGGCCGCCGCGGCCGATACGACGGGTGAATAGACGCTGGCATCGGCGCGCGTGAATCCCGCGTGCGTCGATCGGTCCACTTCAGCGGGAAGCAGGCATGAAACACTACCGCAAGGAACTCTGGTTCGAGACTTCCGCACGCCGCGAACTCGTCAATATCACGCCCCGGGTCGAGGATTGCCTTCGCGAGAGCGGCATCCGGGAAGGACTCCTGCTCTGCAACGCCATGCACATCACCGCCAGCGTCTTCATCAACGACGACGAGTCGGGCCTACACCAGGACTTCGAGGACTGGCTCGAGGGCCTCGCCCCCGAGAAGCCCCATTCCCGCTATCGTCACAACGTGAGCGAGGACAACGGCGACGCCCATCTCAAGCGCACGATCATGGGGCGGGAGGTGCTCGTGGCCGTCAGCGAAGGGGGCCTGGATTTCGGGCCCTGGGAGCAGATCTTCTACGGCGAGTTCGACGGCCGCCGCCGCAAGCGCGTCCTAGTGAAGATCATCGGGGAATAGGGAACCCGTTCCACCCCCGGGGGTAGCCAGGGGCCTGCTCTCGGCCCCGTCGCGCTTGCGAGCGCGCCGAGAATTGCATTACTAAGGGAAATCCCAACGCCGAGACCGAGGAGCCAAGCATGAGTCTCTCCTTCGAGCAGAAGCTTCAGAACTACGCCGATCTCGCCGTCCGCACGGGCGTGAACCTCCAGGCCGGCCAGCGGCTGGTCGTGCGCTCGCCGGTGGAGTGCGCGTCCTTGGCTCGTCTCGTCGCCGAGAAGGCCTATCAGGCGGGGGCGAGCCTGGTGGAGATCCTCTACGGGGACGAGCTCGCGAACCTGGCGCGATACGAGTACGCGCCACGCGACTCCTTCGACGAGATCCCCACGGCCGCCGCCGACGCCCTGATCAAGGGCAGCGAGCGCGGCGACGCCGTGCTCGCCATCCACGCCGCCGACCCGGACCTCCTGGCCGGCCAGGATCCCGATCTGGTGGCGAAGGTCCAGAAGAACATGCAAGCCTATCAGCGGCCCTTCTCCCGACGCATCACGACCAAGGAGATCAACTGGAGCATCATCGCGGCGCCGATCCCCGCCTGGGCGAGCAAGGTCTTCCCCGACCTGGACGAGCAGGAGGCCATGGACCGCCTCTGGGAGACCCTGTTCACGATCTGCCGCGCGGACAGGCCCGACCCCGTCGCGACCTGGCGCGAGCACGTCGAGAAGCTGCGGCACTGGCGGGAGCATCTGGAGGCCAAGCAGTACGTGGAGCTGCGCTACCGCGGCCCAGGCACCGAGCTCACGCTCGGGCTGCCGGAGAACCACGTCTGGATGGGGGGCGAGAGCCACTCGAAGGCGGACGTTCCCTTCATCGCAAACATGCCCACCGAGGAGGTCTTCACCGCCCCGCACCGCGAGCGCGCGGAGGGTGTGGTCGCCTGCAGCAAGCCGCTCGCCTACGCGGGTTCGCTGATCGAGGACTTCCGGCTGCGCTTCGAGGGCGGCCGCGTGGTCGAGGTCGCGGCGGGCCGTGGCGAGGAGGTCCTGCGAAAGCTCATCGAGACCGACGAGGGTGCCGCCCGCCTGGGCGAGGTCGCGCTGGTCCCGCACAGCTCTCCGATCTCCCAGTCGGGCCTCCTCTTCTACAACACTCTCTACGACGAGAACGCGTCCTGTCACCTCGCCGTGGGCAGGGCCTACCGGGTCTGCATCGCGGGCGGAGCGGAGATGAGCGACGAGGACTTCGCCGCGGCGGGCGGCAACGACAGTTTGACCCACGTGGACTTCATGATCGGCTCCGCGGAGCTGGACGTGGACGGCGTGCTGGCCGGCGGTGCGGTCGAGCCGCTCCTCCGCGCCGGCGAGTGGGCCTTCGAAGTACCAGCGTCCACTTGACGCGAAGCGCGGGAGCGAGCATGCCGAGCTCGAAGCAGAGATCCCTCACTGGCCTGGCCCGCGCGATCACGGTAGCGCTGGCGGCGCTCGTCCTGGGCGCCGGATCGCCAGCGGCCGCGCCGCCGGTGATCGAGCTGAGCCGCGATGCCGTGGACTTCGGTGCCATGGGGCAGCAGGAGATCATCCGGCAGGAGATCACGGTCCGTAACACTGGCGGCGAGGATCTGGTGATCAGCGAGGTCTACGTCTCCTGCCCCTGCACCGTCGTGGAGATCGCCGACGAGGTGCTGCCGCCCGGCGGCACGACGGTGCTCGGCATCAGCATCCACAGCCGGGACTACCAGGGGCCCATCGACAAACACGTCGAGATCTCCAGCAACGACCCCGAGCGCCCGACGGTCGAGATCCCGGTGTGCGCCTTCATCCACGCCCCCGTGATGGTCGACCCGCCCGAGCGCAAGCTCGAGTTCGGGGAGGTCGCGAGGGGCGAGAGCACGCGGAGGACGGCCTCCTTTCATGCGGAGGAGGTCGAGCGGCTGGAGCTCATACCCCTCGAGTACAACGCCGAGCTGCTCAAGCTCGAGTTCCTGCCGCAGCCGGATCCGACGCGGGTCGTGATCGCGATATCCCTGCAACCGGACGCGCCCGCGGGTAGCTTCCGGGAGCTCCTGCTCCTGAAGACCAACGCGCCCGGCATGACGGGCGTCGACCTGGAGCTCTCCGGCACCGTGCTCGCCGACCTGGTGGCCGAGCCGGAGCTGGTCAACTTCCGCTTCGTGAAGGCAGGTCAGCGCCTGGAGCAGGACATCCGCGTGCGGGCCGTGACTGACGGGGTGAGCTTCCGGGTCACCGGCGCGGAGATCGACCTGCCCGGCCTCGCGGCCGAGGTCGTGGATTCCGGCGAGGAAGGCGAGGCGCTCGTGCGGCTCGCGGGCCAGCCGCTGCCTGTGGACGACCCCCTGGTCAAGGAGAGGCGCGGGCGCATGAAGGGCACGCTGCGGATCCTCACCGACCTGCCGGCCCAGCCGGAGATCTCGGTCGACCTCATCTACCTCATCCGGATGTGAGGCGGCGATGCTCCGGACCCACGAGCAGCGCTCACCGACAGCTCGCCGCATCCTCGGCGAGGCGGGCGCGCTCCTGCTCGTTGCGCTGTTGCTGGCCGGCATCTCCTGGGGGACGAGGCGACCGCTCTTGCCTCTGTGGGCGGACACGAGCGCCTACGAGTTCGAGCTGCCCTTCCCCCTGATGAACGTCGCCGATGCGCTGGCCGCCTACGAGGCGGGCAGCCATCTCTTCGTGGACGTCCGCCCGGTGGACCCGGGCCTGAGCGAGCACGTGCCCGGCGCCTTCTCCATCCGGCTGGAATCCTTCTCCGAGGACCTCGGCGCCGTGCTGGACTTCATCTATCCGCAAGATCCCCTGATCCTCTACGGCGAGGGCGACCTGCAGCGCCTGGCCGCCGTCGCGGAGCGCTTCCGGGAACGCGGCTACGAGAACATCCAGTTGCTGAGGGGAGGACTGCCCGCCTGGCGCGAGGCCGGCGGCGAGATCACGGGGGGCGAGGATGACTAGCCGGCTCCTCCGCCTACCGCGCGCCGTCGGACTGTTACTCCGACTCGTCATCGGTGTCACCTTCGTTTACGCATCCCTGGACAAGATCGCCAACCCGGAGGGCTTCGCGCAGGCCATCTTCTACTACCGGATGCTGCCGGCCGTGCTGCTTCATCCCTTCGCTCTCTACCTTCCCTGGCTGGAGCTCGTGGCGGGCCTCGCTTTGATCCTCGGCGTCGCGCGGCGCGGTTCCGCCCTGCTCATCGCCCTCATGACCGCGATGTTCATCGTGGCCATCATGGCCGCCCTGGCCCGCGGGCTGGACATCTCCTGCGGTTGCTTCGACACGGACAGCGGTCACTCGGTGGGCGCCGATCTCCTCTGGCGGGACGCGCTGCTACTGGCCGGCTGCTTCCTGCTGCTCTTCCAGCGACGCTAGGTCGCCCCGGGGGTGCCGCCCATCCTCAGCGGGCCAGATCCGGCACGACCCTTGCCACAGACAGGCCGTTCCCTCGTCCTCCCGCTCTCGCAGACGAGGAGGCGACCTTGAGCTTCCGTTTCAAGCAGGGACAGGTGCTGTCCCTATTCCTACCCTTCCTGCTCCTCTTCACCCTCCCGTCCGGCACGCTGGCCGATGTGGTCCTGAACGAGTTCATCGCCGACGCGGTGAGCGACTGGTCGGGCGACGGGCTGATCGACTACAAGAACGACGAGTGGGTGGAGATCATCAACCGCGGGGACACGGGCCGCGACATCGACGAGTACTGGCTTTCGGATTCGGTGGACGATCCGGCCGTGCGCTACCGTTTCAGCGGGACGCTCCCGGCCGGCGAGGTCTTCCAGGTCACGGGCGCCATGGCGGTCGACTGGCAGGCCGAGAACGACGCGGGCAGCGCCGGGCTCAGCCTGGGAAACACCGGCGGTTTCGTGGCGCTGTTCCGGGATACTCCCGACGGCGCGGTGCTCATCGACAGCGTCGAGTACCTCAGCTATCAGATCAGCGACGACCGCGCCCTCGGGCGCTTCCCCGAGGACACGGAGACCTGGATCCTCTTCGACGGCCTGAACATCTACCACGGCAACCAGGAGCCCGGGTCCACGGGCTGCATGCCGTCTCCGTCGGAAGAGAATGTCTGCGATGCCTCGCCGGCTCGCGACGCGAGCTGGGGCGAGGTGAAGCGGGCCTATCCGTCATCGCCCTAGGCGGCAGCGGGGGGAGGGCTGCTGCCCTTCCCCCGCGGTCGCGCCACGTGAAGGTCTTTGCCCGCTTTTCTCGAATTGCCCATCTGGCTGTGATTTCCCGCCTTTACCAGTGTCCCATAGTGCACGGGGCAAGCGCTCCCGCGACAAGGAAGGTATACTCGTTGCGGATCCAAGGGGAGCCAATCACTGCTACGAGGGGGAATGGGATGAACACGCTGAATCTTCGAGCGAGATCGCTTTCCGTGCTGATCGCCGCCGCGATGTCCGTTCTCGCGCTTAGCACTCAGGCGGACACCATCCACGAGGGCGGCGCCCCGATCTCTGTGGAAAAGCTCTGACGTAGCTCCGGTAGACAT
>CAZVHI010000086.1:0-6469 GCA_964627205.1 uncultured bacterium
AAGGAAGTCGACTTGTGCGGCAGCGAGGTGCTTCCGCGGACTCTCCTTATGCAAGGATTCGAGCTTGAAGACCAACGCATCCCACTCATGTCTCAGCAGGGGATTTTCAAACCAAGAGTGCTCCCGGAGATCCCTCTCTCCATCACGACGACACCCTCGGGGCCCTACGACGATCAGGTGAAGGATGATCACATCATCCTGTATCGCTACAGGGGTACCGATCCTCAGCATCCCGAGAACATTGGGCTGCGCACAGCCATGCTGCGACATACGCCACTTGTCTACTTCTACGGGATTGTCCCCGGGCAGTACATGGCCATCTGGCCTGTGTTCATAGTTGGTGACCAGCCCGATGCTCTTGCGTTCGAGGTCGCCGTCGATGACCTGTCCTATTCCGATTACCAAGATAAGACCGATTCAAGGGTGGCGGAGGGGCGCCGCTCCTACATCACTGTTGGTGTCCAGAAACGGATGCACCAGCATGCATTCCGTGAACGAGTTCTTCGAGCTTACGGAAGCCGCTGTGCCCTATGCCGGCTGCGCCATCGCGAGCTTCTGGACGCGGCCCATATCGTCCCCGATGGAGAACCGGGCGGGGAGCCGATCGTGCCGAACGGCCTTTCCTTGTGCAAGCTGCACCATGCCGCTTTCGATTCCTATTTCCTCGGAATCCGGCCCGACTATACAATCGAAGTCCGGCAAGACGTGAGGGATGAGGATGATGGCCCCATGCTCACGCACGGACTGCAGGGACTGCACGATATGCGAATATGGACGCCTCGACATCGGGATTCGAAACCGAGCACTGTTTCCCTCGAGTGGAAGTATGAGAGGTTCCTGCGAGCTTCGGTCTGATTTCACAGTTCAGCGGCCTGTCCGCCTGCTACTGGGTGCCGGTCGCCGGTCAAGGTAGAGGAGATCGCGTGCGGCTTTACTCCGGGATGTCGACGGACTTCATTCGCGATGCTACGCACAACCGGATCGCCGAGATCCTGAAGGACGCCTTCTTCCGCTACTACCGCTACAATCCATCACCCGCCGAGGTCGGCTCCTGGCGGAACTCCCTTCTCTCGATCTCGAACGTCTTCCGCGAAGCCGCGCTCGACGACCACGGGGTGATTCTGGAGTATCAGCTTCCCCTGACATCTCGCCGGCTGGATTGTCTGATCTGCGGCCGAGATGCTTCTTCCCGGGATCAGGCCATCATCATCGAGCTGAAACAGTGGTCCCAGTGCGGTCCCGCCCACGGGGAGAACCTTGTTTCCACTTGGCTGGGGGGCGCCGAGCGCGACGTCCTCCATCCCTCCGCTCAGGTCGGGCAGTACCACCGCTACCTCGAAGACGCACACACTGCGTTCTATGAGGGCGACTCTCCCGTGAGCTTGCAGTCCTGCGCCTACCTCCACAACTACACGCCGGCCGAGCCCGATCACCTCTTTGCGGATCGCTTCACGAGGATCCTCGAAGCCTATCCCGTGTTCACGGCCGACGATTTCACTACGATCACAGGCTTCCTCCAGGACAGGCTGGAATCGGGTGCCGGCCGCTCCGTCCTGGAGCGCATCGAGCAGAGCCGTTACCGGCCGAGCAAGAAGCTCATGGACCACGTCGGGAACATGATCAAGGGCAAGGAGGAGTACGTCCTTCTGGACGAGCAGCTGGTCGTCTACCAAAAGGCCCTCGCCAGTGCAAAGGCTGGCTTCGGAGACCGGCGCAAGACAGTGATGATCGTCAGAGGAGGACCAGGGACCGGCAAGTCCGTGATCGCGATCAACCTGATGGCCGATCTGCTCCTGGATGGGTACAACGCTCAGTACGCCACCGGCTCACGCGCATTCACGGAAACGCTTCGCAAGGTCATCGGAAGCCGCGGCGCCCCCCAATTCAAGTACTTCAACAGCTATGCCACTGCCTCACCCAACGAAATCGACGTCCTCATCGCCGACGAGTCCCACAGGATCCGCAACACGAGCAATCATCGCTTCATGCGAAAGGAGGAGCGAAGCGGGAAGGCCCAGATCCAGGAGCTGGTCGACGCCTCGAAAGTCAGCGTGTTCTTCATCGACGATCGCCAGGTGGTTCGCCCAAATGAGATCGGCTCTTCTGACTACATCCGTGATCATGCCCGTCTCGGGAATTGCCGGATCCTCCAGTACGAGCTCGAGGCTCAGTTCCGCTGCGCGGGATCGGAGGGCTTTGTCCGCTGGATCGAGAACACCCTCGGGCTAGCTCGGACTGCAAACGTACTCTGGGATCCGCAGGACGATTTCGATTTCCGAATCTTCGGATCTCCGGATGAGCTCGAGTCCGCAATCCGGAGGAAGGCCGAGGAGGGCCATACGGCCCGCATGTCGGCCGGCTTCTGCTGGCCCTGGTCCAAGCCGAATCCGGATGGTACTCTGGTGAACGATGTCCAGATCGGCGAGTACCGGCGACCCTGGAACGCCAAGGCAGATGCCGGTCGCCTGGCAAAGGGCATTCCCAAACAGACTCTCTGGGCGAACGACCCCAACGGAATCGATCAAGTGGGATGCGTCTACACGGCCCAGGGCTTCGAATTCGACTACGTGGGGGTGATCTTCGGATTGGACCTGCGATTCAGCTTCGAGGAGCAAGCGTGGATCGGCGATCGCAAGCAGTCCTATGACACCGTGGTGAAACGCTCAGGCGATCGCTTCCCCGATCTCGTGAAGAACACCTACCGCGTATTATTGTCCAGGGGATTGAAGGGTTGCTACGTCCATTTCATGGACAGCGAGACGGAGAATTTCGTGAGGAGCAGGATCGAAACACGCAACGAGGAAAGGCAATAGGGACTCCATGAGAGATGAAGTGACCTGGATCCAGACACACAGCGGACGCCAGTTCTGGCCCCTTGAGCCGCGACCCGGGGACTTCGACATCCACGACATCGCTCATTCTCTCAGCCTGCTCTGCCGGTTCAACGGGCACTGCCGGCATTTCTACTCTGTGGCAGAACACTCCCTCCGCATGTCGCTCGCCTGCTCCCCAGCCAACGCTATGTGGGGACTCCTGCACGATATGGCAGAGGCCTACTTCGGCGACATCCCGCGACCGGTGAAGGAGCAGTTTCCAACGATCGCCGAGATGGAAGATCGTCTTCTGCAAGTCGCAGCGGAGCGCTTCGGACTGCCTTGGCCGATACCGGAAGAGGTGCACCGGCTAGACGAGATTCTTCTGGCTACCGAAGCACGCGACCTGATGGGCGACCCGCCCGACGACTGGCGATTGACCGGGGATCCCCTGCCGGGGAAGATCATCCCCATGTCGCCACCTGAAGCGGAGGGTCGCTTCCTTGAGCGATTCACTGAGTTGCAGGCCGAGTCCGAAGCCCGGATTCGCCGCAAGGGCCAGAGATGAATGGATGGTTCGCCAACACGGACTACGACTGGTATCGCTACCTGAGCGGGCAGGGTGACCTCGAGGAGATCAACTTCTGGCAACCCTCGGGTGGTCGGGCCTTTCGAATCCTGTCCCCCGGCGAGCCGCTTCTCTTCAAGTTGAAGTCCCCTCACAACGCTGTCGCTGGGTTCGGCCACTTCGTGCGGCATTCCGTTCTACCCGCTTGGTTGGCCTGGGATGCATTCGGCCACAGCAATGGCGCCCCAGACTTTCCGACTATGCGGAGACGCATCGAGAAGTATCGCCGCAACGCAAGCTCGGATCCCGATGCTCAGTATCTTGTCGGCTGCCTTATCCTGGCAGAGCCCGTCCTCTTCCCTCGCGAGCTATGGATTCCACAGCCTCGCGGCTGGCCCCGGAGTGCGGTCCAGGGGAAGACCTACCCGCTCGACCATGGGGAGGGTCAACGGGTATGGGAGCATTGCCTGGCTAACGCTCAGGCCCTCGGACACGCGGCAAGTTCTCACGAAACAGGTGTCGAGAAGCGACCCCGATATGGGAAACCAGTTCAGATCACGCCCCGCCTCGGGCAAGGGACCTTCCGGGTCGTCGTAATGGAGAGCTACGGGCGAGCCTGCGCGGTCAGCTCCGAGCACTCCCTGCCAGCACTCGAGGCCGCACACATTCGACCCTATAAGGAAGGCGGCGAGCACCGGATCGGCAACGGCATCTTGCTTCGCAGCGACATCCACCGCCTCTTCGACAAGGGCTACATGACGATCACACCGGATCACCGCATCGAGGTAAGCCGGCGCCTGAAGGACGATTTCGACAACGGGAAGAGCTATTACCCATTCAACGGGAGCCGCCTGATCCTGCCGGACTCCTCGCTGGATGAGCCCGACCCGGCGATGATCGAATGGCACAACGAGAATCAGTATCTCGGTTGAGAGTGCAGCAGATGGACGACTCGGACTACTACTTCGCCAAGAGAAAGTCGGCGAAATGCCCTCGGTGCGGCTCGAGGCGTGTCGCGAGGATTCTGTGGGGGCATGCCGGACATGAATGAGGACCTGGCTCGGGACCTACAGGAAGGCAGGGTGGTGCTGGGCGGTTGCTGTATTACGGGCTGCGATCCTTCATGGCGATGCAGAGAGTGCGATGCGCCGGTCTATCGGGAAAGACTCCGGGATGTAATAGCGAAGCGGGAACAACATTCCAACTAGCACTGGGAGCTGGCGCTCGACACGAGGTACAAACATGACGACGAAATCGAAAACCAAGAAGCGCAGACTCCGCGAGCTTGCGGAACTGGCGTATCGCCGCGAGCTCGACCGGGAGCTCGCGACCCTCGACAAGCACTTCGAGAGCTGGCGAAAAGGCGAGACGACTCCGTGGGAGCTCGGCGACCTCATCCACAAGTTCCATGACGGCCGGTCGCGCGATCTCTACGTCTACTACACACGTGGCGACCGATCGGACAAGGTCGCCCGCGCCATCGTGATCGGCCTTCTCTCGGAGGCCGAGGTCGGCAAGGATCTTCTAGAAGAGCTAGGGCCGATGATCGAGTACCATCGCGAAGCTGATCGAAGCGAGGAATGATCTCTCGATCAACGGAGCGTGGCTCGGAGGCGCAGGTCCCCTTAGCGCTCGGTGCGTCTGTTCAGGATCCGCTGGCGGGTGATGTGACTGGGACTCGGAAGTCGTGATCTTCCGAGCGCTTCCGAGCTGAGTCGGACCTTTCGATCGGCCGCCCCAGAAGGTTACATTCAGCCGACCAATCCCTTTCGGCAATCGGCCTATCTATGGAGAAAAATGAAAACCGTGAACCGATCCGCTTTCGTTGTCCGCCCGAAGGAGCCCTACATCCAATGGGCCGCGGGAGTGGGTGACGATTCGGGGGACGCCGCCTCGCTTCGCAGCCGGGCATCGGTCTATCTCGTGCCGGAAGATCCCCAGGGGGAAGAGGAGACCGCGCCCTTGGAGGACTTCTTCGTCGAGATCTTCGAGATGGAGCTCGAGGCATGGTATCTCGATGAAGACCAGTGGCCGGCCACTCGAGACCTGAACACGTTCAAGCAGTGGTTCGACGTGGTCGGAGAATCGGTCGTAGTGGACCTCGGCTCGAGCCCTCTACGCATCGAAGAACTGTAAGCCATCCGATTTCCCCCGGGATTTCAGACTTGACAAGAGGTATAACTCGGGTTATACTGCGCTCCATCATGAAGACCGCGATTTCCATTCCCGATCCTCTCTTCGAAGCGGCCGAGCGGCTCGCGAAACGGCTCAGGATCTCGCGCAGCCAGCTCTACCAGCGGGCCGTGGCGGACTACCTCCGGCAGCACGAACAGCAGGGAATCACCGAGAAGCTGGACGCCCTCTACGAGACCGAGTCCAGCCGGCTGGATCCGATTCTCGATGCCCTCCAGGGCGCCTCACTGGTGAAGGAAGACTGGTAGTGCGCCGGGGAGAGATCTGGTGGGCGAGGTTGCCTTTGCCTCGGGGATCGGAACCAGGATTCCGCCGGCCGGTGGTGATCGTATCGGCCGATTCCTTCAATCGCAGCAGGATCCGAACGGTCCTTGCGGCCGTGATCACCTCGAACCTGGAACTCGCTGAAGCGCCGGGGAACGTCCCCCTGAACCGGAAGCAGAGCAGACTGATGAAGCCCTCGGTGGTCAATGTCTCGCAGATCATCACGCTGGACAAGGAGTACCTGAGCGAGAAGGTCAGCACCCTCCCCCCGAAGCAGAGGCAGGATCTCGAGGCGGGCCTACGCTTGGCCTTCGCCCTTTAGCAAGAAATAGCCGCACGGGGAGCGCCGCGCGGCATTGCGATAGCGGGATTTGCCACGTGGCAACAGAGATAGGAGGAGTAGAGCTCAGAGTTCGAAGGTCCACCAGGAACGGTGTCCATCCACCGCGGCGATCCACTCTCCCGATGGCAGGCGATGGGCGTCCAGTTGGTGCATGCCGATTTTGTTCCACCACTGGTCACCGGCGAAGATGACCCTCTCCCTGTAGAGCCGTTCCTCATAGTGCTCGGGATCGAGCACGAGGATTTCGAAGGCGTTCACCCCTCTGCCGTATACCGGGAAAGAATCCTG
>CAZVHI010000087.1:0-4217 GCA_964627205.1 uncultured bacterium
CCCCTGCCCTTCTTCTTCCCCTTGGCGGGCCTCGAGGTTCACGAGTTCGAGCTCACCGTCATTCCCTCCCCCGAGGCCGCGCACGGCGACACGGGCGAGATCGCGGTCATCCAGTGCCTGGCCGAGTACTTCCCTTACGAGGTCATGGGATCGATCGTCATGCCCGTCGGCGTGGATCTCCTCGAGCCGATGCCAGTGACAGCCCTCGGGGCGACGATCATCGAGCCCGAACCCTGCATTCCCGGGCTCTCCGGGGTCGCACTGGAATGGGAGCCTTCCCGCTTCGACGTCTCGGGCACGCTGAGCTCCCCGAGCTACTACGCCGTCTATCGCGACACGCAGCCCGCCGTGCCGCTCAGCGAGGAGACCTGCGTGGGCTACGCGGCAGTGGACGCCATCGAGGAGACGGAGACCTGGGAATGGCTGGATCGCGATGCCCCGCTGGAGACCGACGGCACGCGCTACTACTACTGCCTGATCGCGGTGGACGAGGCGGGCAACGAGTCCGAGCCCTCGGCGGTGGCTTCCACCGATCCGCAGCTCGACTATGCCGATCATGACGACGGTGCCGCGCGCCTGACCGTCACCGACCGCGGCATCCTCGGCTACATGGAGATGAGCGGGCGCGGCAGCGGTTTCCAGTATCCACAGGACGGCCAGAGCCACCTCTTCGTCGGCTCCTTCATGGCCGGCATCAGCAGCGAATACGTCGCCAGCGTCGAGTTCGAGTCCGATCCAGCCAAGCAGTGGCAGGTCTCCGACGACCCCGACGGCCACGTGCTTCACGGATACGGTTCCGACCCGCCGGACTGGATGCCCGAGCTCGCCGACCACGAAGGCGTGATCTGCACGGGCTACCGCGACACCGGCACGCCCGACAGTCAGGGTTGGCTGGTGGGCCAGGCGAGTCTGTCCTTCGCCGCCGCTCCCGACGACAAGTACGTGATCCTGGGCTACCGGCTCAGCAACGAGTCGGATCAGACGGCCAGCGACCTCTACCTCGGCGAGTACCTGGACCTGGATATCATCGACCCCGGTGAGAACTGGGGGGCCACGGATCCCGGCCGCAGGCTGGTCTACATGTGGCTGGAGGGCGGACCCTACGTCGGCCTCGCGCTGCTCAGCAACTCGCCGCAGTCCAACCTCACGCTGGTCCACAACCCCACGTCGATCTATCCGGACGCCTACCTGCCCGAAACCGAGAAGTACGCCTTCCTCTCGGCGCAGGATCCCGAGCACCAGATCCCCGAGGCCTGGCAGGCGGACGACTGGAGCGTCATGGCATCAGCTGGTCCCTACAACCTGCCGGCGGGTGGGAACGTGGAGGTGGTCTTCGCCATGGTTGCGGGTGACGATCTCGCCGATCTCCAGGCGAGCACCGATGCGGCCCTGGCCATGTACCTGTCCATCGTCACCGATGTGGTTGCCGAAGAGGATCCCGTCCTGCCCGCGCGTCTCGTTCTCGCGCAGAACGTGCCCAATCCCTTCAACCCGAAGACGGAGATCCGCTACAACTTGCCCGCTGCGGGCCAGGTCGCGGTGGAGATCTTCGACCTGCAGGGACGCCGCGTGGAAACGCTCTTCAGCGGCGTCCAGGAGCAGGGCGAGCATCGTCTCGAGTGGGTGGCCGAGAGCCAGGCCAGCGGCATCTACTTCCTGCGCGTGAAGACGGACGATGAGGTCAGGGTCGGCAAGATGGCGCTGATCAAGTGAGGACGGCAAGGGTTTGATCGTGTCGCTACCCCGGGGCCCGGCCCCGGGATTTTTCCATGAGCCCGAGAGGCCTTGCGTTCAGGGAGGAATCGAGTAGCTTGGGCGGAATTCCCGCATCCCGAACAAGTTCCCTCCCCCGGCCAGGTATGGAAATGGAAATCCGCAACGTCGCCATCATCGCCCACGTCGACCACGGCAAGACGACCCTCGTCGATCAGATCCTGCGCCAGTGCGACGCGTTCCGCGAGGGCCAGGAGCTGCAGGAGCGGATCATGGACCAGGGCGACCTGGAGCGGGAGCGCGGGATCACGATCACCGCCAAGAACTTCGCCGTCAACTACCGCGACGTGCGGATCAACCTGATCGACACGCCCGGCCACGCGGATTTCGGCGGCGAGGTGGAGCGCGTGCTCGGCATGGCCGACGGCGTCCTCCTCCTGGTCGACGCCTTCGAGGGCCCGATGCCGCAGACGCGCTTCGTCCTGCAGAAGGCCCTCCATCTGAACCTCAAACCCGTCGTCGTCATCAACAAGGTCGACCGCTCCACGGCCAGGCCCCACGAGATCCTGGACGAGGTCTTCAAGCTCTTCGACGAGCTCGACGCCTCCGACGAGCAGCTCGACTTCCGCGGCGTCTACGCGGCGGGCCGCGACGGCTGGGCAACCGAGGAGCTGGACGAGGCACGGGAGAACCTCTTCCCCCTGCTGGACATGATCGTGCGCGAGATCCCCCCGCCGGCCGTCGTCGAAGGACCGCTACAGCTGCAGGTGGCCGCCATGGACCACAGCGACTATGTCGGCTCCATTGGCATCGGCAGGATCGTCCGGGGGCAGCTCCGCGCCAAGGACAGGGTGGCCCTGCTGAAAAGGGACGGCAGCAAGACGGAAGGCGTCGTCAAGAAGCTCTACGTCTTCGACAACCTGGGCAAATGCGAGGTGGAGACGGTCCGCTGCGGCGACATCTGCGCGCTCGTCGGTCTGGAGAGCGTCGACATCGGCGACACCGTCACCGATCCCGAGCACGCCGAGCCGCTGCCGATCATCACCGTCGACGAGCCGACGCTCTCGCTGGCATTCATGGTCAACACCAGCCCCTTCTTCGGGCAGGACGGCAAGTACGTGACGAGCCGGCAACTGCGCGAGCGGCTCTACACCGAGGCCGAGCGCGACGTCGCCTTGCGCATCGAGGAAACCCACAGCGCCGACACCTTCAAGGTCAGCGGCAGGGGCATCCTGCACCTGTCCATCCTCATGGAGACCATGCGGCGAGAGGGCTACGAGTTCATGGTCGGCCAGCCGCAGGTGATCTACCGCGAGATCGACGGCCACAAGGCCGAGCCCGTCGAGGTGCTCAGCGTGGACATCCCCAAGGACCTGTCCGGCACGGTCATCGAGTACGCGGCCACCCGCAAGGGCGAGCTGGTCGACATGCAGCAGAACGAGACGCGCGCGACGCTGGAGTTTCACATCCCGAGCCGCGGCCTGATCGGCTACCGCAGCAAGATGATGCGCGCGACCGGCGGCGAGATCGTCATGCACCACCGCTTCTTCCAGTACGAGTACTTCAAGGGCGGCATCCCCGAGCGGCAGACGGGCAGCATCATCAGCATGGGCCAGGGCGCGGCCGTCGCCTTCGCACTCAGCGCATTGCAAGATCGCGGCAGCTTCTTCATCGAGCCCGGCGACGAGCTCTACACCGGCCAGATCATCGGGGAGTACAGCAAGGAAGGCGATCTGGTCGTGAATCCCCAGAAGGCCAAGCAGCTGACGAACATGCGCTCGGCGACCGCCGACCGGAAGCTGCAGGTCGCTCCCCCCGTGAAGATGGGGCTCGAGGAATCCCTGGAGCACATCAACCACGACGAGCTGGTCGAGGTCACCCCCAAGCACATCCGCCTGCGCAAGCTGCTACTCGACGAGAACGACCGCCGGAGCGCCTACAGCGAACGCAAGCGCTAGCGCTCAGCCCCGCCGATGAGCGCTTCGACGCGGTAGGGACCCGCTCCGCGCAGCTGGAGCTCCCCCGTTTTCCCGACTTGAGAACAGACTAGATTTCAAGTTTGCAAAGTCGGATACTCATCCTACGATCGTCGTAATCGCTACCTGTGTTTCCGGTTGGGTTAACGAGCGGAGTGGAGGTTGATGATGTCTAATCCCGAGCACAGATCGCGCCTGCGTTTCTCCGTGTCCATCACCATCCTGGGCCTTCTTCTGGCTCTAACGCTGGGAGCGAGTCCCGGGGATGCCACGACCGCTGGAGTCGCCCCCAGCGGTGGCCGCGACCCGGTGATCTACGTAAATCCCGAGGGCACGGGCCCCTACCCCACCATCCAGTCGGCCATCGACGCGGTGGATCCGGGCGGGACCGTCATCCTCGCCGACGGGACCTATTCCGGCCCCGGCAACTGCGGGCTCAATTTCCAGGGCAAGAACCTCACCCTGCGCTCCGAGTCCCTCGATCCCAGTCTCTGCTTCATCGACTGCGAGTCGGAACTGACAGAGGGC
>CAZVHI010000088.1:0-4138 GCA_964627205.1 uncultured bacterium
CAGAGATGTCGTCCGAGCATGACCTGGCAAGGGCAGGAGCCGGGCCAGACACAATCTCAGTGGCACAAGGAAACCGTATCAGCCGCCGCTTCTCATCCGTCCCATGAGGCGGAGAGGGGGAATTGTCCTCCAGATCATGACTCCCTTCTCCGGCTCGTCGGTGGGACACGCTGACCCCGCGAGAGCCAGTGTTCGTCCTGGAGCAGAGAGCGCTTGCGGCGAGCTGATAGGGCGCCGGTCACAGCCGTGGCCGGCGTCCTTCTGTCCGCGCGGTGCGCCGGAGCAGTGCCCAGCCCAGCAGGCAGCCGGCGGGGTAGGCGGGCAGGTCGAGCCAGGAGAACTCGTGGCCGAGAAGGCTGCGGCCGAGGTAGGTCGCGCGCAAGGCCTCGAGCCACGGCACTTGCCAGAGCTGCAGGAACTCGAGGAGACAGGTGGCGGCGCAGACGGAAACGGCAATGAGGCCGATCCGCCCGGGCCGCGGCAGGATCAGGAAGACCAGGCAGACGAAGAAGAGTTCGTAGGCAAGGCTGGCGCCCCAGTTGTTCACGGCCCAAGCGCCGGGCCCGTCATAGTGCGAGAGCCCGAAGCCCAGCGGGACCACAAGGGCGAGCAGGGCGAGCGTGCGGATGCGGAGATTGGAGACAGGCAAAAGCGTCCTCGCGCGTTTATCCGATCCTAGCGCGAGCGCGAGTGGACGGCAAGGCAGCGCCGGCTAGAACGCGCCGCCCCTCTGCTTGCCTGGAATGTAGTAGCTCGGGCAGATGAAGCGGAACATGTGCGCAAAGCGCCGGGCCTTGCGCAGCTTCTCCTCGCTCTCCTCGCGCTGGGGACCGAGCTCCTCGTCGATGATCCGCGTGAAGAGCTCGCGAGCGGCCGCGCGCGCCTCCTCCTCGCTGGGGTAGACATCGCGGATGCGACCCAGCTCGCCCGCGTCCAGCCAGAAGCCGGCGCACTGGGGACACTCGTCCACCTCGACCTCACGCTTCACGCCGAAGAAATGTCGCATCATGGGTATCCCGCCGCAGCGGGGGCAGTGGCGCCTGCGCTCCTCACCGACGATCAGACCCGCATCGCGCGGGATCTCGAGCAGCTCCTCGCCCGCGTGCTCGTCCGGCTCGTCGACCCTCTGCAGCTCGAACCAGTCGAACCAGATCCCGCCGCAGCCGCCTTCGCAGACGTCCACGGTGATGCGGCCGGCTTCCTTCTGCTTCAGCGCGCGATCGCATGCTGGGCACTTCATGGTTTCTCGCCTCCACTCGCGGGTGGGATCGGAAACTCTGCTCCCTGTCGAGGAGGCCGCTCGCGGCCCCCGGAAAGGAGATCGCAAGAGTTCTGCCAATCGTGATAGTCTCCGTCCATGGCGACACACCTGCTCATTGCCAACCCCGCCGCGGGACGCGGCAGGTGCCGGGGAAGCATCGCGGAGACGAGACGCCTCCTGTCGGGCGCCAGCATCGCGTGCGACTTCTACGAGACCGAGGGGCCTGGAGACGCCCGACGCGTGGCGCGCCGGGAAGCGGAGCGCTACGCGGTCGTCGTTGCGCTGGGGGGAGACGGCACCTTTCACGAGGTGGCGGGAGGGCTCGCAGAGGCACGGCTCGCGGCGCCCGTCCCCGCGGGCGGATCCTTCGCGCAGCTGGCCATCCTGCCGGGAGGGACGGGCAACGACCTCGTCAAGGCCGTCGGCCTGCCCGGCGATATCGCGGGGTCCTTCGAACGCCTGCGCGCGGGGCGCACGCGCGAGCTCGACCTCGGCCGCATCCGCTGGCGCAACCAGGACGACCCCGCGCCACGCGAACGCATCTTCGCGAACAACGTCGGACTGGGATTCGAGGGGCAGGTGGGCTACGCGGCGCGGGAGATCAGGCTGCCGATCCGCGGTACCTTCCTCTACTTCCTCGGTCTGCTGAAGGTCCTGCGGCGTCTGGTCAATCCGCCACTCCGCGTGCGCTTCGGCGGCGGCGAAACCATCGAGGGCGCGAAGCTCCTGCTGAGCGTGGGCAACGGCCACAGCTCGGGCGGCGGCTTCATCCTCAATCCCGAGGCGGACCCCTTCGACGGCGCGCTCGACTTCTGCGTAGTCGACGCGCGCCGCCGTCTCGAGATCCTCCGCCTCCTGCCGCGGGTCATGAAGGGCACGCATCTCGAGCTGCCCGGCGTCCAGAGCCGGCGCAACACGCTAGCCGAGATCGACGGCGGGCTGCCCTTCCACGGGCACGTCGACGGCGAGCTGCTGGGCGACCGCATCACCTGGGTGCACGTGGAAATCCTGCCGGCCCTCCTGCCCGTGATCTGCTAGCTAGCCCCCGTTCAGCACCTTTGGAATCGGCATGTGCCGCTGCAGACAGTGGCTCACGACCGCGTTCTTCGACGTCGTGACGGCCATCGCGCCGAAGCGCCTGCCCAGTCCGAGCCAGACTCGGTTGAAGAGCCGCTCATCGACGTGCTTGTTGAGCATGGCGCCTTCGCTGCTCACCTGGAGTCCGCTCTGGTAGAGCGAGGAGACGACCGTCTCCGAACCGTAGACGCCGATCTGTCTCTTCACCATGAGCTCGATGAGTTCCCTGTGGTGGTTGTGCAAGGATGCGTCCCTCCGCTGTTATCCGCCGCGCAGTCGTAACGCGGCAGGTTCCAGCGATGCGCAGGGGGCGGCGGCCCGTTGCTTCATCGCTATGCTGTTCCCGGCGAGGCGTTGCGAGGATGTAATCACGGTCGCGTAACACACTGGCGACCTGTCCCTGCAAATCGGCAGATCGTTTTCCCGACCTGCTCGCTCGCCCGTCGTCGTCTCGGGGAAGCCCGCCTCGTCCGCCCGTCTTTTCGCCCGGGATCCATCCTCCGCGGCGCTTCCCCTCCCATCGGAGCACGGACTCTGCAAGTCTCGTTCCCATAAGATTCATGAAACACGGATCGCGCACACGCAGGGCTTCGACACAAAAATGGGAAACGGTGACCGAGATGGCGAAAAAAAAGACGCCCCGGCCAGAACCGGGGCGCCTCGCGACCCTGCCGCGGGATCCTCATTTGAGCAGGGTCAGCTTGTTCACTTTCTCGCCATGGCCGCCAGGCAGGACGAGCCGCGCGAAGTAGATGCCCGAGGGCAGCGCCGTGCCCTTGTCGTTCCGGCCGTCCCAGACAAGCTGGTGAGTGCCTGCGCTCGTCTGGCCGTCGAGCAGCGTGCGCACGCGGCGTCCGCTGACGTCATAGAGAGCGAGCTTGGTCCAGCCAGCCTCGGGCAGCGCCAGGGCGATGGTCGTCGAGGGGTTGAAGGGATTGGGCCCCGCCGCCGCAGGCGCGGTCTCGCCGGGCGCTGCCGTACCGCCGAAACAGAGGTAGCGCGAGAAGGGGAACTCGATCTCGTAGTCCTCCCAGAAGGCGAAGAGCCCCTGACCGCCGTGTTCCACCGCGAAGAAGGGAAGGTCCACGTCGTCGTGGCTGTTGAGCCGGCGCTTGGGATAGAAGACCTTCCCGTCGCCGGATCGCAGATAGACCTCCATGGGAATGCCCGTCCCGCTCTCCTGGGTGAGCAGGTAGTAGAGGCCAGGGCCTGCCGCGGCCACGCTACAGCGGTAGATCAGGTCGCTCGTAAAGCGCCAGCGCACCGGACCCAGCAGCTCGGATTCCATGAGGGCCGTGTGGAGCAGGGGCGCGCTACCTGTGTTGTCGAGGATGAAGGAGAAGAGCAGCTCGTCGCCGCCGTCCCAGGCCACGGAGGGGGAGGAGACATAGAGGCCCCAGTAGTAGCCCGCGGGATTATCCCAGATCCATCCCCACTCGTCCGACTCGGCCTGCTGGTAGCAGACCTCGCGCAGGCCGGGGAACCAGAAGTCGCGCACGTAGGTGACCATGAGGCCGTCGCCGTAGGCGGTGAGATCCGGCTCGCGCGCGCCGGCGCCGGAGATCATGTCCCAGGGACCGTGGAAGCCCTCCTCGTCGACAGTCATGTGGAAGAGCCAGCTCTCGCCCATGATGTCGCCCTCGTAGACGACGTGCACGGTGCCGGCCGTGTCCACGGCGATGGCGGGATTGTCGATGCCGTCCATGATCGCGCCGGTCACGGTGAACTCGACGGCTCCTTCGACGTTCTCGCGGTAGTAGTAGAGTCGCTCCTCGCCGCCGTCCTCCACGACGAAGCAGT
>CAZVHI010000089.1:0-3918 GCA_964627205.1 uncultured bacterium
GAACGAATCGTTGAGCGGCTGAAAGCTGCATGACTTTTTGACGAATTGGGGTTAGGTCCTGCCCCGTCGTGCCGAGGGCGGTCGTGATCTCGCCGTCGAAGGTCAGCATGTAGAAGGCCTCGAGCCACAGCGTGTCCTCCTCCGCAGGCTGGTTCTCGAGGAGAGCGGCGATCACATCCAGGCTCGGCGCCGGCGGAACGTCTTCCGGATTCTCGAAGAAATACAAGGTGTCCTCCACCGCACTGTATCCCGTTATCACGTAGAACCAGAACGCGCCGTCCTCGTGGGGCCAGATGTTGGCGAGGGTGGGGTCGGGCGCGTCGTCGCCGGGGCAGGTGCGGCAGTCCTTCCCGCAATCCACGGCCGACAAGAGCAGCAGGGCGAAGAGAAAGAGGCGAAGAAACCGTCCCGGCATGTCAGACCTCCCGTTCGTGTTTCACGATCCCGAAACGCGGCGCGCGCCGGCCTTAGCGCTTGCCATCCCGTGGACCTTGGGACATTGTAACGCCGCCTGGCGCAACATCAAGCATCCGAGTGATCCACCGGTGGAGGTGAACGATGTCGAGATTTCGAATGCTGACGAGCACCCTCGGCCTGCTAGGCATGCTGGCCCTCGCCCAATCCGCTTTCGCGGCGGAGAGCGTCTATGGCCCCTTCGAGGACATGGGCAAAATTGAGTCGGCGAGCCTCGAGGGGGCCGCGTCCAAGCTGGAGAGCATCCTCGGCGGATTCGAGGACTTCGAGCTGCTGGGCCGCAGCCCCTTCAGCGGCCCGGACCTGACCCAGGAGGACGAATCCAAGCGCGACGGCCGCGGCGGCCTCCTGATCCTGCTCACCGACCGCTCCCTCACGGAAGCGCTCGTGTCCGTCCATCCCAAGTACATGCTCGGCGCGCTTCTACGCCTCGGCTTCTACGAGCGCGCGGACGGCGGGCTGCAGCTTACCATGCTCCAGCCCGAGACCCACGTGCGCGTGATCTGCAACGACCTGGAGGACGAGGCGCTCTACAAGGAGCTGGCCACGGCGGCCGCGCTGAGCGCCGCCAAGCTGCGCCGCGCGGCGAATCTCGCCTTCCAGCTTCCGGCCGTACGGAAGCACATCGGTCCCCTGCGTGAACCCGAACGGCTGCGCGAGGCGAAGAAGGACATGTTCATGATGGTCGGGCCGCTGACCTATTTCCGCAAGGAGTCGCAGTTCCCGCTGCTCCACTCCGAGGCGCTCGAGGACGACCCCGCCGCACAGCTCAGCCGTCTCGCCGACGAGGCCGCCGCGCAGCTCGCGGGCTTCGAGGCGACCGAGAAGGACATGAGCTACCGCTGGAGCCAGGATCCCGAGGCGGACATGCGCTGGCGGCAGGTCGCGCGGGTGGAGGCGCCCGGCCAGGCGATCCTCCTCGGCGTAACGCGCCCGCGCACCGAGGCCTTGGCTGCGCAGATCGTGGGATTGAAGCGGCGCAGCAACGATGACCGCTCCCCGGGCCTGGACCACCTCTGCGCCTTCCCCATCGAGGTCCTGCTCTACGTCGACGGCGACCACGTCGAGATCCGCAGCGCCCGGGAGATGTTCCGCATGGACTACTTCTTCTGGGACGCCGGCAAGGGCGCCTTCATGAAGTACGCCAAGATGCCGGCTATGCTCGATCGCTCCCTGAAGCGCGCGCTGCTGGGGAAATAAGACCCGGTCGTCCCCCGCGCTTCCCTCCATCGCCCCGTCCCGTGCCGGAGTTCCGCAAGGCGACTCCGGCGCGGGCGGCTCCCTTCCGGCGACCGGGGCGATGGGTTATAATGGAGGGACGGCGCGGCGGCGCCCGTCGGCCCCCTCACCTTCAGCGATGGACGGTCCCTTCGTGAAGCGCTTCGATCCACGTTTCCGCCTACTTCTACCGCTGCTCCTGCTCGTCCTCGTCGCCACGCCGGCAGCCGCAGAGATCGATCCCTACGTCGTCGATCTGTATAGTGAAGTGAGCACCGTCAACCTGAACGCGGACGTTGAATACTACTCCGAGCAATTCCCACCGGAATCGGGCGCAGCGACGCGGCGCTTTGCCGCCTCCTCGCAGGCCTGGCCCGTGGTGACCGACCTCCGGGACCGGCTCTCCGCCCTCGGCTGGGAGACGGGCCTGCAGGAGTTCAGCTTCGAGCACGACACCCTGGGCGTGGTCACATCCTGGAACGTCATCGCGCGTAAGCGCGGCGTGAACCCCGACGCGATGGTCATCCTCGGCGCCCACTGGGACAGCATCGACGACCATCCGGGCGGCAGCTACGACGACCCCGAAGCTCCGGCCCCCGGCGCGGACGACAACGGCAGCGGCGTGGCGGCCCTCCTCGAGATCGCGCGCATCACCGCGGACGAGGCCTTCAGCCAGCACATCGAGCTGGTCTTCTTCGGCAGCGAGGAAGTGCAGCTGCAGGGCAGCAAGCACTACGTGGAGCAGCTCGTTGAACTTGGCCTTCACCAGGGGGGAATAGCGGGCTTCTTCAACGTCGACACCATCGGCTATGACTCGGACGCGTGGGATTTCGTGGTCCTGCACGACGCCTCGAGCACCTGGCTCAAGAACAAGGTCATGCAGTGGGTGGGCGACTACGGGCCGGACGTCGGCCTCGACGCCGAGGGCTGGTTCATCGAGAGCGGCTGGAGTAACAGCGACGTCCACTGGTTCTGGCAATACGGCATCCCGGGCGTCTCCATCTGGGAAGGCCACTGGGCCTTCAACGACCACGCCCCCTACGGCAACGACGCCAACGACACCTACAACAACTGCATCTCCGACTTCGGGCAGTTCCTGACGGCCATGACGCAGTTCACCCTGGTCATCCTCTGCGAGTGGGGCTACATCAGCGAGGACTGGGTGGGCGTGGCCGACCTGCCCTCCGCGGGCACCGATGCGATCAGCGCCTACCCCAATCCCTTCCACGAGAGCACGGCGATCCGCTTCCTGCGTCCCGACGGCGCGCCGGCCACGGCCCTGGAGATCTTCGACGTGCGGGGTAGGCGCCTGCGCAGCCTGGATCCGGGCGGCGAGGGAAGCGTGATCTGGGACGGGCGGGACGATCGTGGCGAGGCGCTACCCTCGGGCGTCTACCTGGTCCGCGCCGCGGGCGAATCGGGCGGCGGCACGGCCGAGCGCGTCGTGCTCCTGCGTTAGCCCTTCACGCCGCCGAGCGTGAGCCCCCCCACCAGGAACCTCGACAGGATCACGAAGAGAATCACCACCGGCACGCAGACCAGGAAGCTGCCCGCGGCGTAGTTCGCCCATTCGGTGGAGAAGGTGCCGGTGAGGTTCTCGAGCCCCAGCGGCAGGGTGAAGAGCCTCTTCGAGTTGATCACCACCCGCGCCACCATGAACTCGCTCCAACCCGTCATGAAGGAGAAGAGCCCAGTGATGGCCAGCGCCGGGCTCGCCAGCGGCAACGTGACACGGCCGAAGGTGGCCAGGTCGCCGCAGCCGTCGATGCGCGCGGCCTCCTCGAGCTCGATGGGGATCGTGTCGTAGTAGCCCTTCATGGTCCAGACGCAAAACGGCAGCGCGGTCACCACATAGGCGATGATCACCCCGGCGAAGCTGTCTAGCAGCCCGAGCTTGCGCATCATGATGAAGAGTGGAAGGATCAGCATGGTGGCGGGGAACATCTGGCTGACGAGGAACATCAGCATGGCGGTGCCGCGCCCCGGGAAACGGAGGCGGCTGAAGGCGTAGCCGGCGGTGCTGGCCAGGGCGACGCCGATAATCGTCGTGGCCAGCGACACGATGAGGCTGTTGGCAAGCCAGACGAGGAAGTCCTTCTCGAAGAGCATTGTGCGGTATGCCTTGAGAGTCGCACCCTCGGGGATCAGGCCCAGGCTCGTGCTCGCGAACTGTGTTTCCTGCCAGCAACGTCCGGACACGATGAAGCTCTAATCTAATGGACACTC
>CAZVHI010000090.1:0-3373 GCA_964627205.1 uncultured bacterium
ATTTCGTAGGTGAGAGTGCCGCTGCGCGAGGTGACGCCGACGGGGCCGTCGATGAGCCAAGCCGTCACTCTCTGCGCTACTCGCCAATTCTCGCTTCCCTTCACGGGCAGCCTGAATCCAGACTCCTTCCCACTAAAAGAAAGAGACCGCCCCAAAAACGATCTCATATCCCCCGGCATCACTGTTGCGGCTCTATTCGCCCACTCCACACGCACCCATCACCCGCTTGATGATACCCTCCTCTCGCGAGTCATAGAAACCGTCGATTTCAGCCATTCTCACTAACTGCTGAACAAATCCATCAGCCTCCTCCTGAGACGCGACGAAGTCTTTCTTCTTGTACGACCTGGGGAGAAACGCGAAGAAGCGTCCGCAAGCTGGCTTCATATCCATTTCCAGCATTAGCTGGATTTTGATATCTGCCTGAAGATCGGGAGATGCCAGGATGAAGTCGTACAGGAATAAGCGCTCTGAATCAGCGAGCATGTCGTCGCACCAAGCCACGTGCTTCAGAACCGCCACGCGATTGATCGCACGCTTCTGCCTTTGCTTATCGACACTACCCAGCCGCTTTTCAACTCCCCTGCGCTTCAGTTTCTCTACACCATATATCGCACTCCCGGCAACAGTCGCCCCTGCAACCGCCCCTCCGGCAACCTTCAGACCAGTCATGCCAGGGATAATATCCGTCAGCCCCACTAGATGCCTCCCTTAGGCAGCCCCACACCAACAGCAACCATGAACCCTAAGCCATTCTCATCAGCCCGCCCAGTATACTCGCAGCTTGCCCAGTATCACCCTCTAGCCATACATGCAACGCAACTGCCCCCATATTCGTCGCCTGCTCGCTCCCATCTACTAGCTCTGAATACTGAGAAGCTATCGCGATAGCATCATCCTGGCTCATACCGGTAGCGATCAAGTACATCCCGAACCAAAAACCGGAGTGCGCATATTGCAGCGATTCATATTTCGACACCACAGCCTTCACCACAGAGGCGTAAAACGTGAGGAGATACTGGACTCGGTCAGCGACCTCCATAGGATTTCCGCCTTCAAGGACAAGATCCAGGAAATCATCGACCTCGAAACAAGTCCGGTGGTCTTGACCAAGGAGACGCCAACCCGATGAAGGCGCGCATGCTCATCATACTCGTCGTTTGTGCGCTGTCGCCGGCCCCTCGATACGCCGTCGCCGCCGATCTTGACGCGCCAAAGGGGCCGACACATGCAGCGGTCGACTCCTTCCTCTCTCACCACCCCTCCGCCGGCCTCGTCGTCCTGCAGCTATGGACGGGCGTAGACGTCCGCCACAGCCAAAAGGATCAGGGTTTGAGCGGCAGGATGCGGACGCTGACGCATTTTCAGATCCTCAACCGCAAAGGACTCGACATCGGCGCGAGGGTCGTCATCCACGACGAGCCGAGGTTCCGCACCAGGAAACTCGACATCGAGATCATCCGCGGCGACAAGGTGACGCAGCTCCGTAAAGACGATCTCGTCTGGACCACGATGACTACTCGCAGCGACGGAATCGTGGTTCTCGACGGGGAGGTGTCGCAGGCGATGGTGCCCGGCGTGAGGGTCGGCGACCAAGTCCGTGTTCTCGAAGAGCTCGAGATCACCGGGGTTCACGGCCTCCCCGTCATCGACCTCGGCCGTTTCGGCTTGCCGACGCTCGCGTCGGCTTATTCCCTCAAGGTACCGTCTTCCTACTCCGTGACCTGGGCGTACGCCGACAGCACGGCGAACCCCGATCGATACGTGCGCTATCGGAATGTCGAGAAGTCCGGCTCGGCCATGCGCCAGTGGTCCTATCGGGAGGCGGGCGCAACCGACACGGACACGAGTCTCGAGTCTCCGAGCATGTTCAGGGTCGTGCCGCACATCCTCGACACATTCTCTCGAGACGAGCCGTGCATGTCGGCCGGCGGCAGCTGGGCCGAAGTGGGCCGCGCCTACCTCCGCCGCATCGACGGCGTGTTCGAGGCGAACCGCGAAATCCAGGCGTTGGCGGACTCCCTGACCGCCGGAGTCGACGACCCGCACGAGAAGATCGATCGCATCTACGCAGAAGTTCAACGGCGGTGCCGATATCTGGGCCTCTACCGGGGGATGGACGGCATCATCCCCGCTTCCGCGAAACGCGTCCTGGATTCGGGTCATGGCGACTGTAAGGGCCTGTCCACGCTGTTGATCTCGCTGATACGGGCCTGCGGCATCGACGCCCATCCCGTACTCGTCCGCACGGGTTCCGTGGACGGTCTTGCGGCCGGGATTCCGAACATCACCCAGTTCAACCACTTCATCGCCTGGGCGGACGTCGGGCCGGACGGGATCTTCCTGGACGGGACGGTGGATCACTGTCCGGCCGGGCTGGTTCCGCCGTCCGACGCCTCGTCTCCCGTCCTGCTGCTGACGGAGCGGGCCGTCGACTTGGTCGAAATTCCCCGAACGGCCTATGATCCCGGGGCCATCACGCTTCGAGTCGAGGGAGCCGTCTCCGCAGACTCCGAGCTGACGCTGACATATCACTACCGTTTCACCGGCAATCAGGCCGTCAGAATGCGGGGGCTGCGGGAAGAGTACCAGGACGACGACATGCTGCGTGTTCTCGGTACGGCCGCGATCACGAACGGCTTCAACCTGGACATCGAGCAGGTCGAATGGATCTCCCACGACGAGGCGTCGGGAGACCTGAACCTCGAACTCTCCGTCTCGAGCCAGTCAAGGCTCCCGCAAACGGACGATGACCTGTTCCTGCCCAAGAAACTCGGTGGATGCCTAGTCGATCACGGCAACTGCTTCGGGGCCGGCGCGAACGACGACCCCTCTCGCTTCCCCGTGATCGCAGAGCACTGGCGACTCTCGGTCCCCGATCACCTCGCCTTTACCTCTACGGATGCGTTCGTTGTTATGGAGCAGAGCTACCGCTATGAGTGCAGCTCGAAGCTGGAAGGAAACGTCTTCTCTCTGGACCGGCGGCGTCTGTACTGGAGCGAGCATGATCCCGTCATCGAGGCCACGGACCTCGCTCCTCTTCTTGAGGAGTCGGATCGGCATGAAAGCGGCTACTTTCGGCTGTCCCGGCAGCGGAGCGGCGAGTCATCGCCCTGAGTGAAGCGGCACGACATCACACATGGCCCAAGATGCAGAGAGTCCTGCACTTCGCCGACACCTTGCCCGCTTCACTCGCTGAAAGTAACGGTAATCGATGAGACCGGGGGCGCTCTAGGGTTAAGCGTCGTCTCGTGCTCGACGTAGGTCACGATCGGCACGTCTCCGTGTCGCACGACCCGGCAGCCCGCTCACTGCTCTCGGTTCATTCATATGCTGCTAGCGCCCTCAATATCTCCAGCTCTGACTCAGTATA
>CAZVHI010000091.1:0-3364 GCA_964627205.1 uncultured bacterium
GGTTAGTATGGTCTATCAGTTCAATCCCGACATGCTGCTCGACACGTCCTTTCACCCCGGGGACCTCAAGTACATCGTTCCGGGGAATGAAGGCCGCATGCTCGATCCCAGAAGAACGCCCGTACGCGTCCTCGACGTGAAACATGGGTCTGGCTTCTTCGTGGTCGAGATCCTCGACTTCGAGGACAAGGGAGCTAGCTGGGAGCTGCCCCTCGAATGCGTGGACCGCTGTCAGTTTGCTACTGGAAGCACCGAGGCCAGCAAAGCCGACATCGCGCTTTACATGGAAATCATCTCCCGCCTGGATCGACCGCTCGAGATGCCGGCAGACCCCCGCCGTCGAGCGACCTCGGAAGCCAGCATCGCCTCGCTGCGGAAAGAGGTTGGGGCCTGGCTGGAAAGTGAGTCGGTGTTCCTGACATCCGGAGCTCCGCTGGACTTCTCGGGCCAGACCGGCAGCCCGGCTCTGTGGAGCGATCTCGAGCGCTTCATGACGGCAGCAGGTCTCTGGGACGTCGAGGCTGCTTTTGCCGAGCAATATGTTCGCAACCCCTACTCCGGAGAACTCGTCAAAGGACACCGCATCGTGCTCGCCGAGTTGGGACTGGCTCCGTTTGAAGGCAAGCAGGTTCGGGATCCGGACCTCTTCGGTGGATCGTGGAGCAAGCAGCAGCGTGCGGACCATATTCTGCACAGGCTGGCCTTCGTGCGCGAGTTGTTCGAGCGCCTTGGACAACCGTCTGTGGTCCTCTATCGAGGTCTTTCTTGCCAGGGGCAGCCGGAGGCTCGTGGAAATGACAGCTTCATCTCCGCGACGTTTAGCCTGGAAGTTGCGATGAGCCACTTTGACAGCCGGGATCGGTCGAGTACGGGTGTTCTCCTTCGGCAGTCGGTGCCAATCGAGCGTGTCTTCATGTCGTTTCTGGAGACAGCTCAGATGAACCAGCAATTCAAAGAGGGAGAAGTCGTCTTGCTTCATGATTGTGAAAACAAGGTCTTCTGACTTACTGATGGCAGTTCCCGCGGAAACCGCCACTGTAGGCAAGCGAATCGCGGCCTTCGCCCTCGACTACCTGCTGATCGCAGCCTACTTGCTCGTCCTGAGCGCCGCCGGTTCATGGCTCACCTTCGGTCCCCTGGGAGGCAAGTGGCAGGCCTTGACGTCGAGTCCATGGCGGCTGGATCTCGTCGCCTTCGCTACGGCCGTGTTGCCGGTCATCCTCTACTTCACGCTTCTGGAGGGCTCGGCACACGGGGCGACCTGGGGGAAACGTCGCCTGCGCCTGCGAGTCGCGCGTATCGGCGGGAGTCGTCTCGGCCGCGGCCGGGCGCTCGTGCGTTCGGTGTTCAAGTTCCTCCCGTGGCAGCTAGCGCACACGTGCCTGATCCACATCCCCGGCTGGCCCATCGATCCCCAGGAACCTCCGCTCTGGGTAGTCCTGGGCCTGATCCTGGTGTGGGCGCTCATCGCAGTCTATGTCTTGACGCTTCTAGTGCGCCGAGACCGCAGGACGCCCTACGACACGATCGCAGGATCACAGGTGATGGCGATAGGGCAAACGACGCCGAGTAACGGATGATCGAAGTCAACTCCCTCGCGGATTTCCTTGTGCAGTGCGCGGCCCTCCTCGCCCTGGGGGTGCTCCTGGCGCTCCTCGTCCACTTTCTTCGTTTCCGACACGGACCCGTCGCCATCCCCAAGCCGCGCGTAAGCGCGCTTTGGGCCCTCCTCGCGATCGGCGCCGGGTGGCTGCTCGTGGTCGCGCTCTTCTATGCGTTCATGGGGGACGCCCCGATCGACTCCGACAAGCCTCCCGAAGTTGCGCCTGCGGGCTCGGGCGATTTCGTGGGCCAATTGCTCCTCGCTCTCGTCGTAGTAGCTCCCATTCTCTTCATCATGCACCGCCGGGGAGAGTCCCCCGCATCTGCGGGAGTATCCGCCTACAACCTCGGCCGTTCGTTGGTGGTGAGCGTTGTCCTTGCTTCTGTGTTCGTGCTCTGGTGCTTCCTCGTCTCGCGGCGTTGCGACGCGACCACCCTGTCTCGCGCCACCAGCGTCTGGGCCCTGCTTCAGTTCACAGTTGTCGGCTTCGCGGAGGAGTTCGCGTATCGTGGGTACCTGCAGACGCGTCTGATCCGTTGGCTCGGTCACTATCAGGGCTGGGTTCTAGCGTCCGTTCTCATGGCGATGGCGCACGTCGGACATCGAGTGCTCGTGCTGAGGATGACCGGCGGGGAGGCGCTCGTCAGTTCCGCCTCGCTCGTCCCCATCAGTCTGTTTCTGGGATACGTCATGCTGCGCACTCGGAGCATCGTTGCTCCAGGGCTCTTGCACACCGCGATCAACTGGCTGGAACTATGAGGGTGAGCACTCAGCGCATGAAGATCGCCTTGTTCCGTTTGAATTCCCAGCTTGCTTGACTCGCCGCCTGTCGTCGGGGAATATCTGATATGGATGACTGCCTGGTTTTCCGCCAGGCATCCAGGGGACTCGACTTGGGGGTATGATGATGCGCGCTCTGATCCAGTTGCTTCTCGTCGCCGCTTGCGTTCTCCTCTCTTCCTGTTCGCTCATGGGCACACGAGCGGTTCCTGTCGAGGACCCGACGGTTCCGATGGCCTTCACGGGCTATTCGCTGCTCCCGCCCGGTGGAGACGGCTGGCATGTCCTCGGCAACAACGAGACGGGGGTTGCGTTCGCCAAGGGTCTCGACCCGTTGACGCACTCCCAGGCCGCCTTCGTGTTTGGGCGTGAGGACAGGTCGAACTTCTATAGCCCCGAGCTCTTCCTCGCGCAGACGAAGCGAGAGTTCGAAGAGAGCGCGGACTCGAGACGCTACCGGAGTCTCCAGGACGAGTGGGCGCTGGACGACACCTACGGCACGCATTGCGTCCGTTACCACTGGCGGGTCGAGGACCATGGCGTACCGTCTCTCGCCAAAGGCGAGTACATGCTGCTCGACGCGCATGGCTATTCCTTCATCCACCCGGACATCCCGAACCTGATCGTCAGGGTCGAGTACTCCGAAAGGCGAGAACCGGGCCGACCGGAAACGGCCCTCGGCCAGGAGAGGGATTCGTTCCTGCGTGGCATCTCGCTCGAACCTGGACGACTCCCCATGCGCTACGGCGAAATTGGCATGCACTACCTGATGTCAGCAGCGTGGGGTGTGCCTGTCGGCAGTGTTTCCGGCTTCGGAGAATCGGGCGCGTTCGCTTCGAGGCCGACGAGGGATCTGTACGATCCGGGTCTCGCCATCGGGTTCAGCATCGGTCTCCACACTCCCACCTGGCTCGGCGAAATCGACATCTGTTTCCTGCCAGCAACGTCCGGACACGATGAAGCTCTAATCTAATGGACACT
>CAZVHI010000092.1:0-3237 GCA_964627205.1 uncultured bacterium
GAACGCCTCTCAAGCCAGAGCCCCTAGGTGTCTACGAAACTGGGGGAATTCCAGATGGTGCACTGGATGAAGGCTTGCAGGAACTGCGCAGTCGGCGTGGTGTGGTCCAGCTCGTGCCAGAGATCCTCGAGTACCTCGTGGCATTCCCACCAGTAGCGATGATTGAAGAGGTCCAGCGCGAAGAGGAAGCCCCGGCACTGCCGCCAGTTCGTGGCGTCGAGTTCGGGGCAGCGGAAGGGCGTCTTGTTCTGGAAGTGTCCCTCGGGATCCTGCGTGGGGTGCGGCGTCTCCCCGCGCACGAAACGATATGGGGGTAGGGGAAGCTCGCTGAAACGTGGCGCCTGGGTCATGCCTGCTCCTGCCGACGAGAGAATCCCCAGGATAGCGCTTTCGAACGCGCATGTCTTCCCCGACCACGGTTTCCTTCGCTCCTTGCAGGAGTGGCCCTACGGGCCCTGAATACTACGCTTTACCGCGAGCCGGTGCCGGCGCCGGTCCCGGCGCTTTGCGTTGACGTCGAGATTCCTGTATCAATGATGATTCTAGAAAGGAGGCTCGTCATGCGCGCGATCCGGATCCTGTCAGCCGCTCTTATCGCGGGTTTCGCTCTGGGCGGCACAGCGCTCGCGGCGACCGGCGATAACCTCAATGTCGACCTGCTCGGCCGCTGGGCCAGCGGACCCTGCTTCGACGTCGCAGTCTCGGGAAGCACCGTCTACGCGGGCGACGGCGCCATCTTCCGCATAATCGACTTCGGCGATCCCGGCGCGCCCGTCCCGCTCGGCTCCGTCGTGCTACCCAGTTACATCCGCGGCATCGCCCTGCAGGGCGACTATGCCTACGTCGCGAACCATTACGACGGCCTGCGCATCTTGGACATCCCCAACCCCGCGGCGCCCTTCGAAGTGGGTTCTTCTCCGGCCAGCGACGCTGTGACCGGGGTAGACGTGCAGGGGAACTACGCCTACGTCGCTGATTCGGACGCTGGCCTACGCATCGTCGACATCTCCAATCCGGTAGCGCCCTTCGAGGTCAGTTCCATCGACATCATGTTCACCTACCATGTCGCCGTCGAGGGCGACCTTGCCTTCATCGGGGGCTACTGGTCCGGACACTGGTATGACATCTGCGCCATCGATGTCTCCAATCCCGCGGCGCCGCTGCAGGGAGCCTCCGCCGACGTTCACGGTGACCCACAGAAGATCCGAACCGACGGCAGTCTCGTCTATGTCACCGCGATCGGCTCCAACATCGCGCATCTCACGGTGGTCGACTTCGCGACGCCCGGCTCGCCCATCGAACGCGATCGGCATTCCGAACTCTTCGTGACGTGCTTCGGGCTCGCGCTCGATGGCGGATTCGCCTACTTCGCCGTGTTCGTTCCCGGGACCGGTGCGGCGGGTCTTCATGTCGTCGACGTCGGCAATCCGGACGACATCGTCGCGCGAGGGTACATCGATATTCCGGGCCTTTCCTACAACGCCGCCGCGAGCGAGGGCGTCGCCTACGTGGCCTGCAACAATCGCGGCGTCCGGGCCGTCGATGTCTCCAATCCGGATGCTCCGTCCGCTCTCGGCAATTTCGAGACGGCTGGCACGGCGAGCGACGTCGCCATCGCGGGCGATCATCTCTATCTGGCGGATCAGGATGACGGCCTGCGTATCCTGGACGTCTCCGATCCCGTCCAGCCGGCGCCGATCGGCCTCATGGCAACGGAGGGATACCCCATCGGCATCGCCCTGCGGGACACCCTGGCCTACATCAGCAACGATTATGGCGGTCTGCTCATCGCCGACGTCTCGAATCCCGCGGCGCCCTTCGAGGTGGGCCACTACGACGTGGGGAGCGGCGGAGTCTGGGACTGCCGGCTCCACGGCGATTTCGCCTACCTCGCGACGAACAGCCGAGGACTGCGCATCGTGGATGTCAGCAATCCCGCGGCACCCTTCGAGGTCGGGGGAATCACCCCACTCTCCACCACGGTCGGATTGGATGTCCGCCATCCCTACGCCTATCTCGCCGCCGGTCCGCCGGGGTTTTACATCATCGACGTCTCCAATCCGGCTGCGCCCGAGCAGGTGGGGCACTACGATTCGAGCAACGCGCGCGACGTGGCCATCGCGCCGGACGGCATCCACGCCTTCCACGCCGACGGGGTGGGGGGAGTGCGGACGATCGACGTCTCCGATCCGACCGATCTTCACGTCATCGGCCAGATCTCGAACTTCGAGTACGCGAGGGAGATCTTCATCCACAACGGATTCGCCTACGTCGCCGCGGAGGAGGACGGTCTTCGCGTCATCGACATCTCGACGCCCGAGGCGGCCTTCGAGACGGGCTACTACGACACGGCCGACCACGCCTACGGGGTGATGCCGGGCGGCACGCGCGTCTACGTCGCCGACCACTACGCCGGGCTGTGGATCTTGGACAACACGCAGGCTACGCCGGTTGCGCTGTCGCTCTTCGACGTGCTGGCAGAGCCGGGCCGCGTCAGCCTGCGCTGGGAGCTGGGCGACGCGAGTAGCGGCGCGGACTTCCGTCTCAGCCGTCACCACGCGGACCAAAGCATGGAACTGGGCTGGCACGAGTCGGCTCCCGGCGTCTACGAGGCGGTCGACACCGATGCCGGACTCCGCGCGGGGGGCGATTTCGAGTACCGGCTCCACGGCCGCGAGAGCGGCGAGATGTGGCAGCTCCTGCGCAGCGAGCGCGTCACGCTCGCCCCCGGCGACCCTGGCGAGCCGGATCGAGGGCGCCTGGCCCAATCCCTTCAACCCCAGGACGAACATCCGCTTCTCGCTGGCGGATGAGGGCCTCGTATCACTGACCATCATCGACGTAAGAGGAGCGCTCGTCAGAAAGCTGCACGACGGCCCGCTGCCGGCCGGCGAGCACGAAAGAATCTGGAACGGCTTGGACGCGCAGGCTGGGAAGGCGGGTTCGGGCGTCTACTTCGCCCGCCTCGCCACGGCGAATGCGAAGGCGAGCCTGAAGCTGATCCTGATACGATGAAAAACCCCTGGGGCTCGCAGCCCCAGGGGTTCGAAGTCTTCCTCACCTGCCTGTGGGCCTAGTCGTAGTACTCGGTGCCGAGGTGGGTGATCAGATCCTCGCCCTGCAGGTGCCGCAGGTTGTTCTTCAGCTTCATGAGCTGGATGAACAGGTCGTGCTCGGGATATAAGCCCTCCGCCGCCTGCGGGCTCTTGAAGTAGAAGCTCAGCCACTCCTGGATGC